>JAVVEV010000009.1:0-102207 GCA_032251035.1 Thiogranum sp. | reverse complement strand
CGCCGGTTCGACGCGTTGCAGTACCTCATTCACCCAGGGGCCGCCGCCGTTGACCAGTGTCTGTGCGCGCACCCGGTGACTGTGCCCGTGGAGTGTGTAATCGATGTCACATCCGTCGGGGTAGCAACGGGCGCCGGTGAAACTGCAGTTGTAGTTTATGTGGGCGCCCAGTGAGGTGGCGGATGCCAGCACCGCGCGCGTCAGCAGCGCACCATCCGTCTGCCCGTCCGGATACTGAAACACGGTTTGCAGTCCGGCGGTGCGCAAGCCATCCAGTGTGCTCCATTGTGCCCGCGGTACGCGCCTGAAAGTATGGCCGCTCAGCAGGCTGTACAGACTTAAACCCAGAAACATCAGCCAGGCCGGGCGACCGGTATGCCGGTAGACGGGGATATGGAAAGGCCGCAGTTGTACCAGGTGTGGTGCGTTGCGCAACAGACGCCGGCGTTCCACCAGGCACTCGCGCACCAGTCGCAGCCGACCGCTTTCCAGGTAGCGCAGACCGCCATGGATCAGGCTGGAGGACTTGCTCGACGTGCCCTGTGCAGGTTCGCTGTACTGTTCCAGCACCAAGGTACGGTAGCCGTTCGCGGCGGCCGCCTGCGCAACCGCGGCGCCATGAATGCCGGCGCCGATGACAACTACATCATAGTCCATGCCGGCAGGCGCTCCCGGCAAGCAGCGGATGCTGCAGCATGGCGCCGATGTCGGCGGTTTCGATCAGCGTGACGCCCTGCGCCGCCCAGGCCATCGCCCGTTGCGGGTCGATGATGTCATACAGCATCCACTTCCAGGGGCCGGGCCAGGGCTGCCATTGCGAGGACAGTTTGTTTTCATTGCAGATCAGGAAGTCAGGCCGCAGTGCCTGCGCCTGTTGACGGTGTCTCTCGTCATATCGCGACAGGACCCAACCGGTTTCGACGCGGCTGCGTTGTTTTGCAAAAGCGATGGCAGCATAACTGAAGGAAATCAGCACGCACTGGTCGCGGAACGGTTCGAGTTGAGCCAGCAGCGGATCCATAACGGGCTCCAGCCCCCAGTGGTCGGGGCTTTCGGCTTTTATCTCGACCATGGCGCGCGCCCGCGGAAAGCCTGTGAGCCATTCCAGTACTGCAGCGAGGCGGGGGACCGTTGCACCGGCAAAACGGTTACCGAAACGCTGCGGCTCATGGACGCTGCACGCTGCCAGCGTCTGGCTGTCCAGCTCGAAAACGGAGCGAGAATCGCCGGCGGTACGCTGCAGATCGCTGTCGTGCAACAGCACGAACTGCCCGTCCGCACAACGCTGCACGTCGAACTCCAGCCAACAGGCGCCGGCCTGCAGCGCAGCGTCGAGTCCCAGCCGGGTGTTTTCCGGATAGCGCGCCAGATAGCCGCGGTGGCCGACCAGTTGTGGTACCTGCGGATCAGTCATGTTGCTGTGCAATTCGTTGTTGAAGTCGTTCGATGAAAAGCTGGTAACGCGCCTGCAAAGCGTTATCGACATGCGGTTCGAATTGCTGGCCCGCGCCGCTTCTCTGCCAGTCGGCCGGGCGACCCGCCGCCAGCCAGGCGATACCACGCGCACTGGCTTCGCTGGATTCGCAACGTTGCACCGGACATTGGGTCAGGTCCGCCAGTTTGCGGCACAGGGCATCGATACCGGACAGGCCGCCGCTGACGTGCAGCCTCTGTAGCGGTTGCTTGCCAGTCGCCTGTTCGAGGTTGTACTGGATCAGGAACAGGATGCTTTCAGCGACACCCGCTGCGCGTTCGCCAGCGCTGAACTGGCCGGTGTCATTCACAAATTCCGGTGCCAACTGCCGCTGCCACCAGGGTGAGCCCAGTCCGCCAACGGTATTCAGAAATACCGGTGGTGCAGCAATTTGCTCGAGCCAGCTATCGAGCTGACCGGTGCGGGTCTCGATGCCATGCTGCTGGTGCAACCAGTCAAGCGCATTACCGGCGCCGTTGACAGTGCCTTCAATGACGTAGTCGCGACCTGCAGCATTGCTGTATACGATGCTGGACAGCAGGCCGGCCGGTGCGGCGGATTCATGCTGCGCTGTCAGTACGAATGCACCGCTGCCCAGATTCACCAGCGCGGTACCGGCTGGTGGTGCACCGGCCTCGAACCAGGCCGCGTTCTGATCGCCGGACACGGCAGTCACCGGGATGTCCTGTTCCAGCAGACAACCATAATTGTTTGTCACCGGCACACAGGCCGGGAGACTGGCAACCGGGACTTCGAACCAGTCGCACAGCGGCTGCGACCACTCGAGCTGATCGATGTCCAGCAACTGCATGCGCTGCGCATTGGCGTGATCGATGACGAAAGGCTCCGGGTCGACGAGATGGTTGAGCAGGAAGCTGGCCAGGGGGGCGGTGCGCAGATTCTGGTCATCACCGTAGCGACACCGCAGGTGGTGCAGCTTGCTGGCGCCGTAATGTGCCGACAGCGGCAGGCCCGACAGACGCCTGATCGTCTCACTGTGCGCTGCCAGCCGCTCGACTGCGCGCGCACCGCGCGTATCCTGCCAGTTGATTGCCGGACTCAGCGCCGTGCCGTCTGGGCGCCAGGCAAGTACCGTGGAACGCTGGGTCGTGATTCCGCAGCAGCGCACTGCGCGACGTTGGGCGGGCGATACCTGCGCCAGGACTTCCCGCACCGCAGTTCGCACCGAATCCAGAATCAGCGCTGCGTCCTGTTCGACGCGGCCTGGCTTCGGGTGCTGCAGCGGCACCGGGATCAGGTGCCTGGCTATGCTGCGCCCGCGGGCGTCGAACAGCAGGGCGCGGCTGGCGTGTGTGCCCTGATCGATGGCCAGAATATAATTCATGTTGCTGGGCGCGCATGCGCGCTTGAAGCTCCGGCGGTTGAGGAGTACAAGGATCAGAATACTGTTTTCACTGCGGAAAAAATACGGGCGATGCGATGAGCGAGCAGTTTGAGCTGGATCCGAGACTGGCAGCGGACAGCATCCTGATCGGCAGATTGCCGCTCAGTGTGCTGTTGCTTTTCAATGATGCCCGCTATCCCTGGTATATCCTGGTGCCGCAGCGCGCCGCGATCCGCGAGGTGTTTCAACTGAGTGATGCTGACCAGCAGCAATTGTGGCGCGAGTCGGCAACTCTGGCGCGCCACCTGATGCAGAGTTTTCATGCCGACAAAATCAATATCGGTGCGCTCGGTAACCTGGTGCCACAGCTGCACGTGCATCATGTCGCGCGGTTCAGCAGCGATCCGGCCTGGCCCGGTCCGGTATGGGGGCATAGCCCGGCACAGCCATATGGCAAGCACGGTGTCGGCGAACGCGTCGGTATGGCCTGCGACTGGTTCGGCAGTGATCTGCGGATCTGACGGCGCTACCGCAGCAATACGCGACTAGAAAATCAGCTGCATGACCAGCAGCATGACGACCAGAAACAACACCGTCATGACGCTGCCGGCGCGCAGGAAATCCTTAACCTTGTAGCCTGCCGGTCCCATGATCAGGGCATTCACCTGGTGTGTCGGTATCAGGAACGAATTGGATGTGGCAAGCGCGACAGTCAGTGCAAACACGGCGGGATTGATGCCTTCGATACCGGCTGCAGAAGCCTGTAGCGCAATATTAACAGCCAGCGGCACCAGCAGTACGGTAGCGCCGACATTGGACATGACCAGGGTAAATCCAGTGGCAAGCACGGCAATCACCGCCTGCAGCAGTAATGGACTCACATTGCTTCCAACCAGCTCCAGCGTGTGCACCGCAATCCATTCGGCGGTGCCGCTCAGTTCCACCGCGGCACCAAGTGGAATCAGGCTGGCGAGCAGAAACACGGTTTTCCAGCTCACTGCCTGATAGGCTTCATCGATGCTGAGCACACCGGTGACGATCATGCCCACGGCGCCTGTCAGCAGGGCTATCGACAGGCGTATATCGGTAAACAGGATCATGCCGAGCGCGATCAGGAAAAATGTCAGCGCCGCGTTGACCTTGTGCGGGCGCAATTCTTCGTGCGGATATTCCGTGGTGACGACGACAAAGTCCCGATCGTGTTCGAGGCGCGCCAGTTGATCCCAGGCAACGTGACAGATCAGGGTATCGCCGCCCTGCAGGGGGATGTCTCGCACGCCTTCGCCTTCGCGTATGGTTTCGCCCTGGCGATGAATAGCCAGTACTGATATGCCGTAGGTCTTGCGCATCCAGATTTCCCGGCAGGACTTGCCGACCTTCTGGGAGCCTGGCGGGATGACGATTTCCGCAATGCCTGCCCGCGTCGGAGTCAGCGCCGCTACCAGTACTTCGATGTCGGGGCTGATCTGCAGACGGTTGATCGCCGCGAAAGACTCCAGTGCCTCATCCGACGCAAGGATGCCCAGCACCGCGCCCGAACAGATTTCAAAATCACGTCCCAGTCCGCCGGGCGCCAGGTGAACCTGATCGCGGCAATACACGGCAACGATGCGTACCCGGTACTGGTGTTCGATGTCCTCGAGTATTTTTCCGGCGATCGGGCTTTCTGCCGGCACGTGCACTTCATTGAGCCGGAACGACAGACCGTAAACGCGATTGAGGTAGTCCACCGTGCTCTCGGAACGGGTGAGCTGTGCGCCACTGAGGATCGGCAGCACGTATTTGCCGGCGAAGACGAAGTAGATGATGCCGGTAAGCAGCAGGGCGAGTCCGATCGGTGTCACCGAGAACAGTCCAAAGCTTTCCATTGGCGGCAGGCCGCCTGCGGCCAGCGTCAGGTTCGAGGTAGCGATGAGATCGTTCAGCAGAATCAGCGGGCTGGAACCGATCAGCGTGACGGTCCCGCCGAGAATGGCGCAAAAACCCATCGGCATCAGCAGTCTCGAAAGTGACAGTCCGGTGCGGGCCGAAATGCGGCTGACTACCGGCAGGAACAGGGCCGCAGCGCCAACGTTCTGCATAAAGCCGGAAATAACGCCTACCGTGCCGGACACCAGAGGAATGATGCGCTTCTCAGTAGAGCCGCCGATCCGAAGAATGTACGTGGCAACCTGTCCCATCAGGCCGGTCTTGTCGAGACCCGCCCCGATGATCATGACTGCGACGATCGACATCACCGCATTACTCGCAAATCCATCGAACAGATGGTTCGGATCAACCAGAGCCGGCACGAACGGGACCACGGTGGTCAGCCCCAGCAGCACCATGATCAGGATCGCAGCGACGTCGACACGTACGATTTCAGATACAAAAAGGAAAATCGTGAATGCAAGGAAACCCAGCACCCACATCATTTCTGTTGTGAGCTCCATTATGGAGAGACTCCTGTTCCGGAAGGTAGTTGGCGCAGCCGGAAGCTCGAAGCTTGACTGCGCAGGCACAAAAACAACAAAGCGCGCATTGTAATGATCGCACCAGCGAAACTCCAGCATCCTTTCAGTGGTAGCAGGCAACTGCGCGGCAGGTGTGAAAAAACGGTGCTATGCTTCCAGGAGAGACGGGTCCACCCGGCCCGTTTAGCCTGGAATTAGGAGGGTTTGATTATGGCGGTTATGAATAAACCTGCGGATCATGCAGGGACTTCAGAAAAATGGACATTGTCAGAGGCTCAGGTGGCTTCCAGCGCTGATCCGGCATTTCCGTGTGCACCGGATGGGTGGTCGAAAACGGCAGCCGAGGCGATGGCCCGGGAGCAGGGCCTGACCATGACCGATGACCACTGGAACGAACTGCGCGCACTTCAGGAGTATTGTTTCCGTCACGAGTGCTCGCACTATAGCGTGCGCGAGCTACACGACGCGCTGGACGAACGATTCCACAAAGAAGGTGGCTACAAATATCTGTATAGCCTGTTTCCGGGTGGACCGATTGCCCAGGGTTGCCGCCTGGCGGGCCTGGAACCGCCTGCCGGAGCGGTAGACAAGGGATTCGGGAGCGTCGTCTAGGGGTTTAACCGGGTACCAGCAATAACGCCGGTGCCATCGGGCCGGCGAATTTCCTAACCGCCGGAGGCTCATCCGGCTCCCAGATTGCAACCGCTCTCCACCCGCGCCGGTTCGTCCGGCGCCGGTGTGTGAGCCGGTTTGCATAAATTATCCTGGCTGTTTCAATTGCACTGGCGTTTCCCACACAATACGCCTTCCGTTCGAGCAAGGTGAAAGTGTGCGACTTTATCGTCCAAGATCTATCCGGCGGCTGCTTCTGGTCGGCTTTGTGCTGGTGGTGGTGCCATTGATGGCGGCGCTCATTCATGCCGCTTATTCGGTGGAGAGGCTGGTCGCGCAGGGGCAACAGGCACTGTTTGCGACGGTGCGCACCACCCAGGGCAGTCAGAAGTTGCTCGAGGCGATCATTGCTATGGAGCGCAATGCGCGCCAGTCCCGGGTGCTGGGCGATGCCGAACTGTTGAACGTCTACCGTGATAATCATCAGAAATTTCTCGAGATTGCGCAGTCGTTGTCCGCGCTGAATCTCTCGGCATTGCAGCGTCAGCGGCTGGCTCTGATCACAAAGGTGGAGGCGGAAATCAACGATGTGCTGACAGCGACAGCGCCGGAACCGCCGAATGTCGAGCGTGCCCTGGAGAGTTTCGGGACACTGGGGCAGGATGCACGGCAATTGATGATCGACAGTGCGGCGCTGGTGGACCATGAGGTGAGGCGACTGGAAGCGCATGGAGCGCGTCTCCAGCGGGGCCTGATGTTGCAGGCAATGGCGCTCATCCCGGGTGCGTTGATCCTGGGTGGCATTTTTTCGCTAATGATTACGCGCCCGATCCGCCAGATGGATCAGGCTATCCGCAGGCTTGGTGACGGCGAATTTTCTGCGCCGGCAAAGATCGTCGGCCCGCGCGACCTCGAGCAGCTGGGCGAACGGCTCGACTGGATGCGCCGTCGCCTGCTGGAAGTGGAACAGGAAAAGAGTCGTTTTCTCCGGCATATTTCCCATGAACTGAAAACACCACTTACTGCGATCCGCGAAGGTTCTGAGCTGCTCACCGAAGAGGTGGTCGGCAACCTGAACTCGCAGCAACGGGAAATCGCCGCCATTCTGCGTAGTAACAGTCTGCAACTGCAAAAATTGATCGAGAACCTGCTGGATTTCAATGTTGCGACCTCGCGGGCATCACAGCTGAAAATTGAACGCGTGCTGTTGAACCGGCTGATAAAAGATGTGCTGGAGGATCATAAGGTTGCAGTGCTGGCCCGTCAGCTGGACCTGCAGGTGTCGCTGCAGCGGGTGGAAATTGATGGCGATCGTGGCAAACTCCGCACCCTGGTAGACAATCTGGTATCCAACGCCGTCAAGTTCTCTCCGATCGAAGGTGTACTGCGCGTGCGGCTGGAAAAAGTCGGCGCGCAGGCGGTCATCGAAGTGGCTGATTCCGGCCCCGGCATTCCAGCCGACGAACGCCGCCGCATCTTCGATGCCTTCTATCAGGGCGCCTCGGCCGCCGGCGGTCATGTGCGTGGCACTGGGCTGGGATTGTCGATCGCTCGCGAATACGCGCAAGCTCATCATGGTTATATTGAGGTTATTGATAGTGAAGATAGTGGTGCCTGTCTCCGGGTCATTGTTCCAACCCAGGTACCGGAGGTGAACCGTGCTTAAACCTCTGGTTCTCTGTTCTATATTGTTAGTTTCAGTCACGGGCTGTCAGCCGGTGATTGTTCAGCGCGATGAAAACGGTGTGGCGGCGCGACCGCTCACGGTGCGCGTGGATGATGTGGCGTACTGGCTGGAACAGTGGCAACGCGTTCTGGCTTTGCCGGAAGATAATCTGCAACTGGCATTGCAGGTGCGGGAAGATGAGTTCGCCAGAACTGACAATGCGCGCAACCGGCTGCGACTGGCGTTGCTGCTGGCGACCGGCCCGGCGCCGGTTCGCGACCAGAAGCGGGCCTCCAGCTTGTTGAAAGAAATAGACATTTCTACGGCCGGGGGGGGTGAAAAAGCTTTCGCCGCCTTACTTGAACAAATGATCGCCGAACAGCAGTGGTCCAGTGATAAAATGACTGAATTGAAGGCCCGGCTGAGCGCGACTGAGGCACGCGTCGCCGAACTGGAACAGCAGTTGCAAGAGCTGAAGAATATTGAACAAACTATTCAGCAACGCAATTGACCCTGAGGTCCAAGGAGAAAAAATGAGTGCTTGTCGTTACCGGGTTTTAGTGGTTGATGATGACGCCGCATTGTTGCGGTTACTGTCGATGCGCCTGTCCGCCGTGGGCTACGAAGTGGCCGCAGTCGAGAGTGGCGAAAAAGCGATTGCGCAGATCCCGACTTTCCAACCTCACTTGGTAATCACAGACTTACGTATGGATGGCATGGACGGGATGGCGTTATTCGACCTGATCCGGCGGCGTAATGCAGCCCTGCCCGTCATCATTCTGACCGCGCATGGATCGATACCGGATGCGGTCGATGCAACCAGCCGCGGTGTGTTCGGCTATCTTACCAAGCCCTTCGATAGCAAGGATCTGCTGGAACAGGTCACGCGTGCGCTGCGGGTGACTGGCGAGCAACACGAGCTGCGCGAGGAGCAGACTGTCGCAGAATGGCGCCAGGGCATCATTACCCGCAGTCCCCTGATGGAAGATCTGCTCGGGCAGGCCCGCCTGGTCGCCTCCAGCGAAGCCAGTGTCTTCATCCACGGCGAGAGCGGTACCGGCAAGGAACTGATGGCCTATGCAATCCACAAGGCCAGTTCGCGCGCCAGCGGATCGTTTATCGCCGTTAACTGCAGCGCTATCCCCGAAGCGCTGTTTGAGTCGGAATTCTTCGGTCATTCAAAGGGTTCTTTCACCGGCGCGACGCGCGATCACGAAGGGCTGTTCCAGGCCGCTGCGGGCGGCACATTGTTTCTGGACGAGATCGGTGATATGCCGATGAGTTTTCAGGTGAAGCTGTTGCGCGCCATTCAGGAGCGCAGCGTTCGACCGGTCGGCTCGACCCAGGCAGTGCCGGTGGATGTGCGGCTGATCTCGGCAACCCACCGCGATCTCGATGAACTGCGCAAGAATGGCAGTTTCCGCGAAGATCTGTATTACCGGCTCAATGTTGTGACGTTGGATATCCCGTCGCTGCTCGATCGTCGCGAAGACATACCACTGCTCGCCAACCATTTCCTGTGCAGTCTGGCGGATGCCGAAAAGAAAGGCGTTAAAGGCTTTTCCCCGGACGCCATGGAAGTCCTGCTGTCGGCAACCTGGCCGGGAAATGTCCGGCAGCTCTACAACGTGGTCGAACAGGCGGTAGCCTTTACCACCACTTCCCTGATTCCGACCAGCCTGGTGCAGCGGGCGCTCCGCGACGAGGGTGAGGGTGAAATGCCGGCATTTGCTGACGCACGCTCGCGCTTTGAGCGGGAATATCTGACCCAGCTTTTGCAGATAACCAATGGCAATGTCAGCCAGGCGGCGCGCATTGCCAAACGCAACCGCACCGAGTTTTATAAATTGCTTCACAAGCATCATCTGAATCCGACCCAGTTCAAAGGGCTACGCGCCGCGCTGTAATAATCGACGATTCGGTTGGCATACTGTCTCCATATTGAGACAGCATGTTGCCTTTTAATACCGTGATTTCCCTAATAAAGCAGATTTAACCGTCGCCGTTTGGCGACGGTTTTTCTCTTTTGTGCAGCATATCTTCCGGTATCCAGACCGGAAAGCTGCCCGGCGACTGCCCCGAACAAGAACTGTCGAGAATGGCGCAGTCCTTGCTTGAGGAATCCGAACTTGTTGGGCAGGATTCCATGTACCGCCTATTGTTGCTGAGTCTCGTGTTTTTGTGCGCTGTTTCGATCGGCGCCGAGACTGATGCTGAAACGGCTGTTGACGCATTCGGCTTCGTTGAATTCAATCGGCTGGATAGCGACAACAATGGTTATGTCAGCCGTGTCGAGGCGCGCTCCGTCGGCAGTGTGGAGCGGGTATTCGCTACTGCGGATTTGAATCGCGACGGTTTGCTTGATCGTCGCGAATATGAGCGCGTCAGATCTGCACTGCACGCCCGTCAGTAATTGATCTGCCCTGCTTTGCAGCGGGGTATGTGCTCCCGTCACAGCTGTGCAACTGGTGTTCTTTCTTGCGGAAAATCCTTCGTGCAAAGCACCGCGCGCCCCGTTAAGCTATGGCGCCGAAAATTTTTCTGCAGCCCGCGCATTGCCGATGAGTTTGATGCGGGAATTTATCCATGCGCTCGTTGTCGATAAGGGGGTTACGCTTTTGGCAGAGTTTGTTTGGCCGGTTCGCGTTTATTACGAAGATACGGATTGTGGCGGCGTGGTGTATTACGCGAATTACCTGAGATTCATGGAGCGTGCGCGGACCGAGCGGCTGAGAGCGATGGGCTTCGAGCAGGATGATTTGCGCGATCAGCAGAATATTCTTTTCACTGTGCATTCGGCTCAGATTGATTTCAAACGTCCGGCGAAATTCAACGATCAGCTCGAGGTGACGGCAGTAATTTCCCGGCAGCGTCGCGCGAGCATTACCTTCACCCAGGAGATCCGGCGCACCGGTGAAAGCGCTGTGCTTTGCATGGGCCATGTTAATATAGCCTGTGTAGATGCCTGCTCATTCAAGCCCGCCCCCATTCCTGAATTTATTCGTTCGGAGCTAGCGAATGTCTGCTGATTTATCTTTTTTTAGTCTGATCCTCGGGGCCAGTGTCGTTGTACAGCTGGTCATGTTGCTGCTGGTGGTGGTGTCGGTATTGTCCTGGACCATGATTTTCCGCAAGCGGGCTACGCTGGCGGAAGCGCACAGCGGCGCAGAGTCTTTCGAAGACCGGTTCTGGTCCGGCGGTGACCTGGCCAATCTGTATCAGGAGGTTTCATCAGACAGCGATAATCCGCGCGGTCTGCAGAACATTTTTGTTGCGGGCTTCAAGGAGTTCAGCCGTCTGCACAGGAAGGGTGTTGACCCCATGTCAGTGGTGGCGGGTGCGCAGCGTTCCATGCGGGTGGCGCTTTCACGTGAAATCGACGATCTGGAAGTTCACCTTTCGTTTCTCGCGACTGTAGGTTCAACGAGTCCGTACGTAGGCTTGTTCGGCACCGTGTGGGGCATCATGAATGCATTCCGCGGCCTGAGCAATGTCCATCAGGCGACTCTCGCCATGGTGGCGCCCGGTATTGCCGAGGCGCTGATTGCTACCGCTATGGGCCTGTTTGCCGCGATTCCAGCGGTGATTGCCTACAATCGTTATTCCAACGAAGTGGAGCGGCTGGAAAGCCGCTACGACAATTTTCTGGAAGAATTTTCCAGCATTCTGCAGCGCCAGGCGCACGACTGAGGCGCACAGACGATGGCCAGACAGCGAGCTCGCAAACGACCTATGTCGGAAATCAACGTGGTGCCCTACATCGACGTGATGCTGGTGATGCTGGTGATTTTCATGATCACGGCGCCCTTGTTGAACCAGGGCGTCGATGTGGAGCTGCCGCAGGCGGATGCCGCGCCGATGCCAGGCGACCAGCAGGAGCCGCTGGTGCTGAGCGTCGACGCCGGCGGCCGTTACTTCCTCAATATAGGCTCGGATCCGGAGCAGCCGATCGATGCAGAAACTCTAGTGTTGCGTGCCGCCGCCATTTTGCGCCAGCGTCCTGAAGTCACTGTGCTGGTGCGAGGCGATGCGCAGGTCGGCTATGGCAATGTCGTCAACGCTATGACGCTACTGCAGCAAGCCGGCGCCAAACGTGTCGGGTTGGTCACGGAACCTTTCGCGGAGGACAGGTAGATTCGCGAACTGTTACAGTTTCTACGCACCCATCCCCGGCCGTTCATTTATGCGGTACTGGTGCACGGGGTGTTGCTGGCGGTGTTGATAGTCAGCCTGGACTGGTCGCCGACCGTGAAACCGGGGGCACATAAAGCGGCGCCGGTGCAGGCTGTCGCAGTGGATGCCGGCGCGCTGGAAGCCGAGGTCCAGCGCCTGCAGCAACTGGAAGAACAGAAACAGCGTGCAGCACAGGAAAAAGTCGAGGCGCTGGAACGGCAGGCTGCTGAGGCGGAGCGCAAGCGTCAGCAGGAAGAGCAGCGTCTGGCTGAAGTGAAGCGCAAACAGGAACAGGAGATAAAGCAGCAGGCGGAGGCTGAACGCAAACGCAAGCTGGAACAGGAGACGCGTGCGAAAGCGGCGGCCGAGCAGAAGCGCAAGGAAGAGGAGGCGGCGCGCAAGCAAGCCGAAGCCGAGCAGCAGCGCAAGCAGGAAGAAGCGCGCAAGCAGGCCGAAGCCGAGCAAAAGCGCAAGCAGGAAGAAGCGCGCAAGCAGGCCGAAGCCGAGCAAAAGCGCAAGGAAGAGGAAGCGCGTAAAAAAGCCGAAGCCGCAGCCGAGCAGAAACGCAGGGAAGAGGTGGCGCGTAAAAAGGCCGAGGAGGAGTTGCAGGGGCGGCTGGCGGCGGAACAGGCAGCCGAGAACGCGCAGCGCCAATCGGCTATGGATCGCATCATTGGTGAGTACAGCGGGTGGATTCGCGATAAAGTGGCGCGCAACTGGATACAGCCTCCCGGTTCAGATTCCGGGCTGTCATGCACGGTTGAGGTGAGCCTGATACCCAGTGGCGATGTCACGAACGCCAGAATTGTCCGCAGCAGCGGCAATGCAGCATTCGACAGGTCAGTGGAAGCGGCGGTATTCAGGGCATCACCTTTGCCGGTGCCCCGTGATCCTGAAGTAATGGCACAGTTTCGTGTCCTGATATTTGAATTTAAACCAGGTTCAATATGAAAAGAGTTCGTTCCAGTTTGTTGATTCTGTGTCTTTGTCTGCCCGGCTGGGTCCAGGCGGCGCTGACCATTGAAATCACCCAGGGCGTGGAAGGTGCAGTGCCCATTGCGGTGGTGCCGTTTGGCGGCAGTGCCGGGATGCCTGAAGATATTGCCGCCATTATCGCGGCGGACCTCGCGCGCAGCGGCCGTTTCGAGCCTCTGCCGGAGCGGGACCTGATCGGGCGACCGACTGATGCCGGCCAGGTGCGTTTCCAGGACTGGCGTATGCTCGGCTCGGAAAACCTGGTGATCGGCAACGTCGAGACGCTGGGCCCTGACCAGTACCGCATCGAGTTCCGGCTGTTCGATATCTTTCGCGGCCGCCAGATCGCAGGCTACAGTCTGCCGGCCAGCCGCGATCGCCTGCGTTACGTGGCGCACAAGATAAGCGATATTATTTACGAGAAGCTGACCGGCCAGCCAGGTGCTTTCGCGACGCGTATTGCATACGTGATTTCCGATACCGCCAATGGCGCAAAGAAATACCAGCTGCAGCTTGCCGACAGTGACGGTTATAACCCGAGGACACTGCTGACCTCTGAACAGCCGCTGATGTCGCCCAGCTGGTCTCCAGATGGACGCAGACTGGCCTATGTCTCTTTCGAAAAACGTCGCGCCTCCATTTTCGTTCAGGATGTTGTCAGCGGACAGCGCGAACTGCTGGCTTCGTTTGAAGGAATCAATGGAGCACCGAGCTGGTCTCCGGACGGGCACAGTATGGCGCTGACCTTGTCGCGGGACGGTAATCCCGAGATCTACAGCCTGAACCTGAGCAACAAGCAGCTCCGGCGCCTCACCTCCGGTCCGGCAATCGACACCGAACCGGTCTGGTCACCGGATGGCAGGAGCATCGTGTTCACGTCCGACCGGGGCGGCGGCCCGCAGCTGTACCGCATGTCGGTGCAAGGCGGTCCGGCCAAGCGCCTTACCTTTGAAGGAAGCTACAATGCCAGCGCCGACTTCGCGCCCGACGGCAAGAGCCTGGCGCTGGTGCACGGGGCGGGAGGAAACTACCGGATTGCAGTGCTGGAGCTGGATACCGGGTTGCTCCGGCTGTTGAGCGAAGGTCCGCTGGATGAGTCGCCAAGCTTTGCACCGAACGGCAGCATGATTATTTTTGCTACCGAAAGCGGGCGCCGGGGCGTACTGGCCGCAGTTTCCAGCGATGGTCGCTTCCGGCAACGCCTGAGCCTGAGTGAGGGCAATGTGCGGGAACCGGTCTGGTCTCCGCAGGAATAACCAAAGCAGTATTTTTTTTCAACCAAGAACTTAACAGGTAAAGGAGTTTTACAATGAAGACTTTGAAGTTGCTGGCAGTGGCATTGGTGATTGGCTGGTTGTCTGGTTGCAGTTCCACAGGTGGCAAGGACGGTGTGTCAGTTGAGGATCGTGGTACGGCTGCCGGTGCGGGTTCCGAAGGTGCGACCAGTGAGGGCGTTTCCGGCTACGGGGACCTGAGCATCGAGGCACTGAACGACCCCGACAGCCCATTGTCGCAGCGGGTGATCTATTTTGCTTTTGATAGCAGTGACATCGCTGAACAGGACCGCGCGCTGGTTGCCGCACATGCGAATTTTCTCGCGGCTAATCCGGACGTCGTAGTGTCTCTGGAAGGGCATACTGATGAACGTGGCGCGCGTGAATACAACATCGGCCTTGGCGACCACCGTGCCCAGTCTGTGCGGCGTATGCTGGAAGTACAGGGTGCGGCACCGGCTCAGATCAGCACCGTCAGCTATGGTGAAGAAAAGCCGGCTGTCGAAGGTCATGATGAATCGGCATGGAGCATGAACCGTCGCGTGGAGCTGGTCTATGTGGGCTACTAGAGCCGCATTACTGGTAAGTCTGCTGGTCGTCGGCGCGCAAGCGTCGGCGGCCGCCAGTCGCGCCGAACTGGAAGGGCGACTGGAACAGGTTGAACGCAAACTTGATACGCGTGCACTGGTCGACCTTATGGAAGAAATGAAGACCATGCAACGGGCCCTGCAGGAATTGCGCGGCACCCTGGAGTTGCAGGCACACAATCTGGAAAGCCTCGAAAAACGTCAGCGCGACCTGTACGTCGACATTGACCGGCGTCTGCATCGTCTGGAAAGCGGGGATGCGAATAGTTCGACAGGTGCCGTCGATCCATCACTGTCACAGAATCTGCCGACCGGCGCGGAAACCGCCCCCGTCATGGCGGATTCAGCATCCGCACCACCGGTCCTGAATCCGGCTGATGAGCGAAAGGATTACGACGCCGCCCTGGAGGTGCTGAAGCAGGGGCGTTACAACGAAGCTGCCTCTGCGTTCCAGGAGTTTCTGAACAAATACCCTGGCAGCAGCTATGCTGACAATGCTCAATACTGGCTTGGCGAAGTCTATTATGTAACCCGTCAGTTCTCGCAGGCACTGAGCGAGTTTGGAAAGGTGCCGGTTAATTACCCGGATAGCAGCAAGATTGGCGATGCCCGTCTAAAGATCGGTTATATACAGTATGAAATGGAAAACTGGAATGAAGCGCGACAATCGCTGACCCAGGTTGTGGAGAAAAGTCCTGGCACTACCACTGCGCGCCTGGCGCAGGAACGTCTGGAGCGTATGCAACGGGAAGGGCATTAACCCGTCCCGCGCGCTGATCGAATGCCATCATGAAGTCCAGGCTCGATTGCGTCACACAGCCGCTCACTGAGCGCCTGCGCATCAGCGAAATCTTTCTGTCCCTGCAGGGTGAATCCACTACCGTCGGCCTGCCCACGGTATTCGTGCGCCTCACCGGTTGCCCGTTGCGCTGCCAGTACTGCGACACCGCCTACGCTTTCCGGGGCGGCGAATTCCTGGATATCAACAGTATTCTTGACTCGGTTGCGGCATATCAGGTTACTCATGTAACCGTTACCGGCGGCGAACCTCTGGCACAACCGGGTTGCCTGGGGCTGCTGGAGCGCTTGTGCGACGCCGGTCATCAGGTGTCGCTCGAAACCAGCGGCGCACTGGACATCTGTCGCGTCGATTCGCGCGTAAGTCGGGTCGTGGACCTGAAAACACCCGGTTCCGGAGAAGTCGAAAAGAACCGTTGGGAAAACCTCGACTGCCTGAGTCCGCGCGACCAGGTGAAATTCGTCATCTGCGACCGTACAGATTATGAATGGGCGCGGCAGGTGCTGAATGAGAGGGATCTTGCAGCGCGTTGCGAGGTACTGTTCTCGCCCAGCTTTGAGCAGCAGAATGCCACCCGGCTGGCCGAGTGGGTGCTCGAGGACCGTTTGCCGGTGCGGTTTCAGGTGCAATTGCACAAGATCCTCTGGGGCGATGAGCCGGGACGCTGACAAGGCGGTAGTGCTGCTTTCCGGCGGCCTCGACTCGGCCACGGTAATGGCGATTGCGCGCGAGCGGAATTATGCCTGCTATGCCCTGAGCCTCGATTATGGACAGCGCCATCATGGCGAACTGCGGGCAGCGCGGCAGCTTGCCACGCAGCTGGGTGCAATCGAGCACAAGATCATTCCACTGGATCTCGGCGCCATTGGCGGGTCGGCACTCACCGATTCCCGTATCGCCGTTCCGGAACAACCGGGTGAGGGGGTTCCGGTAACCTATGTGCCGGCGCGCAACACCATTTTTCTTTCTCTGGCTCTCGGTTGGGCGGAAGTGCTCGGTGCCTGGGATCTGTTCATCGGTGTGAACGCGGTTGATTATTCCGGATATCCGGATTGCCGGCCGGAATATATCCAGGCGTTCCAGCGTCTTTGCCAACTCGCTACCCGCGCCGGTACCGAGGGCGGCACGTTCCGGGTGCAGGCGCCGCTGCTGGAGATGAGCAAGGCGGAGATTATCCGCACCGGCACCGCACTCGGCGTCGACTACAGGCTCAGCGTGTCCTGCTATGCCGCGGATGAAGAAGGCACGGCCTGTGGTGTATGTGATTCCTGTCGACTGCGTCGACAGGGTTTCATAGAAGCAGGTATCGCCGACCCCACGCGCTATCGGGTGCGGCACAGCTAGTTCTTGTAACAGGATTCGCAGTCTCACGACTGCATTTGGACTCGTCAGCGGCAGGGCCGCACGAGGCAGTAACGATAGCAGGAGCATGTTCATGCAGTTCGAAAGTTTCTCCCCCGCGTTATGGTTTCTTCTTTGGTCTTCCTTTGGTATTGCGCTGGTGCTTGGCGCGGTCGTCAACAAAACCAACTTCTGCACCATGGGTGCAGTATCCGATTGGGTGAACATTGGCGACAAGGGCCGGTTCCGCTCCTGGATGCTGGCGATCGCCATGGCAATGCTGGGCGTCGTGATACTGGAGTATTTCGGTCTGATCGACGGCGGTGGCAGCTTTCCGCCATATCGGGCCAGCGAACTGATCTGGGCGGAAAATCTGCTTGGCGGTCTGCTGTTCGGGGTAGGTATGACGCTGGCCAGTGGCTGCGCAAACAAAACCCTGGTGCGACTCGGAGGCGGCAACCTGAAGTCGCTGCTGGTACTGCTGGTCATCGCAGTGGTCGCCTATTTTATGACCAATCCTTTTCCCGGCACTGATCAGACGCTGTTCAGCGTGCTGTTTTACGACTGGATCCGGCCGCTGGCGATCCAGACCGGCGGCAGTCAGGATCTCGGATCATTACTGGCGGCCGGTGTCGATCCGGCGACCGCTCGACTGGTCATCGGTGCAGTGCTGGGCCTGGGGCTTCTGTACCTGGTGTTCAGAAACGCGGATTTTCGTCGCAGCGGCAACAATGTCCTCGCCGGGGTCGTGGTCGGTGTTGCGGTGCTGGCGGCCTGGTACGTCAGCAGCAATGTAATCGTCACCCTTGATGAGGAGAATTTTTCTCTGCAAAGCTATACCCAGCAATGGGATTTCCTGTCGGATTCGCCGGAGGGAAAACCTGCCGACAGTCGTCCGCTGGCTGCACAGTCATTTACTTTCGTGAATCCCATGGGGCAGGCGCTGGATTATTCACTGGCGGGCTTCAACTCAGCCTGGGTGACATTTGGCATCATGTCACTGTTTGGCGTGGTAGCCGGCTCATTCCTGTGGGCGATATTCAGCCGGAGCTTTCGCTTTGAATGGTTTGCCTCGGGTCGCGACTTCTTCAATCACCTCGCGGGTGGTGCGTTGATGGGCGTCGGTGGTGTGCTGGCGCTCGGCTGCACCGTCGGCCAGGGCATAACTGGCGTTTCGACTCTCGCGGTTGGCTCGTTCATCGCGCTGGGAGGCATTGTGCTGGGCTCGGCGTTGACCATGAAAGTGCAGTACTACAAGCTTGTCTATGAAGATGAGGCATCCTTTGGCGCTGCACTGCTGAGTGCGCTGGTGGATCTGCATCTGCTGCCGGCCAGGCTGCGTCGGCTGGATGCGGTATAATCATCAACATGTCGGCCGCAGACTTGTCATTTGCGGTCGGTTCGGTATCATGCCCCGCTTCATTACGGGTCGTTAGCTCAGTCGGTAGAGCAGTTGGCTTTTAACCAATTGGTCGTAGGTTCGAATCCTACACGACCCACCAGAATCACACGTTTACGGGGCCTTCAAGGCCCCGTAGTTTTTTGTGCTGCTAGGCGCCGGATTGACGCTTATGCGGTTTCCGCCAGTCCCGGGTTGTTTTCCATCCCCTTGATGCGCGGCTGATTCAGTTCGATATTGTGCACGGTTTTGATATCGCGCAGGTATTCGGCGACTACATCCCAGACCGGACGACCTTCCAGTGGTTCAGCGACGCTGGCCCAACCGGCCACGGAATATTCCTTGTTGGGCTGTATCGACTTGCCATCCAGTTCCATGTCGCTGATCCGGGAGCCGATGCTGGCTTTGGGATCGATGGCATATTTAAGTCCGCCAACCCGCACCATGTCGCCCCCCTGCTGGTAGTAAGGGTCCGGATTGAACAGATTGTCAGCAACATCTTCGAGTATTTCCTTGATGCGTGTGCCTGTCATGTTATTGAGTGTCACAGTCGGATAAGTGATGGCGGTCTGAGTCATTACGTGTTCAAAAGTAATGGGTTCGCCAGGCAGCACGCTTACGCCCCAGCGGAAACCGGGCGAGAAGGCGATCTGGGCGCCCTGTACATCCATCATCGCATCGCAGATGAGCTGGTCGAATGTCCCGTTGAAATTGCCGCGCCGATATAACAGCTCATCAGTGACAGCGAGCTTCTCCGCCAGTTTGTCCTGGAAGGGTGCGCGTACTTTTTCGATATGGCTGGCCATCCGGGCGTCGGGCTCCAGCAGGTTCGAAAACACCGGCAGCAGGTGATACCGATAGTCGCGGACTTTGCCATTTTTTACATCGAAATCAAGCACGGCAAGAAACTTGCTGTTTGAGCCTGCGTTGGTCACCAGCGTTTTCCCGCCGGCGTTGGCGACGAGCAGCGGTTTCGGAATTGCATCATGCGTATGTCCACCCATGATGGCATCGATGCCACTGACCCGGGAAGCCATCTTGATGTCGACATCCATGCCGTTGTGAGACAGTACCACCACGACCTGCGCGCCTTCCTCACGCGCCTGGTCGACCATTTGCTGCATACGATCATCCCGAATGCCAAAGCTCCAGTCCGGGACCAGAAAACCTGGATTCGCGATTGGCGTGTAGGGAAAGGCCTGACCGATAATGGCAGTCGGTATGCCGTTGATCTCTTTCACTACATAAGGCTTGAAGACCGGCTCATTCCACTCGTTGTCAACCACATTCTGGGCGATAAAATCGATGTGTCCGGCGAAATCTTTCTCAATAATTTCCAGAACCCGCTCCGCACCGTAGGTCATTTCCCAATGCGCGGTCATGATGTCCACGCCCAGCAGTTTCTGGGCATCGACCATGTCCTGGGCTTTGGTCCAGTAGGCGGTGCCGGAACCCTGCCAGGTGTCGCCGCCGTCGAGCAACAGTGCGCCGGGGCGTTGTGAACGCACCTGTTGTACCAGAGTGGACAAGTGCGCAAAGCCGCCAATCTTGCCGAATTTGCGTGCTGCCTCGACGAAGTTCATATGTGTGAAAGCATAGGCTTCGCGCGAGCCCGGCTGAATACCGTACTCCGCGAGAAAGGCTTCTCCGACCAGGTGTGGTGGCCGGCCGCGCATATCGCCGACTCCCAGATTGATGCTGGGCTCACGGAAATAAACCGGATTGAGCTGTGCATGGCAATCCGTGTAATGCAGAAGTGAGACATTGCCAAAGGGTGCCAGTTCATAGGGGGAGCTGGGCTTTGCCGATGGTTTGATCGCGGCACCGGCCACTTTGTCCGAATCGCAGGCGCTGAGTGAAATGCCGGAAGCGCTGGCGACTGCCAGCATTTGAATGAATTCGCGACGGCTAATGTTCATCGTATGGTTAATCCCTGATTGAGTGTCACATGTACGTCTAGTTAAAGACGGCCTGACAGACTGATTATTCCTGGACCAGAAAGCAAAAACCCGGTCGAATGACCGGGTCTCTGCCGTCAGTTACGTGGTTACTTGCGGGTGCCCGGTCCGTTTACTTCCAGACCATTGCTCATGTAGCTGTGAAAGTATTCGAGCGCCTTGTATTCATCGCTCTGGGCCTTGAACGGTTTGGCGCGCACCTGCTTGTTACAGCCGCCATACCGCCTCTGCAGCGTACCCAGCTCACCCCACTTGGAGCGGTACACCGGGAAATGCGTGACATGTCCCAGCGCAGGGCTCAGCAGATCAGCGCGAACCCGGTTGCCGGCGTTGTGCATGTGGCAATCGGCGCACGCCATGTTGAGCTGGCCGCGTTTCCCATAGAAGTGTTCCTTGCCCCGCTCATAGGCTGCCATGGCCGCCGGATCGGATGGAATCACAACATTCATTTTGTTGCCACGCGAAGTGTAGGCCATATAACCGGAAATATCGGCTATGGCACCCTTCTTCCAGCCCAACGGTTCTTCGCCATTGGCTTCCCGGCAGGCGTTAATGGCGCCTTCCAGCGTAACGACCTTGCCGCTGGCTGTATCGAAACGCGGGTAATCCTGCCTCACGCCAATGCCGCCATTACGGAAGCAGCTTCCGTAGGTCTTGCCATTCTTGAACGGCGTGTTGAACAGTGCTTTGCCCCTTTCGATGTTCAGCTCATAGGGCGGGAACTCTTCTATGGACTCCCACTCCTGGCGCGACGCCTTGTCAATGGCGTATACGCCATTGACAAAGTCACTGAACTTCACGTCCGGGAATCGTTCCGCGTAATAGCTGCGGAATTCCTGCAGGTCCTGCTGGGGTCCGGCCACACTCACGGCTGACACACCACCTAATATGCCGAGCGCGGCAACGATGCTAAGCAGTTTTTTCATTGGTTCTCCACCTCCGGGTGTCGATTGATTTCAGCAGCACGGCTGCTCAGCTGATCTGTGTTTCGGTCGAATCTTTCTCGCCTTTGTTATCGACCCAGCTCAGTTTCAGTGAATCGCCCGGTTTGGCGCCTGAAAACTTGAAAGACAGGTAAGGGTTCTTCGAAATAGCAACTCCCCATAACGCTGTCATGACGTTGTTGCCGTTATGCTCACAGACGACTTCCTGAATGAAATGCGCGGGGATTACTACCCCTGATTTATCCTTGCGTTGCCCCGTTTCCATAGGGTGACTGATCAGCGCCTTTACAGTAGTGACGCCACCTTCGGCTTTCGCCCGAATCTTTATCGATGCCATTGCAAATATCCTCTACTGGTTTAACCGCCGCAGCCGCCGATGGTGACTTTGACTTCTTTGCTGGTGCTATACAGCTTGCCGTTGGCCTTGACAACTGCAACCACGTCCGACGTCTTGCCCAGCTTGATCCGGGTCGAGACGAAGCCTTCGGTGCCGGAACCGAGCACGAACGACGCAACCATCGGAGTAGCGTTCTGCCTGGCAATAATGTTGATGCTTTCCGGGTTGGCGATGTCTGTGGTTACGGTAACCGGGACCACGGCACCGTTCTCCGCAATATCGGGGGCACGGATGTCTATCTGGTCCGACTCTTCAGTTTGTGTTGACCCCACCAGCTCATTCAGAACTGCGTCGACAGAATCTGCATTGAACGCTGCCGAAGGCCAGGCTGCCAGCACCATCCGCGGGGTCAGCAAGCCAGCGCCTATCGCGGCGCTGACGGCTCCTGCCGCCATTGTGCCCTTGAGAAAGGTTCTGCGTTTAGTGTTAATCACTTGTGTCTCTCCTCATTGGATCTGCACGTCCTACAACGTGTAGATGTACTCCACAATCTTGTCGATCTCGCTTTCCGTCAACACCTGATGGCGCCCGAAGGGCGGCATGATGCTGCCAGGATTGACCTTGGTTGAATCCCAGATCTGCGCGCGTAGCCTTGCCTTGTCCGGAAATCTTGCTTTCATCGCGACCAGCGGTGGCCCGATATTACCCGGCAGAGAACCGCCCTCGATAGCATGGCAGGCGAGACAGTTGCCTTTCTTGCGATCAAAAGCGATTTCTTTTCCCTGCTCGACTACGGAAGGGCTTTCAGCCTCCGCCGCATTACCGGTAACCGGAAACAGCATCAGGCCGCCCGCCAGCGCCAATACTGAACTTGCGGTTTTTAATGCGATTGTAACTCGCCGCATCATGTTCCTCCTTTAGGCATGTTGAAGGTGTTTGTAATGCCAGCTTTCTGGCGGTTGACTACGAAGCAGGGCACACTTCGCTCGGGTTGAAACACACGAACCATCGTGTTCGATTCGCACCTATGACTATAGTTCCCGGTATTTCGGCAGTCAAAGTAAGCAGTCTGATCTGGCAGCTTGCCACGCAGTAATGAAATCAACTCAGTCTTAGCGCGAGACGGGAGCGTCACGACTTTTATTCCGAATGGCTTCCGTTATTTTTTGCTTCGTTCCTCGATCGCCGTCTTGAATTCTTTCAGTCGGGCGCGCACCCGAGCCTCATCATAGGGGCTCAGCTCCGGATATTTGAGTGCCTGTTCCAGTTGCTCGACAGCCAGCGGGAAATTACCCCTGAGGAAGTGCAGTTCCGCTGCGGCCTGCCGGGTCTCCCACTCCGGACCGGCGATACGTGCTGCCTTGCCCCAGAGTTCATAGATGGCGGGTGTGCGGGCCTGGCGATCGCGCAACATGTCCAGGACCTGCGAGCGTGCGGCTGCTGCCTGGCCTGTGCGGAGCAAGGCGGCTGCGTAATATTCGCCAACCTCCAGGTCGCCCGGGTACAGCGCCAGGGTGTCCTTGTACAGCTGGAGTGCTTCGCGGGGGTTGCCGGTGTCCATCTGCAATTCGGCCAGCGTGGTGCGGTACAAAATACGATCGGGGTCTGACGCCAGCAGATCCTGCAGGAGCTCGCGCGCGGCGGCTGTGTCACCGTTACGCCATTTTGCCAGAGCGAGCCCATAGTGATCGGCGGGGCCGGCGTCCGGTTTCGCGCTCAGCGCTGCATACTCCCGCAGCACTGGCCGGGTATCGTCTGCCGTGGTGACTTTGAGCCGTGCCCGTGCCAGCTGAAATTCTGTTGAATCGTTTTCCCGGGTTTTGCCGAGTTGAGCGGCGCGCTCCATGGTTTCGGCAATACGATCCGAGGTGACTGGATGGGTACTGAGAAATTCGGGAATACTGGCGCTGCCGTACAGGCGCGTGGACTGGTACAGGCGTTCGAAGAAACTGGGCATGCCATAGGGATCAAAACCGCTGCGGTCGAGCGTCTGAATGCCGATGCGATCAGCCTCTTTTTCGTTGGCGCGTGTGAAATTCAACTGATGCTGAATGTTGCCCGCCTGGATTGCGGACGCCGCAGCGATGCCGGCATCGCTGCTGGTTGCGGCACCCAGCAGCAGGGCGGCGATAGTGGCCGCGGCAGTCGGCAGGCTGAGTTGTTGCGCCGATTCGTAGGCGCGTAACAGATGCCTCTGGGTGACGTGTGCGATTTCATGCGCCAATACGCCGGCCAATTCACTTTCGTTGCGCCCCGCCAGTATCAGGCCGGTGTGGACGCCAATGTAGCCGCCAGGTCCGGCAAACGCATTGACCGAAGAATCCTCTATGACAAAAAAAGTGAACGGGTAGCGCGGGGCATCGCTGTGCGACACCAGTCGCTCTCCCAGGCGCCGAATGTACTGTTGGATATGCGGGTCATCCACCAGTTGCACCTGCGCTGTCACGCTGCGCATGAATTCCTTGCCGAGTTCAAATTCTCTGGTGGGAGAAATCAGGCTGCCACTTGAATCTCCGAAATCGGGCAGGTTGTCACCCGTGTCGCCAGGCGCCGCAACAGGATTTAATGCCAGCATTGCTGCCAGGGAGACGATTTTCAGGAGATGTGATTTCATTCGGTTTAAGAATACCTTAGCTCAGGGAGGCTCACCACCGGGTGCGCTGCCAAACTTGACGGGACAGCCTGATGCAGGAACAATATCAGTTTTTTCTAATATAGATGATGATCTGGTATGCGGAGTTTCACTGAATCGATGCGCGCCAACTGGATAGTTTGATCCGGAGCGCACAGGAAAGTTTCTTCCTGATTGATGTGCGGAGTGTGGAGGAAATGGCGCAAGGTGTGTTGCCGAATGCAGAGCCGGTGCCTATGCATCTGATTCCTTTGAAGATACACGAACTGCGCGAGCGCAAGACGCTGATTTTCTATTGCCGGTCCGGCGCCCGTTCTGCGCAGGTCTACCGGTATCTGTTACAGCAAGGGGTGGATCGGGTGACCAGTCTGAGGGGCGGAATTGCCGCCTGGTGCCGTGATGGCCTTCATCTGGAAGTGCCGGTGTTCTCAAGTCCTGCTGAATGGGCCGCTAACTTCAGCCGCGACTGAGCGGCGGTACCCTCACCGTTGCGGTAGCGCCAGACTTGCGTTTACTGCCCACTTACCTTATAAGTACGGGCCTTCACGAACACCACATACACAGATCAAAAGCTTAATGTTAAGGAGCGCTTTAAGATGGCAAATTTTGACCAAGAACTTGATGCATCCGGCCTGAACTGTCCACTGCCGATTCTGCGGGCGAAGAAAGCGCTTGGAACCATTACCAGTGGCCAGGTACTGCATATCATCGCGACTGACCCGGGTTCTGTGAAGGATTTCGAAGCCTTCGCCAAACAAACCGGTAACGAATTGCTCGAATCCAAGGAAGCGGGCGGCAAGTACGAGTTTCTTATCAAGAAAGCTTGAGCTGCTGCATACGCCTGAAGACGGGGCCGGTGCTGATGCGCTGGCCCTTTTTTTTGGCTAATCGGTTGATAACCGTCCTCCGTATCATCGCCAGAAAATCGACAGTTCCAGGCATAATCGCCATAATACCGACGCATGGATCTCTGCAATGTTTTCCGACCTTTTGTGGTATTGCCGCTACGATACGGCAGGCTGCACTCAAAAACTCCCGTCGCCTCGCAATAAGTACGTCAATTTACTCGCAGAACATCATCTAAGTACTGGAGAAATGATTCGGATAACTTACGGCACAGCTTTTGCTATCTGTCGTGGGGGAATTGACAACGCCAGGTGTTTTGTTTCATGTTTGAGCTAATACCCCGGGGGGTTGTTGTTAAAAACCAACAGATTAGACGGACAATACACCAAATCAGATGAGGAAAGGACTTATGAATCGTACCCTGAAACGCACCTTGGCCTTCAGTGCCGTGGCTACCGCGCTGGCGATCGCGCCGATAGCGCAAGCCACGAACGGATATTTCAAGATCGGTTATGGATCCAAAAATCGCGGTATGGCTGGAGCGGGTATGGCTTTCGGTCAGGACTCCCTGGCTTCCGCGGTCAATCCGGCCACCCTTGCCGGGATCGGTAATCGCGTCGATGCCGGAGTCGAGCTGTTCAACCCGCAGCGCGAGGGGGCGGTTGATGCGCGGGGTATGTTCGTGCCGGATCTTGGCGGCGCAGGTCCACGTCAGGGCACCAACTCCCGTGAAGACAGTGGCGCGACAGTTTTTGCGATTCCCAATTTCGGCATGAGCCGGGAATTGAGCAGCCGCATGACAGTCGGCCTCTCGCTGGTCGCCAATGGCGGCATGAACACCCGTTATGGCGATCCTGACGACGGTACCGGCAACATTTATACCGATGCGTTTGCGCCGGTGATTGGTGATACTTCGACCTCGGCTTTCCAGCCAGGTCCTTCAGGCTTCGCGGGCTTTCTCGAAGCTTTCCAGGGTGTGCCTGCAGGGAATATCGATCCTAATCTTGCCAACCTCTACATGAATCCGAATACCACGCCGTCGCTCGGTGTCAACCTGGTTCAGTTGCTCATTACACCGACGGTTGCCTATCAGTTGAGCGATAATCATTCGGTCGGCATTGCTCCGGTCATTGGTTACCAGCGTTTCCGGGCATACGGTCTCGGTCTGTTCCAGGCGTTCTCGAGTGATCCCGGGAACGTTACCAACAAAGGTGATGATGACGCCTGGGGACTGGGCGGACGTATCGGCTATCAAGGTAACTTCGGCTGGTTGTCCATCGGCGCGTCTTATACCTCGCAGATCTACATGCAGGAATTTGATGATTACGCCGGGTTGTTTGCCGAAGAGGGTGATTTCGATATTCCTTCGACCTATGGCATTGGTCTCGCTATTACTCCCACCTCCAGGCTTACAATCGCTGCTGATGTCACGCGAATCAACTACAGCGATGTGGCGGCGATCAATAATGAAGGCCCGACGGCTGATGAATTCTTTAACGCCTTCACCGGCGCCCTGGTTGGTAATCCGGCGATGGTCTCCAATCCCCTGGGTACCGACGATGGCTGGGGTTTTGGCTGGGATGATGTCACCGTCTACAAGATTGGTGTGAACTACGCGTACAACAACCAGTGGACGTTCCGGGCAGGCTACAACTATGCGGAATCTCCATACGATGATGATCAGGTGCTCTTCAATGTGATTGCGCCCGGACTCGTCGAACAGCATGCTACAGTCGGCTTCACCTATATGCCGACGCCGAATAACGAGCTGACCGTGACCTACATGCACGCGTTCCGCAATGATCAGTCATTTGATTATGAGGGCACCGGCGGCTTCACCGGATTCGGTTTTTCGGTAGACAATGCCATGAGCCAGAATGCGATCGAGGCCAGTTATGCCTGGAAGTTCTAGGTGCAGTTCTGAAAATCGATCCATGATCTGAAAGAATAAACAGGGCCGCAGTCTTGTGGCCCTTTTTTGCTTGCGAAATGCGGTCGTAATTCCCGCGGCAATTGTCTAGAATCCGTTGCGGATTACACCAGTAAAGGGGTAAGGAGAGAGGAATGAATATGATTAAACGAATGACAGGGGCATTAGTCGGCATGACGATCATGCTGATGCCGATGATGGCTGTCCAGGCGGCGGAGACTTTCAATCCGTTCGTATTGGCATCGAAAGGTCCGGGTAATTTTGATCAGAAGGTAGCGGCCACAAAAGCGGCATTGACTGACGCGGGTTTTGAAGTGCTGGGCGAATACACGCCCTATGAAGAAACTTTTGTTGACAAGGCGCACGTTATCGTCGTCACCAATGATGAATTGAAGAAAGTGGCGACAATGTCGGACAACGGGGGTTTTGCTGCGCCATGGCGTGTTGGCGTCACCAAAGTCGGTGACGAAATCCAGGTCAGCTACGTCAACCCTGCCTATATCGCGAATGCTTACCTGCTGAAGTCTGATCTGACGCAGATTTCCGAATCTCTCAGGCAGGCGCTTGGAGAGCAGGAGACCTTTGGTGCAGGCGATGGTTTATCCGCTCGCAAGCTGCGCAAATACAAGTACACCTTCGGCATGGAAAGATTTGACGACGTTTATCAGTTGGCTGAGTACGACAGTCACAAGAAGGCGGTTCAGACCCTGGAGAAGAACCTCGAGGCCGGCGTTGCAGGTGTGACTAAAGTTTATCGTCTTGATCTTCCGAACCAGGTTACGGTATTCGGTGTGGCGCGCAAGGGCCCGACCGAAGACGATAAGGATATGGACGAGGCCCACATCATGAGTGTGGTGGATTTTGCTGAGTTGAAGGGCACACCGTACCTGCCTTACGAAATTATGGTTGATGGTGGCAAGGTAAAAGCTCTGCATATGCGTTTCCGCATGGCAGTACATTATCCGGATCTGAAGATGATGGGCTCGAACAGTTTTATGAACATCATGCCGAGTCCGAATGCAATTTACAAAGCATTGGAAGCGGCTGCAGGTGGTTCCAACTGACATACTTGCCTGGTCAGACAGTATCCGGCCCCCGCTTCGGCGGGGGTTTTTTTTGCCGGTCGGAACTTTGTTCAGTCAAGATTGGGGCAGGCGCTGCCGTTAGCGGGCATTCAGAAAAAAGGCAGCAGGTTGTCTCAGTTAGCGGGCATTCAGAAAAAAGGCAGCAGGTTGTCTCAGTGACGCATGCAGAGTCTGCTGCATTTAACTGCTGATGAGAGTGCCAGAATATTATCTCCGCTATTGATCTCTACTGCCGAGAAACTGACGCAAATTACCGGAGATTTAAAGCGCTTAGAGCATTAAGTTGTTCATACGAGCGCCGAAACAATGACCGGGCCTGTGTCGAGCGCCACCGAAATTCGACTATTACAGCAGTGAGCATATTGATTATGAAACCCAGCATTCTACGGAACTTGTTGATTAGTTGTGTACTGTCCGGGCTAGGAATGGGAGCATTGTTTCCGTTCTTCGCTGGCCTCTTTGTTGAAGCAAAGGAAGATATGTTCGGCTGGTTTGTCGGTGCCTGTCTAGTGGCCGGTGTAATCTGCGGCGGGGCTATCTACGGGCTTGTGCACCTGGTGCTGCTGAAACGCCTGAAGAGCATCTCTGAAATTGCCAATGCGATCAGTCAGAACGACATATCGCATGAGTGCAAAATGCAGAGCAACGATATGATTGGCGAAATAATAGACGCCTTCAATCAGATGGCATCGAATCTGCGCAACATGATCGGGCAGATCAGCGGAGCAACGACGCAACTGGCAGCTGCTGCGGAAGAAACCTCCACCATAACCGACGAAACCAGTCGTGGTGTAAAAGCGCAGCAGGCGGAAATCGACAGCATCGCCTCGGCCATGAATGAAATGACTGCCACGGTTCAGGAAGTGGCGCGAAACGCGGCCGATGCATCGCACGCGGCAGACAAGGCTGATAGCGAAGCCAAAAGCGGCGCGCTGGTGGCCACTGAAGCGATCGGCGGCATTGAATCGCTGGTCAATGAAGTCAATGCGGCATCCAAGGTTATTCGAAATCTCGAAAAGGAAAGCGAGAATATTGGTTCGGTACTCGACGTGATTCGCGGCATCGCAGAGCAGACCAACCTGCTCGCGCTGAACGCGGCAATTGAAGCGGCACGAGCAGGAGAGCAGGGCCGTGGCTTTGCGGTAGTTGCCGATGAGGTGCGCACACTGGCCAGCCGTACCCAGCAGTCGACCCAGGAAATTCAGGACATGATTCAACGTTTGCAGGACGGCGCAGTAAATGCTGTGAAGGTCATGGACGGCGCTCAGCGAAAGGCCCAGGACAGTTCAGATCTGGTCGAGAAAGCAGCCGAGTCACTGGCGATGATTGCCGGATCAGTTTCTGCGATCAATGACATGAGCACCATGATCGCCAGTGCCGCGGAAGAGCAGAGTGCAGTGGCCGGTGAAATGCAATCGAACATGAACAACATCAGGGAAGTGGCGGATCGTTCCGCAGAGGGTGCTCAGCAGACGGCACTGGCGAGTGAGGAGCTGGCGCGCCTGGCGGCGGAGCAGCAGGCGCTGATGTCGCAGTTCAAGATGTAAGGGACCAAGAACAACAACAGGGCAACTGGCCAGACGGGCAACCGTCTGGCTTTTTTTATCCCTTTTGGGAGGGTAGAAAACGCATGCAAATCGCCTTCTACTCATGTATCGTTCGCGACCTGATTAAATATTTTTATTGTATCGAAAAATTTCCCAGTGGGTGTCTTCGTCACCCTGCAAGCGCATAGGGCTCGTGATTCATGTCAGATCGTAGACTGCAGGTTTTCCACACTGTTGCGCGCCTCCTGAGTTTTACCAAGGCGGCCGAGAGCCTGCACATGACTCAGCCGGCAGTGACTTTCCAGGTCAGGCAGCTCGAGGAGCAGTTTAACACCCGACTGTTCGACCGCACACACAATCGCATCAGCCTCACCGAAGCCGGTAAACGGGTTTATGGATTTTCCGATCGTATATTCGAACTGTATTCGGAAATGGATAATGCAGTTCGCGAGATGACCGGAGACGTCAGTGGCATGCTGATGATCGGCGCGAGCACTACAATTGCCGAGTACATGCTGCCGGCGTTGCTGGGCGATTTCAAAAAGAAGTATCCCGACGTCAATGTTCAACTCAAGGTGTCCAATTCCGAGGGCATCGTACATATGGTCGAGAACA
This sequence comes from Thiogranum sp., assembly GCA_032251035.1. Classification (GTDB taxonomy): domain Bacteria; phylum Pseudomonadota; class Gammaproteobacteria; order DSM-19610; family DSM-19610; genus Thiogranum. The sequence goes on along the minus strand of JAVVEV010000009.1, from coordinate 72,215 downwards.
ATGTAATCGATCTGGGCGTGGTCGAATCACCGGTGATGAACAAGAATCTGGTGGTCGAGGTCTGCCGCATGGACCAGCTGGTCGCAGTCTTGCCGACTCAGCACCCATTGGCAAACCGGGAGTCCATCAGCATCGTGGAGCTGCTGGAGTATCCCTATATCTGTCGCGAGGAAGGTTCGGGTACGCGCGAAGTGATCGCGGACTATATGACCGACCTCGGCGTGAATGCCAGTCATATGAATCTGACGATGGAGCTTGGCAGTCCGGAATCCATTAAAGGGGCGGTAGAAGCGGGCATGGGTGTGTCTATTGTGTCTCTGGCCACTGTTCAGAAGGAACTCAGGCTTGGGACCCTGGTGTCGCTCATCCTGGAGCCGACCCTCGAGCGGCCCTTCTCTTTCGTGCACCAGAAGCAGAAATTTCGGCATCGCGCCATGGATGAATTGCTCGACTTCGCCAGAAACTACTGCAAATCGCATCCAGCCGCGGTATAAACCGGTCTATGGATCAGGATCGTTCGGAAGCTTTTGTCGAGATATTTCAGCAGCTGTCTGCCGTGGATCAGGCGGCTGTAAAAAGTTTTGCGGAGTTCCTTTTGAGTCGCTCCGGCTCGGGTGAACTTCCTGCCGAAGTCGCTTCCCCGACCAGGCCGCGAGAGATCCCGCCCCCGGAACCGCTGCCCCGCCCGCAAGACGAGAAAGTCGTCGCCGCTGTGAAACGGCTGTCGAAAACCTACTTCATGCTCGACAAGACCAAAATGCTGGGTGCAACCTCGGACCTGGTTACGCAGCATGTGTTGCACAGGCGTGCCGCCGCCGAGGTTATTGATGAGCTGGAGCATCTGTTCGAGGATCAGTATCAAAAGCTGAAAAAGGACGAAGACTAGCAATGGAATTGCTGCGGCGCTGGTTCGTGCACTATTTTTCCAATCCCCAGGTGGTCATCCTGGTGCTGTTGCTGCTGGTGGGGTTCGTGGTGGTTCTGACCATGGGCCAGATGCTGGCGCCGGTACTGGCAGCGCTGGTGCTCGCCTACCTGCTGGAAGGCATCATAAATTTCCTGCAGCGGCACGGAGTGCCCAGGATCTGGGCAGTGGTGCTGGTTTTCATCGCGTTCATGTTTTTCCTGACGTTTGCCTTGCTGGGATTGTTGCCGCGTCTCTCCTATCAGGTGTCGCAACTGGTGCAGCAGTTGCCGCATATCATCAGCAGGGGCCAGGACGCCATCATGGCGTTACCGCAAAGCTATCCTGAACTGTTCAGCGAGCAGCAGGTGCGGGATGTGGTTGACGCCATTCGCGCCGAGGTCGGAAATCTGGGCCAGAATTTGCTGACGCTGTCGCTCGCCTCAGTGGTCGGCGTGATTACCCTGATGGTTTACCTGATCCTGGTGCCGGTGCTGGTATTCTTTTTCCTCAAGGATAAAGAACGCATCATTCACTGGTTGACTGCCTATCTGCCGGACGACCGCGCACTCACCACGCGTGTGTGGCATGAGGTCGATATTCAGATCGGGAACTACGTGCGCGGCAAGATCTGGGAAATCCTGCTGGTCGGATCGGTAACCTACCTGACCTTTGTGGCAATGAATCTGCAGTATGCAGTACTGCTGGCCACATTGGTGGGTCTGTCAGTAGTTATTCCTTATATTGGTGCGGCTGCGGTCACTATACCGATTGCGGCGATCGCCTGGTTCCAGTGGGGGTGGAGTCCTGAATTCGGTTACGTGCTGATCGCCTACGGCATCATTCAGGCGCTCGACGGCAATGTGCTGGTCCCGCTGCTGTTCTCCGAGGTTGTCAACCTGCATCCGGTGGCGATCATCATCGCTGTGCTGGTGTTCGGCGGTATCTGGGGCTTCTGGGGAGTGTTTTTTGCGATTCCATTGGCGACGCTGGTGCAGGCGGTGCTGCGCGCCCTGCCGCGTGTGCATCCGTCGGGCGAGTCGGTTTCCGAACCGGTGCAGGACCAGGGCTGAACCGGTTGATTTTCGCCTCGCCTCAGAGAATCTCAGAGGCGTAGTCGGCCAGACGCGAGCGTTCTCCGCGGGTCAGGATAATGTGCCCGCTGTGTGCCCAGTTTTTGAAGCGGTCCACCACGTAAGTTAACCCGGAACTGGTTTCCGTGATGTAGGGCGTGTCGATTTGCCCCACGTTTCCGAGGCAGACTACTTTTGTGCCGGGTCCCGCTCGCGTTACCAGCGTTTTCATCTGTTTTGGCGTCAGATTCTGCGCCTCGTCCAGAATCAGGTATTTGTTCAGAAAAGTACGGCCGCGCATGAAGTTCATGGAGCGAATCTTGATGCGGTTGCTCAACAGGTCATTGGTAGCGGCGCGCGCCCAGTCGCCACCCACATCGCTGCGGGTAAGCACCTCCAGGTTGTCCATCAGAGCCCCCATCCAGGGCGTCATTTTTTCCTCTTCCGTGCCGGGCAGGAAACCGATGTCTTCACCCACCGGTACAGTTACCCGGGTCATAATGATTTCTTTGTAGCGATTTTCTTCGAGGGTCTGGGTCAGTCCCGCTGCCAGTGCCAGCAGCGTCTTGCCGGTGCCGGCGCTGCCCACCAGGCTCACAAAATCGATGTCCGGGTCCATCAGCAGGTTCAGCGCGAAGTTCTGTTCGCGATTGCGGGCACTGATGCCCCAGATGGTATGGCGACTGCCACGGTAATCTACAGTGCTTTCCAGTACTGCGGTTTCTCCGCCAGTCTCGCGCACCAGCGCCTCGAAACCCTGCTCCTCAGGCAGATAAACACACTCGTTTGCATGCCAGGATCCAACCAGCGGACCCTTGACCCGGTAATAATTGCGTCCATCCTGCTGCCAGGATTCCAGGCTGTCACTGTGCCGCTGCCAGAAGTCCGCCGGTAGTGCCTTGACGCCGGCGAACAGCAGGTTGACGTCTTCCAGTACCTGGTCGTTGAAAAAATCTTCCGCGTGAATGCCAAGTACCGTGGCCTTGATGCGCAGGTTGATGTCTTTCGAAACCAGGGTGACGGCGAGGTCAGCGTGTTCGTTTTGCAGCGCCAGTGCAGTAGCGAGAATGTTGTTGTCCGGCTTGCTTCCAGGCAGGGCGTCCGGCAGTGCACTGGTAAGCGCGTGAGTCTGAAAGAACAGGCGCCCGCATTCGCTCTCGCCAACACCCTCGAGCAGTCGGCGGTTATCCAGTGGGATTCCCTGTCTGATCTGCTCTATGCCGACATTCTGCATCAGCTCGTCGAGAAAGCGACTAACCTGACGAACATTGCGCGCGACTTCTGACACGCCTTTTTTACCGGCATCCATCTCCTCGAGTACGACCATGGGCAGATAGATGTCATGTTCCTTGAATCGGAACAGTGCGGTAGGGTCGTGCATCAGCACGTTGGTATCGAGAATGAACAGACGCTTGATGGAATTCTCGTTGAAGCTCATTGTCACCTGCCGGGATACGAGGGTTCGGAGTCAGCGATGCGCAAGGCTCAGCGGTTCAGTTGGCGCGCCGCTTCCAGTACCTCGGCCACGTGCCCATCGACCTTGACCTTGCGCCATTCCCGGTGCAATTTCCCATCAGCGTCGATCAGAAAGGTGCTACGTTCGATGCCCATTACCTTTTTGCCGTACATGTTCTTTTCCTTGAGCACATCGAACAATGCACAGATTTTTTCGTCACGGTCGGAGATGAGGTCAAAAGGAAATTCCTGTTCGCTGCGGAATTTTTCGTGCGAAGCAAGACTGTCTCGCGAAACGCCAGCCACCAGTGTGTTGTTACGGGTAAATTCCGCCTGATTGTCACGAAAATCCTGACCTTCCAGCGTACAGCCCGATGTGTTGTCTTTGGGATAGAAGTAGATTACAACATTCTTGCCCCGATGATCGGACAGTCTGAATGTCTGATCGCCGGTCGCGGGCGCACTGAAGTCCGGTATCTGCTTGTTCAATTCCACGCTGCTCATCACATCATCCCTTGATCGGTTCTATTACGGCATCCAGATTCAAACGGTCACAGAAGTCCAGAAATTCATCTCGCAGCGTCGCGATGTGGGTGTCGGTCGGAACGTCCAGACTCAGATGAACTGAAAACATTTCGGTACCGGTATGCGCTGCGGCATAACTCGATGTTGAAAGATCCTGAATATTGATATTGCGGCGCGAAAAGAAGTTCGCCAGATTATGCACGATGCCCGGGTGGTCGAGCGCGACCACGTCAACACCATAAGGGAGGAAGCCGCCGTGTCGCTCCTTCTCCTCGGTGCGCCTGATGTTCAGCGTCATGCCCAACTGGTCCTGTACCTGCTCGAGCTGACTTTCCAGTCTGGCGAGCTTGTTCCAGTTGCCGGTAACCAGTAACAGTACGGCGAACTCACCTCCCATTACCATCATGCGACTGTCTGCAATATTGCAGTCGCTGTCCAGTACCCAGCGCGAAAGTTTTTCCACCAGGCCGGGACGGTCTTCACCAAGGGCGGCAATAACAAGTCGGTTCGTCATGGCGTCAGTCTATCACTAATCGAGTTCGACAGCGCGAAGCCGGGCCGCCGCCTGCTCCGGACTGATAGTGCTGACGAACAGCCCGGAGCCGAGTTCGAACCCGGTGGGTATACTGGTGCGCGGACAGATTTCCAGGTGCCAGTGATAACTGTTGTGGCAGTTCGAGAAATCATTGTTGTGCGGGATCGAGTGCAGGAAAAAATTGTACTGCGCACCGCCTATGACTGCGTCCAGCCTGGCCATGGCACGTTTCAGTACTACCGCCATGTCATCGCGTTCCTCATCGCTGATATCAATGAAGTCGCTGCGATGCCGGAGTGGCAGTATGTGCATTTCCCACTCATAACGACTCGCGAACGGTTTGATTGCGACGAAATGTTTGCCACGTTCAATCACGTATTGTCCGACGCCGATCTGTCGGCGGATCGATCCGGACTCGCGGTCGTAAATAGTTGCTTCAAATGTCAACGCCTCATCGATCAGCGAACAGAAAATGCACTGCCGGTTTTTCTCGTAATAAAGACGGCTGTGAGCCACTTCGTTATACACATTCTCCGGCACCACCGGCATGGCGATGACCTGACTGTGGGTATGGGCAATACTTGCGCCGGCGGCCGGACCGAAGTTTTTGAACACCAGCACATACTGGATACGGGGGTCGGCGCTGTAGAGCGCGCGAATGCGGTCGCGATATACCTCGAGCAACGTCACCAGGTGTTCAATCGACATGTCCTGTATGGCGATGCCGTGCTCGGGGTGGTCGACGATCACCTCGTGACGGCCGTAGCCGTCAATTGCCTGCTGCAGGCCGAACACCAGGTTCGACGAAGTGCTGTCGTCGCCCAGAACCGGAAAAAGGTTTTCCACTACCCGGACCTGCCAGTTATCGCTGTCGGGCGCCGCTGTCACGGTCGGTGGCGTCATGTGCTCGTTACCGGCGCAGAAGGGGCATTTGTCGACGTGTTTGCGGGTATCGCGGGGCGCCGGTTCTTCTTCCTTGCGCGGGCGCATGCCACGGGCCGTCGACACCAGTACCGATTCGCAGGGAACCACCGGGTTGATGCGAATTTCGCGAATCGGGGGCGTTTTCTCAGTCATCATTTCTCGGCTTAAGCGTGTCTCGAACGGCCAATTATCACCAGGCCCGTGGCAAAGGCCACAAGGCGCTCTTGAAGCAGGCATCAAAATGATTGATAAATGGCGACCGTTCAGCATCATGACGGGCGGTCCCGATCACCCTCACCGGCAGTCTACCCGCGCCTTTGGATCGGGGAAAGCGCCTGTATGGCGGCTTGTATCGTCCGGGCCGGAAAAGTACCATGCGTTTTGTTTTGTGTTCCGGAGATGTCGATGTTTCACGGCAGTATGGTTGCGCTCGTCACACCTATGCAGGAAGACGGTGCGATCGATGAAGACAGCCTGGAGGCCCTGCTTGAATTCCACATCAGCTCCGGTACGGATGCCATTGTGGCGGTCGGCACCACCGGGGAGTCCGCGACGCTTGACGAACAGGAGCATTGCGGCCTGCTGCGGCGGGTTGTGGAAGTAGTCCGCGGCCGGATACCTGTCATTGCAGGAACCGGCGCTAACTGCACCCAGGAAGCCATCGAGCTTACCCAGTGTGGCATGGACGCGGGCGCCGATGCCTGTCTGCTGGTGGCTCCTTATTATAACAAGCCCACCCAGGAGGGACTTTACCGGCACTTCCGGGCGATTGCCGACGCGGTACCGATACCGCAGATCCTGTATAACGTGCCCGGACGGACGGTTTGTGACCTGCTGCCTGAAACCATCGCCCGCCTTGCGCCGGTTTCCAATATTGTCGGTATCAAGGAGGCGACCGGCGATCTTGACCGGGGCCGCCGGATTCTCGAACTGTGTGGCGATCAACTGGATCTGTACAGCGGCGATGATGCAACCGCCATGGAACTGATCCTGCTTGGCGCCAAAGGCGACATTTCGGTGACCGCCAATGTGGCGCCCAAAGCAATGCATGAAATGTGTGCCGCCGCCCTGGCCGGCGACCGGGCGTTGGCGGAGCGCCTCGATCAGCCGCTGCGCGCGCTGCACCGCGACCTGTTCGTGGAATCCAGTCCTATTCCGGTGAAATGGGCACTGCACGAAATGGGATTGATACAGCCGGGGCTGCGTCTGCCCCTGACCCCGCTGTCGGAGCATTGTCACGCGCAGGTGCGCGATGCGTTGCGTCAGGCGGGAGTGCTCAAGATTGCTGCTGCTCAATGATAAAGAGGTTCAACTGACACTCATGCCACGAATCAAATTCGCCAGCCGTACGTTGGCGCTCGCTGTTATGTTCCTGTCCATAACAGCCTGCAGTACGCTGAACTCCCTGTTTCCAGACCGCAGCAAAGAATACAAAAAAGCCCGGGTTTCCGCTCCACTGGAAGTGCCTCCCGATCTGACCAGCCTGCCGGCCAACGATATGCTGGACGTGCCGGAAGGCGGAGCCACATTGTCTGAATATACCAGCGAGAGAGCGGTGCCGGCGACGGACACGAGCGGAGTGTTGCCGACCCCGGAAGACATAAAGCTGGCGCGCGATCGCGACCGGCGTTGGCTGGAGATTGATGCGGACCCGGCCGCAGTGTGGCCGTTGGCGAGGGATTTCTGGCTGGAAAATGAATTTCTGCTGGTGCGCGAGGACCCGGCTGCCGGAGTGCTGGAGACCGACTGGATCGATAGCCGGGCTGACGTGCCGCAGGGAATCATTCGCAGCGTTATCAGCCGGGCTTTCGAGAATGCCTATTCCTCCGCGTATCGCGACCGCTACCGCATGCGCATGGAACGCGGCGAACGGCCCGGTACCACTGAGATCTTCATTACCCATCAGGGCATTCAGGAAACCTTCCAGGGTCGCCAGGACGAGGTGCAGACATCGGTCTGGGAGCCGCGGCCCGTTGATCCGGGTCTGGAAGCCGAAATGCTGAAGAAAATGATGATCTGGCTGGGCGTGAAACCGCAGCAGGCTGATCAGCAACTGGCAAAAACCCGTGTCGCACCCGGTCCCGCCCGTGCTGAGCTGGTGCAGCAGGACTCGGAACAGCCGTACCTGGTAGTACATGAAGATTTTCTGAACGCGTGGCGCAGCGTTGGCATTACCCTCGACCGCATTGATTTCGCCGTCGAGGATCGCGACCGCTCGGGCGGCATTTATTATGTCCGTTACAACGACCCGCTGCAGGCCGAAGGCAAAACAGGTCTTTCCAGACTGGCTTTCTGGGCCAGCGATGACGAGCCGGTCGATACCTATCAGATCAAGCTCTACGACGATGGCGCCAAAACCCGTGTACAGGTATTGAGCGCTGATGGCGAGCCGGCGGCCTCCGACACCGCAACGCGCATACTCAAGTTGCTGGAGGAACAGTTGAGGTAGCGGGAGTGCGCTTTGCTTCTCTGGGCAGCGGCAGCCGGGGCAACGCCACCCTCGTCGAGTCCGGTGCCACACGCATCCTCATCGACTGCGGGTTCTCCTGTGCGGAAACCGAACGGCGCCTCGCGAGGTTGTCCCTGCATCCTCAGGATCTTAGTGGCATTCTGGTGACGCACGAGCACAGTGACCACATAGCCGGTGTCGCGAGACTGTCGCGGCGCCACCGCATACCGGTGTGGATGACGGCCGGCACCGAAGCCATGCATCAGGGCGGCGAACTGGCGGCCTGGCATTGCTTCAGCAGTCATCGACCTTTCGCCATCGGCGATCTCGAAATCAATCCCTTTCCGGTGCCCCATGATGCGCGCGAACCCTGTCAGTTTGTCCTGTCGGACGGCGCATTACGTCTTGGCGTGCTGACCGATGTCGGCAGCATCACGCCGCACATGCTGCAGTCGCTCGATGGACTGGATGCACTGCTTCTGGAGTGCAATCACGATGTTGAAATGCTTGCCAACGGACCTTATCCACCTGCGTTGAAACGGCGTGTGGGGGGGGCATTCGGACATTTGAGCAACGATCAGGCCGCTGAAATCCTGGCCAACGTCGACATCTCCGGCCTGCAGCAACTGGTCGCAGCACATCTCAGCGACAAGAATAACCATCCCGACCTGGTGCGCAGCGCGCTGGCTGCGGTGCTGGGTTGCGCGGCATCCGAGGTTCGAGTCGCGGATCAGCAGATGGGAATTGCCTGGAGCCTGATGAGCTGAATGCGCTGCGGTGGGTGCTATACCCTCATCCGGGCATCCAGTATCATTGCGATTTTCCTCAACGGAACCTGCTTGACGCTGGCTCCTGACTGATAGCGAACTTCCATGCTGCAACTGCCAGGCGCACCTGCCTTTTCAACTTTTCGTATTCAGAAGCTTTGTGAGCGTGTTCGCCGCATTGACCCGCGGATTACCGCGCTGAACGCTCGTTTCATGCACTTCGTGGACCTGGAGCAGGCGCTGTCTGATGCACAACAGGACATTCTGCGGCGCCTGCTTGAAAGCGATATGCCGGTTGCTGAAGCGACACCGCACAGCTTCTGGGTCGTGCCACGCATCGGCACTATTTCGCCCTGGTCCAGCAAGGCCACAGATATTGCCCATAATTGCGGACTCACATCGATCAGGCGCATCGAGCGTGGAGTCCGTTTCGATCTGGGGCTGGCGGAGGATGCGGTGATCGGACCTGCCGATCTGGATGCCATCCTGGCTTTGCTGCACGACCGCATGACTGAGTCGGTCTTGAGCACTGTCGACGATGTGCAAATGCTGTTCCGGCAGGCTGAGCCTGCTCCCTTCATCAGCGTTGATGTATTGCACGGTGGACGTGCCGCTCTGGAGTGGGTCAATGGTGAACTCGGCCTGGCACTGTCGGACGACGAAATCGATTATCTGGCTGAAAGCTTTCTCGATCTGGGGCGCAACCCGACTGATGTCGAACTGATGATGTTCGCGCAGGCCAACTCCGAGCATTGTCGCCACAAGATTTTCAACGCCAACTGGGTAATCGACGGCGTCGAGCAGGGCACCACGCTGTTCAATATGATTCGCGCCACCCACCGCGCCAGCCCCGAGGGTGTACTGTCGGCTTATCATGATAATTCCGCGGTGATAGCGGGCAGCACTGCGGATCGGTTTTTCGCGACCGCGCCGGATGGCCGGTATCGCGCCAGTGAAGAACCCGCGCATATCCAGATCAAGGTGGAAACCCACAATCACCCGACTGCGATCTCGCCGTTTCCGGGTGCTGCCACCGGTTCCGGCGGCGAAATCCGTGACGAGGGAGCGACCGGACGAGGCGCGAAGCCCAAGGCCGGGTTGTGTGGTTTTTCAGTATCCAATTTGCGGATTCCGGACTTCATTCAGCCATGGGAAACTGATCATGGCCGACCTGATCGTATCGTATCGGCGCTCGATATCATGATCGATGGCCCACTGGGTGCGGCCGCCTTCAATAACGAATTCGGCCGCCCCAACCTGTGCGGCTATTTCCGCACCTTCGAGGAACGTGTGCCGGGACCTGAAGGGCAGGACCTGCGCGGCTATCACAAGCCGATCATGATCGCTGGCGGTTACGGCAACATTCGCGAACAACATATCGATAAACTGGCATTGCCGGTCGGCGCCCAGATCATTGTGCTGGGCGGGCCATCGATGCTGATCGGTCTGGGGGGCGGCGCCGCGTCATCCATGTCCAGTGGTACCAGTGCCGAGCACCTGGATTTTGCTTCGGTGCAGCGCGGTAATCCGGAAATGGAACGTCGTTGTCAGGAAGTGATCGATCGCTGCTGGGCGATGGGCGCCGATAATCCGATCCTGTCGATTCACGACGTGGGTGCCGGTGGTCTGTCCAATGCGGTGCCCGAACTGGTCAACGACGCCGGCCGTGGCGGCAGTTTCGAGCTGCGTGCAGTGCCGAATGATGAGCCCGGTATGTCGCCCATGCAGATCTGGTGCAATGAATCACAGGAACGCTACGTGCTGGCGGTGCTGCTGGAGCGGCTCGAGGAGTTTCAGGCCCTGTGCGAGCGCGAACGCTGTCCGTTCGAAGTGCTGGGCGAGGCGACCGAAGACCAGCAACTGGTGCTCGGCGATGGTTTCTTCGATAACACGCCCATTGACCTGCCGATGTCCCTGTTGCTCGGGAAACCGCCCAAGATGTTGCGCGAAGTGCACCATCGCACCTTTTCGAAAGCGGAGCTTGAGCTGCCGACGGATCTTGCTGAGATAGTCCCGCGGCTGCTGCGCCTGCCTTCGGTGGCGAGTAAAAAATTCCTGATCACAATCGGCGACCGTTCGATCACCGGACAGGTGACGCGTGACCAGATGGTGGGTCCCTGGCAGGTGCCGGTGGCGGATGTGGCAGTGACCTGCGCTGATTATCGAGGCTTTCGCGGCGAGGCCATGGCGATGGGCGAGCGGCCGCCGCTGGCGCTGTCAGAACCGGCGGCATCCGGTCGCATGGCGGTCGGTGAGGCGATCACGAATCTGGCAGCGGCGCGTATCGACAAGCTGTCCGATATCCGTCTGTCGGCCAACTGGATGGCGGCAGCCGGACATCCGGGAGAGGACGCGGGTCTGTTCGATACAGTGCGCGCGATTGGTGAAGAGCTGTGTCCGCGTCTCGGTATTGCCATTCCTGTGGGGAAGGATTCCCTGTCGATGAAGACCGTGTGGCAGCAGGATGGAGAGCAGCGCAGTGTGACCGGACCATTGTCGGTGATCATCACCGGCTTCGCACCGGTTGCGGATGTCCGTCTCACCCTCACACCGCAGCTGCGTATCGATTGTGGCGATACGGACCTGATACTCATCGATCTCGGCAAGGGGCGCAACCGGCTCGCCGGTTCGGCGCTGGCCCAGGTCTACAAGCAGCTGGGGCACCAGGTTCCCGATCTGGATGATCCCGAGGCGCTGAAGGACTTTTTCGCGACCATTCAGGATCTCAATCAGGCTGATTTGTTGCTTGCTTATCACGACCGTTCCGACGGCGGTCTGTTCACCACATTGTGCGAAATGGCGTTTGCCGCTCACACCGGTCTTGAGATTCAGCTGGACGAACTCGGTGACGATCAGATTGCCGCGCTTTTTAATGAGGAGCTCGGTGCAGTCATCCAGGTGCGGCATTGCGACACCGACACGGTTTTGCAGTCGCTGCACGCTATCGGGCTGGGCCGTCACACTCATGTCATTGGTAGCTTGCGCGACGATGATCGGATGGTGCTGACCTGTGCGCGCAAGACGCTGTTCGAGGACCGCTGGATCGACCTGCAGCGCGCCTGGGCGGAAACCAGCTACCAGGTGCAGGCGCTGCGCGATAATCCGGAGTGCGCCAGACAGGAGTTTGCAGCACTGCTCGACAGCAGCGATCCGGGCATGCAGCCGCATCTGGGCTTCGATCCGGATGAAAATCCCGCTGCTCCGATGATTGCCACCGGCGCGCGACCAAAGATCGCGATACTGCGGGAGCAGGGCGTCAATGGTCAGGTGGAGATGGCTGCCGCTTTCGACCAGGCCGGCTTTGCCTGCCACGATGTGCACATGAGCGATGTCATTGAAGGGCGCACGGATCTGAGCGAGTTCAGCGGACTGGTGGCGTGCGGCGGGTTTTCCTATGGTGATGTGCTGGGTGCCGGACAGGGTTGGGCGAAGTCTATTCTCTTCAATTCGCGTGCCCGCGACGCGTTCAGCGCGTTCTTTGCACGTCCGGACAGCTGGGGCCTGGGTGTCTGCAACGGCTGTCAGATGCTGTCGGGTCTGACTGAAATCATTCCTGGCACGACCGGCTGGCCGCGCTTTGTTCGCAATGCATCGGAACAGTTCGAGGCACGTTTCTCGATGGTCGAGATCGCTGCTTCGCGGTCGCTGCTACTGGATGGCATGAGCGGTTCGCGTTTGCCGATCGCAGTGGCGCACGGTGAAGGCCGAGCCCAGTTTGCAGCGCCGGGCCAGGCCGACGTGGCTTTGCAGCAGCAACTGGTTACACTGCGCTATCTCGACAATTATGGCGCCGCGACGGAAAACTATCCTTTTAATCCGAACGGATCTCCTCAGGGAATTGCCGGTCTGTGCAATGAGGACGGCCGCTTCACCATTATGATGCCGCATCCGGAGCGGGTCTTCCGGACCGTCCAGAATTCCTGGCATCCGGATGACTGGGGGCCAGATGGACCCTGGATGCGCATGTTCCGCAATGCGCGCAAGCAGCTCGGCTGATGCCCGGGAACTCAGTCGTCGCAATCCGGTCACACTTTTATCGGTAATCTTGCAGGGGAATGCGCGTGTTGATCAGAAAGTCTGGTCGTTTGACTGAATTTGATGTGACACCGGTGGAAATTTACCGGCGTCGCCGGGAATTCATGAAATCCGGGCTTATGCTGGCGGGCGCGGCAGTGGGCGCCATGCTGCTGCCGAAGCACGCGACCGGCAAGCTGAAGCTGGATGAAGTTACGCCCGGCCCCTTCAGCAGCAATGAAGAGACAACGCCGCGCGAGGACATCCTCAGCTATAACAACTTCTACGAGTTCGGCGTCGACAAATCCGATCCGGCTCGCCACGCGCATGCCCTGCAAACGGATCCCTGGTCATTACGCATTCAGGGCGAGGCGGAAACGACCGGTACTTTTACGCTGGAAGACATTCTCAAAGGGCATGCGCTCGAGGAGCGCATTTACCGGTTGCGCTGCGTGGAAGGATGGTCGATGGTCATTCCCTGGATCGGTTTCCCACTCGCGGATCTGATCAAACGCTTTCAACCGACATCGAAGGCAAAATACGTCCGCTTTGAAACCCTGTACGATCCGGAGCAGATGCCGGGCCAGCGGCGCGGTGTGCTGGACTGGCCGTATGTCGAAGGTCTGCGGCTGGACGAGGCTATGCATCCGCTGACGATGCTGGCAGTCGGCCTGTATGGCGATGTGCTGCCTAATCAGAACGGCGCGCCCATACGTCTGGTGGTGCCATGGAAGTATGGTTTCAAAAGCATCAAGTCGATCGTCAGTATCGATTTCACTGCTACCCAGCCGGTGACTTCCTGGATGCGCGCAGGGCCTGCAGAATATGGATTTTATTCAAATGTAAATCCGGGTGTGCCACATCCGCGCTGGAGTCAGAAGCGTGAGCGACGCATTGGTGAATTGCGCAAGCGAAAAACGCAGATGTTCAATGGTTATGCGGAACAGGTGGCGGGGCTGTATGCGGACATGGATCTGGTGAAGAATTTCTAGTGGCGTGGTTATCTCAGGCGGCGTGCATCTTCGGTACAAGCAGATTTGCGGTTTCCGTCAACTGATGGTTAGCCGTAATTTCGATGTTATCCAGTTTTTCTTTATTCAGTTGAATCTGCTGTGCGGCAAAGGGAGCGATCAATGGCAACGCATCTGCGGCCCTGTCGCGTTTTTCTATCACCGAACAAATGACGCGCGCCGCGTGAACAATGGCTGTTTCCAGCGGAAAACGCCGGGCCTGGTCGGGCTCGTTATGGTGTCGGATGATCTCGCTGAGCATGGGTGGGAGGTTCCAACGCTGCAGCAGCAGGCTACCGACGTCAGCATAATCGTAGCCGAAGAACAGTTCCCGTTCGACTGCTGCAAGTGATTGGCCCTGTGCCTCGGCGCAGGCTTCCGCTTCGGCTGTGGGTCCGGGCATCAACTGATACATCACGAGGTGACCGATGTCATTCAACAGGCCCGCCACAAACACACGTTCGTTTTCCAGTACATTGCAGTCGATAGCAATCAGTCGCGAGATGATCGCGCAGCGTGTACTGCGGAGCCAGAACCGGTTGAGGTCAGGGCGCGGCTCTGGCAGATCGACGAAAGCGGAAGTCACCGAAGTGGCAAGCAGGAAATCATGCAGGTGCTGAGTGCCCATGATGGTTACGGCCCGGCTGATGGTATCGATTCTTGCAGCCATGCCGAAATACGGGCTGTTGGCGATCTTCAGCAGGCGAGCCGTTAGCGCCGGATCAGCATTGATGATTCGACCGATATCAGCCGCCGATGTATTGCGGTCGTTGAGCAGTTGTTGGACACGCAGGTAAACTTCAGGCAGGACTACCAGTTCGGTGACGTGATCTACGAGCGCGGTAGCATCGGAAAAAGGGCCCATCAGGTTCTACAACTTATCCAGTCTTCAGTAACTTCATTCAGCCCGATGGAATCTATTAGTAACCGATTCGGTTGTCAAATAAAGCCCGTGTCCCGCGTCCGGAATGAAAGGTTTGGGCTCTCTGAAAGTGCGCCTGTTGTATAGAAACTGGTTGAAGCCTGGGGTTTTTGCTGCTTGCCTGTTGCCGCTGGCGATACTCATATGGAAGACATTCAACGATCAGTTGGGTGCTAATCCGATTGAAGCAATCACGCATCATACCGGAGAATGGGCGCTGCGGTTTCTGTTGTTGACGCTGCTGATGACGCCGTTGAAACGCTTCAGTGGCTGGTTATGGCCGGTGCGTTTGCGCCGTATGCTCGGCTTGTACACGTTTTTTTATGCCTCCCTGCATCTGGCAACGTATCTGTGGCTGGACCAGTTTTTTCTTTGGGATGAGATCTGGCTGGATATTATTGACCGGCCGTTTATCACAGTGGGTATGCTGGCTTACCTGCTGCTGTTGCCGCTGGCGCTGACGTCGAACCGCTACATGATTCGGCGTCTCGGCAAAAACTGGAAACGCCTGCACCGGCTGGCCTATGTCATACCTGCACTGGGGGTGCTGCATTTCTGGTGGCTGGTGAAAGCCGATGTACTGGAGCCACTGGTATATGGGCTGTTGCTGGCAGGCCTGTTGCTGGCGAGATTGAGAAAAAGGCCCGCCCGATAGGATGGTCACGCTGGCGCACTGCCAGGGTGACTGCATCGATCCTAGCCCAGACGCTTGTACTTGATGCGGTGCGGCTGTTCCGCTTCGCTGCCCAGGCGGCGCTTGCGATCGGCTTCGTAGTCCGCGTAATTGCCTTCGAACCAGACCACTTCACTGTCACCCTCGAACGCCAGCATGTGTGTCGCAATGCGATCCAGAAACCATCGATCGTGCGAGATAACGACGGCACAACCCGGGAAGTCGAGCAGCGCTTCTTCGAGAGCACGCAAGGTTTCCACGTCCAGATCATTGGTGGGCTCATCGAGCAGCAGCAGGTTGCCGCCGCTGCGCAGCAGTTTGGCCAGGTGTACGCGATTGCGCTCGCCGCCGGACAGGTCCCCCACGCGCTTCTGCTGTTCACTGCCTGCGAAATTGAAACGTGCGGCATAGGCGCGCGAATTCACTTCGTATTTGCCGATAGTAATGATGTCCTGACCATCGGAAATTTCTTCCCAGACGCTCTTGCTTCCATCCAGCGCATCGCGGCTCTGATCCACGTATGCCATCTGCACCGTGTCACCGATGCGCAGTTCACCGCCGTCGACAGGTTCGGCACCGGTGAGCATGCGGAACAGTGTGGTTTTACCAGCGCCGTTGGGTCCGATGATGCCGACGATGCCACCCTGCGGCAGCTGGAAATTCAGGTCATTGATCAACAGCCGGTCGCCGAACGCCTTGGAAATATGATTTGCCTCGATGACCAGTTCGCCCAGACGCGGGCCCGGTGGAATGTACAGGGCTTTGGTCTCGTTTCGTTTCTGGTTTTCCTGTGAGGACAGGTCCTCGAAACGCGCCAGCCGCGCCTTGCTCTTGGCATGCCGGCCCTTGGGATTGCTGCGCACCCATTCGAGCTCGGCTTTCATGGCTTTCTGGCGTGCGCTTTCGGTTTTTTCTTCCTGCTGCAGGCGCGTCTCTTTCTGTTCCAGCCAGGAAGAGTAATTTCCTTCCCAGGGAATGCCGTGGCCGCGATCCAGTTCCAGTATCCAGCCGGCGACATTGTCCAGAAAATAGCGATCATGAGTGACGGCTACTACGGTGCCGGCATAATCATGAAGAAAATGCTCCAGCCAGGCGACGCTTTCCGCATCGAGGTGGTTGGTCGGTTCATCGAGCAGCAACATGTCCGGCTTCGACAGCAGCAGCTTGCACAGCGCCACGCGACGTTTTTCACCGCCGGACAGCTTGCTGACATCGGCCTCCCAGGGTGGCAGCCGCAGTGCATCGGCAGCGACTTCCAGCATGCGATCCAGATTGTGTCCGCCGGTCGCCTGCAGAATGTTTTCCAGTTTGGCCTGTTCGGCGGCCAGGGCGTCAAAATCAGCATCCGGCTCTGCATAGGCGGCATAGACTTCATCGAGCCGGCTCTGCGCAGCAGTAATCTCCGCAAGTGCTTCTTCAACGTTGCCGCGCACGTCCTTGCTCTCGTCCAGTTGCGGTTCCTGCGACAGATAGCCGATGTTGATGCCGGCCTGCGGCCGCGCCTCCCCGTTAATGTCGGTATCGACCCCGGCCATGATCCGCAGCAGCGTCGACTTGCCGGAGCCATTCAGTCCGAGTACGCCGATCTTGGCGCCGGGGAAAAAAGACAGGGAGATGTTGCGCAGGATTTCGCGTTTGGGCGGCACGACTTTGCCGACCTGGTTCATGGTGTATACGTACTGAGCCATTGAATAAGAGTCGCCGGTAAAAAATGAACTGCCATTATAACGCGATAACGCGTGCTGCGAAGGGTGACGCCGTCAGTGCGGCAGCACCGGCTGCTGGAAAGTTTGTTTGCTAGGCTTGTACTGTGCCCGGTATCGAAGGTGCGGTCATGCAGCAATTTCCTGTCAGCGTTTATGTCGGCCCGGCGCTGGCGAGCTATGGCTTCGGCGCAGGACATCCGTTCGGACCGGATCGCATGGATGCGTTCTGGCAGCGCATGACAGAAACCGGGCTGGACAAGCGGGTCGAGGTGCGTGCGCCGGTCCAGGCCAGTGAGATGCAGATCCTGCGTTTTCATACTGCGGCGTATCTGGAGCGGGTAAAGCAACAGTCGCAAAGCGGTTCCGGCTATCTCGATGCGGGTGATACGCCAGCGTTCAAAGGCGTCTATGAAGCGGCGGCGGCGGTGGTTGGCACTACGCTGGAGGCGCTGGATTGCATCATGCGAGGTGACTGCCGGCGCGCCTTTGTGCCGATCGCGGGTTTGCACCACGCGCGCCGGGATAGCGCGGCCGGTTTCTGTGTATTCAATGATTGCGGTGTCGCAATCGAGACGCTGCGCAAGCAGTACGGTATCCGGCGCCTGGCTTATGTGGATATCGATGCCCACCACGGCGACGGGGTATTTTACGCATTCGAGGACGATCCCGAGCTTGTGTTCGTCGACCTTCATGAGGATGGCCATTATCTGTATCCCGGCACCGGGTTCAGTGACGAGACCGGGCGCGGTGCAGCGCAGGGCCGCAAGCTGAATATTCCTGTGCCGCCGCGCGCGGGTGACGAAACCTTTTTCAGGCTATGGGAATCGGCGGAGCGTTTCATCGAACAGGCGCAGCCGGAATTCCTGCTTCTGCAGTGTGGCGCCGACAGCCTTGCCGGTGATCCGATCACGCACCTCGACTATTCCTCCGCAGCGCACCGTTTCGCGGCGCAACGCCTGGTAGTGCTGGCCGAGCGCTATTGCCAGGGACGCCTGCTGGCGCTTGGCGGCGGAGGGTACAATCGCGCCAACCTGGCTGCCGCCTGGACCGCGGTGGTCGAAGCCTTGCTGGGCGAAAGCAGCTGAATCCAGTATAATTCCGCTTTTTTCAGCCGTACCGGGGACACCGAATGTTCAGTAAAGACATGACCATCGCGGGATTCGATGACGAACTCGCCGCCGCCATTGCGGGAGAAATCACCCGCCAGGAAGAACACATCGAGTTAATCGCCTCGGAAAACTATGCCAGCCCGCGCGTTATGGAAGCCCAGGGTTCGGTGCTGACCAACAAGTATGCGGAAGGATATCCCGCCAAACGCTACTACGGTGGTTGCGAGTTCGTCGACCAGGCCGAGCAGCTTGCCATCGAGCGGGTCAAGCAGCTGTTTGGTGCCGATTATGCCAACGTACAGCCGCATTCCGGTTCGCAGGCCAACGCTGCCGTATACCTTGCGCTTTGCACCCCGGGCGACACTATTCTCGGCATGAGCCTCGCCGACGGCGGTCACCTTACCCACGGTTCGAAGGTAAATTTCTCCGGAAAAATATTCAACGCCGTCCAGTACGGTTTGAATGCGGCCACCGGAGAGATCGACTATGAGCAGATGGAAGCGCTTGCGCTCGAGCACAAGCCGAAAATGGTGGTCGCGGGTTTCTCGGCCTATTCGCGCGTCGTTGACTGGGAGCGCTGTCGCCGCATCGCGGATTCAGTCGGAGCCTGGCTGTTTGTCGACATGGCCCATGTCGCTGGCCTGATCGCTACCGGCCATTATCCCAGCCCGGTGCAGATTGCGGATGTCACGACTACCACCACACACAAAACCCTGCGCGGCCCGCGTGGTGGCCTGATCCTGGCCAAAGCTAACCCGGATATTGAAAAGAAACTCAATTCGGCCGTGTTTCCCGGCACCCAGGGCGGTCCGCTCATGCACGTGATTGCCGCCAAGGCCGTGGCCTTCAAGGAAGCATTGCAGCCGGAATTTACCGAATACCAGGGCAAGGTGCTGGCTAATGCGCGCGCCATGGCAGATGTATTCATGCAACGCGGTTACAAGGTCGTCTCGGGCGGCACGGACGACCACCTGTTCCTGGTCGATCTGATCGACAAGGGTATTACCGGCAAAGCCGCTGACGCGGCACTGGGTGCGGCCAACATCACGGTTAACAAGAATGCAGTGCCGAACGATCCGCAGTCGCCATTCGTGACCAGCGGTATCCGCGTTGGCACTCCGGCAGTCACCACCCGTGGTTTCGGCGAGGCTGAGGTCAGGGAGCTGGCCGGCTGGATGTGCGACATTATGGATGACCTGGAAAAGCCTGACATGGTCAGGCAGGTGCAGGGCAAGGTGCTGGAAATTTGCAAACGTTTTCCGGTGTACGGCTAAGTCAGTCGACCCGGCGGAGAGTGACCGTTCATGCGCTGCCCGTTTTGCGGACATCTCGATACCCGGGTTATCGATTCACGCCTCGCCAGTGACGGTTTGCAGGTGCGAAGACGGCGCGAATGCAGCGAGTGCGGCGATCGTTTTACAACCTATGAGAGCGCCGAACTGGTCATGCCGCGTATCGTCAAGAGTGACGGCACCCGTGAGCCGTTCAACCAGGAAAAGCTGCTGACCGGCGTGCTGCGCGCGCTTGAAAAACGCCCGGTGGATACCGACAGTGTGGAGGCCGCCATCGGCCGCATTCAGCATCGTCTGCAGTCCTGCGGCGAGCGCGAGATTCAGTCGCGGGTGCTGGGTGAATGGGTGATGGGCGAATTACGGAACCTGGATCAGGTCGCATTCGTGCGTTTCGCTTCCGTGTACCGCAGCTTTCAGGATGTCAGCGAATTCCGTGAGGAAATCGATCGTCTGGAGCGGCAGCCGACGCCCGAGGAACGTCGCAACCAGATGCATCTTCTGCCTGACGAAGAAAGCGACACTGCGTCTGATGATTAAGTACCGTTGCGGCCGATCAGGACCGCCCTGATGGACCATGAGTACATGGCGCAGGCGGTCCGGCTGGCGGCGCGTGGAATCTACAGTACGCATCCGAATCCGAATGTCGGCTGTGTGATCGTTAATCAGGGGACGCTGGTCGGCACTGGCTGGCATCGTCAGGCCGGCGGCCCCCACGCAGAAGTGTTCGCGTTGCGTGAGGCGGGTGAACTTGCGCGTGGCGCGGACGTTTACCTGACGCTGGAGCCCTGTAGTCATCACGGCCGCACGCCGCCGTGCGCCGACGCGCTGATCGCCGCCGGGGTGAAGCGCGTCGTGGTTGCCGGTCAGGATCCCAACCCACGGGTGGCGGGGCAGGGTCTGGAGCGCCTGAGAGCTGCGGGTATTACAGTTGAAACCGGTGTGCTGGAAGCGCAGGCGGCAGCATTGAATCCAGGTTTTTTTGCCCGGATGCGCCGGGGCCGGCCCTGGGTACGGGTGAAACTGGCGGCCAGTCTGGACGGCCGCACCGCCATGGCATCGGGCGAAAGCCGGTGGATCAGTGACCCGGCAGCACGTCGTGATGTGCAACTGCTGAGGGCACGCAGTTCCGCTGTAGTAACCGGCATCGGCACGGTGCTGGCTGACGATCCATCGCTGAATGTGCGGCTTGCAGCGGATGAGTTGCAGGGCGTCGAGCCGGTGCGGCAGCCGCTGCGGGTGGTGCTCGATTCTGCTCTGCGGATGCCGGAAGATGCGCGCATGCTGACCTTGCCGGGGCACACTCTGGTGTTGACGACGGCGCCGGACAGTGCCCGTTGGCAGGCGCTGCAGCGCGCCGACGCCGAGGTCATGGCCATAGCGACGGAGCAGGGGCGCGTGGCGCCTGCTGCAGTGCTGCAGGAACTCGCGGCGCGGGATGTCAATGAGGTGTTGCTCGAATGCGGGCCGGCGCTGGCGGGGAGCTTTCTGGCCGCCGGCCTGGTCGATGAATTGATTTTTTACCTGGCGCCGCATCTGATGGGCGACGGGGGGCGCGGCATGTTCAGTCTGCCGGGCCTGCAACAGATGAGCGATCGCATTGCACTGGAATGGCTTGACGTGCGGCGCGTGAGCAGCGCGCTGCGGATTACCGCGAGACCGGTTTAAATTATGTTTACAGGTATTATTCAGGCTGTTGGAACCGTTGCTGCGCTGGAGCCCAGAACCGGCGATCTGCGTTTACGCATTCATACCGGTTCGCTGGGTCTGACCGGACTGGCACTGGGTGACAGCGTCGCCACCAGTGGCGTGTGTCTCACAGTGGTGGCATTGCCGGGTGATGGGTTCTGGGCGGATGTGTCGGCGGAAACGCTCGCCTGCAGTTGCACCGGCGCACTGAAAATCGGCCACCGGGTCAATCTGGAAAAGGCCCTGACGCTCGCCACCCCGCTCGGCGGCCATCTGGTGAGTGGTCATGTCGATGGCATCGGGGAAGTGGTATCCCGTCGCGATGAAGGCCGCTCGGTGCGCTTTCGCATGCGTGCGCCCGATTCACTGGCCCATTATATTGCCGCCAAGGGTTCGGTCTGCGTGGATGGCATCAGCCTTACCGTGAACCGGGTGGAAGGCGCGGAGTTCGAACTGAATATCGTGCCGCATACGCTGCGCGAAACCACCATGGGTGATCTGCAGGCCGGGAGCGCCTTCAATCTGGAAGTCGATATCATCGCGCGTTATCTGGAACGGCTGGTGCTCGGCGAGCAGGCCGCGGTGACCGGCGCCGGTATCACCCGGGAACTATTACAGCGTCACGGATTTCTCCACGGCGCCAATGGGTAGAATGTAACCTTATGCAATTAAGCAGTATCGAAGAGATTATCGCCGACATCCGCGCAGGCAGGATGGTCGTTATCATGGACGACGAGGACCGCGAGAACGAGGGCGACCTGTTGATGGCGGCGAGTCTGGTGCGTCCGCAGGACATCAACTTCATGGCTACCCACGGACGTGGGCTGATTTGTCTGACGCTGGCGCCGGAGCGCTGCAGGCAACTGTCACTGCCATTGATGGTGAATGATAACCAGGCGCAGATGGCGACCAACTTCACGGTATCGATCGAAGCCGCAGAAGGTGTCACGACGGGAATTTCCGCTTACGATCGCGCGCATACCGTACGCACTGCGGTGAAGCCGGACGCGTGCCCGCAGGACCTGGTGCAGCCGGGGCATATTTTCCCGCTGATGGCGCAGCCCGGTGGTGTACTGACACGCGCCGGTCACACCGAGGCCGGCTGTGACCTGGCGCGGCTGGCGGATCTCGAGCCGGCCGCCGTGATCGTGGAAATTCTCAATGAAGATGGCACCATGGCACGGCGGCCCGACCTGGAAAAGTTTGCCGCCGAGCATGGGCTTAAAGTCGGTACCATTGCCGATCTGATCCACTACCGCATTGCCAATGAAAAGAGCGTTGAACGTGTGGCGGAGTGCGATCTTGACACCGAGTTTGGCGAATTCCGCCTGTATGCCTATCAGGATATCGTGCACGAGGGTCTGCACCTGGCATTGGTAAAGGGCACAATTGATCCCGGTGAGCCGACCCTGGTGCGGGTGCATGTACAGAATGCACTGGGTGACCTGTTCGGCGCGCAAATGAAAGACAGCGGCTGGCCATTGCGTGATGTCATGCGGCGGGTGGCCAAAAACGGCAAGGGCGTCATTGTGGTGCTGGGTCAGCACGAGTCACCCAAGGACCTGGTGCAACGCATCCGCAGTTACGACCAGCACGAAAAAAGTGGTGAGCCGGTCACACGCGAGGAGCGTCACGAGCTGCGAACCTATGGCATCGGCGCGCAGATTCTCACCGATCTCGGCGTTACCCGCATGCGCGTGCTGAGTGCGCCAATGGTGGTGCACGGACTGTCCGGCTTCGGCCTCGAAGTTGTGGAATATGTGAGCGGCGACTAGCCGCAGAAAAATCAAATCCTGGAGCGAAACCATGAACGGCATAGAAGAAATCGAAGGGCAACTGACAATCCGCGGCGCGCGCGTGGCGTTGCTGGTAGCGCGTTTCAACAGTTTTGTCGTAGAGAGTCTGTTGAGCGGAGCCGTCGATACTTTCCGGCGACACGGCGCTGAGAACAGCGACCTGCAGATTATCCGCGTGCCCGGCGCTTTTGAGATGCCCCTTGCTGCCCAGCGTCTCGCTGCAAGCAAGCGCTATGATGCCATCGTGGCACTGGGCGCCGTGATTCGTGGCGGTACGCCGCATTTCGAGTATGTGGCAGGTGAATGCACCAAAGGGCTGGCGACGGTATCGATGCAGTACGACATACCGGTGGCCTTTGGCGTATTGACAGTCGACAGCATCGAGCAAGCGATTGAACGCGCCGGTACCAAGGCCGGGAACAAAGGTGTCGAGGCGGCAATGTCAGCGATAGAAATGATCAACGTACTTCGCGAAATCGGCAAGTAGGAACACATGAGCGTGACGGACCAGGACAAACCGCAGGCACCACTGCGCACCCGCGCGCGGCGCCTGGCTATGCAGGCGCTGTATCAATGGGATCTCTCCGGCAGCGACCTGGAAGACATTGAAGCGCAGTTTCTCGAGGACGAGGATTTTTCCAAAGCCGATCAGGGCTATTTTCATGAACTGCTGTACCGGACGCCGGCATGCCTGGAGGAAGTCGAAGCGGCATTTTCCGGATACCTCGACCGACCGGTGGCGGAACTCGATCCGGTGGAGCGCGCAGTGTTGCGCATGGCCGTCTACGAACTGATGATGCGCATCGATGTACCGTACAAGGTGATCATCAATGAAGCGGTTAATCTGACCAAGAAGTTCGGCGCTGAACAGGCACACAAGTACGTCAACGGCGTGCTGGATCAGGTGGCGCGCCGGCTGCGGGCGGTGGAGCATCCGCAAGGTCAGAGCGGCAGTGGTCTGCTGAAAAAGAAGTAGGCGCGGCGCGCGCGATGACTATTTCTGAATTCGATGTCATAGCGCGTTTCTTTACGCGCTCCGGCAGGCATCGCGACGATGTGCTGCTCGGAATTGGCGATGACGCTGCACTGCTGCAGGTGGCCGCAGGCCGGGCTCTGGTCGTAGCCATGGACACCCTGGTGGCGGGTCGCCACTTTCCAGGAACCACGAATCCCGAAGACATCGGTTTCAAGTCGCTGGCCGTCAATCTCAGCGATCTGGCCGCGATGGGCGCAGCCCCTGCCTGGGCGACCTTGTCTTTGACCATCCCGGCAGTTGATGAGCGTTGGCTGGAAGCCTTCGCCAGCGGATTTTTTGAGTTGGCTGATCGCTTTGGTGTGGAACTGGTGGGCGGTGATACGACCCGGGGCCCGTTGAGCGTGACGGTGCAGGCGCACGGCCTGATCGACCCGGACAAGGTGCTGCGTCGCGACCGGGCGCGGCCGGGACAGAAGCTGTTCGTTACCGGCACGCTCGGCGATGCGGCACTGGCGCTGCATCAGCTGTCGCATGGTGAGCCGGCCGATGCCGAGTTGCGGCGGCGTCTGGATCGTCCGGAACCGCGGGTCGCCTTTGGTGCTGTTCTGGCACAGTTGGGACGAACTGCTGCCATCGATGTCTCCGATGGTCTGCTCGCTGATCTGGGGCATTTGCTCGACGCAAGCGGCTGCGGTGCCAGTATCCAGCTGGACCGGCTGCCGAAATCGCCCGCGCTTGCCGGCGCACCTGATGCGCTGGCACGTGATTGTCAGCTGGCGGGCGGTGATGATTACGAGCTGTGTTTTACGCTCGACGCAGACGCTGTGGATCGCATGCGCGTCGCTGCGGCTGAACAGTCGCTCGAAATCACGGAAATCGGCTGTATAGAAGCGCTTCCCGGCATCCGTTGTCTCCATGAGGATGGCTCGATTCATATGCCACAGAATCGGGGTTTCGATCACTTTGGCGGCGCATGAGCTGAACCGGGTAGCGGCGCGGCAGGTGCTGCGAAGCCCGCTGCTGTTGCTGGCGTTCGGATTTGGTTCGGGATTGGCACCACGCGCGCCGGGTACCGCCGGCACCCTGGCTGCCGTGCCGCTGTACCTGCTGCTCGTTCAGGGGGGCTTTACTGTTTATCTGGTGCTGGTCGTATTCATCTGTGTGATGGGTGTCGGTATCTGCGGCGGCGCCGCGCGCCGGCTGGGGGTGCACGATCATCCCGGCATCGTCTGGGACGAATTCGCGGGTTTCCTGATTACCATGCTGGCGGCGCCGCCCGGCTGGACTGGCGTGGTTGCGGGATTCTGCCTGTTCCGGCTGTTCGATATCTGGAAGCCCTGGCCGATCTCCTGGGTCGACCGCAAAGTTAGCGGTGGCACAGGTATCATGCTGGACGATGTGATCGCGGGGCTGTTCGCGGCTGTCATTCTCCATCTGGCGATGCGGGCGCAGATATTCTGACGCTCGCATCGCCGGCGGGCAGTTCTACACGGTGGTATCGTAATCCGGAGCCGGTTCCGACTTGTCGCGCTCTATGAGCGCATACGCCGAGTGGTTGTGGATCGATTCAAAGTTTTCCGACTCCACGGTATAGGCGGAGATCCGGTCATCGGCATTGAGCCGCGCAGCGATATCCCGCACCATGTCCTCGACAAATTTCGGATTGTCATAGGCGCGCTCGGTAACATACTTTTCATCGGGGCGCTTGAGCAGACCGTAGAGTTCGCAGGAAGCCTGCTTTTCCACCAGTTCGATCAACTCCTCGATCCAGATGAAACCTTTGGTGGTAGCGCTGACAGTCACGTGGGAGCGCTGGTTATGGGCGCCACGTTCGGAGATTTTCTTTGAGCACGGGCACAGGCTGGTCACCGGCACCACGACCTTGATCTTCATTTGCGGCTTGCCATCGCTGATTTCGCCGATGAATGAAACCTCGTAGTCCAGCAGGCTCTGCACACCGGATACCGGTGCTGTCTTGTTGACGAAATAAGGAAAGCTCATTTCAATGTGACCGGCCTCGGCTTCCAGCCGTTCGGTCATTTCGCCCAGCATTTCCTTGAATGACTCAACGCTGATTTCACGCTCGTGCAGATTGAGAATCTCCACGAAGCGCGACATGTGCGTGCCTTTGAAATTATGCGGCAGGTTCACATACATATTGAAATTCGCGATCGTATGCTGCTCACCCACGGCACGGTCCTTGACCCGTACCGGGTGGCGGATGTCCTTGATACCGACCTTGTCGATAGCGATACGGCGGGTGTCGACGCTACTCTGTACGTCCGCGATTTTACTAACCGCAGCCACTGCTTGCTGTTTTTTCATATTTCAGTCCTCAGCATAACGCACACAGGCGCGTTCGGTTTCCCAGAGAGTGACGGCATGAACTTTCAGATGCTCGGTGTTCAGCTGTGCTGCGAGTTCCTGATAAAAGTACGCAGCAATGTTTTCCGCCGTCGGATTGATCCGGGTAAAAGGTTCCACATCATTCAGGTAGCGATGGTCCAGGCGTTCGGCGATATCCCGCGTTGCCTGCTTGATTACCTTGAAATCAACTGCCATACCCAGCGTATCGAGCTGCGTGGAAATGACTTCGGTTTCGATTTTCCAGTTGTGACCGTGCATCCGCGCACAGGCACCCGGATAGTCGCGCAAGGTATGAGCAGACGCAAAATCCGACAGAATTTTCAAGGTATAACGACCCACATTAATTCCTGAGTGAAATGGTCAAATATTAATCGACGGCTCGCAACGTTGCAATTCTATCGGCCAATTCCCGTTGTACCCGGTGGAATATCGCGTCGGCATCGAGTCCGCATTCGGCCAGCTGTTCCTCGCGTTGCGCATGCTCGATAAAACGATCGGGTATGCCCAGCATGATCAGAGCGGTGCTTTGCCGGTGCTGTGCCAGCAGCTCGGCAACGGCGCTGCCGGCGCCGCCGGCAATGGCATTGTCTTCCAGTGTTACCAGCAGCGTATGGCTGCTTGCAAGCTCAAGAATGCACTCGGTATCCAGAGGTTTGACGAAGCGCATGCTGACCACGGTTGCGTCGAGCCGCTCCGCGACCTCCAGGGCTTCGCGCATCGGACTGCCGAAGGCCAGCAGGGCGACGCCTTTGCCATGGCGGCGTATTTCAGCCTTGCCAACAGGCAGTGTTTCCAGTCCGGCGAGGCTGTCTGTGCCGGGGCCGCTGCCGCGCGGATAACGCACCGTGGCTGGACTGTCCATCTGGAAGCCGGTCGAGAGCAGGCGCCGGCATTCATCCTGATCGGCGGGTGTCATGATGGTCATATTGGGAATGCAACGCAGAAAGCTGAGATCGTAATTACCGGAATGCGTCGGTCCATCCGCGCCAACCAGGCCGCCGCGGTCGATGGCAAACAGCACCGGCAGGTTTTGCAGCGCCACGTCATGAATCAGCTGATCATAGGCGCGCTGCAGGAAAGTCGAGTAAATGGCCAGCACCGGCTTCAGACCGTCACAGGCCATACCGGCAGCCAGTGTCACACTGTGCTGTTCGGCTATGCCGACATCGAAATAGCGGCTCGGAAATGCCTCGGAAAATTTTACCAGTCCGGAGCCTTCACGCATTGCCGGAGTGATCGCATTCAGACGCCGGTCCGCCAGCGCCATGTCGCAGATCCAGTCGCTGAATACCTGGGTATAGGTTTTGGCGCTGCTTCCGGAGGCTTGCCCGATACCGGTCTGCGGATCGAACTGACCGACGCCATGGAATTTGCACGGGTTCTGTTCGGCCGGCAGATAGCCCTTGCCCTTGCGCGTCACTACATGCAGCAGCTGGGGGCCCTTCAGCGCGCGTAGATTACGGAGCGTCCTGAGCAATGCCCCGAGATCATGCCCATCCACCGGACCGATGTAGTTGAACCCGAGTTCTTCAAACAGGGTCCCCGGTACCACCATGCCTTTCATGTGTTCTTCGGCGCGCCGCGCCAGCTCGGAGACGGCTGGCATGTTCTGGAGTACTTTTTTGCTGCCCTCGCGCACCGTCGTGTACGTGCGCCCGGACAGGATTCTGGCCAGATAATGCGAAAGTCCGCCAACGTTCGGCGAAATCGACATGTCATTGTCATTCAGCACTACCAGCAGATTGGCATCCAGGGTGCCGGCGTGATTGAGGGCCTCGAACGCCTGTCCCGCGGTCATGGCGCCGTCGCCGATGATCGCGATGATGCGGCGCTGGCTATGCTCCTGCGCGGCGGCGAGTGCCATACCCAGAGCTGCACTGATGGAAGTGCTCGAGTGGCCGACGCCGAAACTGTCGTAGCGACTTTCGGCGCGCCGGGGAAAACCGGCCAATCCGCCCTTCTGGCGCATGCGCCGCATCTGCTCGCGGCGGCCGGTCAGTATCTTGTGCAGGTAGCTCTGGTGCCCGACGTCCCATACCAGTGCGTCGTCCGGCGTATTGAACACATAATGCATCGCCAGTGTCAGCTCCACGGTGCCGAGATTGGCCGCCAGGTGCCCACCGGTTTCTGCTACCGATCGGATGAGAAAGCCGCGCGCCTCGGCAGCCAGCTCGGTCAGTTGATGGCTGGGCAGCCTGCGCAGGTCGGCAGGGGAGTCGATGCGTTCGAGAAGCGGAAATTCGGTTCGGTTATACATAGGAAAAGGCTTGCGGCAAGAGCCGAATTATCGACGCTATGCCGTGGGGAGGCAAGTAAAACGCGGCATCAGGTGCCGCGGTCGATGATATATTCAGCCAGCTGGCGCAACGGATCCGCGCGCCGGTCCAGGACTTCCAGGCTTGCCAGTGCGCTCTGTTGCAGTTCCCGCGCGCGCTCGCGTGCGCCCTGAAGCCCCAGTAACGCAGGATAGGTAGGTTTGTTCAGGGCCCGGTCGGCGCCGGCCTGTTTGCCGAGTTCGCTGGTTTCACCAACCACATCGAGAATATCGTCCTGTACCTGGAACGCCAGACCGATGTATTTCCCGTAGTGATCCAGTGCCTTGCGCTCGGCATCCGAATACTCCGTGCTACACAGCACGCCCAGCAGGACGGCAATGCGGATCAGCGCGCCGGTCTTGTGGATGTGCATGTTTTCCAGTTCCGGCAAGGTCAGTTCGCGGCCGACGGCAGCGAGATCCACCGACTGGCCGCCAACCATGCCCCGCGAGCCGGCGGCGCCGGCAAGTAGTTCGACCATCTCAAGGCGGCGTTCGGCGGACAATCCGCCCATGTCGGCATGCGCCAGAATGTGGAAAGCCAGTGTCTGCAGCGCATCACCGGCCAGTATCGCCTGGGCTTCACCAAACGCGGCATGGCAACTGGGTTTTCCACGTCGTAATGCGTCGTCATCCATGGCTGGCAGATCATCATGAACGAGTGAGTAGGCATGGATGCATTCAACAGCGCAGGCCGCTGCATCCAGTGCTGTTTCGTCAGCTCTCAGCGCCTGGCCGGCGCCATAGACCAGCAGGGGGCGTATACGTTTGCCGCCATTCAGGGTGGCGTAGCGCATCGTCTCGTGCAGCAGGTCAGGATAGGTTTGCGTGGTGGGCAGCACCGCGTCCAGCGCAGCCTCGATACGTTGCTGACAGGTCGATACGAAACGGGTGAAGTCGGGGTTTTTACTCGTCACTGTCGAGCGGCTCGAGTGCTTCCTGGCCGTTTTTTTCCAGTAACAGCTGCACTTTTTGCTCGGCGGCCTGAAGCGCCTGCTGGCAGGAGCGGGTCAGTTGCACGCCGCGCTCGAATTGTTGCAGCGAGTCGTCAAGGCTCATGTCGCCCTGCTCCATTTTCTCTACCAGCGCTTCCAGTTCTGCAAGCGCAGTTTCGAAATCCGGCGTTTTTTGCTGTCGTTTGGCCAAGGTCGCACCGGGTGCCCGATTGAATAAAGGGCGCTACGTTACCGCCGGTTCCCGAGCGGGTCAATGACACCCGCTTTGCTGCAGGGCGCTCGCGCCGGTTTATTTCCGGCGCCGGCGCCCGACGGTACCCATGCCAATGATGCCAATACCGAAAAGCCACGCAAGAGTTTTCAGAGTTACGGCTGCCGTATTTGCAGCCGGTCTGCTGGAGTCTGCTGGATCGGCGTCCGCATCGATTCCTGACGCTGTGCTGGCGGGGCGATAGCCGGCCACTATCAGGCTGCTGAATTCGTTTTTACTGACCACCGCTGGCGGCGCCGCACTGCTGGCAGTGACAGCTGTGGTGGCAACCTGCGGGTCCGCCACGGGTGCATTCTGTAACTGTAGGGCCTGCGCAACGCCGCCCGTAAACAGGAATAATATCAGTCCGACCAACAATTCCTGCACTCGGTTATGGCGCGATGCCGGAAGCGACATCGAAGCATGGAATGCGGTTGGATTGTTGGTCGCAAGGCCTTCACGGAAAAAAGAAATACGCATCATATCTACCACCTCCTCTGATTATAGACCCGGATGCTTCGCGTGTGTCGGAGTACCGGTACTCACGTCGCATTTTTATTTTGGGTGCTGTTGTTTCCTGGCAACGTGGTGGCGTACTCTGCTGATGGCTGAATAGTTGAAGCGGTAAAGCAGCTGTTTTCTTCGGCGGAGCGGCGGTGGCCCGCGTTGACATGCTGGATCTACTGGGCTAAATTTACCCTCCTCGTTTAGACTAAGTCTAAAACGCTGGCAACAGTATTTTTCCCTATCGCTCGGAGGTTACGACCCATGGATCTCAAAGGAAGTAAGACAGAAGAAAACCTGAAGGCTGCGTTCGCCGGTGAATCACAGGCCAATCGCCGCTATCTGTATTTCGCCGCCAAGGCGGATGTGGAAGGCTACAATGATGTGGCGTCCGTATTCCGCTCTACCGCCGAAGGTGAAACCGGTCACGCCCACGGACATCTTGAATATCTCGAAATCGTTGGCGATCCGGCTACCGGGCTGCCGATAGGTGGCACTTCGAACAACCTCAAGGCCGCCATTGCGGGTGAAACCCACGAGTACACCGATATGTATCCGGGTATGGCGAAATCGGCACGCGACGAAGGCTTCGATGAAATCGCCGACTGGTTCGAAACACTGGCCAAGGCAGAGCGTTCCCACGCCAATCGCTTCCAGAAAGCGCTGGATGGTCTGGACGACTGATTCAGGAAAGGCAATCAGGTTCCGTCGCGGGCGCGCGCTGAATGCACGCGCCCCTGACGGCTGGCGCCGGGAAATAGCCCCAGGAGTAATTAATGGCCGTCCGTGAAGGCAGTCTGGAAGCACCTACCCGCCATCCGCTCGACTGGCAGAATCCCGATTTTTATAGCGAGTCCTCGCTGCTGCAGGAACTGGAGAGGGTGTTCGACATCTGTCACGGATGCCGTCGTTGTTTCAGTCTGTGCAACGCCTTTCCTACCCTGTTCGATGCGATTGATGAATCCGAGACAATGGAACTCGACAGCGTCGACAAACGCGTGTTCCAGGAAGTCGTCGACCACTGTTACCTGTGTGACATGTGCTACATGACCAAGTGTCCTTACGTTCCGCCGCATGAGTGGAACGTGGACTTTCCGCATTTGATGCTGCGCGCAAAGGCTGTCAGGCACAAGGCCGGCAACACGCGCCTGCGTGACAAGGTGCTGACTTCCACCGACATGGTCGGAAAGTTGGCCGGCATCCCCGTCGTCTCGTCGGTGGTGAACGCCGTGAATCGCAACCGGCTGGGCCGCAAAGTTCTCGAGGAAGTTCTCGAGGTTCATCCGGATGCGCATTTGCCGGAGTATCACAGCAAAACCCTGCGTCGCCGCCTCGACGTGTCACGCAATCGTGAGGTGAGCGGCGGAACGGTGGCCGGCGCGACGCGCGGCATGGTGGCACTGTTCGGAACCTGCTATGCCAATTACAACGAGCCTGAGCTGGGTGAAGATCTGGTGGCTATCTTCGAGCACAATGACATACCGGTGCGCCTGTTCGAGACTGAACGCTGTTGCGGTATGCCCAAACTCGAACTGGGAGATCTGGATGCGGTGGCTCGCGCGAAGGATGCCAATATCCCGCATATGATTGAATTGATCGATCAAGGCTGGGATGTAGTGGCGCCGGTGCCCTCATGTGTGCTGATGTTCAAGCAGGAACTGCCCCTGATGTTTCCCGACGATGCGGATGTCGCGAAGGTGCGTGACAACATCTATGATCCGTTCGAATACCTCATGCTGCGGCATAAGCACGGGTTGCTGAATACCAGCTTCAAGCACAGTCTTGGCACGATCTCCTATCATGTTGCCTGTCATCTGCGAGTGCAGAACCTGGGCCTGAAAACCCGGGAGGTTCTACAGCTGGTGCCGGATACGGTAGTCGAGGCCATCGAGCGTTGCTCCGGTCACAATGGCACCTATGCGGTTAAAAAGGAATTTCACGAAATCTCGATGAAAATCGGCAAGCCGGTGATCAACCGCGTGGAAAAGGCTGCAGCCGATCATTATTGCAGCGACTGCCCGATGGCTGGTCACCAGATCGAGAACGGACTGGGTCACGACCACGCACCGGAACATCCCCTGAAACTGCTGCGCGCGGCCTACGGAATCTGAGGTTAAACCGAACATGGAAAAGCTGACACGTGACGCTCTTTACTCTCTTGAACAGTACGCTGAGGTTCGGCCGGAGTTCCGCGTCCGGGTCATGGAGCACAAGAAGAACAGGCGAGTGCCTCTGGGTCCTGCGGCAGCATTGTATTTTGAAGATCGATTAACCATGCAGTACCAGATTCAGGAAATGTTGAGAGCGGAACGCATCTTTGAGGTCAAGGGCATCCAGGAAGAGCTGGATACCTATAATTCGCTGATTCCGGACGGGCGTAATCTGAAGGCGACGTTCATGATTGAAGTGCCCGATGAAGATGAACGGCGCGCCAGGCTCGCCACGCTGCAAGGCATAGAAGATGAGGTGTGGATAAGGGTCGAGGGTTTTGATCCGGTATTCGCAGTGGCCGATGAGGACCTGGAGCGCAGCAATGAAGAAAAAACCTCATCGGTGCATTTCATGCGCTTCGAACTGACGCCGGAAATGATTGAAGCAGCGAAACAGGGCGCAATACTCGGTGCCGGTATCAGCCACAAGGACTATACGCAGCAGCTGGAGCCCTTGCCTGCAACGATCCGGGAAGCGCTGCTCGCCGACCTCGACTAGACCTTCTGGAGCTGGCGAGCATTTAATTCGTTGCGCCAAACCGCTAAACTGCGCCGACCTGACGAGAAGGCGCTGTAATTTGAATGTATTCAGGATTTTTCTGATAGCACTGGCGGGCGCTGCGGCCGGACCGGTCATGGGCGCCTATGGCGAAGATGTCTACGGCGAATCCGGCTTGCCGGCGTTCAAGGAATCGGAGCCGACACCGGTACAGCCTGTGGCTCTGCCGTCCTGGCCTTCGGTCGATGCCTTGCTGCCGATCGACGTCGATGATGACGATAACAGCGCCGGTGTCTGGATCGATCCCGCCTCCATCAGCGCGGGCGGCGACCATATTGTTCGTTACACGGTGGTCATTCGTGCCGGGACCGGTGTCGAGAACATCATGTATGAAGGACTGCGCTGCGATAGCCGGCAGTATCGACGCTATGCCTATGGCAGCGCGGGCAGCTTTCGGCCTGTGAGTACATCAGACTGGAAATACATCAGGAAGACCGCGCGTGACCGTTACCGCGCAATTCTGCTTGATGATTATTTCTGCCCGGTGCCGAAGCACGACGCTGCCGAAAAAATCCGCAAGAAACTCCCGGGGCGCCGCTGAAGCCGAGGTCCTGGTGTATTGGAATAGCGCTGTTGCCACGCTTTAGGTAGCATTAGCCGCCACGCAGCCTTGAGAAACGCCTGTTAACATGTCGAATAAATATGATGCCGCTTCTATCGAAGTTCTGAGCGGCCTGGATCCGGTGCGCAAGCGGCCGGGTATGTACACCGATACCACACGTCCCAATCACCTCGCCCAGGAAGTCATTGATAACAGTGTCGACGAAGCCCTCGCCGAACACGCCAGTACCATTGAAGTGACTGTGTTTGCCGATGGCTCTCTGCAGGTCAGCGATGACGGTCGCGGCATGCCGGTCGATATTCATCCGGAGGAAGGTGTTTCGGGTGCCGAAGTGATTCTCACCCGCCTGCACGCCGGCGGCAAATTCACCAGCAAGAATTATCGCTTTTCAGGCGGCCTTCACGGTGTCGGAATTTCCGTGGTCAATGCGTTATCGAAGCATCTTGAGCTTTGGGTGCGCAGGAACGGCAAGGAATACAACCTGGCGTTCAAGAACGGTGACAAGATTTCAGGGCTTGACGAAATCGGCAAAGTGGCCAAAAACACCACCGGAACCACTGTCCGGTTCTGGCCGGATCCGAAGTTTTTCGATTCAGCGAAATTCTCGCTTTCGCGGCTGCGGCATGTGCTGCGTGCCAAGGCAGTTTTGTGCCCCGGCCTGACGGTGACGCTGCTCGATGAAAAAAGCGGCGAACAGGACGTCTGGCACTATGAAGCCGGGCTGCGAGACTATCTGGTCAGCGCCCTCGGCGAGGTGGAGTGTTTGCCCGAAGACCCTTTCACCGGCAATCTCGAAGGCAATACGGAAGCGGCCGAGTGGGCGCTGGTATGGCTGCCGGAGGAAGGCGACGCGGTCGCCGAGAGCTATGTCAACCTGGTGCCTACGGCGCAGGGCGGGACCCATGTCAATGGTTTGCGAACCGGTCTGACCGAGGCGATACGGGATTTCTGCGAATTCCGCAACCTGCTACCGCGCGGCGTCAGGATCACCCCGGACGATGTCTGGGAGCGCTGTGCCTATATTCTTTCGGTCAAGATGCTCGATCCCCAGTTTTCAGGGCAAACCAAAGAACGGCTGTCATCGCGCGAATGCGCTGCGTTTGTATCCGGGGTGGTCAAGGACGCGCTGAGTCTGTGGCTGAATCAGCACACAGAAACCGGGGAACGCATTGCGCTGCTGGCCGTGCAAAGCGCGCAGCGGCGGCAACGGGCCGGAAAAAAAGTCGTGCGCAAGAAAGTCACCAGCGGACCGGCACTGCCGGGCAAGCTGGCCGATTGCAGCAGTAATGATCTGAGTCGTTCGGAATTGTTTCTGGTGGAGGGCGATTCTGCCGGCGGTTCTGCAAAACAGGCGCGTGATCGGGTGTTTCAGGCAATCATGCCGTTGCGGGGCAAGATTCTGAATACCTGGGAAGTCGACCCTGCCGAGGTGCTGGCTTCGCAGGCAGTCCATGATATCGCGCTGGCGATAGGGGTGGAGCCGGGCTCCAATGATCTTGCCAATCTGCGTTACGGAAAGATCTGTATCCTGGCCGATGCCGACTCGGACGGCGCCCATATCGCGACCTTATTGTGTGCCCTGTTTCTTCGTCACTTCCTGCCATTGGTCGAAGCCGGTCATGTGTATGCAGCGATGCCTCCCCTGTATCGGATCGATGCCGGAAAACAGGTTTTCTATGCTCTTGATGATGCTGAGCGCGAGGGCGTGCTGGACCGGATTACTGCCGAGGGAATCAAGGGCAAGGTCAATGTACAGCGCTTCAAGGGGCTGGGCGAAATGAATCCGTTGCAGCTGCGTGAGACAACAATCGATCCTGATACCCGGCGGCTCGTGCAGTTGACCGTGGAATCCGGGGATGAAACTGAAAACCTGCTCGATCTGCTGCTCGCCAAGAGCCGTTCCGCCGACCGGCGTAGCTGGTTGGAGAGAAACGGCAACCTGGCCGATATATAGCCGTTTCCGCCAGTAGTGCTGGCGGTCCTTTTTTCAAGTCTCTGGCGAGTTGCCGCAGGGTGCGGCGGGGGCGGGTAAGGGATTATGGGCGAAATCGTCGTCAAACACTTCAAGCGCGCCAGTGTCAGTTCGGATGCCAAGGTGCTGGTTACTGAAATAGTCGTGGAAAGCTCGGATACGGGCCGTTTTCTGGATCGTCTGGAAGAGACGCGGATGATGCGCCCCTGTTTCCAGACACTCGATATGCGCGGTCGGGTTGGCGGTGAATGCCGTCCCTATGCATTCAATGATCGCATCCATTATCTCGATGATATTTCCTTTCAGATGTTCGAGCGGGGGCTCAAGGAAAGCAACGGCATTTATACGGTCGGAACTTTCGAGGCCATTATGCGCGGCGTTCATACGCTGCAGGCTCAGGAAGATGCGCGTGAGACGGCACAGCGCCGCCGCGAGGAAGTCGAGCAGCGGCGTCTGGAGCGGGTCAGGGCCGCAGCTCTGGAGCGCGCCGATGTGGCCGGCCGCGCCGATGTTCCCTCGGAGCATAATCCGGATGCGGAACTGGCCGGCAATCCACCGATACTGCCACTCGGTTATTACCGCAAGAGGCAATATCCACGCATGCAGTTTGCCTGTCCGGTAGCGCTTGAGAGTGGCAATATCAAGAGCGCAGCCACAACACGTGATATTTCGGTTTCAGGTATTCAGGTTCGCATCAAAGGTCTGACTACCTTCAGTAAGGGACAGGAGCTGCTATTGTCTTTCACCGGCCAGCTGCCAGTGGCAACAGGAAAAAACAGCCTGGCCCGGATTCCTTATCGCATCGTCAGTAGTGAAGAGCGGGAAGTCGAAACTGTTCTGAACCTGGTGCGTGTAGACGTCAGGCAGCCGCCGGGTGTTTCGTCGGTCATCGAAGCGCTCATCGACAGTTGCCAACGCAAATACAAGCTTGACGTTGAAGACGAATATCAGTCGGTTATGAGCTGGTACTACGAACGTTGCTATGCTCAGAGCGCCACATGCATTCCTTTTTTTGTAGAGCAATCCACTGACTCCGGGCTGAAGGTGAGATCTGTTGCCATCAGTGAAGGCAATGTACACCTGGCGCGATTTTTCTGTACCGACGAAGATAATTACAACTTCACCCCGATCTGCCTGCCGGCACGGCTGCAACGGCTCGAGCAACAAAAATCTTTCCTGCTTGCCATGTACCGCGATCGCGGAGAACGTGATCAGTCTAATCGGATCCATTCCGCCGCTGATTTCGAATTCGCCGCACCGGCGGCATTTGCCGATTTCGTGCGCCATGCGCTCACCTGCCCCGAGCATTGCATTGTCAAAGTTCACGTGAGCCGGATTCCGGCCGTGTCGTTGCCGGAGCAGAAACTGGATGAAGTCTCGCAGCGACTGCAATACAAGTCTGAAGAAAAGATGGTCGAGTTGCGGGCACGGCTCGAACGTTTGCATCTGGTGGGATATCTGGTTGATATTACCCAGAGCATCGGCGCGGGACCCGGCGCTCCCGGAGCTGATGCGCCGGATGCTGAAATGGCGGCCTGGGTGGGGGGAGAGCGGCGCCGGGTCAGCGATCGGGCGGTCCTTGAAACGCTGAATATTGCCCCTGAGTTCCTGCGTCCGGAGTTGATCCGGCTTGGCTATATGGAACGACGCCGTGAAGATCGCTATCTGGCGGAGACCAGTGTTGTAGTCAAGATTAGTTCGGAAACCAGCAGCGGTACCTCCAGAGATATATCCACACGCGGGATGCGCATCCAGTGTGACAAACGTATCGGTGCGCGCAAGGGAGCGACAGTCAAGGTCGGACTGATTTCGCTGCAACAGAAAAAAGCCACGACCAATCTGATGGATATCGCTTACCGGGTGATCGATGCGAAAGATGAGGAAGCCGGCACCCTGTTGATGCTGGAGAGGATACTGGGCAGCGCACAGGAAGGACTGAAAGAATTCTTTGTCGAGCTGATCACCAGGAACCAGCATAAGCTTGGCGTGGACATCCACGATATCTGGGGTGCCACGTCTTCCCGTATCTATGAGGCGCTGTTGGCGATCAACACGCCGACCATTCCCCTGTTTCTTGCTCACAATGCTGATGGCGGCGCACACCTTCAGTATGTCGGTGTGCCGGAATCCGGGAATCCTCTGCTCGATTTTTTTCGTGTTTCCAGCGGTTATGATTTCTGCTGCCTTAACGAGCGCCGGGTTGTCGGCGCGCTGCATGATGCGGTGCAGATTCTGTCTCGCCAGAGCCGGGGCACCGGACAGCGGCCGACTCCTTTCGAGATCGAGCTGTATGTCTACAAGGAATACGACGCGGTCGCCAGGGAGACGTTTATTCATGCAGCAACTGAACTGGATTTTCCCGATCAGGCCGCGCGTCAGGCGTTCCTTGCGAGATTGCCCGGCTATGATGATTGGCGCTGCATGAAAATTGTAGCCACCTCCATTGACCATCTCGATCAGAAAGTATTCGACAAGATGACAGACCTGGTGCGGACGCATTCGAAACACCGGGCCCTCAAGCTTTCTGCGCTGGTGCAGTGCCTGGTCGGCTACGCAGAGCTGGTTGATATTTCGCCGGAGTGGCTGACCCTGGGCGCGCTGAATCCGGTTGACTGAGTTTTCATCCGCTTCTGAGCTGATGCTGCACCGATAAGCTTCGCTCCCGACCCTCCACATCGGTACAATGCCCCATCAAAAGATGGACCCGGAATAGGCATGACTACCGATAGCACGCTTGAAAATATAGAGACACTCCCTTTGCGCACCTATACCGAGAAGGCTTACCTGGATTATTCCATGTACGTCATTCTGGACCGCGCGCTCCCCCACATCGGCGACGGTCTGAAACCGGTGCAGCGGCGCATCGTTTACGCGATGTCGGAGCTGGGGCTGTCGGCACGTGCAAAATTCAAGAAATCGGCGCGCACGGTGGGCGACGTGCTCGGCAAGTTTCATCCACACGGCGACAGTGCCTGTTATGAGGCGATGGTGCACATGGCGCAGGGGTTCTCCTTTCGCTATCCGTTGATCGATGGACAGGGCAACTGGGGATCGCCGGATGATGCCAAATCCTTTGCCGCAATGCGCTATACGGAGGCACGCCTGGCGCCTTTCGCCGATGCGTTGCTGTCGGAACTGGGCGAGGGCACCGTTGACTGGGCTCCGAATTTCGATGGCACGCTAAAGGAGCCGACCCTGCTTCCGGCGCGTCTCCCTGCAATATTGCTGAACGGCGCGACCGGAATCGCAGTCGGCATGGCGACTGATATCCCCCCGCATAACCTGCGCGAGGTATCCAGTGCGGCAATTCACCTGCTGGAAAATCCGAAGGCGACGGTCGCGGACCTGTGCGCGCATATTGCAGGCCCTGACTATCCTACCGGTGGTGAAATCATAACCCCGCGTCAGGATCTCCTGCGCTGCTACGAGACTGGCAACGGCAGTGTACGGATTCGTGCCAGATACGAGCAGGAGAATGGTGACATTGTCATTACCGAGTTGCCTTACCAGGTCTCCGGGGCCAGGGTGCTGGAACAGATCGCCGGCCAGATGGCGGCGAAAAAGCTGCCTATGGTCGCTGATCTGCGGGATGAATCCGATCATGAGAATCCGACCCGTCTGTTAATCGTGCCGCGTTCCAGCCGGATCGAGGTGGAGCTCTTGATGCTGCATCTGTTTGCGACCACTGACCTGGAAAAGAGCTACCGCATCAATTTGAACATGATCGGGCTGGATGGTCGTCCCGCGGTCAAGAACCTGCGCACGCTGTTGTGCGAGTGGCTGGAGTTTCGCATCAGCACCGTAACCCGGCGGCTCCAGTTTCGTCTCGACAAGGTGCGCGATCGCCTGCACATCCTCGACGGCCTGTTGATCGCCTATCTGAATATCGACGAAGTGATAGCGATTATCCGTACGGAAGATGAACCAAAGCCGGTGCTGATGCAGCGTTTCAGTCTCAGCGATCGCCAGGCGGAAGCCATCCTCGATCTGAAGCTGCGGCACCTCGCCAGACTCGAGGAAACCCGAATCCGCGCCGAGCAGAAAAAATTGAGCGAGGAGCGCGATAAGCTCGAGAAGCTGCTGGCTTCGCCAAAGCGTCTGCGCACGCTGGTGCGCAAGGAGATCGAGGCGGACACCGAAACATTCGCCGATGAACGTCGTTCGCTGATGGTGGCAAGAAGCGCCGCCCAGGCTCTCGATGAAACGGAGTTGGTGCCAAGTGAGCCGGTAACTATCGTTCTGTCGGAGAAAGGCTGGGTGCGTTCGGCTAAAGGGCATGAAATAGATCCCTCGAGCCTCAGTTACAAGGCCGGTGACGCTTTTAGGGCCGCCGCATTCGGGCGCAGTAATCAGCAGGTCGTTTTTCTGGATTCGACCGGCCGTGCCTATACGCTCGCTGCGCATGGATTGCCGTCAGCGCGCGGGCAGGGCGAGCCCCTTACCGGCCGGTTCAGTCCACCCGATAATGCGACCTTTGTTGGCGTGATGACGGGGGATCCGGATCGACTGTATCTGCTGGCGACCGATGCAGGCTATGGATTCATCGCTCGGCTGGGTGATCTGGTTGCGCGGACCAGGAGCGGTAAAACGGTCTTGTCGGTGCCGAAGGGGGCGCGGGTGCTTGCGCCCGCATCGGTGAATGATCCGGAGACGGATCTGATCGCTGCAGTCAATGCGCAGGGGCAGATGCTGGTGCTTCCGGCGTCCGACGTTCCCCGTTTGAACCGGGGGAAAGGTATCAAGATTCAGGGAATCAGCGCTGCAAAGCTTGCGACGCGAGACGAGTTCATGGTGGGCATCGCCAGCGTCCCGAGCGATGGGTCGCTGGTTATTCAGGCAGGCAAGCGGCATCTGCGCCTGAAGCCAGCCGATCTCGAACCTTACCGGGGGGATCGTGGACGCAAAGGAAACAAATTGCCGCGCGGTTTGCAGCGCGTTGATGGGGTATATGCTGAATAGATCTCGAAAAACACCTTTGCAGTGACCATGTTCCCGGGACGATGAAAGTTGCGGGATAACCTTAGATGAAGCGAATTGTTTTGTTTCTGGCGACAAACATTGCCGTTCTGGCAGTGTTGAGTATTGTATTCCAGCTTTTTGGCATCAAAGGGTTGCTTGATGAGCAGGGGGTCGACCTTGATCTGTCGGCATTGCTGGTGTTTTCGGCCGTCATCGGCATGGGCGGTTCGTTCATATCTCTGGCTATATCCAAATGGTCGGCGAAGCGAATGACCGGGGCGCAAGTGATCGAGCGACCCGGAAACGAGATGGAAGCCTGGCTGGTGGATACGGTTGCGCGGCAGGCACAGAGCGCAGGCATCGGTATGCCAGAAGTTGCGATATTCGATTCCCCTGATCCAAATGCGTTCGCAACCGGCATGCGTCGTAACAGCGCGCTGGTGGCGGTAAGCACGGGTCTGCTTCGCAATATGCGGCGTGATGAAGTCGAGGCGGTCCTGGGTCATGAAATAAGCCACGTTGCCAACGGAGATATGGTGACGCTCGGCCTGATTCAGGGTGTGGTGAATACCTTTGTGATTTTTCTTTCCCGGGTGGTCGGCCATATCGTTGATCGTGTAGTGTTTAAAACAGAACGGGGCCATGGTCCCGCCTTCTGGATCACCTCGATCGTTGCACAGATACTGCTCGGTATTCTCGCCAGTATGATCGTCATGTGGTTCTCGCGATGGAGAGAGTTTCGTGCTGATGCCGGGGGCGCAAGGCTTGCAGGACGTCAGAAAATGGTTTCCGCATTACAGCGGCTGCAGACTGCTGCCGGGCAGGCCGAGCTGCCTGACCAGCTCGCGGCTTTTGGTATATCCGGCCGCATGGCTGAAGGTTTCAAGCGGCTTTTTCTTTCACATCCGCCGTTGGCGGAAAGAATCGCTGCTCTGCAGGTTCAGGGCGCGGAATAGCTGGCGCAGGTATAACTGTCATGCCACCCCGGGTAGAATAAGCAGCCCTTGAGTTACTTGATCAGGATTGTATAGATTATGCCTTTGATTCGACCCTTTGCCGGCCTGCGTCCGGCTACCAGCCGTGCCGGCGAGGTGGTGGCCCCACCTTATGATGTCCTGAACAGTGAGGAAGCGCGCCAGCGTTCCAAGGGTAGACCATGGAGTTTCCTGCATATCTCGAAAGCGGAAATTGATTTGCCGGTTGGCACTGATCCCTATGATCCTGCTGTATATGCCAGGGCAGCGGAAAACCTGCAGGCAATGATTGCGCAAGGGATACTGATACGTGACGATGAATCCTGTTACTACGTTTATCGTCTTACCATGGGTGATCATGTGCAGACGGGTCTGGTCGCCGCGGCATCGGTCGCCGATTACGACAGTAACCGGATCAGAAAGCACGAATTTACCCGGCCTGCGAAGGAAGATGATCGCGTTCGACAGATCGAGGCGCTCAATGCCCAGACTGGCCCGGTGTTGCTGGCTTACCGGTCGCAGCCGGACATCGATCGGTTGCTTGCGACTGTGACTGCAGCAGCGCCGGAGTATGATCTCACGGCGGATGACGGCGTCGGCCACACGTTCTGGGTTGTGCGCGACCGCGCGCTTATCGAGCAGCTGAGCAATGGATTTGACGCTATGGAGGCTCTGTATATCGCCGACGGACATCACCGCTCAGCGGCGGCTTCGCGCATCGCAGCTGCGTTGGGCCGGCAGCCCGATGCGATGAGCAATTATTTCCTGTCGGTTATCTTCCCGCACAATCAGATGAAGATCCTTGATTACAACCGGGCAGTTAAAGATCTGAACGGTTTGTCAGCCGATCAGCTGCTGGAAAAGATTTCCATGGCCTTTGATGTTAAAGAAGAGCAGAGCGCGTATGCGCCTGCGCAGCCTGGCGAATACGGCATGTATCTGCAGGGGCGGTGGCATCGCCTCATGGTTCATCGCGATCTGGTGCCAGAGGATCCGGTTGCGCGGCTTGATGTCAGCCTGCTCGCCAGTCACCTGCTTGAGCCGGTGCTTGGCATCAGCGATCCACGCCGCGACCCCCGCATTGACTTTATTGGTGGTATTCGAGGTCTGGGTGAGCTGGAAAAGCGAGTTGATAGCGGTGAAATGGCGGTGGCTTTTTCGATGTATCCCACCAGTATGGATGATCTGATGGCAGTGGCTGACGCCAATGAGGTAATGCCGCCGAAATCAACCTGGTTTGAGCCGAAGCTGGCCGACGGGCTGATTTCCCACGTGCTCGATGACGACCGCTAGGCAACCTCACCCGAAAAATCATAGTTCAGGGCTTCGCTGGGTTCCTGCAGGAAATTGCCCTGGATATAGTCAATGCCGCTCTGCCAGAGCACTGCAAGGCTGTGCGCGTCCTGAACGTATTCAGCGATACATTCCTTGTTCATTGAACTGGCGGTATCGAGAATCGATTTGACTGTCTCCTGATTATCAGTGTTGGTTGCCAGATTGTGGATAAATGAACCATCGATCTTGAGAAAGTCTACTGGCAGATGCTTTAGCAGCTGGAAAGAATTGGCCCCGGCACCAAAGTGCTCGAGCGCAGTCTTGCAATGGAGCTGCTGAAGAGTCTTGACAAAGCTTTTTGCATGTTTCAAATGTTGGGCAGCATCTTTTTCGGCGATCTCGAATATCAGCGCATCGCCAGGCAGGCGGGACTCTTTCAGGCAGTCATGGATGAACGCGACCAGCTTTTCGTCGAGCAGGGTGGCACCGGAGACCTTGATGAAAAATTGCGTTTCTGCGCCCTTGGCACGGTGCTCGGCAAGCGCATCGATTGCATGTCGGAGCACCCATCTGTCGATTTCAACCAACTGCCCGGTTTGCTCGGAGATGGGTAAGAACTGCGAGGGTAGAATATGCTCCCCTTCATCATTGAGCATGCGTAACAGTACTTCATATTTTTCACCACCGGCACCCTGCAGGCTGACAATAGGCTGGAAGAGCAGCTGAAATTGATCCTTTTCCAGAGACTCCTTGATCAGCGCGTGCATTTGTTGATCGCGCTCTCTGCCGATTTTTTCATCGACAACAGGATTGTGAACATGGATTCTGTTACCGCCGGCTGAGCGGGCAACTTCACATGCCAGATCGGCGCGTGATATCACTTCCTGTGAGGATGGCGTACTCTCGGCAACACAGCTGATCCCTATACTGCAGGTTGTCGTGATCGACTGGCCTTCTGATTCAGTAATATGATGCTCGACCACCTCGCGGAGTTTTTCACCCAATGCCTGAAACGACTCTATATCGCAGTGCTTGCGCAGAACCGTAAAAGAATGATCGCCGAAACGTGCAACGATATCATCATCTGATGTGTGTTCGCGAAGTAGTTCAGCAATGTCGCGAATAACGATATCCGCTACACCAATGCCGACCTTGTCCTTGATCTCCTTGAAGTTGTCCATCAGCAGGTAGAGCATTGCAGAGCTGCTTGAACCGCTGATTGCATCGTTCACCGCCAGCTCCAGTTCCTCCATGAAATACTGGCGATTGAACAGGCTGGTGAGCACGTCCTGCTTGCTCAGATATTTCAGCTTTTGCTCCAGTTCCCTGTTTGATGCGCCCTGGCTGCGGATGATGATCTGAGTGCATGGTTCGCCGTCGATGCTGGCAAGCATGAATTCCATCTCTGCATCGAACTGCTTGCCGTCCGGCAACATGCCGCGCGTTTCCAGGTGGCCGTTCTGTTCATCATCCTTTCCGTAGTTGCGCAGAAATTCCTTGAACGCGGCGTGATCTTCCGGCGCCACCATGTCAAGTATCGGGGTGCCTTCAATTTCTTCGAGACTGTCGAAGCCGAACATCTCAAGATAGGAGCGGTTGGCGAAAATGTGCATGCCTTCGTGCACATAAGCGATGGCATCACGGGAGCTGGCCATTAACAGGCGCGCGCGTTTTTCGCTTTCATGGAACTTCAGCTCGAAGCTCCTGGCGTTCTGGCAGGCCTTGAGCTGGGACAGTTCGCGCCGCACGACCAGCTGAAGGTGGTCTGGTTGGTCGTAGGAACAGAGATCGCTGGCGCCATCGCGCATGGCTGCAATCGTGGCGACTTCGTCAGCTGATTCACCGACCGCAATAATGGGAATGTGCAGCTGACGTTGTTCGAGTAACAAGGTGACGTCCGTCAGATGAA
The DNA here is from genome assembly GCA_032251035.1 of Thiogranum sp. Lineage (GTDB taxonomy): Bacteria > Pseudomonadota > Gammaproteobacteria > DSM-19610 > DSM-19610 > Thiogranum. Next base: position 27,588 of record JAVVEV010000009.1, on the reverse strand, counting down.
TCGTGCGCAAACCTGTCGCGCACAGGAGCAGGTCGGGGACCTGTTTCTCCAGAAGGTCCTCGAGATCTTCAAGATCCTCTGCATAACTGAGTCTCGATGCCTGGCCGGCATTTCTCAGAATATTGGCGAGAGCTTCAGCATCGTTGCGGGATTCCTCGATAACGAGTAGTCGCAACGTTTGATCCATGTCCATGTGCTGGAATTTCTCCTGTTGGGTTCCATGAGCTGGAATGATGGCAGCGCGCCAACCTGTTTCGGCATCGCCATCAGGAATCTTTACTCTTTCAGCAGCGCCTTTGATCAGCATCTGCCGGTTTTCCCAGCGCTTTTCCGGGCAGTGATTTCCTGCTAGCATCGCGGCTAATACCGCTCGAGTTTGCTGAACAGCCAGGAATTGGATATATGGAACAGATCAAGGTTAGAGCCGAAACACCGACAGATTTTCGGGCCATTGATGTCGTCAACCTGAGCGCTTTCCAGGGTGAAGAAGAAGCCCAGTTGATCGCGGAATTGCGCAAGTCCAGTGAATTTATCCCGGATTTGTCGTTGGTCGCTGAGCTTAATGGCCGGATCGTAGGTCATGTTGTGCTGTCGAAGATCCAGTTGAGAACAGAGCAGGGCAGCACAGAGGTGCTGGCACTGGGCCCCATGTCAGTCGTACCCTCGCAATCGCATCGCGGAATTGGCTCCGAGCTTATAAACGCCGCAGTGGCGCGTGCCAGGCCCTTATGCTATTCCGCAATCATCGTCGCTGGGCGTCCGGATTACTATTTGCGGTTTGGTTTTCAGCCCATCAGTGCCTGGTCCCTGACCTGCAATCTTGCCATCCCTGAGGATGCCCTGACGGCCATGGAACTGGTGGATGGCGCGCTCCGCGAAGGCGGAAACATTGAATATCCGGATATTTTCAAAGCATTGTTCTGAATAGACCCGGTTCAGATAAGCTCCCAGACGTCGTCAAAATCGCTCGATTTGAAGCTTTTTGCTTCTTTCAAAGATTTTTTCTGCGGGATCTCTCCCAGTGAGCAAAACTGGAACTGAGCGAAGCTGCCCGTGTTTTCCACAAGTTTGGTCAGTTTTATCCGGATATCTTTTCCATGGCAGTTGACCCTGACATTATCCCCGGTCCTGAATGGCGGAGATGACAGCAGCATGGTCGCTTTTTGCTGAATTGAAGCGACTTCAGGCAACAACAGGCCACGCACATAATCCTCATCAGTTTTCTGGCGGCCGTCGAGTTGTGCTGCGACTGCAACAGCCCCCGGCGACAACATCTGAACGCCGAGTTGCAAGCCTTCCTTCTCAGCGAACTTCAACCAGCGCGTCACCCCAAGGCGCCAGTGAAATGTGTCCGGATCGCTTTGTTCACGTATCCCCAGCAGTTCGCCAACCTGTGATCGGGTGGTTTCGGCGTTGTCCCACAACAGGCAATAGCCGCCAGCACTGACATTGATCATTTTCCAGCTGTGAGTGCGGTGGTTGGTATCTATCTGCAAACCAGATGTTGAACCGGTGATTTCAGCATTTTCCGACTCGGCTGCAGCGGGGATCAAGGTATTGATGTCCCAGACATCCGGGGTTCTTCCTCCGGTTTCTCTGGCCTGGAAATGTGCACGGTCCTGCAGGCGGGGGCCATCCTGACTGCTGGTGTCGGTGAACGTGTGGTTTCTTTTCTCACTAAAAGCGAACTCGCCACTGACGAAATAGTGGACGGCACTGAGACCTGTGGCCACGATGATCTGCGAATGCTCGGCGGTCCGGGAGTAGCGCCGTTTGGGCATGATGCCCCAGGTCAGCATCATGTGCTTCAATGCGCTGGTGCTTATCTTGCCGGCGCCGCTGATAGAATTGTCGGAGTTGCGGGAAGCAGAGAGTGCCGCGCGCACCTGCTCGGCAAGCTGTGCAGTGTTCAGAACCCGGCAGGTACTGCGATTTTCATTCGCATCGCGTAGAACCAGATAGGTGGGCGGCTGATCCGTATCGAGGTTGGTACAGAACAGGCCGGTACCATTTTCCCCGACCAGTCCCAGCTTCGCGTAGGGCGCCCATTTCTCCAGCAGGTCATATACGATTGCCGCTTCACCATGACGCAGGCGGTAAGGACAGGCGAGGGCGAGCAGCAGAATCTGCTTGTAGTTATCCGCAATGGTCGACAGTGCTTCACTCGAAGCAAACTCATCCGTGACCTTTAGCGTGTGCAGGCGATTACTTTCCGCGTGACGGTAAAGCGAATGGATTTCGAGCCACACCGTCTCCGGATAGGGTTCATAAACCTGGCAAGCCTTCAGTAGCACCTGTCCCTGAAGCTTGATCGCCCGTTGCATGCAGGTGACGAGCAATTTTTTGTCGTCGCGCGCGACACCGGCAATCTGCTCCATGACGAGTATTTTATAGCCGGTTGCTAGAACCCGGATAAGTTCGCGCGAAAGGCGGGCGATTTTCAGGTTTTTTTCTGCGAGCGGGAGCGGCTTTCCGACGAAGTGCCGAGTCATGTTCTCGGATGCGAAAGCCACTGGTTTGCGCAACAGCTCGAGTGCCTTGAATCGCTGCTGGGCGGGAACGTCCTGGTGATTCAGTTCAGTCAACGCAGTGAACAGCAGCCGTGCAGTTGCTCCGATATTCGCCATCGGAAGGTGATCGATCCATTGCTTGACCTGGTGCGGAGTGCTATCGAATGATCCCTTCCTTGGAATCGTTCGATCGGGTACTGAAAGTCGCATTTGTTTGTTGTCCCTGAAACCGGCGATCGATGCGCCGGGATGTTCCCTTGCAGATGCGGCGCGACTGTTCGCGCAGACGCGTCTGCTTCCCGGTTCGGGCTATCGTCCAGGTCTATGAAAACTGAACAAGCATGTTTCAGGCATGGTTAGAGCGGTGTCTTGGCTGATTTATGCGGCTCTTCCCGTACCAGCCTGGGAAGTAAATAGCCGGGTAGCCGGTCGCGCATCGCGTCGAGCAGCTGTTTGGCTCTTGTATCGCTGACTGAGAAATGTGCGGCACCCTGGACCCTGTCGAGCTGATGGAGGTAATAGGGGAGTACGCCAGCCTCTAGCAGTCTTTTACTTAAATTAACCAGGCTGTCGCTGTCATCGTTGACCCCGCGCAACAGAACGGACTGGTTGAGCAGCGTGGCACCGGCAGCCCGCAAGGCCCTCATGGCTTCGATGACATGCCCATCGATTTCGTTGGCGTGATTGCAGTGGATGACGATGACCACGTTGAGGGGCGTCGCGGCAATCCAGTCCAGCAGTTCGGGAACCACCCGTTCCGGTAGCACTACGGGTACCCGGGTATGAATTCTCAGCGTTTCCAGTTGCGCCAGCGTCCCCAGGTCCGCGACCAGACTGCCCAGACGCTGATCAGATAAAGTCAGTGGATCGCCGCCGCTGAGAATAACCTCAGTGATCCGGGTGTTCTGACGCAGATAGTCCAGGCTGCTTCGCCAGTGTTCGCGAGCAGGATTGGCCTCTGTGTAAGGATAGTGACGGCGAAAACAGTATCGACAGTGCACAGCGCAGGCACCGGTCATGGTGAGCAGAATGCGGCCCTGGTATTTGTGCAGCAGTCCCGGCACCGGCATGGATTCCCGCTCGCTGAGCGGATCCAGGCTGAATCCGGTGTTTTCGGCCAGCTCATCGCCGAGCGGAAGCACCTGCCTGAGCAGAGGGTCGTCCAGATCCTGTTTAACCATCCGCGCAATGAAACTCCGTGGGACTTTCAGCCGGAAACTGGCAGAGGCTCTGATGGCCTGCGGCAACAGCTCCGGGGACAACTCGAGTGCTTCGAGCAATCGCGCCGGGTCAGTGATGGCATCCGCCAGCAGGGATTGCCAGCGTGTCGGCTGTTGCACGTGCTGGCTTCGGGTTATCATAGGCATGTTGTTATATTTCCGGTTGATTCACTTTCAGGTGCTAAATGGCGACCTACAGTACAAATGAGTTCAAAAGCGGCCTCAAAATCATGCTGGATGGAGATCCCTGCTCCATCATTGAAAACGAGTTCGTGAAGCCCGGCAAGGGCCAGGCTTTCAATCGCGTAAAAATTCGCAATCTAAAGACCGGACGGGTGATTGATCGTACCTTCAAGTCCAATGAGTCTGTCGAGGCCGCCGACGTCGTTGAAACCGATCTGCAATACCTTTACAACGATGGTGAATTCTGGCACTTCATGGACCCGCAAAGCTATGAGCAGCTGGCTTCCGGCGAGCCGGCGGTCGCTGATGCCAAAAAGTGGCTGAAAGAGCAGGACATCTGCACCGTGACACTGTGGAACGGCGTTCCACTCAGTGTCGCGGTTCCAAATTTCGTACTGCTGAAGATCGTCGACACTGATCCCGGCGTGCGTGGCGATACCTCGGGCGGTGGTGGCAAGCCGGCGACACTGGAGACGGGTGCCGTGGTGCGCGTCCCGCTGTTTGTTGATACCGGCGAGCTGGTAAAGGTCGACACCCGAACCGGCGAATACGTGGGCCGTGCCAAAGACTGACAGTTGTGACTGGCGACCCCATGCCGATCTGAACATCTTGCGGATACGCGCCACGCTGATGGCGCGTATCCGTTCGTTTTTTTCACATCGCGATGTGCTGGAAGTCGATACGCCGGTTCTGTCCCGGTTTGGAACAGTTGATCCGGCGATTGAAAGCTTCCGGACATCCTATTCCGGGCCGGGCCATGTCGATGGGCTGCCGTTGTACCTGCATACCTCTCCCGAATTCTTTATGAAGCGCCTGTTGGCTGCTGATAGCGGTGCGATTTACCAGCTGGGGCACGTGTTTCGTAATGGCGAAGCCGGAGTCCGGCATAATCCTGAATTCATGCTGCTGGAATGGTATCAGCCGGGTATGGACCATCACCTGTTGATGAGTGAAATCGACGATCTGCTGAAGTGGGTTCTGGAAGATATTTGCGTTTACAGTACGCCTGACCGTATCAGTTACCGGCAATGGTTTCTTGATGAAACCGGGCTCGACCCATGGACTGATGGCGTCGCGGCATTCCGGAGTTTTGCTCATCGGCAGCTGGATTCGGTGCCAACCGGTATGGATAACGACGGGCTGGATGTGTGGCTGGATCTGATCGTGAGTCATTGGCTGGAACCGCGGCTGGGTGACCGCAACCTGTTCGTCTATGGCTATCCTGTCAGCCAGGCGTCGCTGGCGCGGGTGCGGATTGATGAAGTTGCGATCGCTGATCGCTTCGAGCTTTACCTGAAAGGAATGGAGTTGGTCAATGGGTACTATGAACTGGCGGATCCAGTTGAACAGCGTCGTCGCTTTGAATCCGACAATGCTATCCGCCAGCGTTCCGGCCGGCAATCCGTGAACATGGATCAGTGCCTGCTTTCGGCGCTGGATGCGGGCTTGCCTGACTGCAGTGGTGTGGCGCTGGGCTTCGATCGACTGGTGATGCTGGCAGCCGGTTTGCCGGACATCGCTTCGGCGATGCCATTCGGCTTCACCAGGATCTAGTGTGATACAACCGCGTTTTGTTCTGATAAACACCAGCCATCCCGGCAATATAGGCGCGGTCGCGCGTGCCATGAAAAATATGGGATTGCAGGAACTGCACCTGGTTGAGCCGCAACAGTTTCCCAGTGCAGAGGCCACGGCGCGGGCGTCTGGAGCCGACGATCTGTTGGCTGCCGCACGTTGTTATAACAGTCTCGATGATGCGATTGGCGATGCAGTCATGGTGATCGGTGCCAGTGCGCGCAGCCGTACTCTGCCGATGTCTACGCTCGACCCACGGGCTTGCGCCGCGCTCGTTGCCGCGCAAGCCGAGCCGGATCGAACCGCGATTCTGTTTGGACGCGAGCGTACTGGTCTGACGAATGAGGAGCTCGACCGCTGTCATTATCTGGTTCAGATCCCCGCCAACCCGGATTATCCATCGCTGAATATTGCCGCCGCGGCGCAGGTTCTTGCATATGAATTGCGCATGACTGAACTGGGCCAGCAGCAATCCGCAGATGAGCCGCTGGAGACGGATTTCGCCACGGACCAACAGCTCGAACAGTTTTACGAGCATCTGCAGCAGACGCTCGTGGAGCTGGAATTTCTGGATCCCCGGCAGCCGAAGCACCTGATGCGTCGCTTGCGCCGTCTGTTTACACGCGCCCGTCTGGATCAGAAAGAGGTGAATATTCTGCGCGGCATTCTCACCGCAGCCGGGAAAAAAACGCGCTGATTGGCGATGCATACCGCAGAGCTTATAATAAGTCTCTGATTTTTATTGCACCCTGACGAGAGTATGCAGGTAAATTATGTGGGAACGCTTGCGCGAAGATCTTGACTGCGTATTCGAACGCGATCCGGCGGCCCGGACCCGTCTGGAAGTTATCACCACCTATCCGGGATTCCATGCAGTCCTGATGCATCGCCTCAGCCATGCGCTGTGGCGCAACGGGCTGTTGTGGCTGGCGCGGATTGTATCGAATGTCGTGAGATTATTTACCGGCATTGAGATACACCCGGGCGCCACGATCGGACGGCGTTTTTTTATCGATCATGGTATGGGTGTTGTGATCGGCGAAACGGCCGAGATCGGCGATGACTGCACGCTCTACCATGGGGTAACGCTGGGCGGCACCAGTTGGGATAAAGGCAAGCGTCATCCCACGCTCGGGCGAAACGTGGTGATAGGTGCCGGTGCCAAAGTGCTGGGTCCGGTTATCATCGGAGATGATGTGCGCATCGGTTCAAATGCAGTCGTTTTAAAAGATGTCCATGCTGGCGCGACGGTAGTCGGTGTGCCGGGGCGGATAGTCGGCGGGAGCGCCAGTGAGCAGGAACGACGCCGCGAAGCAATCGCCAGAAAGATGGGCTTCGATGCCTACGGCAGCACCCAGGACGCTCCGGATCCGATCGCCACAGCGATCAACAGCATGCTCGATCACATTCACGTCATGGATAAGCGGCTGGAAGATATGTGCCGCAGTCTGAAAAGCCTCGGTGCCGAAGTGGCTGATTTGAACTTGCCCGATCTGGGGCCCTGTGAGCTCGACAGTTACTCCACCGCCGAGCCGGTGGATACCGGCGAAGCGCATCTCAGCCAACCTGACGAGCCTCCCGCTGACCCCAAAAGCTGATGCTGCCGATTTGCCAGCGGGATTCCCGAAGGCGGCTCAACCACGGCTGCCCGCGGGTTGTTAATTCTTGACTGATTTACTTGGTTATGGCACCTTATCTGGGTTTTCTGACAGTTGAATCAGGACATTGTGGTATGAAATTGACCAGCAAGGGCCGCTACGCGGTAACGGCAATGTTGGATCTCGCGCTCCACGCCGACGAAGGGCCGGTAACTCTGGCGGGTATATCGGAGCGCCAGGGAATCTCGCTGTCGTATCTGGAACAGTTGTTTACGCGTTTGCGCAAGCAGGGGCTGGTGACAAGCACGCGCGGCCCGGGTGGCGGTTATACGTTGAGCCGCTCTGCGTACTCGATTCCCGTATCTGACGTCGTAACTGCCGTTGACGAAAGCGTCGATGCGACGCGCTGTGGCGGACGTGGTGACTGCCAGGGTGGGAAACGTTGCCTGACCCACGATCTCTGGACTGAATTGAGCGAGCAGATTTACTCGTTTCTCAACGAGATAACACTGGGCAATCTGGTTGATCAGGGTATGGCCAGACAGGCGGCCCTGCAGGACGCCGAACAGCAGGGCGTCGCTGTCGAATTGCGATCGCGGGCATTTGTTACCGTCTGAACTTCCGCTGCACGCCCAATAAATTTTTCCGGCCCAACGGCCGGCAATGAACAGTGTGTTTTGCCAGGTGTAACCAAGATGACTTTGAAAAAGCCAATTTACCTCGATTATTCTGCAACGACGCCAGTCGATCCGCGTGTTGCAGAAGTGATGTGTAGCTACCTGACGCCGGATGGCCGCTTCGGCAATCCGGCATCCCGCTCGCACAGCTTCGGCTGGGATGCGGATACCGCGGTGGAAGAAGCGCGCGCCAACGTCGCAACGCTCATCAATGCCGATCCCAGGGAAATCGTCTGGACCAGCGGCGCCACTGAATCAGACAATCTGGCGATCAAAGGTGTGGCGCACTTCTACAAGAAGAACGGCAACCACATCGTCACAGTGAAAACAGAGCATAAGGCGGTGCTGGATTCCTGCCGGCAGCTGGAGCGTGAAGGGTACGACGTCACGTATCTCGATCCGGAACCTTCCGGGTTACTGGACCTGGACAAATTCCGTGCGGCATTGCGTGACGATACGATTCTGGTCAGCGTCATGCATGTGAACAACGAAGTCGGCGTAATTCAGGACATCGCCGCAATCGGCGAAATCTGCCGTGACCGCAAAATCATATTTCACGTCGATGCCGCGCAAAGCGCAGGCAAAGTGGCCATCGACATGCAGGCCATGAAGGTCGATCTGATGTCGTTTTCCGCGCACAAGATTTATGGCCCCAAGGGTATTGGCGCGCTGTATGTGCGTCGCAAACCACGCGTACGCCTGGAGGCGCAGATGCATGGTGGCGGCCATGAACGTGGCATGCGCTCTGGCACGCTGGCTACCCACCAGATCGTGGGCATGGGCGAAGCATTTCGTCTTGCCAATGAAGAGATGGATGCTGATAACGACCGTCTGCTGGTGTTGCGCAAACGTCTGGAAGAGGGTTTCCGGGACGTTGAGGAGGTCTATATCAACGGCGATCTCGACCACCGCATCGCGGGAAATCTCAACATCAGTTTCAATTTCGTGGAAGGTGAGAGCCTGATCATGGCGCTCAAGGATCTGGCGGTTTCGTCCGGGTCGGCCTGCACCAGCGCCAGCCTGGAGCCTTCGTATGTGCTGCGTGCCCTGGGTCGCAACGATGAACTGGCGCATAGCTCCATACGCTTTACCATTGGCCGTTTCACCACGTCCGAAGAGATCGATTACACCATCGAGCTGGTCAAGAGCAAGATCGGCAAGCTGCGCGAGCTGTCTCCTCTGTGGGAGATGTATCAGGATGGCGTTGATCTTGATTCAGTGAAGTGGGCTGCCCACTGAACCGGGGATAAGAAATGGCAATCAGTCTGACACAAGCAGCAGCGGACCATGTAAAGAGCTTTCTGGAACAGCGTGGAAGCGGAGTTGCCCTGCGGCTGGGTGTCCGCACCTCGGGCTGTTCGGGTATGGCCTATGTGCTCGAGTTTGCGGATGTGATCGAGGATACGGACCTGGTATTCGAGAACCTCGGCGTAAAGGTCGTTATCGATCCGAAGAGTCTCGTGTATCTGGATGGCACCGAACTCGACTACGGAAAGGAAGGCCTTAATGAAGGCTTCAAGTTCAACAATCCGAACGTCAAGGATGCGTGCGGTTGCGGCGAGAGTTTTAACGTTTAGGGAAAGCTGAAGCAAAACCTCATCCGGTTTTGCAACTTGTTATGTCGTCCGTTCTTGCCCAGAATCACTTCGAAATCTTTTCCCTGCCGCAGAGCTACGCGCTGGACAGGGCGCTTCTCGATGCGCGCTATCGCGAACTGCAGCGCGCGTTTCATCCGGATCGCTTTGCCAGCGCCGGCGATCATGAGCGGCGGGTTTCCATCCAGCAGGCGGCCCAGATCAACGAAGCTTACCAGGTGCTGAAGGATCCGCTCAGGCGCGGGCAGTACCTGCTGGAGTTGCGCGGCAACGTCCTCAATGATGAACAGGATACGCACCAGGACCCGGTGTTTCTGATGCAGCAGATCGAGTTGCGTGAAGCGCTGGGCGAGGTGCGCGGAACCCCCGACCCGCTGGTTGCGCTGGAAATGCTCGCCACCGACATTCGCAATCAGTACGCGGAACTCCAGGCAGCCCTGGAGCTGGCGCTCGATGCCGGCGATGACGCTGCCGGAGAGGCTCTGGTACTGGTGCGCCGAATGCAATTTTTTACTCGCCTGCAGGAAGAAGTGCAGGCGCTGGAAGCTGATCTCGAAGACGAATTATTCTGATATGGCGCTTTTACAAATCTCCGAACCTGGCAAATCAACGGCTCCGCATCAGCACCGTTTCGCGGCGGGCATCGATCTGGGCACCACGAATTCGCTGGTTGCCAGCGTGCGCAGTGGTCGTGCCGACACTTTGCCGGATGAACAAGGACGGCACCTGTTGCCATCGGTCGTTCGTTATGCGGCGAATGCTGCGCCTGAGGTCGGGCAGGCGGCGAAGCTGCAGGCTGCGCACGACCCGCTCAACACCATCATATCGGTGAAGCGTTTCATGGGACGTGGAGTGGATGACATCCTGACGCTCGGCTCGATGCTGCCGTACGAATTTATTGCCAGTGAATCCGGAATGCCCCTGATCAATACCGCCGGTGGTCCGCGCAGTCCGGTGCAGGTGTCGGCGGACATTCTGCTGGAACTCAAGCGGCGTACCGAGTCCACGCTCGGCGGCGATCTGAGCGGTGTGGTAATTACCGTTCCTGCGTATTTCGATGAGGCGCAGCGCCAGGCGACCAAGGATGCCGGCACGCTGGCCGGCCTCAAGGTCTTGCGACTCATTAACGAGCCCACGGCAGCGGCGGTCGCCTATGGTCTGGATCGTAAGGCGGACGGCGTCATCGCGGTTTATGATCTCGGCGGCGGCACCTTCGACATTTCGATATTGCGCCTGAACCAGGGGGTTTTCGAAGTCCTCGCTACCGCCGGAGATACCGCACTCGGTGGTGATGACCTCGATCGCGAAATTGCGCGCTGGATCATGCAGCAGGCGGGTATCGGAAATGCTGTCGATCACGCTCTGCAACGGCGCTTGCTGGAAGCAGCCTGTGCGGCGAAGGAGCAGCTGTCGGAGGCCGATGAAGTGGAGCTCGGAGTGGTGCTCGATGATGGATCCCAGTGGCATGGCAGCCTGTCAAGACAGCAGATGAATGACCTGCTCGAGCCACTGGTGCGCAAGACGCTGGCGCCCTGTCGACGGTGTTTGCGCGATGCGGGCCTGCGCGCCGGCGATATTACCGAAGTGGTGATGGTCGGCGGCAGCACCCGGGTGCCGCGTGTGCGTTCGGCGGTCGCCGAATTTTTCGGGCGCGAACCGCTGGCGGAGATCGATCCTGACAGAGTGGTAGCGATCGGTGCCGCCGTGCAGGCGGATATGCTGGTGGGCAACAAGCCGGATGAGGAAATGTTGTTGCTGGATGTGATTCCGTTGTCGCTGGGCATCGAGACCATGGGCGGCCTGACGGAGAAGATCGTGCCCCGCAATACCACTATCCCGGTGGCACGCGCCCAGGAGTTTACGACGTTCAAGGATGGCCAGACGGCCATCGCCCTGCATGTGGTGCAGGGAGAGCGGGAACTGGTTGAAGATTGCCGTTCGCTGGCGCGCTTCGAACTGCGCGACATACCGCCGATGACAGCTGGCGCAGCGCGTATCCGTGTCACCTTTCAGGTTGATGCCGACGGGCTGTTGAACGTCACGGCGCGCGAACAGACCAGCGGCGCGCAGGCACACATTGAAGTAAAGCCTTCTTACGGGCTGAGCGATCACGAAATCGAGAGCATGCTGCGCGCGTCGATGGAGAGCGCCGGCGAAGACCTGCAGGCGCGGCGTCTGCGCGAACAGCAGGTCGAGGCGGATCGGGTGCTGGAAGCTCTGCAGGCAGCCTTGCAGCAGGACGGAGACCGGCTTCTGGACAGTCAGGAGCGCGCTGCCATCGAGACTGCGGCGCAAGCCCTGCGCGAGGTGCGCAATGGCGCGGATCATCAGGCCATACGACGCGCTGTCGAAGCCGTCGAGGCCGCCAGTGCCACCTATGTCGAGCGCCGTATGAATGCCAGTATCCAGCGCGCAATGGCGGGGCACGGCGTCGATGAATTCAAATAGTCAGGGAATGTTATGCCGCAGATAATTTTTCTTCCTCACGAGGAGGTCTGCCCGGAAGGTGCAGTGATAGATGCCGAACCCGGAATGACGCTATGTGATGTCGCTCTGGCCAACGGAATCGAGATTGAGCATGCGTGTGAAAAATCCTGCGCCTGTACCACCTGCCATGTGTACGTCCGCGAGGGTTCCGGCTCGCTGGCGGAATCGAGCGAACTGGAAGACGATATGCTCGACAAGGCCTGGGGACTGGATCCCGATTCGCGTCTCAGTTGTCAGGCGCGGGTAGGCAACGAAGACCTGGTGGTTGAGATCCCCAGGTACACCATTAACATGGTCAGCGAGCACCATTAGGAAATCCGATGAGCCTGAAATGGACCGATTCGCTTGATATTGCCATCGAACTGGATGAGCAGCATCCAGACGTTGATCCGGAAAACCTGCGTTTTACCGACCTGCGCGAGTGGGTGCTGGCGCTCGAGGAATTCGACGATGACCCGGCGCGTTCCGGCGAAAAGATTCTGGAGGCTATCCAGATGGCGTGGATTGAAGAGCGGCAGTAACCCCGGCGCAGCGATATCCGGCTATTACCTGTCCGGCTCCCGGCACCGCGCCTGCGGCCGCTGTAGCAGAACTTTCCTGTTATTATCATGTCCTTGAGGGAATTTCTGCGGCTTTTTGCCGGCCATACGAGCAGCCGCAACCTGCGTCAGGCCGCATTGTCACGATTGCTTGCATCGGGGCGATGCAGGTACACTACGCAATTAATTTTTCCAGCTAAGCTACAGATTTTTCGGCACTTTAGCCGAACCCGGAAGTTACCATGTCGGATCAGGTAAATCTGCTGAATTTTGACCGCCCGGCGCTTGCCGCGTGGTTGCAGTCGCGTGGCGAAAAGCCATTCCGCGCACAGCAGCTGATGAAGTGGATTTACCAGCACGGAATCGACGATTTTGCGGTCATGACCAACATCGCCAAACCGCTTCGCGAAGAACTCGCTGCGGTCGCAGAGATCCGTGGCCCGCGCGTGGTGGCAGACCAGGAGTCAACGGATGGATCGCGCAAATGGTTGCTGGAACTTCAGGATGGCAACCGCATCGAGAGCGTCTATATCCCCGAGCCCGGGCGCGCCACGTTGTGCATTTCCTCGCAGGTGGGCTGTGCCCTCAATTGCAGTTTTTGTTCGACCGCGCAGCAGGGCTTCAACCGCAATTTGACCAGCGCCGAAATCATCGGCCAGTTGTGGGTTGCCAACCGGCTGCTCGCTGCGGCCGCGCAGCCGCCGGTTTCCAATGTGGTCTTCATGGGGATGGGCGAACCATTGCTGAACTTCGATCAGGTCATGACGGCGATTGCGATCATGCAGGATGATTTTGCTTACGCGCTTTCCAAGCGTCGCGTCACCATCAGCACGGCAGGCGTGGTGCCGGCACTGAGGCGGCTGGCAGAAACCACCGATGTGAGCCTGGCCCTGTCATTACACGCGCCGGATGACGAACTGCGCACGCAACTGGTGCCGCTGAACCGTAAATATGCCATTGCCGAAGTGCTCGATGCGTGCCGGGATTATGTCGGCGAAGGCCGGCGCAGGGTGACTATCGAGTACGTCATGCTGGACGGCATCAATGACGAGGACCGGCACGCACGCGCGCTGGCGAAGCTGCTCCAGGGCGTGCCATCGAAGGTGAATCTGATACCCTTCAATCCGTTTCCCCGCACCTGCTATCGCAGAAGCAGTGCTGCGCGTATCGAGCGGTTTCGCGATATTCTGCACCGCTCAGGTATCGTCACAATCACCCGCAAAACCCGTGGCGATGATATCGATGCCGCCTGTGGTCAACTGGCGGGCGATTTCGCGGACCGGACCCGCCGGCGCGAACGGCTGATCATTGAAGTGAATGGAGATATCGCTTGAGATCCAGCATCAAAATTTCCGTATGGGCGCTGCTGTTCATTGTTCTCGGCGCCTGCTCCACAACCCAGGTGCGTACCAAGGACGGTCAGTCGCTGGCCGAAGTGCATACCCAGCTTGGCCTTGAATACATGCGCGAGGGAATGTACGAAGCGTCGCTGGATAACTTCAAGAAAGCGTTGCAGGCCGATCGCAAGCTGCCGGAGGCGCATACTTCAATAGCGTTGCTGTACGAACGCATCGGCGAACTTGCGCTGGCAGATACCCATTATGCCAAAGCTTACAAACTCAAGCCGGATGATGCCTCGCTGCTGAATAATTATGGCCAGTTTCTGTGCCGGTTGGGTCGTCTCGACGAGGCCGACGCCATATTCGCCAAAGCCAGGCAGGACCCACTGTACCGCTTTCCGGAAATGGTTCTGACCAATGCGGGTATCTGCAAGGAAAAACGTCCCGATATGGCGGCCGCGGAAGACCTCTATCGGCAGGCGCTGGAGCGAAACCCCCGCTATGAGCCGGCCTTGCGCCAGATGGCGAGGATCAGTTTTTCTCAGGCCAATTACCTGGCCGCGCGCGCTTACCTGCAACGGCTGCAGGAGATTGCCCGGTTGCCGGCCGAATTTCTGTGGATCGGCGTGCGCGCAGAATATGAGCTGGGAGATCAGGATGCGGCGTCCAGCTATGCTCTGTTGCTGAAAAACCGGTTCCCCGAATCGAAGCAGGCGCAGGCGCTGCAGGAATGGGAGCGCCAGCGACGTGAACGCTAACGAAACCAGTACCGAGCGGGACGAGACGCCGGCAGGTTCTCTGACGGCGGTCGGAGCCGAACTGGCGGCGGCACGCCAGCAGAAGGAAATGAGTCTCGAGGCGGCCGCAGCCGCACTGCACCTGGGTCCGGAGATGTTGCGGGCGCTGGAGGCGGGGGACGAGAAACGACTGCCGGGCCAGGCCTTCGTGCGCGGTTATGTGAAATCCTACGCGCGGCTGCTGGGCCTCGATGAAGTGGCTATGGCCGCTCGTTTGCCCGATGCGTCGGCGCAGCGCGTGACGCCGCTGAAGCGGGTTGGCATGCGTCGACGCGGTGTGTCGTTGCCGATTGGCAAGTGGCTGGGGCGTAGCCTGGCGCTGCTAGCCGTGCTGGTGGTGCTGGTATTTGCTGCACCGCTGCTGGAACGGCTGTGGACCGAGGAGGAGCCGCCTGCTTTCAGTGATTCGCTCCAGGTTCCACAGCTGGAATATATGGACACCCCCGATCAACCGGACGCTCAGGAGCAGCCTCCGAAGCGCAGCGAGCTGCCGCAGGAATCGGAGGAACCAGAGGAACCGGTGCTGCCGGAACCACCGGCCCCGGAAGCACAGGCACCAGTGCAACAGGTGGAACCTGAAGCGCCCCAGGCTGCCCAGGAACAGGGTGGTCCTGCGGTGGTAAAGCTGCGTTTCCTGGAAGACAGCTGGGTGGAAATGGAGGCGCATGGCCGCAAGTTGATCGTTGGTACCCAGCGTGGCGGCAGCGAGCGAACCGTCAAGGCGGAACCACCCATCTCCATTCTGGTCGGCAACGCGCCGGCGGTCGAGCTGAGCTACCGCGGCGAGCCTGTGGATCTGGCGCCATACCAGCGCGGTAATATAGCCCGCGTTACTCTGGAAGACTGATATGGGGAATGCTCTGCAAGCCATCCGCGGCATGAATGATGTGCTGCCGGAGCAATCGCCGGCCTGGCAGTTCCTGGAAGATACTTTGCGTCAGGTGATGGAATCCTATGGCTTTGCGGAAATGCGCATGCCGATCGTGGAGAAAACCGAACTGTTCAAACGCTCGATCGGCGAAGTCACCGATATCGTCGAGAAAGAAATGTACACTTTCGAGGATCGCAACGGTGACAGCCTGACCCTGCGACCCGAGGGCACCGCAGGATGTGTGCGCGCCTGCATCCAGCATGGATTGCTGCACAACCAGGTTCAGCGTCTGTGGTACACCGGCCCGATGTTTCGTCATGAGCGACCGCAGAAGGGCCGCTACCGGCAGTTTTTCCAGATCGGCGTGGAGGTGTTCGGTTTTGAAGGCCCGGATATCGATGCGGAACTGTTGATCATGACCGCGCGCATGTGGAAGAGTCTCGGGTTGAGCGGATTGTCCCTGCAATTGAATTCGCTCGGGACCAGCGCCGCGCGCGCCAGCTTCCGCGATGATCTGGTGGCCTATCTCGGACAGCATATCGAACAGCTCGATGATGACAGCCGAAGGCGCCTGCAGACGAATCCGTTGCGCATCCTGGACAGCAAAAATCCGCAGGTGCAGGCAGTGCTCGATGCCGCTCCGGCATTGTCGGATTACATCGATGAAGATTCCCGGCGGCACTTTGGAATGCTGTGCGCTCTGCTCGATGCGGCCGGCGTCGCGTACCAGGTCAATCCACGTCTGGTACGGGGGCTCGATTATTACGGCCGCACCGTTTTTGAATGGGTGAGTGACCAGCTTGGTGCCCAGGGCACCGTATGTGCCGGTGGGCGTTATGACGCGCTTGTCGAATATCTCGGCGGTCGCGCGACGCCGGCGGTCGGTTTCGCCATCGGCATGGAACGCCTGCTGGCATTGCTGGAAACCCAGGGCGTGCCGCTGCCGGATACATCCCCACACCTGTATATCGTGGTCATGGGTGAACGGGCACAGCAGCAGGGATTGCTGCTGGCAGAGCGCCTGCGTGACGCGTTGCCGGCGCTGCGGCTGATTACGCATTGCGGCGGCGGCAGCTTCAAGGCGCAGTTCAAGAAGGCGGATCGCTGTGGCGCGCGTTACGCGCTGGTGCTTGGCGACGAGGAAGTGCAGAAGCGCGAAGCCGGCCTGAAGCCGCTGCGCGAGGAGCGCGATCAGCAACGGATTCCATTTGACCAGCTCGAGGCGCAGATCGCCGGTTTGTTCGGTTGGTAATCACTGGCTTTTAAATTTGGGAGGTAATCCGATGGATGCCACGGAAAAAGAACAACTCGAAGTCGTTCAGAAATGGTGGAAAGAAAACGGCAGTTCGCTGTTGATAGGACTGCTGCTGGGCCTGTCCATCCTGTTCGGCGGCAAAGCCTGGCTGGGGTATAAGGAAACCCAGGCGATGAATGCGTCCAACATTTATATGCAGATGCTTGGGGCCATGAGTCAGGATCAGATTGATAAAATGCGGGACAGCGCAAATCAGCTGATCAGCAATTACAGTGGCTCGGCGTATGCGACTTTCGCAGCGATGGCACTGGCCAAAGTTGCGGTTTCCGAAGGCGCCTTCGGGGCGGCGGAGACCCAGTTGCAGTGGGCAATGGATAATGCTGAAACACCTGAACTGGAAAACATGGCGCGGTTGCGTCTTGCGCGGGTGCTTTTGCAGCAGGAAAAGTATTCTGAAACCGGTGAGTTGCTGGCTGCGCGCAGCGATGCCGAGGCATTCGGATTTCAGTACCTTGAGCTGGAAGGCGACCTGGCATTGAGTGAAGGCGAAACAGGCAAAGCGGCGGCGGCCTATCAGCAGGCCCTGGAAGCAGCACCGCCCCAGTCACCCGGTCTGTCATTACTCACCACCAAGTATGAAAGCGTCGCCGGAGCAGGTAATACAATCCAATGATACGTGTCCTCCTCACTGCGGTATTGGTTCCCGTCATGCTCGGCGGATGTGCCTGGCTCGGCGACAAGGATAATGCCGAGCCACCGGCCGAACTCAAGTCTTTCGAGCCGCAGGTAGAACTGCGCAGCGTCTGGCGCAGGGATACCGGTGCGGGGACTGACGAGCTGTTCCTGAACCTGCAGCCGGCGGTGGCCGACCAGCAGGTATTCGCGGCTGATCGTAATGGTTCCGTGTATGCCTACGGTCTGGAAAAAGGCAAACAGCTATGGCGCACCAAAACGGATGCAGCCATTTCCGCTGGACCCGGTGTCGGCGAGGGTCTGGTGCTGGTTGGAACCAGCAGTGCAGAAGTGATCGCGCTGGATGCAGAGAGCGGCGATGAACGTTGGCGCGCAACTGTATCGAGCGAAGTGCTTTCGGTGCCGCAAATCGCGGATGGTGTGGTGCTGGTACAGGCTGGAGACGGTGGTGTTACGGGGCTCGATGTACAGTCCGGCGAGCGGCTGTGGATACACGATCGAGACGTGCCGGTGCTGTCCCTGCGCGGCGCAAGTTCGCCTCTGGTGGTTGGCGCGGATGCCAGTCTGTTCGGCTTTTCCAGCGGCAAGATCGTTGCCCTTGAGACGGGTGCCGGACGCCAGCTTTGGGAGACTGCGATTGCCCTGCCGCGCGGCCGTTCGGAACTGCAGCGTATCGTCGATATCGATGCCGATCCGGTTATTCGCGACGGGGTGCTGTACGCGGCGAGTTTTCAGGGGCAGGCCAGCGCCCTCGATCTGCAAAGCGGTCGCGCGCTATGGAGCCGCGATATGTCCGTCTATGCCGGTCTTGCCGTCGATGCACAGCAGGTGTACATCAGCGATGAAAACAGCGAACTCTGGGCGCTCGATCGCATGACCGGCGCGACCCTGTGGAAACAAGGCGATCTGCGGCGCCGTTCGGTGACCGGCCCGACCCTGATCGGTGGTTTCGTCGCGGTGGGCGACTACGAGGGCTATGTGCACCTGTTCTCCCGGTTCGATGGTTCGCTGGTTGGCCGGGAGCGCGTCGACAGGGACGGCATACAGGCTGCGCCGGTGGCGCTCGGCAATCGCCTGCTGGTTGCCGGAGCCGGTGGCAAGCTGGCGCTATACCGGCTCGATATCGACGACCGCGAATAGGACTCGAAGCACCTTCACATGCTGCCTGTAATCGCACTCATTGGCCGACCGAATGTCGGCAAATCAACGCTGTTCAACCAGTTGACGCGCAGCCGTGCGGCGCTGGTTGCGGATTTCCCCGGCCTTACCCGCGATCGCCAGTACGGCAATGGCAAGCTTGGCGATCAACCGTATCTGGTGATCGATACCGGCGGACTGGTCGGCGGCGAGCAGGGGCTGGATGGCCTGATGGCCGACCAGGTGTGGCTGGCAGTAGAAGAGGCTGACGCACTGTTGTTCCTGCTCGACGCGCGCGATGGCGTCAATCTGAGTGATCAGCAGATTGCTCAGCGACTGCGCCGCAGTGGCAAGCCGGTATACCTGTTGCTGAATAAAGCGGACGGACAGGACGTAAGTCCGATAATGCCCGATGCCTTTGCGCTTGGACTGGGCGAGCTGTTTCCTGTTTCCGCTTCGCAGGGTCAGGGTGTCGCCCGCGTCATCGACCGGGTATTCAGCGAGCTGCCGCAGCAACTGGATGAACCGGTTCTGGACGCAGCAGACAAGGGCATCAGTATTGCTGTGGTAGGCCGGCCCAATGTCGGCAAGTCTACATTGATCAACCGCATGCTCGGCGAGCAGCGGGTGCTAGCATACGACCAGCCCGGCACCACGCGTGACAGTATCTACATTCCTCTCGAGCGTGACGGTGAACAATATACGCTGATCGATACGGCCGGTGTGCGGCGGCGCAGCAAGGTCAACGAGGTGATAGAAAAATTCAGCGTGATTAAAACGCTGCGGGCGATCAACGATGCGGACGTTGCGTTGCTGTTGCTGGATGCGCACGAGGGCGAAGTGGCCGATCAGGATGCGACGCTGGCCGGACACATTCTGGAAAGCGGAACCGCAGTGGTAGTGGTCATCAATAAATGGGACGGGCTGGATGACCACCAGCGGGAATGGTTCCGCAGTCAGCTTGATCGCAAGCTGCCGTTCCTGGAGTTCGCCGAGCGCTATTTCATCTCGGCGCTGCACGGTAGTGGCGTGGGCGATTTATTCAAGGCCGTGCAAACCGCCTATCGATCCTGCTCCATCGATGTCAGCACCTCGGAGCTGACGCGCATCCTCGAATCCGCCGTGCAGGAGCATCAGCCGCCGATGGTGAGAGGGCGTCGTATCAAGTTGCGCTATGCACATCAGGGCGGTCAGAACCCGCCGGTGGTCGTGATTCACGGCAACCAGACCGAGCGTCTTCCGGCCACTTACAAACGCTATTTGAACAACTGTTTTCGCAAAGCCCTGAAGCTGGTCGGCACGCCGATAAAGTTGCAGTTCAAGACCGGCGAGAATCCCTACGAGGGGCGCCGCAACGTTCTCACGCCTCGACAGGAACAGTCGCGTAAGCGTATGATTCGCCATGTTAAAAAACAATAAATTAAATGCGATGTCCGGATCATCCAAAATTACCGTCCTGCTGGCTGTGCTGCTGTTGCTGCAGGGTTGTGCGGTGCGTTCGCCTTACGAGGATGTGCGCGATCCGCTGGAACCGGTCAATCGCGCCATCTACACATTCAATGACGGATTCGACCAGTACCTGCTGAAGCCGGTCGCCGAGCGTTACCAGGAGTATGTGCCGGCACCGGCCCGTACCGGCGTGCGTAATTTTTTCATCAATCTCAATGTCCCCGTGACGGTGGTCAACCAGGTATTGCAGGGCAAACCGGCTGAGGCCGCCAGCGATACCATGCGCTTCGGATTCAATTCGGTGTTCGGTGTGGCCGGCCTTATGGATGTGGCAACCGGCTGGGGCTTACCGAAACATCATGAAGACTTCGGCCAGACGTTCGCGGTCTGGGGTTTCGGCGAAGGCTGGTATCTGGTGCTGCCGTTTCTGGGTCCGAGCACTGTCCGCGATACCGCAGGCCTGGTGCCCGAAGCGGAAATGAATGCGATTGCCCGTTATACCGAAGGCTGGACCAGGGCGGGTGTGTCTGGCCTGTTCCTGGTGAGCAAGCGGGCGGAACTGCTGTCCGCTTCGCGAGTGCTCGATGCGGCGGCGCTGGACCCCTATCTGCAGGTCAGGGCAGCCTACCGGCAACGACGCTGGCACGAAATTCATGACGGCAATCCGCCGGAACCCGACTTTTTCGACGACGAACTGTTCAACGACTAACCCCGGCGATTCGAGGCGATGGAACCCGCACAAAATTCCGATGCCACTGTTTTCTCAGCCTGGCTCGCAGATCGTGGCGAAGACTTTCTGTTGCTGGATGATTCCGATAGCGAACAGGCGCACCTGCGGTTCAACGGGCAGTTCGAGGGCGCGAACGTGATCTGGGACTGCCATTTCATGACCCTGGCATCGGAGCTGCGACGCACAGGATTTTCGAGCCTGCGCAGCTTCATTGAAATCGGGGAAGCGGCTGAACAGGGCGTACCGCTGCGGGTCGGTCTGAATGTTGCCTGTGTGGACCGCCCGGCAATTCTGAAAATGATGGTGATGATCCGTAACTACAAACGCCTGCACCGGGGGCGGCAGGAGTTCGGAGATTGCTGTTCGCCGGATCGCGGTGACTGAACTCAATCACATACCGTTACGCCACAGCGTTCCAGATATACCAGGATCAGGTGACGATGGCTGTGCCCGCACTGGTTGAGCAGTTCCAGAAAGATTTTTCTGTGGATGATCACCGGGATAGTCGTCGCATTTATCGGTGTCGTCGACGCTGTGGATGCCGGCTGGAAAGCCTGTTCCCGATGCTCGACGCCATCCAGTAACGCAGGCACTACAGTCTCCAGCGCCTGCGCAATACGCTCTATGTTGTCCAGGCCGATATTATGCTCGGCGCGTTCCACGGCGCCGATATAACTCCTGTTCAATCCGCTGAGCTCTGCCAATACTTCCTGTGACCAGCCGCGGTTGGTCCGCAGCAGCCGAATTCGCTGAGCCAGACGCTTCCTTGCATTTGCTTTCATAGGCTGTCATTACAGGAAATTCCGGCATGCGCGTCGACAGACTATGAGTAGCAAATTGCCGTTGATAAGCGGCAAACACTCCGGCTCTGCATTGGATAGGTTGCGCGTGCTTCGCGTATGCTGCGCGGCATCTCTGCCTCTGTAGTGTCATGCAGCAGGGTCGCGGCGGTGGTATCCAGTGCCTGCGCCAGCTTTTCCAGATTGTCCAGGCCGAGGTTGCGCTCGGCACGTTCGACAGCACCGATATACGTGCGATGCAGGCCGCACTGCTGTGCCAGTTGCTCCTGGCTCCAGCCACGGCGCAGGCGTAGCTGATGAACATTGCGGGACAGAATCCGGCGCGTGGAGTTCAGCATGGTTGCAATCAGGGTTGAGGGACCGGCGGCAGTTCGCCGAGAAACAGCATCGGGTCGACGCGCGCATCGTTCAGGCTGACACCCCAGTGCAGGTGCGCTCCTGTGACGCGTC
The DNA here is from genome assembly GCA_032251035.1 of Thiogranum sp. Taxonomy (GTDB): domain Bacteria; phylum Pseudomonadota; class Gammaproteobacteria; order DSM-19610; family DSM-19610; genus Thiogranum. Next base: position 5,682 of record JAVVEV010000009.1, on the reverse strand, counting down.
CGGTTTTGCCGACTGCCCCGATCACTTCACCGGCATCCACCGCCTGCCCCGGCTGTACATCGATGCGCGACAGGTGGCAGTACATGGTCACCAGTCCCTGACCGTGATCGACGAACACAGTGTTGCCGTTGAAAAAGAAATCGCCGGTCTCGGTCACCACCCCGGCAGCGGGATTGCGTATCGGCGTGCCTTCCGGCGCCGCCAGATCCAGACCGCTGTGCGGGCGGCGTGGCTGGTCATTAAAAAAGCGCCGCAGCCCGAACGGACTGCTCATCGGGCCTTTCACCGGCAGCAGAAAGCGCAGCGTCGCAGGGGTCGCATCGGACCAGTTTTCCAGCGCCGCACTGATCCGCCGCTGTTCGCGCGTGATGCGTTCCAGGTCGCGTTTTTCCGGTTCGACCATGCGTTTGTTGGTGATCGTGAGGCGCTGGGTTTCGTAGGCTTTATCAGTAATCGTAAATGCCTGTGCGCGGGGCTTATCCTGGCCGCTGTGCACCTGTAGCTGGTGCTGGCCCGGCTTCATTCCAAGATCCAGGCCAACGACCGCGGACCAGGAGTCCTGGTTCGGCAGCATCATGACCGGCCTGCCGTTGAAGGTCACTCGCTCCGGCCGCGTGGTGGTGGCGAGGTCGACAACCACGACGCCACCGGGCACTGCGGCAGTGGCGGGTAGATCCACTGCCAGTGCGACGGCGGGAAGGCTGGCGACCAACAGAATAAAACTGAACGAAAGGCTGAGTAGATTGTGCTTCATGATGTCTTTATTTCCTGAACCCGGCTGATGATCTGTCCTTCGGCAAGACGCGTTTCCAGCGTGTCGCCAACCTCCAGCTGTGTGGCGCGGTATACGATCGCCGCATCCTGCTGCCTGATGGTAATCGAGTAGCCGCGTTGCAGGGTCGCCAACGGGCTCACAGTCTCCAGTGCCCGACTCAGCACCGAAAGTTTCTCGCGCCGCAATGATAGCTGTATATTTATACAGTATTTGCTGCGTTGTGCCAACTCCGCAAGGCGCGCCCGGTAATGTGACAGACGTTGCTGCGGACTGCGCTGCCGCAGCCGCGCGGCAAGCGCGGCGAGCCGGCTCTGGCGCTGTGCCAGCTGGTGCTGCCAGGCGCGCCCGAACCGCTGTTCCAGTTCGTCCAGCCGCTGAGCGCGCTGTTGCAGGCGGCGCCCAGGGTGGGTCTGCTGCATGCGCCGGTTTAGCCACTCGAGCTGCTCAGTCTTGCGCTGTAACCGTTGCAGTAACAGGCGTCCCAGACGCACTTCCAGTTGCCGCAGGCGGCCTGCCAGTTCAGCCTGATCGGGACTCAGCAGTTCGGCGGCGGCCGATGGCGTGGGGGCGCGCTGATCGGCGACAAAATCGCTGATGACCACATCGACTTCGTGACCCACCGCGGAGACGATGGGAATGCTGCACGCATACACGGCCCGCGCCACCAGCTCTTCGTTGAAGGGCCACAGGTCTTCCAGCGAGCCGCCGCCGCGCGTCAGCAGCAGCACATCGCATTCCGCACGCCGTTCGGCGCGCGCGATGGCGGCGACGATCTGCTGCGCAGCGCCGGCGCCCTGGACCTGGGTCGGATAGATGATCACCGGTATGGCGGGAAACCGCCGACCCAGCACCGTCAGCACATCCCGGATTGCAGCGCCGCTCGGTGAGGTCACGACGCCAATGCGTCGCGGCAGCCGCGGCAGCGCGCGCTTGTGGTCGCTGTCAAACAGGCCTTCCTGGTATAACCGGGTCTTGAGCTCTTCGAATGCGCGCCGCAGGGCGCCATCTCCGGCTTCCTCCAGGTGATTGATAATCAACTGATAGTTGCCGCGCGCTTCATACAGGCTGACCTGCGCCTGGACCAGTACCTGGCTGCCGTTTTCCAGCCGGCACGGCAGCCGCAGGGCTCGATTGCGAAACAACGCGCAGCTGACCTGCGCCTGGGCGTCCTTGAGGGTGAAATAGAGGTGTCCGGAGGCCGGTCGCGACAGATTCGACACCTCGCCCTGCACCCACACGCGCGCAAAGCTGCTTTCCAGCAGTTCGCGGGCATCCCGGTTCAGGCGGGATACGCTCAGCACCTCGCGCCGGACGCTGTTATCCAGGGCATCGACCATGCGCGGATCATAACAAATTCCGAGCCCGCTCTGTTGCAATCCATTCAAGACAATGGTTTACCCGCAGGCGGCTGAAAAGCTATAATTCGCCGCTTAACTCTGACGCGACCACGGTGCCCGGTATGCTGCGTATCTCCGAACAAGCCCTGACTTTTGATGACGTTCTGCTTCTTCCCGCTCATTCCATAGTGTTGCCGAGAGATGTCAGCCTCGCCACTTCGCTGACCCGCGAGATCCAGCTCAGCATTCCGCTGATTTCTGCGGCCATGGATACCGTCACCGAGGCGCGTCTCGCGATTGCGATGGCCCAGGAAGGCGGCGTCGGCATCGTGCACAAGAATATGACGATCGAGCAGCAGGCCGCCCAGGTGCGGCTGGTCAAGAAATACGAAAGCGGCGTCATCAAGGACCCGATCACCGTTTCCCCGAACACGACAATACGGGAAGTCCTGGAGCTGACTCGCCAGCACAACATCTCCGGCGTGCCGGTGGTGGAGGGCGAGCAGCTGGTCGGCATCGTCACCAACCGCGACACCCGCTTTGAAACCCGGTTCGACGAACCCGTGTCTTCTATCATGACCGGCAAGGACAAGCTCGTTACCGTCAAGGAAGGCGCCAGTCGCGAAGAAGTGCTCAAGCTGCTGCAACAGTACCGGATCGAAAAAGTGCTGGTGGTCGATGACAGCTTCAGCCTGCGCGGACTGGTGACGGTCAAGGACATCCAGAAAGCCAGCGACAAGCCCAACGCCTGCAAGGATGATCAGGGGCAGCTGCGGGTCGGCGCTGCCGTCGGTGTCGGCGCCGGCACCGACGAGCGTATCGATGCGCTGGTCAGAGCCGGTGTCGACGTAATCGTGGTCGACACTGCGCACGGCCATTCCGAAGGCGTATTGCAGCGAGTTCGCTGGGTCAAGAAACACTATCCGGATCTGCAGGTGATCGGCGGCAACATCGCCACCGCTGCCGCGGCCCGCGCGCTGGTGGAAGCCGGCGCGGACGCCGTGAAGGTAGGCATCGGACCCGGCTCCATCTGTACTACCCGCATTGTCGCCGGGGTCGGCGTGCCGCAGATCAGCGCAGTCGCCAATGTGGCGCATGAACTGAAAAACACCGGCGTACCGTTGATCGCAGACGGTGGCATTCGTTATTCCGGCGACATGGCCAAGGCGGTGGCGGCCGGCGCGTATTGCATCATGATCGGGAGCATGTTCGCCGGCACCGAAGAAGCGCCGGGCGAGGTCGAGCTGTTCCAGGGCCGTTCCTACAAGTCCTATCGCGGCATGGGCTCGATGGGCGCAATGTCCACCCAGCAGGGGTCCAGCGATCGCTACTTCCAGGAAGGCAACGAAGCGGACAAGCTGGTACCGGAAGGTATAGAAGGCCGGGTCCCTTACAAGGGTCCGCTGCAACCGGTCATTCACCAGTTGATGGGCGGGCTGCGCTCCAGCATGGGCTATACCGGTTGTAGCAACATTGAAGAAATGCGCACCAAACCCGAGTTCGTCGGCGTCACCAGCGCCGGCATGACCGAAAGCCACGTGCATGATGTCAGTATCACCAAGGAAGCCCCCAACTACCGCGTCTGAGTGCGCGTCGAGGTTCCATGTCACATCCTGATATTCATTCGCACCGGATCCTGATCGTGGATTTCGGTTCCCAGTACACCCAGCTGATCGCCCGCCGGGCGCGCGAAATCGGCGTGTACTGTGAAATTCATCCCTACGATATGGATGACGAGACGCTGAAGGCATTCGATCCCCAGGGCGTGATCCTGTCCGGCGGACCCGAGACGGTCACTGCCGGCGAAGGCTCCCCGGCAGCCCCGGCGGCGGTATTCGAGCTGGGCGTGCCGGTGCTGGGCATCTGCTATGGCATGCAGACCATGGCCGTGCAGCTCGGCGGCGAGGTCGAAGGCTCCGACAAGCACGAATACGGATACGCGCAGGTGCGCGCTCGCGGCCATACGCGCCTGCTGACTGACATCGAGGATCATGCCAGTCCGGAAGGCTATGGCCTGCTGGACGTGTGGATGAGCCACGGCGACCGGGTGGTTGAGATGCCGGACGGATTTCATCTCATGGCCAGTACCGACGATGCGCCGATTGCCGGTATGGCCGATGATGAACGCCGCTATTATGGATTGCAGTTCCACCCGGAAGTGACACACACCCGCCAGGGCGAACGCATCCTGAAACGTTTCGTGCTGGAAATCTGCGGCTGTGAAGCCGTCTGGACGCCCGGCAACATCATTGAAGAAAGTCTCCAGAACATTCGCGAGCAGGTCGGCGACGACGAAGTGCTGCTGGGTCTGTCCGGCGGTGTTGATTCCTCGGTGGTTGCCGGCCTGCTGCACAAGGCCATCGGCGATCAGCTGACCTGTGTGTTCGTCGACAACGGCCTGCTGCGCCACCATGAAGGCGACCAGGTGATGGCGACCTTCGCCGAGCACATGGGCGTGCGCGTCATTCGTGTCGATGCCGAACAGCGTTTTCTCGATGCTCTGGGTAACGAGGCTGATCCGGAACTCAAGCGCAAGATTATCGGCAACCTGTTCATCGAGGTGTTTGAGGAAGAAGCCAAAAAACTCCGCAACGCAACCTGGCTGGCCCAGGGCACCATCTATCCTGACGTCATCGAATCGGCCGGCGCCAAAACCGGCAAGGCACACCTGATCAAGTCGCACCACAACGTCGGTGGCCTGCCCGAACACATGAATCTCAAGCTGCTGGAACCGCTGCGCGAGCTGTTCAAGGACGAAGTGCGCAAGCTCGGTGTGGAACTCGGCCTGCCGTATGACATGGTCTATCGGCACCCGTTCCCCGGACCGGGTCTCGGCGTGCGCATTCTCGGTGAAGTCAAAAAAGAATACGCCGACCTGCTGCGGCTGGCCGACCACATCTTCATTCAGGAGCTGCGCAACCACGACCTGTACGACAAGACCAGCCAGGCCTTCGCAGTCTTCCTGCCCGTCAAATCGGTGGGCGTCACCGGCGACGGCCGTCGCTACAACTATGTGGTGGCGTTACGCGCCGTGGAGACCATCGACTTCATGACCGCCCGCTGGGCGCACCTGCCGTATGAATTCCTCGATCACGTATCGCGCCGGATCATCAACGAGATCTCCGGCATCTCCCGCGTCGTCTACGATATCTCCGGGAAGCCGCCTGCGACCATTGAGTGGGAATGATTCCACGTCTGGTGTTGATTTGCGTTTAAAACTGACCCGGGATTTGCACCCAAAAATGACCCGCCCGTCAGGCCGGATTATGGCCTGAGATCATTTCCGTTTTCCAGTTTTCGGGTTCTCCTGTTGTTGTGAGGTTGAGTGTTTGAAGCGGTAGCTGTCGTTGCCGGTTTCGATGATATGGCAGTGATGGGTCAGCCGATCCAGCAGGGCTGTGGTCATCTTCGGGTCACCGAACACCGTCGACCATTCCGCGAAGCTCAGGTTGGTGGTGATGATGAGGCTGGTCCTCTCGTAGAGCTTGCCGATCAGATGGAACAGCAGCGCGCCACCGGTCTGGCTGAACGGCAGGTAACCCAGTTCATCGAGGACCACGAGGTCGGTGT
>JAVVEV010000008.1:0-104250 GCA_032251035.1 Thiogranum sp. | reverse complement strand
CGATTGGTGCGCAGGCGTTCATCGTCCGCCATGACCATGACATCATCAAAGAATCCATCGACCGGCTCGCGCAGTGTCGCCAGTTGCAGTAATGCCGACGAATAATCTCCGGCATCCAGCATTGGATCGACTATCGCGCTGATGGCTGCAAGCTGCTCCGCGAGCACACGTTCCGCTGTTTCAATCAGCACCGAGTTGTCCACTTCGGCAGGAATTTCTTCGGCACTCTTTTTGAGAATGTTGCTGATGCGTTTGTTCGCGGCCGCCAGACTAATGGCTTCCGGCAGCGCGCGGAAAGTGCCGCAGGCCTGTATACGCCGATCAAAATCAAGCAGCCGCGTCGGCCGTACCGCCAGCACTGCATCGATAAGTTCGGCATCAATATCGGTGTCCTGATAATAGCCGCGCAAGCGTTCCATGATGTAATCGAACACCGGCACCACGACGCCAGGTGCATTGAGCTCCGGTGGCAGTGCATCGGCTGCATGCTGCAGCAGCATTTCGAGATCGAGGTCCAGCTGTCCTTCAATGCAGATTCGTACAACACCCAGTGCGGCGCGTCGCAAGGCGAAAGGATCCTTGTCGCCGCTCGGCGTCTGGCCAATGGCAAAGATGCCCACCAGGCTGTCGATGCGGTCGGCTAGCGCCAGCGCCTGCCCGATCGCGCGCTCAGGCAGGCTGTCGCCGGCAAAGCGCGGATGGTAATGCTCCTCGATAGCTGCTGCGACGCCCGGCCGTTCACCATCATGCAGTGCATAGTAATGCCCCATGATGCCCTGCAGTTCAGGAAATTCGAACACCATGCTGGTGAGCAGATCGCACTTGCACAGTTGCGCTGCGCGTTCGGCATCCGCGCCATCCGCGCCGATCCTGCCGGCGATGAGGGCGGCGATCGACGCCACCCGTTGCTGCTTGTCATACAGGGTGCCGAGTTTTTTCTGGAACACCATTTTCCGCAGACCTTCGCTCCGTTGCTCGAGCTTCTGCTTGCGATCCTGGTTCCAGAAAAAAGCGGCATCAGACAGGCGCGGTCGGATGACACGTTCATTGCCCTCTCGGATCTGGTTCGGATCCTTGCTGGCGATATTCGCAACGGTAATGAAATGTGGCAGAAGCTTGTTGTTCGCATCGACCACCGGAAAATACTTCTGATGGTCCTGCATGCTGGATATCAGCGCTTCGGAGGGAACCTCGAGGAATTCGCTGTCGAAGCGACCCGAAATGGCGACCGGCCACTCTACCAGTGCCGTGACTTCGTCAAGCAGCTCTTCATCAAGCAACGCTTCGCCATTTAGCAATTTCGCCTGTTCCATAACCTGGCCCCGGATTGCCTCGCGCCGCGCCGCGTAGTCGGCCAGCACCTGGCCCTCGGTCTCCAGTATGGGCATATACGCCTGCGGCTCCGCGAGATAAATCTCGTCCGGATGATGGAACCGGTGGCCACGGGTGTGACGCCCGGTTTTCACGCCGAGTATTTCGGTGTCTATGACATTGTCACCGAACAGCAGCACCACCCAATGGACGGGACGCACGAACTCTTCAGAGCGATCGCCCCAGCGCATGCGCTTCGGAACCGGCAAACCCGCGAGGGCCTTGTGCAACATGTCAGGTAACAACACTGAAGTCGGCTGGCCCTGCTGAATCGCCCGGAATGCCAGCCACGCGCCTTCGTCAGTTTCCAGCTTGTCCAGCTGTTCAACTTCCACGCCGCAGGAACGTGCGAACCCCAGCGCTGCTTTCGAAGGACAGCCCTCTTCATCGAAGGCTGCACTCAGGGCCGGGCCGCGCCGCAACGACTCCTGGTCCTGCTGGGTAACGGGCAGGTCGGTGATCAGCAAAGCCAGGCGACGTGGCGCTGCATATCGCGTGATCCCCGAAGGCTTCAATGCGGCCAGATCGAGCGCAGTCGCCATCCCTTCGGCAAAGGCTTCGGACAGGCGCAACAGTGCCTTGGGCGGCAATTCTTCGGTACCGATTTCTATCAACAGGTCGCGTACCTCATTCATTTCGCGGCCTCCGGCGACAGCAACGGAAAGCCGAGTGCTTCACGCCGATCGTAGTAGGCTTTGGCCACAGCGCGAGCGAGGGTGCGCACGCGTAGGATGAAGCGCTGGCGCTCGGTTACCGAGATCGCGCTGCGGGCGTCCAGCAGATTGAAGGTGTGGGATGCTTTCAACATCAGTTCGTAGGCGGGCAATGGCAGGCCGACTTCGATCAATGCCTGGCTGTCCTTTTCACAGCTGTCGAACCAGTTGAACAGCACTTCGGTATTGGCATATTCGAAATTGAATCTGGACATCTCAACTTCATTCTGGTGGAACACATCGCCGTACCGGACCTTGCCCTGTGGCCCATCTGTCCAAACCAGATCAAAGACGCTTTCAACACCCTGCAGGTACATGGCAATGCGTTCCAGTCCGTAAGTGATTTCGCCACTGACCGGCCTGCAGTCGAGACCGCCTACCTGCTGAAAATAGGTGAACTGGGTGACTTCCATGCCATTCAGCCAGATCTCCCAGCCCAGTCCCCAGGCGCCCAGCGTCGGCGACTCCCAGTTGTCCTCGACGAAGCGAATGTCGTGCACCAGCGGGTCGAGCCCCAGCTCCCTGAGCGAATCCAGGTAAAGGTCCTGGATGTTGTCCGGACTGGGCTTCAGCAGCACCTGAAACTGATAGTAGTGTTGCAGGCGGTTGGGGTTTTCGCCGTAACGTCCGTCGGTCGGGCGCCGCGACGGCTGCACATAGGCGGTGCGCCAGGGCTCCGGTCCGATGGACCGCAAAAAGGTCGCAGGGTGAAAGGTGCCCGCGCCGACCTCCATATCATAAGGTTGCAGGAGGACACAGCCCTGGCGCGCCCAGTAGTCCTGTAGCGCCAGAATCAGCCCCTGAAAAGTGGAAGCCTGCGGCAAGTTGCTGGAAGTCAAAATAAGTATCTTTAGCTAGCATTCATTAGAGGCGCGCAGTATAGCTTGAGCGGAGCTGCGCTGCATGCGGAGCTGTCGCTGGAGCCGCAACTGCGGAACAACCAGTCAAACAGGGTATCCAACAAGTGACAGGCCGCTGTAAAACCGAGGAATTAGAGCATCTTGAATCATCAAGCGGTGATCGCTACTGCCGATAGCCGCGAAAGGGACGACCACCGGAGTACGTGATGAAATCACTGGTTCTGCAACCAACCGATCTGGCTCAATGGCATGCGCTGGTCTCTGAGGCACAAACCGCCTGCAAATTGAATCTGGGCGAACATCTCGAGTCCTATCTGGTTTTTCTGCTGATGCGTTTCGTCGATCGCCCGGAGATGACGCGCAAAATCATGGCTCTCGAATTTCTTAATGCGCAACAGAGGGCTGGAAACAATGCAGAAACTTTACGCGACGTTGGCGACCAATGCCTGCTGTTTTCCGGGCTTTTTCCGCAAATTGCTGCAAAGCGCCTGGTGAAGGTCAGCTATTTCGTCAATATCGGGCGCTCGGCGTATCAGCAGGCGTCGCTGGCCGAGCAGTCGGACGCCTCACTGTTCAGCCGGTTGGCTGATGCATTTGTCTGCGCGATGGATGTTTTGCTGGCCATGCGTGGCCTGTCCGGTCAACCCGCGCTGCAGCCGCTGGCCGCCGCGGAACTGTGGCAGGATACCGGCAGCCGTTCCGCTTTCGAAGAACTTGCCGCGTGCAGCGATGCCACTCCGGCACGGTCGATGGGCAGTAAATACAGGCACTGATTCCGTTTTTTCGCAATTACCCTCTAAACCCCGGTCAATCCGCGGGCGCCGCCTGGGCTACAATGGCACTCTGCTCAGGCAATTCGAAGATCAAATAGTATGGCTCAACCTCGCAAGGCAGTGGCGCTGATTTCCGGCGGCCTTGATTCTCTTCTCGCTGCGCGCGTGATCCAGCAACAGGGCATCCACGTCGAAGGTATCAATTTCTACACCGGCTTCTGTGTCGAAGGACATACGCACGCAATACGCAAGAAGGATCAGGCGAAGCCCAAGCGCAACAATGCGCTCTGGGTTGCCGAACAGCTTGGCATCAAGCTGCACATCGTAGATATTATCGAAGAATACAAAGATATCGTGATGAATCCGAAGCACGGATATGGCGCGAATCTGAATCCCTGCCTCGACTGTAAGGTATTCATGGTACGCAAGGCTATGGAGTGGATCGAAGCGAAAGATTTCGATTTCATCATCACCGGCGAAGTCATCGGACAGCGGCCGATGTCGCAGCGGAAGGCGACCATGCCGGTGATCGCCGAGGAATCCGGCGCCGAGGATTTACTGCTGCGGCCGCTGTGCGCTAAAAATCTGGCCGCCAGCAAACCGGAGCGGGAAGGTTGGGTGGATCGGGAACAGCTGCATGGTTTCTCGGGCCGTTCACGTAAACCGCAAATGGCGCTCGCCACCGAATTCGGCTTCGAGGAATACGCGCAGCCGGCCGGCGGATGCTGTTTTCTTACCGACGCGAAATATTCGGACAAGCTTGCCGACCTGTGGCAGTCACGAGGCACCCGCCGCTATGAACTTGATGACATCATGTTGCTGAAGGTTGGCAGGCATCTGCGGCCGCGGCCGAATTTCAAAATTATCGTTGCACGTGAAGAGGGCGAGAACAAGTTCCTGCAAGGTTATCGTAAACAGTTCACGCACCTGTTCCCGACCAGCCATCTCGGTCCGCTGGTGTTGATCGATGGTGATGCCGGCGCAGCCGATCTGGAACTGGCATCGCGCATCGCGGCACGCTACAGCCAGGGCCGCGATGCAGAGCGAGTGGATATTGAGATCCATACTCTGGACGGCAACAGCCGGACCCTGCAGGTCGAACCAATGCGCAGTGGAGACATTCCCGGAGACTGGTATCTGTGACAGAACACCAACTAGACGCGCGCCGCATGTTGTGTCCGATGCCGGTGATACGCACTCAGCAAAAAGTTGAACAGTTACAACCCGGCGACACGGTGACCATTACCTGCACCGACCCCGGCGCGCTGCATGACATTCCCGCATGGTGCCGAGTAAATGGACACGAAATTCTGGACATGCAACAGCTCGATGATGAAATAATAATCGGTGTTCGCGTCGGCGGAGGATAATAAAAATGGCTTCGGCAGTAGAGGAAACTACGCAGAGCACCCGCTATCGGGAAGTGCGTAAAGTTACGTTAGTCGGTTCGGTGCTCGATCTTCTGCTCGGTGTAGTGAAGATTCTGGTCGGATGGGTGGCCCATTCGCAGGCGCTCATCGCTGACGGTCTGCACTCGCTGTCGGATCTCGGCACCGACCTGGTGGTCCTGTATGCAGCGAAACATTCACATCGCGAAGCCGATGAAGATCATCCCTATGGTCATGGGCGTATCGAAACCATCGCCACCGTTGGGCTGGGAATCACCCTTACACTGGTCGCAATCGGCATCGCCTACGAGGCAATGTTACGCCTGAATCAACCGGAGTTGCAGGCGCGTCCCGGTATCGCTGCACTGATCGTCGCTATCATCTCGGTGATATCCAAGGAAGCGATTTACCATTACACCATGCGTACCGCAAAACGATTGCGCTCGAACATGCTGATCGCCAATGCATGGCATAGCCGCAGCGATGCGATATCGTCTATTGTCGTGGTGATAGGCGTTGCCGGCACGATGATGGGTTATCCTTATCTGGACGCCGTGGCAGCTATCGCCGTAGCGGTGATGATCGCAAAGATCGGATTTGATCTGGTTCGCTCGAGCGCCAGAGAGCTTATCGACACCGCACTCGAGCCTGAGGTCGTTGAGTCGATTCGCAGCGAAGTATTCAAGGTCGATGGCGTGCGTGCATTACACATGCTGCGTTCCCGTCGTAGTGGCAGCGCGGCGCTGGTCGATTTGCATTTACAGGTAGACCCGCGGGTAAGTGTTTCGGAAGGTCATCAGATTGGTGACACCGTGCGGCGGCGTCTCATCAGCCGGATAGAGGAAGTCACTGATGTAACGGTGCACATTGATCCGGAGGATGACGAGGAAGAGTCGACGTGCGACAAGCTGCCGTTGCGCAGTGGCATGATCCAGCGCTTGCAGGAGCAATGGGAGGGGCTTGTCAAAGTGGACCCGGCGCAGATTACTCTGCATTACCTGGGGGGCGAGCTGCAGATTGACCTGTCGTTGCCCCTCGATGTCCTGGAGGAGCATCCGGATTCGAAACAGTGGATCGGTTCTATTCAGCGAGCTGCAAAGCAGCTTCCGGAAGTCGGCGTGGTGCGTGTGAGTTTCACGCCCTGACGCACCGCTTTCGTGCGACCGCAATGCGTGATGCGCTATAATGGTGCATTCAGTCGAGCAAACGATGCAGTTAACTTCCTTAACCATATGTCTTGCTTGCGTTTTTTTGCATGGCATAATTCCTGCTCTTTTCAGGAGCAATTTAGCAGTCCCCGGTAGTTGGTACCTTGAACTTCAATCGGGAAATGTCGTTTAACAACCATTCCTAATCTTCGGAGGAAGGTACATGTCCGCAACTAAGGTCAACAAACTGATAAAGGATAACGAGGTCAAGTTCGTCGACCTGCGTTTCAGCGATACCCGTGGCAAAGAACAGCACGTCACACTGCCCGTCAGCGAAATCAATGCATCCTTTTTCAAGGATGGAAAAATGTTCGATGGTTCCAGTATTTCCGGCTGGAAAGGCATTAATGAATCTGACATGGTGTTGATGCCGGATACCACTACGGCAGTACTCGACCCGTTCTCAGATGAAGCAATGCTGAACCTGCGCTGCGATATTCTCGAACCGTCCACCATGAAGGGTTACGAGCGCGATCCACGTTCGCTGGCCAAGCGCGCCGAGGCCTATCTGCAGTCGACGGGCATCGCCGATACCGCTTACTTCGGTCCGGAAAACGAGTTCTTCGTGCTCGATGATGTGCGCTGGGGCGCGGATATGAGCGGAGCCTTCTACAAGATCGATTCCGAGGAAGCCTCATGGAACGCCGAGCGCGTCTATGAAGATGGCAACATCGGTCACCGTCCCACGGTCAAGGGCGGCTACTTTCCCGTACCGCCGGTCGATTCGCTGCACGACATGCGTTCCGCCATGTGTCTCGCACTTGAAGAGATGGGCTGCCCGGTCGAAGTGCATCACCATGAAGTGGCGACTGCCGGTCAGTGCGAAATCGGTTCGGTTTTCAACACACTGGTGCGGAAGTCCGATGAGGTGCAGATTCTCAAGTACGTGATCTGGAACGTTGCCCACAGCTATGGCAAGACCGCCACCTTTATGCCAAAGCCGCTGGTCGGTGATAACGGCAGCGGCATGCATGTGCACATGTCATTATCCAAGAAAGGCCAGAATCTGTTTGCAGGCAAGAAATATGGCGGACTTTCCGACATTGCGCTGTATTACATCGGCGGCATCATCAAGCACGCTCGTGCCCTGAATGCATTCACCAATGCTTCCACGAATTCGTACAAACGGCTGGTGCCGGGTTTCGAAGCACCGGTGATGCTGGCATATTCGGCGCGCAACCGTTCTGCGTCGATTCGCATCCCTTACGTCGCGAATCCCAAGGGTCGCCGTATCGAAGTGCGCTTCCCGGATTCCACGGCCAATCCTTATCTGGCGTTTTCCGCCATGATGATGGCCGGCCTGGATGGCATTCAGAACAAGATCCACCCCGGCGATGCTATGGACAAGGATCTGTATGATTTGCCACCCGAAGAAGAAGCCACCATTCCGCAGGTCTGTTATGCACTGGATCAGGCGTTGGATGCACTCGATCAGGATCGCAAGTTTCTGAAAGCGGGTGGTGTGTTCACGGATGATGTGATCGACGCCTATATAGACCTGAAAATGAGTGAAGTGACACGCTTGCGTATGACGACTCATCCGGTTGAGTTTGACATGTACTACAGCTTGTAATGATTGGGTGAACTTCGTTTTACCTTCGAAATTCAGTTAGTTGAGACGCCTCCTTCGGGAGGCGTTTTTTTTGGTTGCAAGCTAATATTCGAGCGACTAAGGTGCAAGGACAGTCAAATCAGGGGGGTTCGGCATGAATATCAGGTTGACGATGCTGCTTGCGGTGTTTTGTTGCACCAGCGGTGCTGCATTTGCCGAGATATACCGCACTGTTGATGCAGAAGGTAATGTCGTTTATACCGATACGCCGATGCCCGACAGCAAACCTGTCGATCTCCCACCGGCATCGACCTACAGTCCGCCACGCTATGCCACTGCGGTTCCCGAACGTGGCTCCGCGCAGGAGGCAGAAGCGCTGGAATATTATTCCGACGTACAGATTGTCCAGCCAGGCGATGAAGAAACAATCCGAGCAAATGTCGGAAACGTCGATGTGGGGGTGCAGGTGGCTCCCGAATTACTCGTTGAGGCGGGGCATCGACTCCAGTTTTATCTTGATGGCCAGCCGGTCGGTGCCCCTTCGACCGAGTTGTCGACAACACTGTCCAACATCGACCGCGGCGAGCATACGATCGCTGCAGCGATTATCGATAGCGGTGGCGCAACATTGGAGCGTACCGACCCGCGGCGTTTCTATGTACAGCGCTACTCGATTCTGACCGCTCCCGAAAGCGGCACCCCTACATCACCGGTCCCACCAACGCCCCCGGTTGCGCCGACGCCGAGGCTCCCAACGCCGCCGACGCCTCGCTAGCGGGCACACTGTCTCGCCGTTCACCGGCGCGCACTACTTTGGTGCGCATGGTAGACTTAAATTCACTGACGCACCGGAACAGTGCCGCCTCGTCGGGTTAAGGCATCTGCCTGTTTCTGAGTGTTGTGCGCGTAATGCATTGATTTTCATGGGAAATTGTCGATACTTTCCGAGCCGCCCAACGACCCGGGACTAGTCCGGAAACTGGTTTATTTATTGCACAAAGGTGTTCATGCATTCCCGTGCTGAATACGATTATGGTCATCCGGCACAGCTGCTGGAGACGCTCAATACAGCAGTCCTGCTGCTGGATGCACAGTTGCACCTGTTGTATTTGAATCCGGCAGCGGAAAATCTGCTGGAAATCAGCCGCCGCCAGATCACCGGTCAGTACTGGCCAAACGTAGTAAAAGCGGATGCTGTTCTGGTGGAAAGACTGTCCAGCGCTGCGGGGGCACGAAACGCATTTACCGAAGCCGAGCTGGAACTGCACAGCGCGACCGGTCATCGCATGACAGTCGCGTTCACTGCAACGCCGCTCGCTACCAATCAACTCCTGCTGGAGATTATCCAGGTCGATCGCCAGTTACGCATTGCTCATGAGGAGCTATTACTGACGCAGCAACAGTCGGCGCGCGAACTGCTGCGCGGTCTGGCTCACGAAATCAAAAATCCTTTGGGCGGGTTGCGGGGTGCGGCCCAGTTGCTGGAACAGGAACTGGAGCAGGACGATCTGAAGGAATATACACGGATCATTATCGGTGAGGCTGACCGGTTGAGAAATCTCGTCGATCGTATGGTTGGCCCGAGTAATGTTCCGGCTAAACGAACTGTGAACGTCCACGAGATACTGGAGCATGTCCGCAGTCTGGTCGACGCCGAATGTTATGCCGATCTGATCATTGAACGGCAGTACGATCCAAGTCTTCCGGAACTTTCAGCCGATCCGGATCTGCTGATACAGGCTACCCTGAACATTGTGCGCAATGCGGCGCAGGCAGGCGCGAAGCAGATTATTTTGCGCACCCGGGCAGAACGCCACTTCACCATTGGACACCACTGCCACAAGCTCGCGCTGCGTGTCGATATCATTGACGATGGACCAGGCATTCCGGCGCAGCTTCAGGATCGAATTTTCTATCCTATGGTAACGGGTCGTCACGAGGGTACTGGCCTGGGCCTTTCCATTTCCCAGTCTCTGATAAACCAGCATCAGGGCATCATCGAATTTTGCAGTGAACCCGGCAAGACTGCATTTACAATCTATCTGCCCCTGGAGAATACCAATGTCTGTTAACGAAAGCGTGTGGGTGATCGATGACGATCAGTCCATCCGCTGGGTGCTCGAAAAGGCGCTGCAAAAAGCGGATATGGACGTGAAGACCTTTTCCTCCGCGAGCGGAATTCTGGAAACACTCGAGCGAGGCAAACCGGATGCGCTGATTACAGACGTACGGATGCCGGGCATGGATGGTTTCGAATTACTCAGAAAGATTCAGGACAGTTATCCGGATCTGCCAGTCATTGTGATTACCGCGCACTCTGATCTCGACAGCGCTGTCAGCGCTTATCAGGGCGGCGCGTTTGAATACCTGCCCAAACCTTTCGACGTCGATGAAGCTGTGGAACTGACACGGCGCGCGGTCGAACACAGCCGCGCGCACAAAACCGATGGCTATACCGGAACCAGAAGTGCAGTGCCTGAGATCATCGGTGAGTCGCCGGCGATGCAGGAAGTCTTCCGCGCTGTCGGTCGCCTTTCGCGCTCTAATATCACTGTTCTGATCAATGGCGAATCGGGGACCGGTAAGGAACTGGTGGCCAAGGCCTTGCACCGTCACAGTCCCCGTGCGGGAAAACCATTTGTGGCATTGAACATGGCAGCCATTCCACGCGATTTACTCGAATCCGAGCTGTTCGGACATGAGCGCGGTGCATTCACCGGCGCACAAAACCAGAGGGTTGGACGGTTTGAGCAATCGGACGGTGGCACGTTATTTCTCGATGAGATCGGCGACATGCCCGCAGAAATGCAAACACGTCTGTTGCGCGTGCTTTCCGACGGCGAGTTTTATCGCGTGGGCGGCCATACCCCGATCAGGGTCAATGTGCGCATCGTCGCGGCGACGCATCAGAATCTGGAACAGCGGGTGAAGGATGGTAGCTTCCGTGAAGATCTGTTCCACCGTCTCAATGTTATTCGCGTGCATCTGCCGTCCCTGCGCGAACGGCGCGAGGACATACCGCTGTTGATGGAACATTTTCTCGCGCACGCCGCGCAGGAGTTGAATGTTGAAGCGAAAATTCTGCTGCCCGACGTGGCTGATTATCTGAAGCGTCTGGATTGGCCCGGCAACGTCCGGCAGCTGGAAAATCTGTGCCGCTGGCTGACTGTCATGGCACCTGGACAGGAATTACGCATTGACGATCTGCCGATCGAATTGCGCGATCCGCAGGCTCCCGAAGGTATGGCAGCGCAAGGATGGGAAGCCGCGCTCAAACAATGGGCCAGCCAGCAACTGGCAGACGGAGAAAATGGATTGCTGGATCATGCCTTGCCCGCATTCGAGCGCATCATGATTGAAGCTGCGCTGGCAAGGACCGGTGGGCGTCGTCAGGATGCGGCGAAATTACTGGGCTGGGGGCGAAATACCCTGACACGCAAAATCAAGGAACTTGACATGGAGTTTCACAAATAGGGTATTTATAGTTGTGTCGGTTCGGTTCGCAATGCGGCGCCAATGGCGAGCAGGCACCGGGCCGTCTCGGTATCTGACAGAGGTTCAGCGATCTCGACAATATCCGCAACCGAGAATTGTTTCACCGTGATGCCAGTCTGTTCCTCCAGTTGTTCCGCTAGCCCTGGCACCGGCTCGATAAGCGGGCATAAAGATATGGTCGCGATCGGCGCCTGCTGAAAATGCCGGTCGTAATAATCCATCGAGCGTTGTAATTCGAGAGCCAGACGATCGACTGAGACGGACTGATCCTGAAGCTGTCGATAACCTACCTCCATACCCCGCGCAAGAAACAATTCTCCATCACGCGTCAGAGTAATGAGTCCGCGATCGGCCTCGAAATAAAGCAGTGCCTGACCGCGCGCGTCCTGTTCGAGCCCCGCGGCGATGTTGCGCAATGCCAGCTCGGGGATATCGATAATCTCCAGATCGACACCGGCTTTCTGCAACAACTCGGTGCGCTCATTGACCGTCGACGTTTTCGAGACCACGACATACAGGTGTTCCTGCACCGCGCGGGCGCCACTGGCCGGCGAATCGAACACATCGAGCACCGCATCATCGATATGAAAATCGATCAGGTCGCGAATGCGCCAGCGTATTGCAGCGCGCAATTCAGCCTGTGGTACTTCGGGTGCCTCGACCATCATCAGCTGATAGTCGGCCATATTCAGTACCGTTGAGCACCGGCTTTTTCCGAGTCCGTGGCCGCTGGTGAGCTGCTGAATGTTGGCCTGTAATTCCTGCCCTGGTGCCAGTGGATGAAAGCCGTATCTTTCAAGCAGCGGTTTAGAGCCCTTCCGCGCACGAATCATCGCGAAGGCTGTTCCTTCGCTTGTGGGAAGCACCGCACAGAGCGGTCCGCTTTTCGCCTTGGCTTTAAAGGAAAACATTAACAGTCCTTGCTTGATCGGGCAGCGCAAGAGTTATGGATTTGCGCCTGCATGTCAATCGGTTACCCGCTCGCGCCATCGAAGCAGTGAGACACCGGTGCCACCGCCGGGTCCGCGTAAATCGAGATTGTCCAGCCAGGCTGTCGTAACCTGCCCGGCCTTGGCTTCGATCGAAAATCGAAATTCAGTAATGGTAACGGGCCCGGATCCGGTGATCGGAATAGTTACGCTGCCCGAAGTCCAGTCGGTATAGACGGTGTCTACCCCCGCGGAAGAGTAAAGATTCGTGCCATCCCACACATGAAAAGTGTAAGTGGCCTTCGGCGACTGACCCTTGCCGGTCCCGCTCGCCTTGTAATCGTACTCAAGAGTAAGGACCTCAGGAGCCGTTACTGTAAACGGAGTCAGCCCAAATACACCCGCGATAGTGACAGCCATTTGCCCGTTGGTCGGCTTTACCACGCGTGCTGCACGATCACCTGTTCCATCAGGACCGGCATCGTCTTCCCATCCATCCGCCGGCAGGTTCCAGCCGGTCGGTGAGCAGGGGGCGCAAGGCGGCTTCGGTTCATTAAAATCTGCATTGGCGGTTCCGAGCAGATTTCCGTCCTTGCTGAAAATCGCTTCTACCACGCGCTGAACACCGAGCGTTGGAATGCTGCCGGTAACTTGAATGCGGCAATCGGTGGCAGGCAGCAACGCTCCCGAGAAATCACTGGTGAATTCTGTACCGATATTCTCAACCGTAAAACTGCCGCGGCCGACATCGATCGGCGTGCCAGTTGCAAGGCCGCTATCGCAGGTGCTGGTGTTGTATGCGGCAGCGGCATATTCCAACCCGCTTTCCGCAATGAAGAAGGCTTCCACGCTGTCACTCTGAACGGCGCTGTCGAGCATATCGGATCCCGCTGTGCGATTCAGAACCTGCACCATGAGTGCCAGCGTAATAATGATGAACAGGGCGCCGACCAGTGTCACGGCGCCTCGCTGACTATGAAAGTGCGCGCTCACTGCTGGTTCCTCAGTGCAATCCGGGTGCGGTGGGCGTATGGGCTGCCGCCGGCGCCAGGATCCAGTTGAAGTTCGAACTCGATGAAGGCAACGTCAGCACTACCGGTCGCAGCGGTAATACCATCACTCTGCCAGTAGGCGAAAGTGAGACTGCTGACCTCATCAGTCAAAATCGGTGTTACGCCGCTGACTGAACCATAAGATAGCGTCACCAGAGGTGCCGCAACATTGATCGTCACCTGTTCTCCATCCGTTCGGGTGAAAACCAGTGGGTTCTGATTGATGGTGACGATATAGTCGCCCGAAGGCTGGCGATCGATCTCGCGGATTTCGCGAACCAGCCGTTCACTGGCATTGCGCAGTTTGCCCAGCGTATGCAATGAAGCTGACGATGCATTGTAAGCCTCGGCGCCGAGGCTCAGGTAAGGCGCTGCGAGTGCCGCCATGACAGCCAGCATGGTCAATGTAGTAACCATCTCGATCAGTGTGAACCCCTGGCTCTTGATGCGCTTCATCAGTAATCCACCAGCAGGAATACAACTTCCACAAGCACCGGGCCGCCCTTGTCGACGGATACAGTCACAGCCTTGCACAGGGTGCCGCCGGGGCAGCCGCCGGGAGGCGGTTGCGCGACATCGGTGGTCCGGTTAAATCCGTTATAGATCCTGGTTTCCGTCGCGCTTGCCGAGACGGCTGTAAAATCCAGTGCCCGGCGTTGCGCCAGTAACTTTTCCGCCTGCTCCTGGGCCAGTTGAACTGCGACCTGCAAATCCTCATTGTCCAGCAGGCTGGTGGTCGCCTGGGTAAACATACCGAACAGGGGCACTGAAGCGACAGTGATTATGATAATCACCAGCACCAGTTCGATCAGCGTGAAGCCGCGCTGACTGGATCTGATTGCGACATGGGATGCATTCATGGCGTTGTCGAAACGAAGCCGGTAACCGGTTCAAGCGTGACAGTCGGACCGCTGCTCAACACCCAGGATTGCTGTGTCTCGATCAGGGCTGTGCCGGACTTAGGGCGTCCGAGACTGTCGAATTTGATGCCGGGTCCGGACAGGATGCTGATGCCGTTCTGCAGGGTATAACTCTGTAATTCTCCGGCCGGATCCCGAATGGGTGTAGCACCATCCGTGATGGCATAGCTGGTGGGTGAGATAACGGCGAATGTCAGCGAACGGCCCTGTCCCATAGCCAGCGCCTGTGCATGGCGCAGCACCCGGCCGAGCTGGTCGGCCTGGGCCGGACCGGTGGCTTCATTATGAGCGAAGCGCGGCAGCAACAGGAAACCCAGTACACCGAGGATAACGAATACCGTAACCAGTTCGACGAGCGTGAACCCGTGCTGACGCGACCTGATCGCTGATTGTTGATGACGAATCCTTGGCATCCCTGCTGGTGACTCCGAATTGAAAAGGGGCAGACTTCGCAGCCCGCCCCCGGTTTTTTTCTAACTGCTGTTTGTTGCCGGATCAGGGGTTCGCGACGACGGAACCCACGCAACGGACTTTATCGCCCACGCCAGCGGTGGCAGATCCGCAACTGGCGTCGGTATAAGTTTGCAGCGTATAAGTCGTACCGGAAACAGTGAATTCCAGTCCAGTAGCAACCGCTGTCAACGGAGTATCGCCACCGACCAGACCCTGCAACATGGTGACTGTGGGAAAGTCTTTCTCTCGTGCAATCCCTATGGAATGCGCACTTCGCACCGCATTTCGAGTGCCGTCCAGCACCGCCTCCACAGCGCTGGTCTGCACATCGGCAAACCGTGGCACTGCCATCGCCCCAAGCAGCGCCAGGATAACCATTACCGCCACCAGTTCAATCAATGTAAAACCCGCTTGTTTGTTCATTCGTTTTCTCCGAAAAAATGGATACCTTCCCCGTCTGACTGGTCTGTTATCGTCTTGGCGACTCCGGTTCTTTAACCAATCAGCTGTATTTTCAAGGACTTTTCCAGCTTTTTTTGGAAAAAAACGTTCAAAGAGCAACTTTGGCCAGGTCCCACATCGGCAGGAAGATGCCGCTCGCCAGCAGCAGCACCAGGCCGGCCATGACAACGGTCAGAATGGGTTCGATTGCGGAACTCAATTTTCCGACCGCATAATCCACTTCATCGTCATAGTACTCGGCGACTTCCTGCAACAGCTCATCGGTTGCACCGGATTCTTCGCCGACCCGAAGCATTTGCAGGACCAGCGAATCGAATATACCGCTGCTTGCTGCAGTGTTGCTGATCGACTCTCCGCGTTCGATTCCATCGCGCATGGTCAGTATCCGCTCTTCGATGTAATCGTTATCCAGCGCACGGGCGACCACCGATAAACCGGTGACCACTGGAATCCCGGAACGCTGGACCAGCGCGAACAGTCGACTGAACCTGGCCAGCGAAGCCTGATACAGCACTTTGCCTACGACCGGTATCCGGAGTTGCAGTTTGTGCCATTTATACCGACCGGAGGCGCTGTTCAGGTAATAGCGCAGTCCAATCCCCGTCAACCCAGCCACGACCAGAATCGCGGGCCAGTGGTTCACCATCAGATCAGACATCCCCACCAGAATCCGTGTCGGCAACGGCAGGTCGGCACCGAACTGCTTGAACATGGACGCGAACGCGGGAATCACCAGAATATTGATTACGACCACAGCCAGAGAAATTGCGATCAGCACAAAGGTGGGATAGCGCATGGCGGACTTGATCTGGTCGCGGGTTTTCTTTTCCCGTTCAAGGTAAACCGATAACTGACGGAACACTTCCTCCAGACGGCCGCTGGTTTCGCCTACCCGTATCAGGCTGATGTAGAACACGGAGAATACATCCGGGTGTTGGGACATCGAGCTGGCGAGATCGCGACCGGCTTCCAGGTTCTCAATGACTTCCACGAGTGTTTTTGCCAGCGTGCGATTCCGGGCATTGCTTGCGAGGCCATGTAAAGAACTGAGAATCGGTACGCCGGCCTTGAGCAGACTGTACATCTGACGGCTGAACTGTATCAGGTCGATCAACTCAACCCTGGGCGGAAACAGTTCCGCCAGATCCATGTTCATGCCGGCTTTAACAACAGCGGGCCTGACATCGATCGGTGTGAGTCCCCCTTCGATCAGACGCGATGCGGCGAGATCGGTGCTACCGGCCTCGATGATTCCCTCGATAGCATCGCCGCGTTGACCGCGTGCCTTGTACTGAAAGGATGGCAAGGCGCTATTCCACCGCGCCGCTCAAGCGCATCGCCTCATCCAGACTGGTGACGCCCTGTCGTGCGTAATCAAGTGTGTTCAGCACCAGTGGGCGATACCCTTCCTGTGCGCGCGCGGCGTTCTCGAATCCCGCGGTGTCATTGCGCCGTAGCGCATCAGCCAGTGCGTAGTCAATCTCGAGTAATTCATACACGCCGATCCGGCCATGGTAGCCGGTATGGTTACACTGGTTGCAGCCCTCGCCTTCCCGGAAGCCATCCAGTGGCGTGTCTTCGCCGAGCATGCTGTGGATCCACGCCTGCTGGCTGGGATCCGGCTTCGATGGTCTGCTGCAGTTCGTGCACAGTTTTCGCACCAGACGTTGCGCGAGTACCGCCTGCGTCGAGGCTGCGACCAGGTATGATTCGAGACCCATGTCCACCAGGCGCATGGCAGTACTGACTGCATCGTTGGTGTGCAAGGTAGATAGCACCAGATGTCCTGTCAAAGCCGCACGCAGACCGATTTCGCCAGTCTCCCGGTCGCGCATTTCACCAATCAGGATGATATCGGGATCAAGACGCAGCGCACTGCGAAGCACGCGCGCGAAATCCAGATTGATACGATGATTGACCTGCACCTGGTTAACCCGAGACAACTGATATTCCACCGGGTCCTCAACAGTAATGATTTTCTTCTGTGGCTTGTTGAGTTCGCTCAATGCACCGTACAGCGTGGTCGTCTTGCCGCTGCCGGTAGGGCCGGTAACCAGAACCAGGCCGTGCGGTCGGTGAATGAATTTGCGGAAGCGCCGCAGAATGTCGTCCGGCATTCCGAGCTTGTCCAGGCTGCGGATCGCCGAACCATGATCCAGCAAGCGCATGACCACGGACTCGCCGGTTTGTGTCGGTATGGTTGCAAGACGAACATCGATGTTCTTGTTCAGAACCTTCAGCGTGAAGCGACCGTCCTGTGGCAGACGCTTCTCCGAGATATCCGCTTCGGCCATCAGTTTCAGGCGTGATATCACCGCCGACGAAATGCGCTTGTCATCCATGATCTGCTCATGCAATACGCCATCGATTCGACGCCGTATACGCAACACATCTTCGTCAGGCTCAATGTGTATATCAGATGCCTCGGAGCGTACCGCATCTTCAAAGACTGTTTGTATGAGTCGAACGACGGGTGCATCACTTTGGCCGCCGACGGCAGAGAGTGAACGCAGATCGAATGCATTCTCCGCCATGTCCTGTCCGACTTCATTGGCCAGAGTGCGAAGCTCATCAGCATGGTGATAAAGACGATCGATATTGTGCAGCAGATCACTTTCCTTGACGCAGGCAATCTGAACGGATGTTTTGAGGATACGAACCAGTTCATCAAACGCGAAAATATCAGTAGGATCGCCCATGCCGACCAGCAGGCCATCTACGGTTTCTTTCAGCACCAGCGCCCGATAACGCCGTGCATGTGTTTCCGGCAAACGGCTTACCAGTTGTGGATCCAGTTCAAAGCGCGACAGATCAACATAGGAAATAGCCAGCTGCGAAGAAAGCAGTTTTAATAACTGATCTTCGTCGACAAAACCGTTTTCGACCAGTACCCGACCCAATTTCCGGCCACTTTTCTTCTGCTCTGCCAGCGCGGCTTTGAGCTGCGTTTCTGAAATTATTTTCTGTTCGACCAGCAGATCCCCGATGCGAACTTTTTTGCGCTGCATGACTGTAGACATGATTATCGCTCACCCATTGTTTCGATCAGACCGACACGCTGATTTACATACTTTTGAACCGCTGTCTCCATCGGCAGTCCCTGCGCTTGCCGGTATGCAGCGAGGGCCTGCTGTAGCCGCTGCGCATGTTCTTCCGCAACTGCCAGTCCCACCCACCAGATTGCGTTTTCGGGTGCGCGCCGCAGCGCCTGCCGGTAATCCTGCGCCGCCTCGACGTGTTGCTCCAGCTGGTGAAGAATCGCGGCGCGTAGCGCGTAGGCTTCAGCATCGGCACGCCCGCCGGCGATGGCTGTGTCCAGCACCGCTCTTGCTGCCTCCGGCTTGTCTCCCGCAATCAGAAGTTGCGCATACGGTTTGGCAAGTGCGACTTCCTGCCCTGCGTCCTGCAACCCCTCTGCAAGCAGCTGCTCTGCGGCGCCGGCGCTCTGTGCTGCTACCAGAAGAGCCGCAAGCTGAGCTCGCGCTGCGTGATGGCGTGGAAACTCAGACAGCAGCTGTCTCAGGGACAGCTCCCCCCTCTCGTAATCCCTGTTCACGAGCGCCTGCTGTGCATCGGCAAACAGACGATCGGCTTTTTGTTGCGGTGATATTTTTTTTATCGGCGCAATCTTCGCTGGTTCAGGAACGGCTGCAGGTGCTGGCGCAGCGCGTGCTGGTGATGCGGTGGCGGGTACTTTTATTTGCACCTGTTCAACTGCTTCGTGTGCGTCCGCGATTCGTGTCGTCAGAGACGACAATTCGACTGGCGCCGATATCGGGGGTTCGGTCAGCGGAAGCGTTTGCGCCTCCGCTGCGGCCCTGGGTGAACCTATTACCGGACTGACCTGATGAAGCTCGATCGTCGGTGTAGCTTGATCGCCCTGAAACCATGTCATTGCCTGATATCCAGCTATGACCAGCAGCAAGGCAGCGCCACTGGAAAGCAGAAATATCCGGCCATACCCGGTCTTGTTGCGGCCCGACGTTAGCAAACCCATTCCATGCAAAGCGGCTACCTGACTGCTGCTGGCAGGTCCGCAACGCGCATCGAGATCTTTCAACATCTGGTTGACGATGCTCATAAGCTGTACGCGTACAGGAGTCCTGCGCCGGTCAACGTAATCAAACCTGCGAACGCGGAAGCCAGGCGCAGTCGGCCAGCCCCAGCGCGTCTGGCGTCTTCGGTGTCCTGAGTGGCTCGCCGCACATGCAGGCGTCCCACAGCTGTTTCGCCAGTTCCATACGCCGACATCAACGCTTTGTGGCAGAGCACATTGGCCAGGCGCGGGATGCCACGGCTACTGCGATGCAGCTCCCGGATGGCGGCTGCCGAAAACAGTGTCTTGCCTTTCGTATAACCCGCTATCTGCATACGATGGTATACATATTCACTCAGTGCGTTGCGGTCCAGAGGACTCAACTGGTAGGAGAAAACGATACGCTGCTTGAGCTGGCGAAACTTGCGTTGTTCAAGACGAATGTCCAGTTCCGGCTGGCCGAACAGCACGACCTGAAGTAACTTGCGTTTTTCCGTTTCGAGATTGGTGAGCAGCCTCAGCGCCTCAAGACTGTCGTCCGGCATGGCCTGCGCTTCGTCGAGCAGCAATACGACCTGCTTGCCGAGACCGGCCAGTTCAATCAGCCGATCGGTAATGAGTTTCAGCAGACGGTGCTGACCGATGTTGCGGGCGAACTCGATGCCAAGTTCCTCAGCGAGGGCCATCCGCAGCGCCGTGGGATTAAGGAAAGGGTTGGGCAGATATGCCGTGAAGTAGTCATCGTCAAGCACATTGAGCAGTTGTCTGCATATCAAGGTCTTGCCGGTTCCCACTTCGCCAGTGACCTTGATAAAGCCCTCGCGATTGTGTAACGCGACCAGCAGCACGTTCAGTGCTTCCTGGTGGCTACCCTGATTGAAGAAAAACTCCGTATCAGGCGTCAGCGTGAATGGCGGCTCGTTCAGTCCGAAATGGTGAAGATACATGGCCACTCCATCCTCACGGCCAATCCGGGTGCTGGACCATGTCAAAGCGTTCGCGTGCTCGACCTATCTCGTCTGACCATACCTGATTGCTCTCAACAAGAACTGGCCGCAGGAGAATAACCAGCTCGGTCTTTGACGAAACCTTGCGTGTGTGTCTGAACATATGACCGAAAACCGGGATGTCGCCGAGGAAAGGCGTCGACGCAGATTTATCTCTCACCAGGTCCTGCATCAGTCCGCCGATGACGACCACCTGTCCATTACGAGCGCGAATTATGGTGTCTGATTCGCGGATCGTGCTGCGCGCCAGCGGCACGTTCAAAGGTGTGCCTGATTCTGTAGTGAGTCCAAGCTCCTTAGGATCGGCTGTGACTTCGCTGATTGCTGGATGCACGTGCAGGGTAATACCGCCACTCTCGTCGATCTGAGGTGTGACATCCAGAGCCACGCCCGAGAAAAACGGCGTCAATTGAATGTCGACGGTTTTGTTGCTCACACCCGAGGTGGTGTCGGTGTCCACGCCTACGTCGGTCACGAAGTACTCGTCAGTGCCTACTTTGATAATCGCTTTCTGATTATTCACAGTAGATACGCGGGGGCTCGACAGAACCTGCACGTCGCCCTGGGTTCTCAGGAGTTCGATCAAGGCATTGAAATCACCGAGGTCAGCCTGAATGGCAAATACACCACCGAGCGCCTGGGCAGTGGCGTTATTCAGAGAAGGGTTGGCGAGTCCTATTACATCGCCGGCAAATTCCGACAGCCCTGAATCGACGGCAGTAGCGCCGCCACGTTGCCCGAGCAGGATTTCGTGATTGTTGCCGAAGTCGATCAGCGCATTCCAGTTGACGCCGGACTGGAATGAATCATTCAGTTGAACCTCGAGGATCTTTGCCTCGATTATGACCTGCCGGCTGACGGCGTTCTGTAGCGTGTTGAGGTATTGTTCCACAACCATCAGTTCGCGGGGTAATGCACGCACTACCACCGTGCCTGACATCGGGTTGGTAATGATTTTACGACCCTGCTCCTCGCCGATAATCATGTTCAGGGAGTTTTTCAGGGAATACCAGAAATCCGCATCGGTACGCGTGGTAACCTGAGCACCCGAAACACTGTCCGGGCTGGATCTTCTGGTTTCCCGGGATGACGAGTCGCCGTTATCACCAGCGGATGCATCGCCGCGACCATTGCGCGTTGCATCGGTGATCTGCCCTGAACTGACGCGAGTGCTGGAGCCGCCCTTGCGCCGCATGTCGAGGTAATCGACTTTGAATACCTGCGAGCGCATGTGGGCAGGGAAAACCTGATAACCGCCACGGCCGAGACGGTAGTCGTAGCCGTAAACATCGCGTACGGTCGACATCACGTCTTCGGTGGTTACATTTTTCAGATCCAGAGTAATAGTGCCCGAAACTTCCGGATGCACGACCATATTCTCTGATGTTCCTTCGACCAGGCTCATGAAAAACTGGCGGGCGCTTATTTCGCTGACCGAAATATTGAAGGTCGGCACCGGTGGTTTCGTCACGAGCAGTGAGGAAGATGCCGGTGGCATGAGTGCTTGTTGAATCTCCGGCGGGAGTGCCGCTGGCGCCAGAGCAACAGGCGTTTCGCTGGCTCGCAGCGCTTCACGTACCGGTGAGAGAGGGGCATCCGGTCCGGGAGCTGTCTGACAGGCGCCAAGCCATATTGTGGCGGCGATCACGATAGCGGTATTTAAGCGAAACGTCCTGTTCACGGCCTTACCTTTTTAATGTGCGGGGCAGAAGGTGCAGAGTGCGCATGCCTCCGCTGGTTTCCAGTAATACCCGTGCGGCCTCGATCCGGACCACTCGCGCATTGCCTAGTCGATCACCTTCCCGGAGCCGGGTGCCATTAATGACGGCGACGCGACGTTGGGGTGCATAGAGAATGGATTGCAGCACCAGCTGGTCCATGTCGACAGCATCAGAGCCGCCAAAAAATTGCGCGGGCTCCATTGGCCGCGTCGGATCCTGGAAGGTTCCGGCCGCGGCCATACCGCAGCAGCCCGCCAGCATCAGCAAGGTCAGAATTCGGCTAGCCATCCCGTGCGGCTCCCAGCGTGTAGATCTGGAGGCGTGAGCTGGCATGCGGATAATCGGCCACCTGAAAATCGACGCTTTCCCAGAAGAATTTCCATGACATCGACTCCAGCTCCTGCAGATAGACCAGCAGATCGAGATAGCTGCCTTCCAGTTCGACATTCAGTTGATAACGATTGAGCCCTGCCAGATGTTCCCTGGCGGCGTTCACCTGATCGATCGGGAGCGAACGCGCCTGCAGCGACTTGATTTTCAATCCGCTGTGCCTGGAAACAACCTGTTCCAGTACGTTGGCGGCCTGTGCCGGCTCGACCAGTGCACCGAGTTGTGTGAGGATGTTCGCGTCCAGTTCGGACAGTTCTTCGACCAGTCCGTCCCGCGACTCCTCCAGCATGCGCATCGAATCATCCGTGGATTTGTAACTGAGCAGGTTAGCCTGTTCACGCAAGGCCCCCAGCTTGAGCTCAAGCTGGGAGGTATTTTGCTGGGTCGCCTGCTGCGCCTGCAGCGTAGGTTGCAGGCCTGTTGAATCCACCGCCAGATACAGGACCGCGATACTGGCCACCAGCATCAGGATTCGCTCGCGCAGTTCGAGGGCATCGATCCAGTCGAACAGTCGTTGCGCATAAGCCTGGGCGGCTAACTTCATGATGCGCTGTCCCGGTGGTTGCGCAATATGAACTGAATATGTGGCTTTGCGGTGTCGGGCCGAGTCATCGATACCGTTTCGAACGCAGCTTCGGACAAACTGTTGCGATGCAACTGCTGCAGATAGCGCGGTATCAGTTTTTCATCCAGGGCGGTGCCCCGGATTTCCATGCGCCCCGCTGTATCCAGAGTCACGCCGTCCAGCCAGAGGCCCGGGACATGTTGTTCAGCGAGTGTCCTGAATGAATCTGCAAACCCGCCACGGTGCTCCACTGCCAGCAATTGAAACTGCTGAAGGAGAGATTCACGGTGTCTGATGGTGGTGGTCAGTTCTGCTATTTCCTGATCGATGGATGTACTGTCCGGCGTCTGCAGAGCCGCCTCGAGCAGGTTTATTTCGGTCCGTATATGTTCGTGCTGCTGCTCCAGCCGGTCCGCTGATGCCTGCATTCCTGCGAGTGTCCAGCGGGCGTGGCCGAGAATCATTGCGAGCAGCACCAGCACAGCAGCAAGAATCTGTGCCAGGGTCACGGCGCCGAAGACCTTGTGCTGCTTTTTGAATACCGGCTGGTACAGGTTGATTTGCTGATACATGCTGTTACGTCGATACCGCTGCGTCGCACCTGGAGGGCTGGTTGATCTGTTCTGCCGTTGCCAACGTCATATTGCGCATCTCCTTCAGAAGCTCAGTGCCAGGACAGTTTCACGTAGCATCCGCCGGACGCTCTACACGCAGTGCGCTGAGTTCTGTAATAAAAAGTCCCTGTAAGCAAGAAGAAGCAAAATTTGGGCCGTCGAAACCCCAGACCTGTGAAGCCGAATTAAACCTTGTTTTCCAGAAGGTTGGAGACGAGCTGCAGGCAGTGCAGAGAGTGTCGAGGGTCACACAAGACAACTATTTATTTTTATACGCTTGTTTTCAAATGGATTATTTTCATTATCTGGTGGTTCGAGAGAGCGTTGCGGCGGCCACGCCTGCCGCGCTCACGGCAAGGCTGATATCCTGGGCACGGACTGACAGCGCCAAAATTCTGTTGTTGACGACACGGTGACGACGCTTTCGGCCAGATTAAGCCGCTGTTCGCGCCGCGTTTCAGGGACAAACAGATGGCTGACCATTGAGCTGCAGGGAACCAGTCAGTGCTCCTACATCTGGCAGCTGATGTTTCACCAGATACTCCTGGATCCCTTGATTGAGCTTTTTACAGATCAGCGGATCGTAGAACAGCGCGGTGCCAACGCCGACGGCGCTGGCGCCAGCAATCAGAAACTCGATGGCATCGGCGGCGCTGGTAACGCCGCCTTGCCCGATAATCGGGATATCGTGTTCCCGGCAGACCTGGTGCACCTGGTGGACCTTCAGCAGTGCGATCGGCTTGATCGCCGGGCCTGACAGACCGCCCTGATTGTTGCCAATGAACGGGCGGCGAGTCTCGATGTCGATAGCCATGCCCATCAGGGTGTTGATGACGGCAAAGGCATCTGTGCCCGCGGCAATGCAGCGCCGGGCATTGCCGGCGATATCGGTCTGGTTGGGCGACAGCTTCGTGATCAGGGGCTTGTTGGTTGCTTTCCGGCATATCTCCACGACCCGCGCCGACATATCCGGATCATTGCCGAAAGCTACGCCGCCCTCCTTTACGTTGGGACAGGAGATGTTGATTTCTATTGCGTCGATCGCGGAGTCATCGAAGCGCCGTGTCACTTCGTAATATTCTTCTACGGTCGATCCCGATACATTGGCGATAAACCGTGTTTCGCTAAAATCCAGGCTCGGAAGGATCGTGTTTACCACATGATCAACCCCCGGATTCTGCAGCCCGATCGCGTTCAGCATGCCCATCGGTGTTTCATAAACGCGGTGCGCCGGATTGCCGAGCCTGGGGGCCAGAGTTGTTCCCTTAAGGCAGATTGCGCCCACATCGCGATTGGAAAAACCCTGTATGCGAGTGTATTCCTCACCGAAGCCAACGCAGCCGGACAACAACACCAGCGGTGATTGAAACGACATGCCACAGAAGTCGATGGCGAGGGGATTGATGCTCTGAGTCATGGGAACCGTATTTGACCTGAACCATCAGGGAAAGAAAAGCGCCGGGCGGATTTTCTGTAATAATGCACAACCTAATCAGCCGAATCCGAAGCCATGTTTCATATCGTGCTCTATCAGCCGGAAATTCCGCCCAACACAGGAAATGTTATACGCCTGTGTGCGAACACCGGTAATCGGCTGCATCTGATCAAGCCGCTCGGGTTTGAGCTGGAGGACAGCAAATTGCGTCGTGCCGGTCTCGATTACCGAGAGTGGGCGATGGTGGAAACACACGAATCGTTTGAGGAATTTGTTCGGTCCGTCAATCCGGGACGGATTTTCGCCCTGTCGACACGCGGGACCCGGGACTATTCACAGGTTTCATACCACCCCGATGATGCGTTCCTGTTTGGACCTGAAACGCGGGGCTTGCCGGAAAGACTTATCATTGCAGCGGGTGCGCGGCAGGTTGTACGGGTACCGATGGTTTCGCAGAGCCGCAGTCTGAACCTTTCCAATTCGGTAGCGATCGTGGTTTATGAAGCATGGCGCCAGCAAGGCTTTCGAAACGGCACCTGATCAGACTGTTTCGGGTTTGGACTCGCGATTCAGCAAAGCCTGGACTGCTGTCGCCGGTTCCTCAGCATCAAAAAGTACCCGTTTGACCTGTTCAGTGATCGGCATGTCGACCTGGTGCCGCTGAGCAAGTGCGTCGAGCTCTCTGGCGCTGTGGACCCCCTCAACGGCCTGACCGATTTCCGCGACCGCAGTGTCCAGTGAAATGCCGCGACCGATGGCGAGTCCCAGGCGGCGGTTGCGTGATTGATTGTCAGTGCAGGTCAATACAAGGTCGCCGACGCCCGCCAGGCCCATGAACGTTTCACGTTGTCCGCCGAGCCGGGTTCCAAGACGCATGATTTCGGCCAGACCCCGGGTGATCAGCGCCGCGCGGGCGTTGGCGCCATAGCCGAGGCCGTCAGAGATGCCCGCTGCAATTGCCAGTACATTTTTGACGGCACCGCCCAGCTCAACCCCGATGAGATCTTCGGAGGTATAGACCCTGAATCGCTGGCAATGGAAAAGTGCTGCAACCGTCTGCGCATAGGCCGCATCATGAGACGCCATGGTGACAGCGGTCGGCAAGCCTTTGGCCACTTCGGCCGCGAAACTCGGACCGGACAGGGCTGCAATGGTCTGCATGCCAGGCAATTCTTCCTCAACGACTTCGTGGAGGAATTTGCCTGAGCCGGATTCGAGCCCCTTGCTGGCCCAGATCAGATTGAATGGATTGACGAGCGTTTCCCGAACCGCCAGAAGAACTGGCCTGAACCCGCCGCTTGGCACCGCGATGAGGACGAAGTCCACCTCTGAAAGTGCCTGGGCAAGATCGGCAACAGGTTCCAGAAGATCTGGCAATTCGATGCCGGGAAGATAGCGCTCATTGCTCCGACTCTGGCGCATTGCTTCAATGTGAGCCTGGTCGCGGTCCCAGAGTTTTACAGCATTTCCATTTTTGGCCAGCAGCATCGATAATGCTGTGCCCCAGCAGCCGGCGCCGAGCACAGTGATTCGTCGAGAGGCTGCTGTTGCCACGGCAGTGAAATCAGGCGGAGTTTTCCGAAGCGGCAACTGTCGTCTGTTTGAGTTTTCGCGCATACAGCGCATCGAAGTTGACTGGCGCTAGCAATAACGGCGGGAAGCCGCCCTTTGTCACCAGATCGGAAACCGCTTCTCTTGCATAGGGGAACAGAACCGCAGGACAGTAGGCGTGCAGCGTTGAGTTTTCCTGTTCTTCTGAATGCCCCTTAAGAGAAAACAGACCGGCCTGCTGGACTTCGACCAGGAAGCCGGTCTTTTCCCCCTGCTTCGCGGTAATCGTAAGCGACAGCACGACTTCATGAATTGAATCGCTGACGGAACTGACGTTCGTTGCCAGCTGAATATTGACGTCAGGCTTCCAGTCCTGCGTGAAAATCGCTGGTGAATTCGGCGTTTCGAGGGAAACGTCCTTGAGATAAAGGCGAAGAATCGAGAACTGCGGCGCCTGGTCATTTTGTTCGGACTTGAGGTTTTCGGTCATTTGTCTATCCACTGTTAAACGTGCTTTGGTCCGCTGGTAACGGGCGCTCTATGTTCTATTTTCTGGACACCGGCAGGTTTGCTTTCTCCCATGCCGTGAGCCCTCCAGCAAGATTGTACACAGTCTCGAAACCATGTTTTTTGAGAATGCTGCCCGCGCCGGTTGAGCGGTTACCGGAGCGGCAGTAAGTGATAATGGGTGATTCACGGGTCTTTTCGAGCTCGCTGATCCGCTCGGACAAAATCTTTAAAGGAATATGAACAGCCGAGGGAATGTGGCCGACGCGATATTCAGAGTCATCGCGAATGTCCAGGAATATCGCGTTCTGGCGGTTGCTGAGCTGTGTGGCTTCGGTCGGACTGACAGGCTTCATGCCGCTCCGGCGGCGGCTCACCTCGCTCGCGATCAACAGGCCGAGGGTGCCGAAAAACGCCAGGAAGAGTATTGGGTGGTTACCGACAAATTCCAGAATACGGGCAAAATCCAAGCAACAATCCTTTCAGGCTAGTCAAACATTGAAGTCGCGCGTCAGTTGGCGATGCTGCAGAATACTTCGCGCATCATGCAGATCAGGCGCAGGGTGCGCGAGTCACCGACCCGATAATACACCCGGTTGGCATCCTTTCTAGAGGTAAGAATCCCCTTGTCACGGAGGATCGCAAGGTGCTGGGATATGTTGCTTTGCGAGGTGCCGACATGTTCGACGATATCCTGCACGCTGACTTCCTGATCACCAAGGGTACACAGGATCTTCAGTCGCAGCGGGTGCGACATGGCCTTGAGCGAACGGGAAGCGCGATCGATATCCTCGTCACGCGTGATGAGCGTGTCATTGGATGACGCCGCCATATCTTCTCCACCTTGTGGTGTCATTGACATCTCAAAATCCGCGGCAGCCGCAGGAATTTGCCCTGCCCTTTATAATCAAAACATTATACAATAATAAACCTGTGAAGAAAGACGTATTTTTTCATGGAACAGTTGTGGCCGAACTGGCCCGTTTGAGGTTAGACTTGGTCTAAAATCAAATCTTCAAAAACGTGTTTATATAGTTCTGAGGTCATGTCGAAATCTCCCAAACCTGTGACGTTGCTCATCCTCGACGGGTGGGGTTACAGCGAAAATACTGAACACAATGCGATCGCCAGTGCCCGCAAACCGGTCTGGGATCGTCTCTGGGCAGAATACCCCCATAGTCTGATCTGTACGTCCGGTGCTGCCGTCGGCCTGCCGGCCGATCAAATGGGCAATTCCGAAGTCGGACATCTGAATCTTGGCGCCGGACGAGTGGTCTACCAGGAGTTCACCCGTGTCAGCCGCTCGATAAAAACCGGTTCATTTTTTAACAACGCCACTTTGACCGACGCCGTGGATCTGGCCATCGAAACCGATCGGGCCGTGCATATTCTGGGGCTGCTGTCGGAGGGCGGCGTACACAGTCACGAAGAGCACATTCATGCCATGGTCAAGCTCGCCGTGGAACGCGGTGCCAGTAAGGTTTATGTGCACGCATTTCTGGATGGGCGGGATACCGCCCCACGCAGTGCCGCGTCATCAATCCGAACTCTGGAAGAGAAGTTTCGGGAGTATGGCGGCGGCCGCTTCGCATCGATCATTGGTCGCTATTATGCCATGGACCGCGACCATCGCTGGCCAAGAATCCAGGCTGCCTATGATTTGATTACCCAGGGCAAGGCCGAATACGAGGTGCCGGACGCGATAACCGGACTGGAGCTCGCTTACGCACGCGATGAAGGTGACGAGTTCGTCCAGGCGACGCGGATAGTTCCCGCCGGTGGTGAGCTGGTGCGGGTAGAAAATGGCGACGTTATCGTGTTCATGAATTTCCGTTCGGATCGTGCCCGGCAGATCACCCGGCCGTTCATCGAGGACGGCTTCGATGGCTTTCACCGGGCGGTGCGCCCGCAGCTCGGACGTTTCGTCAGTCTTACGGAATACAATTCTGAATTCGATGTCCCGGTGGCATTCCCGGCTGAACGGTTGCAGAACGTGTTCGGTGAGTTCGCATCCAAGCTCGGTCTGCGCCAGCTGCGATTAGCCGAAACCGAAAAATACGCTCATGTGACTTTCTTTTTCAATGGAGGCATCGAAGAGCCGTTTGATGGCGAGGAGCGTGTCCTGGTGCCGTCGCCGCTGGTCGCGACCTATGATCTACAGCCGGAGATGAATGCGGCAGGGGTGACCGAAGAGCTGGTAACAGCCATCGAGAATGGCCGCTACGACGTGATTATCTGCAATTATGCCAATGCTGATATGGTCGGCCATACGGGTAATTTTGACGCGGCAGTGCACTCGATCGAAACCATCGACGCCTGCCTCGGGCAGGTCATCGAAGCGCTACAGAAAGTCGGTGGTGAGGTTTTGATAACTGCCGACCACGGCAACGCGGAGCAGATGCGCGGCAAGGAAACCGGACAGGCTCACACCGCACACACATCGAACCCGGTTCCGCTGGTATATGTCGGACGTAAGGCAACCTTGAATGACGGAACCCTGGCGGACGTGGTGCCCAGCCTCATCCACCTGATGGGATTGACTCCGCCGCCACAAATGACCGGCCGGTCGCTGGTGGAGTTTGTATCGGAGGAATCCTCGGGCGATGCTGAGCAGCGGGCGGAGGCCAAGGCCTGAACCAGTCTGAGCTACCGCCTGCCGCCGCGTCAGACCGAGCAGCGTCGGCCGGTCGCATTATCGCAGGGCTGCTCATCGTGCTCGGACTGCTCTGCCTGGCGATGCCGGGTATGGGTGCGGAAGATGCCGTCGAAAAAGCCCGGGAGCTGGCTTCCCTGCGGGCAAAGATCGAATCCCTGCAGAATCAACTGGACGAGAACCGAAAGAAAAAGACTGCAGCGGAGAACCGGCTTGTCGAAGTCGAGCGCCGTATCAGCGAGATCACCCGTACATTGCGCACGACCGAGCGCCAGCTGACAACCCATCGCGAACAGCTTCAACAGTTGCACGTCGAGCAGCAGCAAAACCAGCAGGATCTGCTGCGGCAGCGTGATGGGCTGGCTGCGGAAGCGCGCAGCGCTTATCTGATGGGGCGACAGCAACAGGTGAAATTATTGCTGAACCAGGAGCAGCCTTCTGCTGTCGGACGTATGATGGTGTACTTTGATTACCTTTCGCGAGCTCGCCTGAGGCAGATCAATGCGATGGGGGCAACCCAGCAGCGCCTCGACCAGCTGGAGTTGTCGATTGAGGAAAAAGCTCTGGCTTTGACTGCGCTGCTCGAGCGGCAGGAACGCGATGCAGAGGAGCTCCGCGACCAGAAACAGCGTCGCGGCGAGACTGTGGCACAGCTTTCGAAAGACCTTGCCAGCCAGGGCGATCAACTGAAACGATTGCAGTCCGACGCCCGGCAGCTCGAGGAGCTGGTTCGTTCGCTGCAAACCCTGCTGGCGGATATTCCGCCTGACTCTGTAAGGGAGCAGCCATTCCGCAAGCTCAAGGGCAAGCTGCGGTGGCCGGCCAGCGGGGATTTGGCCGGGCGCTTTGGAAGCGTCCGCGGCGACAATGGCATGAAGTGGCAGGGTGTGCTGATTGCAGCGCCGGAAGGCGGCCCGATTCGTGCGGTTTCGCAGGGCAGGATCGCGTTTTCAGACTGGATGAGAGGATTTGGCCTGTTGCTGATCATTGATCATGGTGATGGCTTCATGAGTCTTTATGGGCATAACCAGTCGCTATATAAGGAAGTGGGCGAGTGGGTCGATAGCGGCGAGGTTGTGGCGACGCTCGGTGCCAGCGGTGGCCAGGGTAAAGCAGGACTGTATTTCGAATTGCGCCACCAGGGACGGCCGATCAATCCGGTCCAGTGGTGCGCCGGAAAACCGGTGCCGGCGTCCAGTTGAGCCTCCAGCCGGTTTGTGCCATCTGCCGACGAGCTGTGGTATTGTCAGCGTTTATCCGGCAGGCCCGTTCTTTGCTGGATTTTTCATTATTAAATTGAGGTGACTTACATCACCGGGTTGGGTTCTTGATGAGTATTAACAGACAAAGTGTACTGTTGGTTTTGGCCGGATTACTGACTGGCCTGTCCATTTCCATTGGGCAGGGTGTATTCGCCGAGCGGGATGCAAGCCCTCAGATGGGTCTGCCAGTAGAGGAGTTGCGCACGTTCACCGATGTGTTCGGAAGAATCAAGAACGACTATGTCGAGGAAGTGAAGGACGGGGATATGCTGGTAAATGCCATCCGTGGCATGCTGACTGGTCTTGATCCGCATTCAGCCTATCTGGACCAGGAGCAGTTCAAGGAACTGCAGGTAGGCACCTCGGGCGAGTTTGGTGGTCTGGGCATTGAAGTCGGGATAGAGGATGGCTTTGTGAAAGTCATCGCTCCAATCGACGATACACCCGCGCAGCGAGCCGGTGTGCTGGCGGGGGATCTCATCATTCGGCTTGATGACACCCCGGTCAAGGGGCTGAGTCTCGAGGAGGCCGTCAAGATCATGCGTGGTAAACCCGGTTCCACACTGCGCATCACTGTGGTCCGCGAAGGTGCTGATCAGCCGCTGAAGATCGATATCAAGCGCGCCATCATCAAGGTCAGGAGCGTCAAGAGTCGCATGCTTGAGGACGGTTTCGGCTACTTGCGGATTTCGCAGTTCCAGTCCAAGACAGCAGAAAATATGGTGGACGGGATCGAAGAGCTGAAGAAGGAAGCGGGTGGTTCTTTGAAAGGCCTGGTGCTCGATTTGCGGAACAATCCTGGCGGTGTCCTCAACGGCGCGGTCGCCGTGTCTGATGCATTCCTCAAAAAAGGTCTGATTGTCTACACCGACGGGCGTGTCGGTGACTCCAAGTTGCGCTTCAACGCCACGCCGGATGATATCCTCACCGATGCACCGCTGGTGGTGCTGGTTAATCAGGGATCGGCCTCAGCGTCCGAAATCGTCGCCGGCGCGTTGCAGGATCACGGGCGCGGCATCATTGTCGGTAGCCAGACTTTTGGCAAGGGCTCAGTGCAGACGATACTGCCACTCAGCAATGGTTCGGCTGTGAAGTTAACAACGGCGCGCTATTACACGCCGTCAGGTCGATCCATTCAGGCAGAAGGTATCGTGCCGGATATCATTCTCGAACAAATGAAGTTGTCAGCAGTTGAAGGTGCCTTTGATCCTATCAAGGAGGCGGACCTGTCGCGCCATCTATTGAATGGCAAAGCGACCGAACCGGTGGTTGTGCCGTCGGAAGACGAGCTGGAAGCTGTCGAGAAGGACCCGAAGGAATCACTCGCGCAGACCGACTATCAGCTTTATGAGGCGCTCAACCTGCTGAAGGGGCTTTCGATCGCGCGGGCACACATGCGTTGATGCGATACCCGGCTATACACCGCGGTCTGGCGCACGGCAATTCGCGTCCGATCCGCGGCATGTATCGAATGACCGGCCTCTGGCCGGTTCTTTTTTGTCTCGGTTTTGGCCTGCTGGTGTCGACGCTGGTGCGCGCTGATCCGTCCAGCGCTGCGCCGGCGATAAGTATCGTTATTGATGATCTGGGCAAGACCCTGGGACCCGGTAAGCGGGTGCTGGCACTTCCTGGTCCTGTTGCATGTGCGTTTCTGCCACACCAGCGTTTCACGCCTGTACTTGCCGAGGCTGCATATCGGGGGAGCAAGGAAGTGCTGCTGCACCTTCCAATGGATAGCGTCGATGGTCGACGGCTCGATGCCGGTGCCGTTACTCTCGATATGACAGAGCGTCAGTTTGCACAGGTGGTTCAGGAAAGCCTGGCATCGGTTCCTTTTGCGGTCGGGATCAACAATCACATGGGCAGCTTGCTGACCCGGCATCCAGGACATATGCTCTGGTTAATGCAGGCGATGCGACGTGAGGGGCCGTTGCTGTTTGTCGACAGTCGTACCACCGCCGCAACGGTGGCACGGCGCCTGGCGGTTGAGAATGACGTGCCCAGTCTGGATCGAGATGTGTTCCTCGACCATAGTCTGTTGGAGGTGGATATTGCGTTCCAGTTCCGACGGTTGCTCCGGCTGGCAAGGGAAAATGGCACCGCCCTGGCAATCGGGCACCCCCATCCGCAGACGCTGGCCTATCTGGAGGAGCAGTTGCCGCTGCTCGAGCGGAACGGGATCAGGCTTGTGTCAATCAAGGAATTGATCTCCATTCAGCAGCAGGGAGGTAGTCACACATGGCAAGCGTCCTCGTCCCCCTCGCGCAGGGCTGTGAAGAACTAGAAGCCGTTACTGTTATTGATCTGTTGCGGCGTGCCGGTATCGAAGTCGTGGTCGCCGGTCTCGATGCAGAGCCGGTGCGGGCTTCCCGCGGCACGGTCATCGTTCCGGACATGGCTCTGGACGCAGCACTGGAAAATTCCTATGACATGGTCGTCTTGCCGGGCGGCCTTCCAGGCGCCGATCATCTGAATGCTGATTCACGCATTCATAAGCTTCTGCAGGACATGGCCCGCAATGATCGCTATATCGCTGCGGTTTGCGCGGCTCCCAAAGTACTCGCCCGTGCTGGCGTGCTGACGGGGAAGAAAGTTACCAGCTATCCGGGTGCACTGGACGAGTATTCGGGTTTTGATTACCAGACGAGCCCTGTTGTCAAGGATGGCCGGATCACGACGTCCCGGGGCCCTGGCACCGCAATGGATTTCGCGCTGTCGCTGATTGAAACTCTCGTCGGGGCCGCCAGGCGGCAGGAAGTGGAGGCGGGCCTCCAGCGCGCTTCACCATAATCGCGCACTTTATGCCGGAATGTCAGGGCGTCGAATTACTTTACGTCGAGAATTTCCTGGCCGCCTGTTAGCGACCGCGATCCAACCCGCTGTTTTCTAATGTATATAAGGCGCCTCTAATGGGGGTGTCGTGTCGATCTACTTTACAGGCGATTTGGACGATTGCACGGTTTGGCTCCAACTTCCTGATTTTTCTTGAGAATAAAGGTAGGCACGGTTGTTGCTTACACTGTGTTGTCCAACGGCAATATCAGATAAAACAGCAGGGTTGGAGGAGAAAGAATAAGAGAAATGCGCGAGCCAGAGGAGCAGCGCCGAAAGACAATAAAAAGGCTCATAACAAACAGCTAAAATTTAACAAGAGCCCCTTTTCTAGCCCGCCAGTTCGGCGGGCTTTTTATTGTCGGCAAAAGAATCAGCTACCACATGCGCGGCTCGCCAGTATTCAGGATGATCGCTCACCAAACCAGGCGTGAAGGCAAAAACCGGCAGCAAGCACACCCAGTGCTCCAGTCAGCAGCAGATTCGTGCCATCTGCGGCGGGACCCAGGGTTTCGACGACAAAAACCACCGATGCACTAATCAGCAGAGCGCCACCCAGCACTGCCGATAACATGCGTCGATTGTTTCTGCGCATTTGCTGGCGCAGCGACTCCAGTTCCGGTGATCGCCATTGCACAACCAGTTTCCCCTCGCTCGCCTGCTGCAGCGTACGATGCAACAGTCCGGGAATCTCGGGCAGGTGCTCACTCCATTCTGGCAGGCTGCGGCGCATGCGACCGAAAAACGCGCGAGCTCCGACCTGCTCGCTCATCCACCGTTCCAGAAACGGCTTGGCTGTTTGCCACAGGTCGAGGTCAGGATCGAGTTGCCGACCCAGTCCCTCGATGTTGAGCAAAGTCTTTTGCAGCAGTACCAGTTGTGGCTGAACTTCCATGTTGAAGCGGCGCGCTGTCTGGAACAGGCGCAGTAGCAATTGACCGAAGGAAATGTCCTTCAGGGGGCGCTCGAAAATCGGTTCGCAAACTGTTCGTATGGCAGCCTCGAATTCGTCGACTCGCGTACCCTGGGGTACCCATTCAGATTCGACATGGAGTTCTGCTACACGGCGGTAATCGCGGCGAAAAAATGCCAGAAAGTTTTCCGCCAGATAACGCTGGTCCTCCGGGCTGAGGGTTCCCATGATGCCAAAGTCGACCGCCATGTACTGGCCGCTGGGTGCGACAAAAATATTGCCGGGGTGCATGTCAGCATGAAAAAAGTTGTGTCTGAAAACCTGCGTAAAGAAGATTTCGACCCCACGCTCGGAGAGTTTCTTCAGATCGATCCCGGCCTGTCTGAGAGCGCCCAGATCGTTCACCGGCAGACCATAGATGCGTTCCATTACCATCACATTGCGGCGGCAGAATGGCCAATAGACTTCCGGCACGTGCAGGAGTCCGGACTCGGCGAAATTACGCCGCAGCTGTGAAGCATTGGCGGTTTCTCTCAACAGATCCAGTTCATCGTAGAGGTTCTTCTCGAATTCCAGCACTACTTCGCAGGGACGCAGGCGCCGTCCTTCCGACGAATAGCGCTCCGCCAGGCCGGCAATATACTTCAGCAGGCTGACATCCCGACGAATCAGGTTTTGCACGCCAGGGCGCAGCACCTTGACTACCACGTCTTCGCCGCTATTGAGCGTTGCTGCATGAACCTGCGCGATAGAAGCCGACGCCAGCGGCACTTCGTCAAAGTGCCGAAAAACTTCCCTGATGTCCTGTTTGAATGCCTGTTCGACGATCCGGCGTGCCTGCTCCCCGGGAAACGGTGCGACCCGGTCCTGAAGCTTCGCAAGTTCTGCAGCGATGTCTTCCGCCATCAGATCCTGGCGCGTGGACAGGATTTGCCCGAACTTGATGAAGATCGGACCCAGCTGCTCAAGGGCCCGACGGATACGCACCGCACGCGGCGTATCGCGGGTAAAAAAGTGCCACGGTGCCAGGTAGCGCAGGAACCGCACCGGGCGAAAAAGGTGTGTGGCCAGTACAATCTCATCAAGGCCGTTGCGGACCAGCACCCAATTGATGTGGAGTAACCTGACCAGTTGCATCGGTCGAATCATTCAGCCGCATCTCCCATTTCACTCAGCCGCTGCACTCGTGCGCTGAGCCGATCGGTGGCAGCTCGCACACGGTCGACTTCTGCGAGAAAAACAGCCATTTCATCGCGGGTCGGCAGCAGTCGTGCTTCTTCGTGAAGATATTCGGCGACATCCTGTTCCAGTGTCTGACCGCTGTTGCTGATCAGGCGTTGCGTGCGCCGGATCAGGTTTCCGATCTGGTGAGCGGCGGTATCGCCGGTCAGCCGGGACAACTGTTCTTCCCAGTCCCAGTCGACATCAGCTAACAGGGCCTGGAATTTCTGCCCGGTCTCCGTGTCGCCTTCGACCTGCACGACACCCGCGAACAAGGCATCTTCGCGGTTCCCCAGGGCCAAACGTGCAAATCCAAACGGCGAACCCGTCAGCCGGGTGTCGACCGGACCTTCATAGTGACCGAGAACCTGGATACCGCTGGCGTGAGGGAGGAAATAAAATATTAATCCGGGCAGCATGAAATCGATCGCAAGAACCTGGTCCTGCAGTGCGCCGCAGCGTTCGAGCGCCTGTTGATCCTGTCGGACATAGCTGTCTAGCGCCACTTCGATGGCGCTGCACAACACTGTGTGATTGGTCATTCCAGCTCCTGAAGGATCTGCGCCAGCGTCCGCCAGCCTGATTATTTTTCAAGTCACCGCAGAAAGCCTGACGTCAGCCGGGCTCATCGAATCAATAGCGGTATCCGCGATGCAGCGCCACGATTCCACCGCTCAGATTATGGTAGGTGCAATCCTCGAACCCCGCGTCTTCCATCATTGTCTTCAGCATTTCCTGGTCCGGGTGCATGCGAATCGATTCAGCCAGATAACGGTAGCTGTCTGCATCTCTCGCGATCAGCCGACCCATCAGGGGAAGCAGCTTGAAGGAGTACAGGTCATACAGCGGCTGCAATCCTGGCACCACAGGTTTCGAGAACTCCAGGACCAGTAAACGTCCTCCAGGCTTGAGCGTGCGGAACATCGACACCAGCGCTTTTTGTTTATCAGTCACGTTGCGCAGGCCGAAGGCGATTGTAATGCAATCGAAGCTGCTGTCCGGAAAAGGCAATTCCTCTGCGTTGGCCTGGACAAAACTCACATTGCCCGCGATGCCGCTGTCTAGCAGCCGTTCGCGGCCGAAGTTCAGCATCGAAGCATTAATATCGCCGACGATAACGCTGCCTTTTT
This sequence comes from Thiogranum sp., assembly GCA_032251035.1. Lineage (GTDB taxonomy): Bacteria > Pseudomonadota > Gammaproteobacteria > DSM-19610 > DSM-19610 > Thiogranum. The sequence continues at coordinate 67,237 of JAVVEV010000008.1, read as the reverse complement.
CACCCACCATGCGCGACAGGCGTGCCGCCAGATCACCGGTGCCGCCAGCCAGATCGAGAATGGTCTGGCCTGGCCGCGCGCCACTCTGCTCCACTGCGAAACGCTTCCAGAGGCGGTGGATCCCGAATGACATCGCGTCATTCATCAGATCGTATTGACTGGCGACGGAGTCAAAAACACCCGCTACCCGCTGCTGCTTTTCCTCCCAGGAAACCTGCTCGAAGCCAAAATGTGTAGTTTTTTCGTCGGACATTATCAGTCTTACCTGGTGTTGAGCCGTGAGTGCGGCGCACCGGCTTGCTTCAGTCGTTCAAGGTAAAGCTCCCAGTTCTTTTCCATTTCGGCGCCCAGACGATACAAGGTATCCCAGGAATAAATGCCGGTGCTGTGTTCGTCATCGAAATAGATCTGAATAGCATAATGCCCAACCGGTTCAATGTGCTCAATATTGACGCCTTCCTTGTCTACCTGGAGCACACCTTCACCGGGACCATGTCCCTGCACTTCAGCGGACGGGGAATGAACGCGCAGATATTCGCAGCTCATCTCGAAGCGTGCGCCGTCATCGAACGCAATCTCGAGCATGCGGGACTGCTGGTGAAGCTTGATTTCAGTCGGGTGGGGACGTTTTGCAGCCATTTGATAACCTCGGGTGCGGAATTCAGAGAATGTAACGGCTCAGGTCATCGTCCTGAGCCAGATCGCTTAGTTGTGTGTTGACATAGTCAGCATCGATGGTCACTTGCGTGCCGGACCGGTCGGCCGCTTCGAAAGATACGTTTTCCAGCAGCCGTTCCATTACCGTGTGCAGGCGGCGTGCGCCTATGTTTTCGGTGCGCTCGTTGATTTCCCACGCAATCGCTCCGATACGATTGATTCCATCCGCGGAAAAAATGAGTTCGAGCCCTTCGGTTTTTAACAGTGCGCTGTACTGCTCAGTCAATGACGCATCAGGTTCTGTAAGGATGCGTACAAATTCGTCTGCGCCCAGCGCCTGAAGTTCCACACGGATCGGCAGGCGTCCCTGCAGCTCCGGAATGAGATCTGACGGCTTGGCCATATGGAAAGCCCCCGACGCTATGAACAGCACATGGTCTGTCTTGACCGGGCCGTACTTTGTCGTCACGGTACTGCCTTCGACCAGCGGTAACAGATCGCGCTGCACGCCCTCGCGGGATACGCCAGCACCGCCACCCTGCTCGCTGCGTTGCGTCACCTTGTCTATCTCGTCGATAAATACGATGCCGTTCTGTTCGACACTGTCCAGCGCCTTGAGCTTCAGCTCTTCCTCATTGACCATTTTGCCGGCTTCTTCGTCAATAAGGATCTTCAATGCATCGACGACCCGCATCTTGCGCGGCTTGGTGCGGCCGCTGCCCATATTCTGGAACAGGCCCTGCAGCTGGCTGGTCATCTCCTCCATGCCGGGCGGTGCCATAATCTCCACACCAACTGGAGTGGCCGATACTTCGATCTGGATCTCACGGTCATCGAGCCGCCCCTCACGGAGCATCTTGCGAAATTTCTGCCGGGTCTCGCTGCTGCTGTCCGCAGGCTCGGATTCAGCCTCAAAACCCACGCTGCGCGGCTTCGGCAGCAAAGCGTCCAGGATCCGCTCTTCCGCGGCATCTTCGGCGCGGTGACGGACTTTTGCCATTTCCACTTCGCGCGTCATTTTGATGCCGACCTCGGCAAGGTCACGAATAATGGACTCGACGTCGCGGCCTACGTAACCGACTTCAGTGAACTTGGTTGCTTCTATCTTGATGAAGGGCGCGTTCGCCAGCCTGGCCAGGCGCCGGGCAATTTCGGTTTTGCCGACCCCGGTGGGGCCAATCATCAAAATATTTTTAGGCGTAATTTCACCGCGTAGCGGATCAGCCACCTGCTGACGCCGCCAGCGGTTACGCAACGCGATCGCGACCGCGCGCTTGGCATCATCCTGACCAATAATATGCTTGTCCAGCTCCTGAACAATCTCTCGGGGGGTCATATCAGACATGGCTGCATTCAATACTCGAGTTCTTCCAGCGTCAGATTCTGGTTGGTAAAGACACAAATACTGGATGCTATTTCCAGACCCTTCTGCACAATTCTGCGCGCATCCAGTTCCGTGGTGTCCAGCATTGCCCGTGCGGCGGCCTGGGCGAAGGGACCGCCAGAGCCGATGGCCATCAGACAATCTTCGGGTTCAATGACATCCCCGTTGCCGGTGATAATCAGCGAACTCTCCCGATCGGCAACCACCAGCAGTGCTTCAAGGCGCCGCAGCATGCGGTCGGTTCTCCAGTCCTTTGCGAGCTCGACCGCAGAGCGCACCAGGTGACCCTGATGCTTTTCGAGTTTGGCCTCGAAGCGCTCGAACAGCGTGAAGGCGTCTGCCGTCCCGCCAGCGAATCCAGCCAGCACCTTGCCGTGATAGAGGGTGCGCACCTTGCGCGCATTGCCCTTCATGACAGTGTTGCCCATCGACACCTGACCGTCGCCGCCGACGACCACGCGGCCGTTGCGCCTTACGGAAAGAATGGTTGTTCCGCGGTACTGTTCCACGCCAGCATTCCTGGATTTAGCTCAAGGGGCGGAAATTGTACACCATGGCCGCTACGCGTTCAGGCTAATAACAGTATATACACCTTTGTCAGGTGTCCTTTGAGGATTTCCGGGCGCGGGGATGAGCCTGATCATAAACCTGTGCCAGTCTCTGGAAATCCAGGTGTGTGTAGATCTGAGTGGTTGAGAGACTGGCATGGCCAAGCAGCTCCTGCACTGCGCGGAGATCGCCACTCGACTCCAGTACGTGAGTGGCGCAGGAGTGTCGCAGGGCGTGTGGATGCAGGCGCAGGTCGAGTCCCTGGGATACCGACCACTGCCTGAGGCGCTGCTGAACGCTGCGTGGGCTGAGCCGCCGGCCGCTGCGGTTGATAAAGATCGCTGCTTCACCATCCGCCACATGCAGACTGCGCTCTTTGAGCCAGGCCGCCAATGCTTCCCGCGCCATCGAGCCAACCGGAACAATACGGGTTTTGCGGCCCTTGCCGGTTACTCTCGCTTCACCTTGCCGTAGATCGACATCCTGTACGTCCAGGCTGACCAGTTCCGCGAGTCGCAGGCCGGAGGAGTACATGAGCTCGATCATGGTCAGGTCGCGCCTGGTCAGCCAGTTTTTGGGCTTTGCCTCGAACACACGCTGCAGGCTATCGACGTCAATACTGTGAGGTAGCCGCTTTGGTGTTCTAGGGGCACGAATATCCTGTGCCGGATTGGCGGACAGCGCGCCGTGACGGATCAGAAAGTGACAGAAACTGCGCAATGCGGAAAGGTTGCGCTGAATACTGCGCCCCGCCAGACCCTGTCGATGACATTGAGCGGCAAAGATTCGCACCTGGGCCGCCTGTAACTCATGCCAGTGCTGGATTCCGAACTCATTGCAGAACGCAACGATTTTGTCGAGATCACGCCGGTAATTATGGACAGTGTGGAGCGAACAGCGCCGCTCATCCCGGAGGTGCGCTTCAAATCGATACAGCCAGTCGAGCGCTTCTTTATTCAAACTTCGCGTATCAGTCCTGCGTCACTGCGCCGGCACAAAAAGCCCGTCAACAGCTCGCCAAGGTGACTCATGAACAAGGTGTCCATGCCTGCGCTGAAGCGATCGGGATCCCGGCTGCCGACTGCGAGTATGCCGCATTCTGCCTGCAAGCCGAGCGGCACGACTACCGCCGACTGGATTGCCTCTGAGTGATTGCGAAACAGGAAATCCAGCTGCTCCCGGCCAAGCCGGCCACACTGTGACCGGTTGTGCTGAAATGTCGGCTTAAACAGCGCGCGCACCCTGTCATCGATATCCAGCCTCAGCGCAGCAGTTTCCTGTTCGGTGAAGGCATCGCTCGCAGTCAGGTGCACGCTGACCGCGTCGGCTCTGAATTCGTTGCGTAGATGATCATCGAGCGTATCCATCAGTGCGCCGGGCGAGGTTGCCTTCAGCAGGCCCAGCGTCATTTCGTGCATGCGCTGATTCAGCCGGTCGTTATCCCGAGCGACTTCGATCAGTTCCCGAAGCTTGTTTTTAAATTCAGTATTCTGATCGCGTAACACCTTGATCTGGCGTTCTATCAGCGATACCGCATTGCCACTGGAGTGGGACAGACGCAGTTCTGCAACCAGTTCCGGGTGGTCGTCAAAAAATTCGGGATGGCTGCGCAGGTACTGGGCGATGTGTTCCGGGTTCGCATCGCCAGCTTCGGATTCCAGGGTGGCCTGTATTGTCATAATATGATTCTGCCCTCGTAAACGAACGATGCCGGGCCGGTCATGAGCACCGGGTGGTTTTCGCCCGCCCAGCTTACCACAAGATTGCCGCCCGGCAGGCGCACGTCGACGGTCTCGTCGACCTGTTCCGACAGGTATGCAGCGACGACCGCAGCACAGGCGCCGGAGCCGCAGGCAAGCGTTTCGCCGGCGCCTCGTTCAAACACGCGCAAGCGGATATGTGAACGGTCGACGATCTCCAGGAAGCCGACGTTTACCCGGTTTGGAAAGCGCGGGTGGGCTTCAATTGCAGGACCGAGCTGCGCCACCGGCGCAGTATCGATATCCGGAACTGTGAGTACCGCGTGGGGATTGCCCAGTGATACCACTGCAATCTCCAGTTCGGCGCCTGCAACCGCAATGGGATAGCGGGTTTCGCGTTGCGGTGCATCGAAGGGAATATCCTCCGGTTCCAGCACCGGTACTCCCATATCTACAGTGACCTGCCCGTCATCGCGCAAAACAAGCTCCAGGCGACCGGTGCTGGTTTCAACCGGAATGCGGCGTGATGAAGTGAGACCTTTTTCATGTACGAACCGGGCAAAGCAGCGGGCCCCGTTACCGCATTGTTCCACCTCGCTGCCGTCGGCATTGAAGATACGATAGCGGAACTCTGCGTCCGGCCGGGTGGCGGGTTCGACGACCAGCAGTTGGTCGCAGCCGATGCCGAAACGGCGATCGGCCAGCCGGCGCACCAGGTTTGGCGACAGTTCGAGCGGATGACGGGTCGCATCTATAACGATAAAATCGTTACCGAGTCCCTGCATTTTGGTAAAGGTGATTTCCATGGGTGCATGGTTACGGCCCGCAGCGATATTTGCAAGTACAGAACGTGCGAATCAAAATCCGCCTTATGTGTAACTTTTGCAGCTGTTTCAGCGTGCGGGATTGCCGATGAGTCTGCCGGTCGGATCAGATTCAGGCGTCCTGATGATTGGTGATGTCGACTGGCACGCGCTGTCACAGTTGCTGGCCCGCTACCGGCTCAGCTGTGAACGGGTGCCGCTGGAATCAGCCATTCTCGGCAGTTTCTGGGGCGATTCGGAAGCGGGGCTGGTGGCCAATCGCCTGATCTTGCGTGCTGATACGCCCGTTCACTCGGCCCTGCATGAGGCAGGTCATTTCGTGTGCATGACCGGCGCGCGGCGCAATGTGCTGCACACGGACGCCGGTGGTGACTACGATGAGGAGAATGCGGTCTGTTATCTGCAGATTTTGCTGGCCGGATTTTTGCCCGGCGTGGGTAGCCTGCGGCTGATGCAGGATATGGATCGCTGGGGATACAGTTTCCGGCTCGGGAGCGCGCGGGCCTGGTTCGAAGATGATGCGGATGACGCGCGAGCCTGGCTTTTCGAACGGGGATTGATCGACCAGTCGGACCGGCCTACCTGGAAACTGCGGCAGGCAAACGACCGAACGCAATAAAATGCCGGTCACTGACGACTTCGATTTTCAGCGTGAGTCCGAGTCGGTGCAGCTGCGCTTCCACTTCAGACGGCAGGTAGGCGGCCAGCAGTGAATTAAAGAAGTCCTTTTTAAGAATTTCAGGTTCATCAGCGGCATAGAGCTCTACCAACTGCTCAGCCTCGGCACGGGTATCCGGGCGCAGCAGGTCCATGATGAATACCGCCGCACCTGGCCTGGCGCATTGGATAATGGTATCCCACAAAACCGACGGCTCACGGAGATGGTGCAAAAGGCTGTTGGAAATTACCGCATGGTAGTGTTGCTGAGGTAATTGCGGGTCGGGCAGATACCTGAGCTGATAGCTGATGTGAGCCGGTTCCGCATTGTCTGCCGCAGTTTCAGCGAGCGCCAGCATTTCGGCGGATCCGTCAATTCCATGGACGTGACAGGCGGGAAAGGCGTTAGCGAAGCGCCGACAGATGTCGCCCGGGCCGCAGCCGAGATCGAGCACTGTCCCGCTGACTCCGGTGCCGAATTTTTCCGCAAACAGCTCAACGAAGCGAGTATGTGGTTCGCTGAAATCAGCTCGTGCATAGGCCAGCACCTGTTCCGGCTCATCCATGAGGTCTGGTTCAGGAATCCGTTGCATGAATATTTCCTTACAGCGGAGGGACCGTCTCGTTTGCGAACAGGCTTTCAATGGTTTCGCGTGCGCGCACCAGTTGTGCCCGTTCGCCATCCACCAGTATCTCTGCCGCCCGCGGCCGGCTATTGTAATTCGAGCTCATCGTGAACCCGTAAGCCCCGGCTGAGCGGACCGCAAGCAGGTCATTGCCTGTCAGTGCCAGGTCACGGCCCTTGCCGAGAAAATCACCGCTTTCACAGACCGGTCCGACCACGTCGTAGCACTTTGCCGCGCCGTCGCCAGGAATCACGGGAAGAATATTCTGCCAGGCACCATAGAGCGAAGGTCGGACCAGATCGTTCATGGCGGCATCCACGATCGCGAAGTTACGATCCGCCGACTCCTTCAAATACAGTACCCGGGTGAGCAGAACACCGGCATTCGCTGCAATTGCGCGTCCCGGCTCAATCAGTATCTCTTTGCCCAGACCCGAGAGCCGGGCCAGCAAGGGCTGAAGATATTCCGCGGGCGACGGCGGATGCTCGTCCCGATAGGTCACGCCAAGTCCGCCGCCCAGATCAATGTGCCTGATGGCAATGCCCCTGGCTTCAAGCTGTTCCACGAGAGCGAGCACGCGATCCAGCGCATCGACGAACGGTGCCACGTTGGTCAACTGCGAACCGATGTGGCAATCGATCCCCTGGACGTCAAGATGAACGCTATCAGCGGCCAGCTGATAAACCTCGTGCGCATCATCAACATTGATGCCGAACTTGTTTTCCTTGAGTCCGGTGGAGATGTAGGGGTGGGTACCTGCGTCGACATCCGGATTGACCCGTAGCGAAACAGGCGCCATGACGCCGTTGGCAGCCGCAACCTTTTCGAGTTGCTGCAGCTCGGCGCGGGATTCCACATTGAAACACCGTATCCTGGATGCCAGAGCCTGTTCCATTTCGGGGACAGTCTTCCCGACGCCGGAAAACACGGTCCGGGCAGGATCCCCGCCGGCTTTGATCACCCGTGCAAGTTCTCCGCCGGAGACGATATCGAAGCCGCTACCGAGCTTCGCCAGGAGTGCCAGAACTGCCAGGCTGGAGTTGGCCTTTACGGCATAGCAGATCAGGTGTCGCTGGCCGCTCAAAGCCGCGTCAAAGGCGCGCCAATGTTGCTCGAGTGTGGCACGAGAGTAAACGTAAAGCGGGGTTCCATGTGCTTCTGCAAGCTCGGCCAGGTCGACCTGCTCCGCAACCAGCCGGCCCTGCACATAATGAAAGGAATCCATGGCTATTCACGCTGCTCGCTGGTTTCATCGTCTACAGGCTGATACAGGTCGCCCGTTTGCCCGCAACCCGCGGAAAAAACGATCTGGATGCCTGCCATTCCGATGCATAACCAGAGAAGATACCTGGGCCAACAGAATTTCATCATTTTGCTCGATCAGTTTGGATGCTGCGGCAGAGTATACGGAGAGCCAGACAAAAGCCCAAGGTGCGCAAGTCGCGGCGGCAAAAGCGTAGTATACCCAAAAGTCCTGTGTGGAAAGGAAGCGAGATGCTGGAAGTCCTGTCAATTGACCCGAAACGACCGGCCTGCTGTGCAGTGATCTGGCTGCACGGCCTCGGCGCCGATGGACATGATTTTGAACACCTGATACGGGAGTGGGGTTTGATGGAAGAGTTCGGGGTCCGGTTTATTTTGCCGCACGCTCCGCTGCGCCCGGTTACCCTCAATCGAGGCATGGTTATGCGCGCCTGGTATGATATCTATGACATGGATTTCGCCAGCGGTGAGGATCTGGACGGGCTGGAGAGTTCGCGTAGTGAAGTGACTGAGTTGATCGAACTGCAACAAAACCTTGGAATACCTCCTGACCGGATTATTCTGGCCGGATTCTCCCAGGGCGGCGCACTGGCTCTGCATACGGCACTCAGATCTCGCAGCCCTTTGGCCGGTGTGCTGGTTTTGTCAGGGTATCTCCCGCTGGCGCATCTGATGGCAAAACAGGCCCGTGTTGATCCCGCTAAACTGGTGATCCGAATGGACCATGGCGACACTGACAGCGTGGTTCCCTTTGCGGCGGCTGACCGGAGTTGTCGCTTGCTCGAAGCGCAGGGGTATACAGTTGATTTTCATCAATATGCGATGGGTCACACGCTCTGTCCGGAGCAGATGTTCAGCTTGCGCGGCTGGTTTCGGGAGCGCCTTATCTCCCTCAAAAAATCTCTTTTGACTTAGATCAAAGCTGACAACAACCGCAACCAGGAGAATAATGCTCGTATGACTGCTGCTATTTCCGCCTTTGTTATTGTGTTGCTTGCTCTCCTGTATCCGTCTGCTTCGCCGCTCGGGACACCGGACGGACATGCGCTATATCAGCAGCATTGCGCGGCCTGCCACGGCACTGATGGTGGTGGCGGTGTCGGAATTCCCTTGAACCTGCCAGATTTTCTTGCCGTGGCGAGTGACGACTACATACGCAATACTGTTCGCGCCGGTAGGCCGGGTCGAGTGATGCCGGCTTTCCCGGATATCAAGGATTCTGAGGTCGATGCCATCGTCGAATACATTCGTAGCTGGTCTGATCAACCGAGGCCTCGATATGATGAAGCGTCTTCCATTACCGCGTCGGCCGAACGAGGAAAACAGATATACAGCGAACACTGCGTCGCCTGTCATGGTGAACGCGGGGAAGGTGCTGCCGGGACCGGCGTGACTTTCTCACGTCCACGAGGCGCGCCAGTCATGGCACCTGCGCTGAATAATCCCGGTTTTCAGGCGGCAGTCAGTGATGCGATGCTGAAAGCGACACTGCTGCGGGGGAGAGAGGGAACGCCTATGCCATCCATCACAGCACTCGGCCTGGAGGAAGCTGACGCTGATGCGCTAATTGCATACATGCGGCAACTTGAAGAGCCTGCTTCAGATTCTCCTGTGTACGAACTGGAACCGAGTATTCGTTACGATTCCCCGTACGACCTCGCGCAAACTCTTGATAACCTCAAGCAGGCCGTGATTGGCCGAAATTTCAGGGTCATCCGAGAACAATATATTGAGTCCGGCCTGTTTCCGGAGGGTGAAGAGAAGCAGAACCAGGTCATACTGTATTTCTGTAATTTTGCTTTCCTGAATGATGCGCTGGCTGTGGATCCTCGCGTTGGCCTGTTTCTTCCTTGCCGCATAACAGTTCTGGAAACGGAGGATGGGGTAGTCGTTACCAGCATAAATCCCAAAAGTCTGGGTCGGCTCTTTCATAACAGCGAGCTGGACAAGGCCTGTGATCACATGCATGACATCTACACGGGTATAATGGAAGAGGCGACATTGTGAAGTTTATTATCAGTGCATTCCTCTATTGTTTCCTTGCATCAACAGTGCAGGCACAGGATCTTCACATGGTCCGAGCGGAACAATCATTCCCCGAGGCGATGGCGCTTTTACAGGAGGCTATCACGGGACAAGGCTACACTGTGTCGCGTGTGCAGCGGGTTGATATCGGATTGACATCATCAGGTTATCGCACCGATAAGTATCGTGTTGTATTCTTCGGGAAGCCTGATGAGGTGCGGGAAATGAGCGCCAGGCATGTAGATCTGGTGTCATATTTGCCGTTGAAGATTGCGCTTTTTGCAGAGGGGGAAGACACTATTTTGCTGGCTTCCGGCTTTACTAATCTTGAAGACCATTTCAGGGGCACTGATGTTGCGGCGCGCCTGGAACAGTGGGATGCAGATATCGCCTCCATTCTGGAGGCAGTTCGTTCCGCCGATTAGAGACGCTTTCAAACGGGATTAGCCGAGTTCTTCAGTGCTTCATTAAGCAGACCTTCGATCCGTTTCTTGTACTTCAGGAACTGGACGGACTGGATACCCGAAATTCCGTCGGTACCCAGCATCGCCGGATTGATGTCGATGTCAGTGATATAAATGGGATAGCTTGCTCCACTCAGGCGCGTACGGATAATGTGATCAGCTACTTTCCGGAATATCTGTTCCCCATGGTCCAGCATTGAAAACTCGTGGTTATCACAAAAGATACTGAACGATCCACGTCTGCCATTCTCAAGGTCGCCAATAACCTGAACGTCCATATAATGATCAGCTTTCGCGCCGCCCGGCGATTGCACGCATTCCAGATTATAGGTTCCCCGATTGTCACGGGAAATCTGGTAGTACTGGAAGTCGTCGTGAGCTGACAGACTGTGCGGCAAGCTGACATTGAATATTCTGTTACGGATGTTTTCGAGGAAGCGGGTAAACTGACCTAATAGCGTTTGTCGGTCATGGAATGCGACTGTTTGCATGAACAGCGAGCCGCGTTCGTCCAGCACATACACGTGAGCACGGCCCGACTGTACGTGGTAGAACAGCTGTATCAGTCCTTCCATGTTGTACTCGAACAGAGTTGGCAGCGGGGAATCCTCGAGTGTTTGTGCATCGACTCGTATCGGGCTGAATCCAGCCTGCGGCTTGCCCAGCTGATTCATCAGCGCAGAAAGCGAATCCAGTTTTTGATAACGTGGAATATCATTTTCGCACTGCAGCAGAAAATAGTGCTGGCCAATCCGCAACGCGTAGCGCGCATGCTGACGCCAGTAATTTCTGTAGAACCAGTCGGTCAGTTCATCAGTGAGTTCCTCGATCCGCCGCGCGATAATGGCTCCCCGCGATGAGGAAAAACTGAAGCTTGGTACGGTTGCTGGAATATTCCCTGAGTTCACTGGCGACCAGCTGTAGTAGTCGCAAAGGCAGTCGAGTAGCGCCGTCTGGCCGCTGTACTGGAATGTAAGAACCTCCCCCCATGAAGTTACAGCAAGCATGTCGAAGGTAAGCGCGAGATTTTCCCACAGACCTCCATAACTCAAGGGATCGATGCGCTCGCTAACGAGATGCATGCCGCTCTTTGTCAATTTTGACATTGGATCCATGGCCAGATTAATAAACAGCCCTGCGCGCATAATTGTGGCTGGCTCCACCAGCGACTGCATGTCACGTTCAGGAATCTGTCCGCGTGGAAACATCTGTTGCAGGCAATCAAGAACCCCACGCAGCTCCCACTGCGCCAGTCCGGATTCCGGTGGTTGAATGCTTACCGTGGAAGGATTGCGGTTGATGAGCCCATTGAAGTGACACCAGGCCAGCAGCTCGAGCAGGTTTCCCGTTCGCTTGAGTAGCAAGTGTTCTTCGACGTCCCTTTGCAATACCGTGCCGTGAAACAGCGACCAGCTTCCGCGACCGTCGCGCTCATGAAAATGCAGCGATAATCTCTCTTCCGACAGGTCATCCGAAATACCGGGATTGATGATATCGACCTTACCGGCCTTTCGTTCAAAGGCGACATACAGTTTTCGACCAAGCAGATTCATGTCAGCCGAATTGATTAGTAGCTCATTGTTCTGTTCGCGTCCGAATTGTGAGAGAGCCTTGTAGGCACGTGTTAATTCGCCTACCAGCATTTGGCGCTCTTCCAGCACCCGCTTGACTTTCCACTGCTTTCTCTGGTCAAGCGACTCAAGTTTGGCTTTCCCCCAGCCCCAACTGTCGACCAGTGCCCGGATGGCGAGTCGGCGCCACGACTGGCTGGGCCCATGGTAGGGTTTGCTCATAGTCTCGTTGACTTTGAAGTAGAAGCATCGGCGTGCGAGATCCAGTCGGCGCAATTCTTTTTGAGCGAACAGATGTTCCTCAACGGTATTGCACATCATTACATAGGGATCCATCCGGTCCAGTTGAATATCGCCGGTATAAACCTGCTTTTTAAATCGCATCGCCAGCAGCTCTACCTTCGGGTACTGTGAAGCGTACGCCTCCATCAGATAGATCTTGAGGATTGCCTTGTAAGGCGAATCGACTGCCTTATAAAGCTGCCATAGTGTGGCTCCGAAAAATTCCTGGTTCGGTAGCTCGGATAAGCCTCCAAAGTCGACAATATCCGCCGATTTGACAAAACGATTAAACAGTAGCTTTTCCACATACTGTTCGTAGTTCCGTTCATGCTCCGGCGGGACCAGCCACCAGACAGGGAATCGTCCTGCCACCAACAATCCAGTCCGATAGAATTCATCCAGCAGCAGGTGATGCTGCGAGCTTCCGGCATTTTCTTCAGAAACCTTCTGATGTTCTCTGGATCGGAAGGAGGTGTCATCCATCATGAAAAAATGAACTTCAAGTCCGAGAGATTCTGCCCAGCTTTCTATTGCCAGTGCCTTTTCACTCAACGCGCCTCTCTCTGCTTCCGACAGTCCGGGTCGATGGCAGATCCAGATATCGAAATCACTTGATCGCGAGTAGGCAATAGTTCCAGTGCTGCCCATCAGGTATATCGCGTGAATTGAATATTGCGACTGTGCCCGTCGCTGATAACTAAAGCTCCTGGACAGTCCACGAGCAGCCTGCATACATTTCTTTCCCGGCGTGTAGTCTGACACCCCGCATGGCGTTTTGTACGCGATGTAACCGGGGAGCATGGGATGATTGATGTGGAATAATAGCGGGAGCAAATGGATGAAATTGCTCTGTTTCGAGTCAAGCGAGTCCTGGACGCGTTGCAGACGGTCGCGATTGAGTGCAGTAAATCTGCGTTTTACCGCACGTATTTGTAATGCGTCGATTTCTATGGAATTGAGACGCCGGGTTCGAAAATCTCCGGTTACAACAGAATTCAGGTGTGTGGCCTTCATTGGCTTCGGGCTATCTGTGCTGCGGCGTTGCTGCTTTGCATCGCATCAGGCGGTGTGCGCGATGATTTCGTCGAGTTGACGTTCATTGAATTCCTGCTGCAACGCAGCCTGCGCGCGCTTTAGCAGGCTCATTGCAGTATCGTTTTTCCGATAATCGGCTATCCCATAGCATGAGCATTTCGGGTGGCCCGGTTTCGCAAGCTGAACGGTTGCGTCAATTTCACACTGAAGTTTATCAGCAAGCTGTGCTGCGGCCGGTGCCATGGTTTCTGGTAGCACCAAAATAAATCCATGCTCACCAGCGCTTCCTATAAGATCAGCCCAACGCAGACGATCTTTTAACAGGCGCGCGATCTCAAGCAACAGCATGTTACTGGCATCATCAACTGCAACGTACATCGCGACCACAGATATGGATTTGTTATACCTTCTTGATCGTGCTACCTGAGGCTCCAGTGCCAACATTACACCGCGCTCGTTCAGCAATCCTGTTACCGGATCCGTCAGCGTCTGACGTTCCAGCGTTTCGCTAAGCCGGGTGTTGCGGTGCTGTAACCGGAGCTGTTCGGAAACATCAAAAAATACCCTTACCCGTGTATGCGCAGGGTCATTCATCACGAAATCCTTTGGCTCGAGATAAACACTGCCGTCACTTTCGCTCTTCCAGCAAATCGGTCCACTCTCATGGACTAGAGCCTGGAGGCGCTCGTTCGGCAGGTTGGGCGGCGAGAGTAAATCAGCCGCGATGTCATGGCCGACCAGACGTTCAAACGCGTCATTAAACGCCAGTACAACTCCCGTTGCGCCACTTACCAGCGCCGGCAGAGGACATTGGTCAAAAAATGTCAGTGCGAATTGAGCCGACAGGGTTCCTTTCATTCGGTTGATACTCCAGAGCGTGTTGGTCAGGCTGGTCGGCAGAGGATTTTTCAGATTCTCCGATTTAACGGAATTCGCGACGGAATCTTTATCATTGTCGTGTGATGCGTCACATGTACCCGCGAGACGAATCGCGAACCGGTGTCGGTGCGGCAAGGTTGTTCGCAAGTGACTGAACCGCGGTGTTTATCTTAAGCAATGACCGCACCGTATCCGGCTGGTCCGGGATCTGAGCGCAAACACCGCTCTGGGACGGCGTATCAGCCGCTGCTCCACCGCATCAAAATCGCTTTGTCATTCATTATATTCACCTAATCACACCGATGGCCGATAGCTCGGCGACATTTTGCTTCGAGACATAGATCATTCAATGAGATGTCTGCTTTCAATAAGGCCTTTTCGCCGGGATATGCTCCAGTCGTTGTTGCTGATGATGTGCTCAACGCAATTAGCAGCAGCGGAGGTCACTGGCACAGTGAGTGTCGACTACAAGGGACTGTTCGAACCGGTTCGCAGCAGTCACAGTTATCCGATTTCCGTTGCGCTGCTTCCAGCGATGGGCCAGGAGGTCGAATTTCGCGACCCCAGGATCGAGCAGATCGAAATTTCAAACAATCGCATGGTCCCCAGTTTTCTGACTGTGCAGCGTGGCGACAGCGTTGAATTCATCAATCGTGACAGAGTGTTTCACCAGATTTTTTCGCTGTCACAGGATCAGCCGTTGGCAGTACAACTCGATCGTAGTGGGGCACTCGGCAAAGATCGTATGGCAATAAAGCTTGAGCGCCCCGGTACAACGCACTTTTTCTGCCGCATACATAATAAAAGTTATGCGCGCGTAGATGTTGTCGAATCGCCGCACCTGCAGACTATTCAGCCTGGTCAAACCTTCCATTTCTCCGGTATTGCGCCTGGCCTCTGGAAATTGCGTCTTGCATCGCCGGCGGCGGAAACGCGGCTTGTCGACGTAAGTGCATTAACTGCACCGCCACCTCTGGATCTTACGCTGGCGTCGCATGCCGGTGGCAGCGGTATTGACCGGATCGATCCAGGGGCAGGTGCAGAACTGCTTTATCAAAAACAAAATCGATAAAAACAGTGAATATCGAGCAGAAAAAATACGTTGTTTATCATTTCACTTGTGCTGGTTGTCCTGCACAGTGTCGCAATTGCAGGCTTTTTTCTGGTTAGAGACCACGTTGCCACGAGCATTACGGAAGACCTGGACCGTGCAGAGCACGTATTTGCCCAGGCTCAGACAAGTCGGTTTGATAATCTTCTCACGGTCGCCAGAAGTGTGCGTGATGAACCGAGTTTGATCGCTGCGGCGCTTACCGGTGACATAGCGACAGTCAGAGGTATGCTGGAGGACCTCTATCCCCGGCCAGGTGCGGATTTTATCGCTGTCTATCTCGACACCGGACCTGGCGGTGTCGCAGGTGCAGGTAGCAAACCCCATTATACGTCGCCGCAGATACTGGGCTCGGACGAATTGCTGACACTTGTTCGGAGCCTGGCAAATGGTTCTGCAATCAGTTTTGGTAATTCACTGATGTATGATAGCTGGCTGCAAATGGTTGCAGTGCCAAGCGAAAACCCGCTGGGTGGAAGAGTCGGCGCACTGATCGTGGGCAAGCGCTTCAGCGAGAAGGATCTTAATGGATTGCGCCAGCTCGTATACGCTGACCTGGCTATCTTTTCCGGCAACCTGTTGTTGGCTAGCAGCATCGACAATTTGCAGCCACCTCTGCTCCGGTTCGACTATGATGCATCCGATGGCAGCAATGAAACACTCGACGTAGACGGTGAACGTTATGGCGTGAGAGCGCTTCCGATCCGAACCCGAATTGGCAGCGACGCTAATGCGGCGCATGTTCTGCTCGCCGCAAAATATGCGAAATACTGGCTACCGTACAAGCAGCTTGGAACTACAGCGCTATACTTTTCGCTTTTGATACTGCTGCTGGCTGCTTTGTTTGGGATCAGCATCAGCCGGCGTTCATTGACACGACCTATTCAGTTGCTGGCTCGGGCAACACAGGCCATCGCTGATGGTGACATGACACATAAAGTATCTTTGGATCGCAATGATGAACTTGGGCAGCTGACGACATCGTTCAATGCCATGCTGAGCGCACTTGGCACTTCCCAGTCAGAGCTTAGGCAGAGCCAAAAGCGTTTTAAATACGCTTGATCTGTCACCGGACAAATGGCTGGGAAGGACACCTGCCGAAGTATTTCCGGAGAGCAACCTGAATGAAATTACAACGCTGCTCCGTTCCGGCAACAGGCGACAGCATGGCTTCAAGGACGTTGAGATATGGGTGCATTCACGCAACGGAGACCAGCACTGCTTGCGCTTGAACGGTGTGGCAACATTTTCTGCTGATGCTTTCAGAGGCTATCGCGGTACCGCCAGGGACATAACGAAGTTAAAGCAGGATGAGCAGCGGATGATGGTTCTTGCGAACCAGGATCATCTTACGGGGGTCTCCAACCGGCGCCGGTTTATTCAGGATCTGAATCACGAAATACGACGTGTTGAGCAACATGGTCAATCGGGCGTGCTGTTCCTGATCGACATTGATCATCTGAAACTTGTCAATGACACTGCAGGACATGCGGCCGGTGATCAGATAACCGTGCAGATAGCCGGCCTCCTTAAACGGGCTTCACGCGAGCAGGATCTTATATCACGGGTGAGTGGTGATGAATTCGCTGTGGCTTATTCTGGAATGAGCGAGAAAGAGGGGCTTGAGAAAGCTAATGAGTTGCTTGGTGGTATCAACAAACTGAAGCCAAAGTACGGTGGGCGTGTTTTAAATATTTCGGCAAGTATCGGAGCGGTCACCTTTCCTGGACAAGGTAAGGTTCCGGTGGAACTGCTGGCGAAAGCCGATGCAGCGATGAGTTCCGCAAAAACCAGCGGGCGAAATCGGGTTCATCTTTATGATGAAGGCGACATGATGCGGGAGCGGATGGATAATCAACTGGTCTGGAAAGATCGTCTGCTTGATGTGCTTGATCGTGATGGCCTGGTGCTGGTGTTTCAGCCTATAGTCGCTGTCTCTGGTGGGCAGATTCATCACTATG
This sequence comes from Thiogranum sp., assembly GCA_032251035.1. Taxonomy (GTDB): domain Bacteria; phylum Pseudomonadota; class Gammaproteobacteria; order DSM-19610; family DSM-19610; genus Thiogranum. The sequence goes on along the minus strand of JAVVEV010000008.1, from coordinate 50,249 downwards.
AGGTTTTGGTACGAATGCAGGGCAAGAACGGCGTCCTGATACCACCGGGAAAGTTCATTCCAACAGCGGAACAGTTTGGATTGATTCATCGGGTGGACCAACAGGTAGTGCGCAAAGCGATACGCTTTCTCGCGGACCTGCCTGGCGAGTCCGCTCATGTAGGGTTTTCAATAAATCTGTCGGGGCTTTCAGTTGCAAGTAGCGATCTCTACGAACGCATAGAACGTGAGGTACGCGAGGCGGGTATCGATCCATCGAGAGTGACTTTTGAAATCACCGAAACAGCTGCATGTGAACAGCTGAATAATGCCATCAATTTTATAAACAAGGTTCGGCAGCTGGGCTGCCGGGTTTCACTGGACGATTTCGGAGTAGGTTTTTCATCGTTCTCCTACCTCAAGCACCTGCGAGCAGACATTCTCAAGATAGACGGAAGTTTCATCCGGGATATCCACAACAATAATGCTGATCAGCTGTTCGTAAAGGCACTGGTCGACGTGGCGCGCGGAATGGGAATGCAGACCATTGCCGAATTTGTGGAGAACGAGCAGGTTTATGATCGTGTGTGCAGTCTTGGTGTCGATTTCGTTCAGGGCTATTACCTCGGCAAGCCGCAGATTACTTTGCTGGGCGCCGACGGCAGTAGTTCCGGTGCAAGTGAAGCTTCAGTGGCCTGACGATGCCAGACGTTGTCGAGCTCGTGCAATTGCTGAAGATACCTGGTGTGGCGCTGTACCCCCAAAATGATCGCGGGATCTCACCGATCCTTCCAGCGAAAGTACATCAAATACGTCATCTTCGATGATGCTCGATATGGCCTGTAATTCCTCCAGGCTCATTTCAGATAGATCGCGCTCCGTTTCTATACCGTGCCTGACCGCGGTTCCAACGATTTCGTGTGCATCCCTGAACGCGAGCCCTTTTCGGACCAGATAATCTGCAAGATCAGTAGCTGTCGCATAACCCGTTGCAGCGGCCGTTCGCATATTTTCGGTTTTCAGCCTGACAAACGGCATCATATCGGCAAACGCTCGGGTGCATCCGAGCAGCGTATCAACCGTATCGAACAACGGCTCCTTGTCTTCCTGATTATCTTTGTTGTACGCCAGGGGCTGGCCCTTCATTAAAGTCAATAATCCAACCAGGTGTCCGAATACTCGACCTGATTTGCCACGAACCAGCTCGGGTACATCAGGGTTTTTCTTCTGCGGCATGATGCTCGACCCCGTGCAAAAACGGTCAGGCAGATCAATAAAGTCGAATTGTGCAGATGCCCACAGGATCAACTCTTCGGAGAACCGTGAAAAATGCGTTAGCGTCAGTGCGGCACAGGCGCAGAATTCAATGACGAAGTCGCGGTCGCTCACGGCGTCCAGAGAATTTTCTGCAGGCGCATCGAACCCGAGCAAATTTGCGGCGTAATGCCGATCTATCGGGAAACTGGTTCCTGCGAGGGCGGCCGCCCCCAGAGGCATGATGTTCACTCGTTTTCGGCATTCCGCCAGGCGTTCCCGATCCCGCTGCAGGTTTTCAAACCACGCCAGCATGTGATGGCCAAAGGTCACCGGCATGGCGACCTGCAGGTGCGTGAATCCTGGCATGATAGTGGATGCATGGCGCTCGGCCAGATCCAGCAGCCCAGTTTGAAGGCGGACTAATTCCTGTGTCGCTGCATCGATCTGATCGCGCAGGTAGAGCCTGAGATCAGTCGCGACCTGATCATTGCGGGAGCGGCCAGTGTGCAGCTTCTTGCCTGGAGCGCCTATCAGTTCGGTGAGACGGGCTTCGATGTTCATGTGCACGTCTTCCAGTCGGACTGACCAGTTGAAATCGCCCTGTTCAATCGACTGCTCGATCTGGTCGAGTCCGGACAAGATCGCGGAACATTCCGCATCGGTTAATACAGCTACATGTAGCAACATTCGGGCATGTGCACGAGATCCCGCGATATCGTAGCGGTACAGGCGCCGGTCAAAGTTTACGGACGCGGTAAAAGCCTCGACGAATGCATCAGTTGATTCGGTGAATCGGCCGCCCCATGGCTTCTCGCTGGTTGGATTATCGGTCATAACGCTAAAAACACAGGCAATTTCAAGATCGCCAGTATACCTCAAAGTTGAGGGACTTAAGCATCCTGGCATTCCGATCCATTCAGAAGTTCCACGACTATTTGCCGTTATAAGCGGTGACCGCAAGCCTATGTAAAAGGAAGAGCTTCTCGAATGTCCAGGGACCACACTGTCGCTCGAAGGACTGCCCGGCAGGAATCTCTGTTCCTGCCCAGCTTCTGCGACATCAGAATGGTATTCGCCGTCGTGGTCATTGCAGAACTGCTGGCATTCATTCTGATTCTGGCGGCGTCGCAGACGGATCCCTGGGCGGATCTTGGTACCACCTCCCTGTTCCTGCAATGGATTGCCCTCAGCAGTGCCGCAGTGCTTTGTGCAGCGCGCCCGATGCTGGCCCAGGTGGGGAATACCGCTGCCGCCATGATTGCCTACCTGCTCCTGTTGCTGACAACGGCAGCCATGACCGAGCTGGTGATCCAGCTTGATCTGTGGCCTGGTCCGCTAAGTGGCAGCGACTCGCGCGCAAACATTTTTTTCCGGAATCTCGGAATCAGTTCAATCATCAGCGCCCTGGTTCTGCGTTACCTGTATGTCCAGCATCAATGGAGGCAGCAAATTCAGGCAGAGGCGCAAGCGCGGGTAGAAGCGCTGCAGGCGCGAATTCGCCCGCATTTCCTGTTCAACAGCATGAACAGTATCGCATCACTGACCCGCAGTGATCCGGAGCGTGCAGAACAGGCCGTGCAGGATTTGTCGGACCTGTTCCGTTGTACCCTGCACGAGGCAACTGAGCCAGTCACTCTCGAGGAGGAAATTGATGTTGCGCAGCGTTACCTGCGACTCGAGAAATTGCGCCTCGGAGAACGGTTGAAGGTCAGCTGGGATATCGAGCGACTGCCTCTGAAGCGCCTTGTGCCGACTTTGATTTTGCAGCCATTGCTGGAAAACGCGATCTATCACGGGATCGAGCGATTGCCGGACGGCGGAATGATCACGATTCGCGGCGCAGCGGAAGGGCGACGAATCAGCGTCGTCATCAGCAATCCGCGTGCGCCCCAGAACGCTGAAGCGCATCGGCGGGGAAACAGAATTGCATTGGAAAATATACGCTTACGGCTTCAGCTGCTGTTTGGAGACCGAGCCGGGATAGCCTTGACCGAAAAGCCCGACGAGTATGAAACCACCTTGTACTTTCCCCGCGAGAAGCTGCAATGAAGTGTCTGATAGTAGATGATGAGGCGCTGGCCAGAGAGCGATTATCACGGATGCTGGCTTCCACGGAAGGCTGGTCGGTTTGTGGAGAGGCGGCCGACGGGGCAACTGCATTGAGGCAAATAGAGGAAACGCAGCCTGACCTTGTCCTGCTCGATATTCGTATGCCGGGAATGGATGGTCTCGAAGTGGCAGGTCATCTTGCTGGCTTCGACAGACCGCCGGCAATCGTCTTTACCACAGCATACGGTGACCATGCGCTGGAAGCTTTTGAGGCGCAGGCCGTGGACTACCTGCTGAAGCCAATACATCCGGAGCGTTTGCAGGTGGCGCTTGGAAAGGCGCGGCGCCTGAATTCCGCACAACTTCAGCGCCTGGAGGATACCACGGCAGATGGCCCACGAACGCACATCTGCGCCCGTAACCGGGGCAATCTGGAGATAATCCCGGTGAGTGAAGTGGTGTATTTTCAGGCGGATTGCAAGTATGTGACCGTGTGTTCCGCACGCCGGCGCATTCTGGTCGAGGAGCCCCTGAAGTCACTTGAGCACGAATTCTCCAATGACTTTATCCGAATACACCGCAATAGCCTCATTGCAGTCAATGCATTGTGCGGCGTAGAAAAGAACGCAGGTGGACACCACCAGGTAATCCTCAAAGGGGTGGATGAACGTCTGGAGATCAGTCGGCGGATGCTGCCTGAAGTGCGACGGCGCCTGAAATCCGCTTCTAACACATAAGCTTGATTTTGCATCCGGCAGCTGCAATCAATGGGCAACAGCTCCGAATAGCACTGGCTTAAGCGCGAACACCGTCGTCGCGGCGGTCCGGCCTGGCGATCCCTTTACAATCAGGCGGCTCAGGAGATCGCCGGTTCCCCGTGCGGGTGCTACCGGGAAAGCCGCACGCATCCGCTGCTTGCACAGCGGATACTTCACTCGCTATGCTCCCCCGGCATAACCGCTGTCTTCCAGGTTCCCAGCTCAGCTTCGCCGGACGATCCGGCTATAATCGCGCTCGGGGAGATTTTTCAACCGATCCTGAAATTGCCACAGACCCTGCAATGACTCATCAGACATTACGTATCGCTACTCGCAAAAGCCCCCTTGCTCTTTGGCAGGCCAATCATGTGCGTGCCGCGCTGCTGGCGCGCCATCCGGAGCTGGAGGTGGAGCTTGTCACCATGAGTACCCAGGGCGACAAGATTCTGGATACCCCGCTTGCCAAAGTCGGGGGAAAGGGGCTGTTCGTCAAAGAACTGGAGATGGGCATGCTGGAAGATCGGGCCGATATCGCCGTTCATTCCATGAAGGATGTGCCTATCGATTTTCCGGAAGGGCTTGGTCTGCGCGCGGTGCTGCCACGCGAGGATCCCCGCGACGCCCTGATCTCAAATAACTACGCGAGTATCGATATGCTGCCGGAAGGCGCCCGCGTCGGCACCTCCAGTTTACGGCGCCAGTGTCAGCTACGCGCGCGCCGCCCGGACCTGCAGATTTTCGATTTGCGCGGCAACGTCAATACGCGCCTGGCGAAGCTGGACGGCGGCGACTATGACGCGATTCTGCTCGCCGCTGCCGGAGTAAAGCGCATGGGCTGGGAGCAGCGCATAAGCGAAGCGCTGGATCCGGCGCAATTCATTCCTGCGATTGGACAGGGTGCCATCGGTATTGAAACCCGGCTGGACGACTCGCGCGTATGCGACTTGATTGCCGGCTTGAACGACGAACAGACCGCGATCAGGATTCGTGCCGAACGCGCATTGAACGCGGGTTTGCAGGGCGGTTGCCAGGTTCCTATCGCTGGCTATTCCGAACTCGGGCACGGCGTGATCGTACTGCGGGCGCTGGTAGGCAGCCCGGATGGAAAGGAGTTAGTGCAGGGCGTTATCAGCGGAAGACCGGAGGATGCCGAGGAACTGGGACAGGTCCTGGCGGAAGATCTGCTGTCGCGCGGCGCTCGGGAAATTCTTGCCGCCGTCTATAACGACGCGCTGTGACAAGCGGACCGGCAGAGCAATATTTGCGTGGTGCCGGCGTTCTGGTAACCCGTCCCCGGCACCAGGCCGATGCATTGTGCGACGCCATCAGACAGAAAGGTGGCAACGCCATCAGCTTTCCGGTACTGGAAATTCGCGGCCCCGATGATGCGCGGGAGCTGGAGCAATGTGCTGCTGAGCTGGATGACCTGGATTGGGCGATTTTTGTGAGTGCCAATGCGGTCGATAAGGCGCTCGGTTACCTTCTGTCCAGGCGGAAATGGCCGGATACCGTCGGGATCGCCGTGATCGGCAAGCGATCCGCGGAAGAATTGCACCGCTTCGGGTTAGAAGCAGATGCGCAGCCACAGTGGGAGTTCAACAGTGAAGGCCTGCTGGCACTCCCGCAGATGCATGATGTGCGCGGTCGGCGAATCGTCATTTTTCGCGGCAACGGTGGGCGGGAGTACCTGGCGGAAATGCTGCGTCAGCGTGGAGCCAATGTCCGCTACGTAGAAGCCTATCGCCGTATCTGCCCGCGAGCCGATAGTTCCGAGCTGTTGAAACTCTGGCAATCCGGGGGAGTCGATGTAGTGTTGATTAACAGCGTCGAGAGTCTTGAGAATCTGGTGGAAATGCTCGGCCGGCAAGGCCATTCTCTTCTCGTCAAGACACCTCTGATCGTGGCGAGCGAAAGGATTGTGGCGGTGGCTCAGCGTTTGGGATTCACCGCGCCACAAGTAATATCAGCCAGCGCAACCGACGCTGCGGTTATGGATGCCCTGTTCAAATGGAAAAACCAGTCCGACTGATGGTGTGTTACCGCCGCGGAGTGCGATATGCGATCAAAGTTGGGTACAATCGGCATCATCCAGAAGGCGACTTCATCCGTGACTATTCATTATGAATGAAACTGATTCTCCATCAGGACCCGAGACCGCCGCAGTGGCTCAGCCAGATGCGCAGACTGATCGCCAGCCCGGCCGACCACCTGTGCAGGGAACAGTGGCAATGGTAATCGCCCTGCTGGCACTTGGACTGTCAATCGGCCTCACAGTGGCCGCATTTTTTGTCTGGAATCATTTGCAGCAGGTGACAGAACGCCAAAGCGATACTGCCATGCAGATCGACCAGCATTTGCAACCGGTCCGCTCATCGCTCAGGCAGCTGGAAGAACGTGTAGAAACTGCGGGTAAAATGGCCGGACAGCGTTTCCAGGCCAGCGAGCAAAGACGTGAAAAGCTTGCGGCAAACCAGCAGGACATCGAAGAACGTCTGAGCGTTCTGGCAGCGCTGGTTGGGCGCAGTGATGAAGGCTGGACTCTCGCAGAGGTCGAATATCTTCTAGGTGTCGCCAGTAAACAGTTACAGCTGCGCGGCGATGTAAAAACAGCACGCGTTGCACTACAGAGTGCAGACGCTCTATTGCGCGAACGTTCCGACCCTCACTATCGTACTGTTCGGGAGCAGATTGAGGAAGATCTGGAGGTACTGGCACGCTTGCCGGTTGTCGATGTTGACGGTATTTCTATCAGGCTCGATGCCTGGACGGACCGCATCGACAAACTACCGGTTGCAGGAACTGTCTATCAGCCGCCGGAGCAGACTGATTACAGCGGAGTCGACATGCCGGATACTGCAGCTGACTGGAAGCAAGTGCCAGGCCTTGTCTGGAATCTTGTCAAAGAGCTTTTCCGTTTCCGCGAACACGATAAAGCGGTAAAGCCGATGCTGGCCCCCGAGCGCGAATATTTTCTGCGGGAAAATCTGAAACTGCAACTGTCCGCCGCAAAGCTGGCATTGCTGCGCGACAACGGCGCTCAGTACCATGCAGCACTGCGCATTTCGCGCGAATGGCTGAAAGAATACTTCTCGATGGAAGAACCATCGGTCAGAGAAGCACACGGACGGCTGGGCGAGTTGCTAGAGATCGAAGTGAGTCCGGAGCTACCGGATATATCGAACTCTCTTCGCGTACTCCGCCAGCAGATGAAGCTGGAGTCGCTGGACGCGAATCCCACGCCAGGAGCCGAAGGCGCTACGTCATGAAGTGGTTAGTGATGGGCATTCTTGCTCTGGTCACCTCAGTCACTGTAGCGCTGGTCACCTTGCCGGATCCTGGTTATGTGCTGATCGGTTATGGGAATACAAGCATGGAGACATCGCTGCTTGTGTTCGTGGTTCTACTTGTTATTGCATACCTGATGGTGCGTTTTGTCGCAGGGGTGGTGCATTTGCCTGGCCATGTTCATCGTCGCGGGCGGCAGCGCAAGCAGAAACGTTTTCAGAATCTCTATAATCAGGCAGTGATCGAGCTCACCGATGGTCGCTTCGAAAAAGCTGAACGCCATTTATTTCGTCTGACGAGTTTCGCTGATGCTCCTCTGAATGTGTTTCTGTCAGCAGCGCGGGCCGCAAATCGGTTGAATGCTGATACCCGTCGAGATACGAGTCTGAGGCGTGCAATGCAGCATTATCCAGATGCAGAAACATCTGTTGCACTGGTTGCAGCAGAATTGCAGCTAGCTCGCGGACAACTGGATCAGGCAAGGACTACCTTGAATGCTTTGCAGGCAGCGGCTCCACACAACCCTCAGGTTCTACGCCTTCTGGCGCAACTGCTCCTGCAGCTGGCAGCCTGGAATGAACTAGAAGACCTGCTGCCAGAGCTGAAGCAGCGTAATGTGCTTGACGCGGAACAATGGCAGCAGCTTGCAGTTAAAGTCTATCGCCGGCGATTACACCAAGATGCGGATGCGCATGACATCCAGACGCTGACCAATGACTGGCGCAGGCTGCCGTCATCAGTGCAGGTCGAGGCTGAATTAGTCGCCGTCTATACTGGACAGCTGGTTCGCCTGAATGCTTCCGCACAGGCGGAAAGAGTGCTCGCTCAGCAGATCAGAAAAAACTGGGACCCACGGCTTGTTTATCTCTATGGCGATGTAGTCGCAGAAGACAGGAAAGCTCAGCAGAATGTTGCCGAACACTGGCTGGATAGCCATCCGGAAGATCCTGTGCTACTGCTGACGCTGGGCAAAATCAGCTTGCGCAATGAGCTTTGGGGCAAGGCTCAGCACTACTTTGAGGAAAGTATTGGACGGCATCCTACGTCGGAAGCTTACCGGCTGCTAGGTTCGCTGCTGGACCAGTTGGATGAGCCGGAACGCGCGGCAGAATGTTACAGAAAGGGCATCGACCTCCGCGACCAGAGGGGATTCGCCGAACTTGACAGCTCTGCCAGGACCAATGAGCCAGGTGAGCAGTTGATTCCGATCAGCCGTATTGCCTGAGGAAGGCTTCAGATGTTCGACGCCTTCTTGATCTTGTCGAGAGCGTCCTGCGCAAATTCGAAGGCATCGGAATACATATGTTCCGTCAGGGCGCCACGTTCCACAAACAACGGCATGGCGGATTCGATCATCGGCGGCGGACCACTCATATAAATGTCGAATGCCCCGAGGTCAGGATATTGCGCGATCACTGTCTCGCTTACCAGGCCGCTGGCTCCGCGCCAGTTGTCTGTTGCTGCGGGTTCTGAGAGTACCGGCGTATACCTGAAGAAAGGAAACTGTTTCATCCATTCTTTTGGCAGGTCATCCATGTACAGATCGCGTTTGGCCCGAACGCCCCAGAACAGGTGCAAGGGGCGATCCAGACCGATGTAAAAGGCATGTTCAAGCATTCCTTTCAGGGGTGCTATCCCGGTGCCGCCACCGACCATGAGCACCGGGCGTTCCGACTCTTCGCGCAGGTAAAAGGAACCCATCGGACCCTCGATACGCAATAGTGCGCGATCATGCATTTCATCAAATACATGGCCGGTGAAAGAGCCGTTTGGAACATGCCGTATGTGCAGTTCAAGATGGTCATCCTGGTGTGGCGCATTAGCGATGGAAAATGCGCGTCGGCGTCCGTCCTTGAGTATGAATTCTATATATTGTCCCGCGAGGAACTGCATGCGTTCGCTGGATGGCAACTTGAGCTCGACTTTCATCACATCGTGCGACAGCCGCTCCAGATGCTCGGCGCGACACGGGAATGTCTTGACGCTGATATTGCTGGAGGTCATGACTTCACGAATCCGTAGCACGAGATCAGACTGAGGCCGAGCCTGACAAACAACGACACGCGCGTCCCCTGTCGCCGCTTCCGGGGCATGCTCAGGGTAATAGATTTCACCAGACAGGAGTGTTGCAATACAGGAACCACAGGCACCGTTTCGGCAGCCGTAAGGCAAGCCGATGCCGCTACGAAGAGCAGCTTCAAGAATGGATTCGCCTTTTTGGACGGGAAAAGAGTGGCCGCTAGGCTCAATTTTAACCTGACAGGGCATGCAGGATTCCAGACAATTAAGATTCACATTCTCGTTGATTTTTATAATCGGGTAAACGCATGAATACTGTGCTAATCATTGGTTGCGGTGATACCGGCCGCCGAGTTGCGGCGCTACACGGACCCACGACTGTGTGCGGAGTGGCCCGCACTGACGAGAGTATCGCGCGCATGATCGAACGGGGGATTGGCGCCTGCAGACTCGATCTCGATACTGCTTTTGGAAAAGATGACCTCCCCGCCAGGGATCGGGAGCTATATTACTTTGCCCCCCCGCCTGCATCGGGTAACCATGACACCCGCATGACCAGGGTTTGCGCGGTCCTGCAGGGCGAAAATCTGCCTCGGAAACTTGTATATATAAGTACCACTGCCGTTTACGGCGACTGCGGCAGAGCCTGGATCGATGAATCCGCGACTCTACGACCGATGACGGCACGTGGCCGGCGGAGACTGGACGCAGAGCAACAACTGCTTTGCTGGGGGGAACGGAACCGGGTTCCTGTTGTGGTCTTGAGAGTTCCCGGGATATATGGCCCGGACCGGCTGCCCCTCGAACGGCTCCGCCAGGGTCTCCCCGTGCTGTGTATCAATGATTCGCCCTACAGCAACAGAATCCATGTACATGATCTGGCGCGTATCTGTCGAGCTGCCATGCGTCATGGCGGAGCCGGACAAGTCTACAATGTGTCGGATGGTCATCCGAGCACGATGACGGAATACTTCAACACGATTGCAGACCGGTTCGGATTGCCGCGTCCACCAACCATTGAACGAAGCCAGGCGGAGCAGCAGCTAACGGCGCCAATGCTGTCCTATCTGAACGAATCGAAACGAATTATTAATACCCGGATGTTGAAGGAGTTGAAAGTAGTTCTGGATTATCCGGATCTGGATGCCGGGCTGAGAAGTCCTGCTGACGACTGATCTCCCTGATGAATTGCCAGGCCAATGGGCCGCGGTTCGCCAATGCCAAAGCCCTGCGCAAAATCAACCCCGACCTTTGCCAGCGCGCGAAACGTTGCATCATCTTCGACAAATTCAGCAATTGTCTGCATGCCCATGGCGTGTCCGATCTGATTGACCGCCTCAACCAGCGCTCGGTCTATCGGATCGTTGAGCATGTCCTTCACGTAACTGCCGTCTATTTTCAAATAGTCAACAGGAAGCTGCTTCAGATATGTGAAAGACGACATTCCATTGCCAAAATCATCGATCGCGAACTGACACCCCATACCCTTCAGGAAACGAATGAATTCCAGAGCAACCTCAAAATTCGCAACCGCTGCGGTCTCCGTAATTTCGAAGCAGATCTGTTGAGGTGCAACGCCGGAAGCGTGCAGTAGCTCAACAACTTTCGGCAGGAACGCACGCGAGGACATGGATTGCCCCGACAAGTTGACACTGATCAGAGAGTCCGTCGGCTGACGGCCCGAGTCACTCCCTAGCCACTCAAACGTGTTGCCGAGAACCCATTCATCGATGAGCGGCATGAGTCCGTATTGCTCTGCGGCACCGAGAAAGCATCCTGGCGCGATAACTGTTCCTTCTTCATCAAGCATGCGCAACAGAATTTCTGCATGATAATGCCGATTGCCGACACTGGAGACGGGCACGATCGGCTGCAGATAAAGCTGGAAACGATCTTCCTTGAGGGCGCGACGAATTTTTCCAACCCATTCCATGTCGGACCGGCGCCTGTTCAGGTCTTTATCGTCAGGCTCATACACATGTACCTGTCCTCGGCCATGTTCTTTGGCTGCATAACAGGCAACATCGGCGGCTGCGAGTGCTTCCGTGACGCTTTGTGTCGACTGAGACAAGGGGACCAGTCCAATGCTGGCACCTACATTGAATGATTTGCCTTCCCACCAGAAATCAAAATCATGTATGGCCTTGCGCAGTTCAGCCGCAAGTCTTTCCGCATGGTGTATGGAGCAGCCGCTAAGCAGAATTCCGAATTCATCGCCACCAAGCCGCGCGACTGTATCGCTGTCCCTGATCTTTTCAAGTAACAGGCGCCCGAGCTGGCACAGCAGCTCATCGCCCGCTATATGTCCGCAGGTATCATTAACCACCTTGAACTGGTCGAGATCCATGTAACACAGGGCTGATTCATCGCGGTCATTCGGGGTTCCCTCAAGAGCAAGCTGCACCCGGCGCTCGAATTCATTCCGATTAAACAGGCCGGTAAGAGGATCATGACTTGCCTGATAAGAGAGTTGCTCGGTCAGCAGCTTTTTCTGCCGCACATCCTCCAGCACGAGAACCGCTCCGACAGTCTCTCCGGACAGGTTATGCATCGGTGCAGCCGATTCCTCTACCGCAATTTCTGCTCCGCTGAGACCGATTAACAACCGGCTTTCTAACGAGCGTTCGATCTTGTTACTTCGTAAGCAGGCAAGCGCGAGCGACTCTATATGATCGGCGGTCCGGTCATCAATCAGGATCACTATTTCATTGATATGTTTGCCGGTCGCACACTGTTGTGACCAGCCAGACAGACCCTCCGCCACTGGATTCATAAAACGGATGTTGCCTTTCTGGTCGATCGTTATCACGCCCTCCGCTATGGAGTTCAGCGTGACCTCGGCGCGCTCTTTTTCCTCAAACAGTGCATGTTCCGACAGCATTGCTCTGTCGAGAGCCAGCGATAACTCTCTGCGGCGCTCGTTTAAGGATGCAAGCGCTTTGTTTATGAAAGAAGACAGGTAGCCGAATTCATCCTGACGTGTTTCGTCGAACACGACCTCTTCACCGTGTGAGCACTTTCTGGCGGTGCTGACCATGCTCAGGAATGGCCCGGTAAGGATGCGTTGCAGAATTGACTGCAGGAGTACGCCAAAGGTAAAGAAGGCGAGCCCCATACCCAGCATCAAGTTTTTTTTCTGTTCCTTGAGTATCTCGGAGAGTGGTGGTTCGTAGATCGTAACGATCAGTGACGCACCCGTCTCTGACTGGTTTTCAGCGTAAGGTAGTGCGGCTGCATAAACGCTGAGATGTCCATCGATAGAGCCGACGGTGATCGTCTCCAATCCACGTTCGATAGTGACTGCACGAATTTCGAGCTTCTTAATGACCTCGTCGATTTGCCTGCTCAGGACCTCAGCGTTTGCATCCGGGCTGACATTCAAAATAGCCTGAATGGATGAGACAGCCTGGCCAGCGTTTGACTGATAGTTATCGAGCATTTCTCTTTCGAGCAGTCTCATTGCACTCGAAGCAATGATGATGCCGGTGGCCATGAGCCCCCAGAAAACGATGCCGGCGATCTTTAGCGGAAGACCGGACTGGATGCTTGGACATACCGTTTCAGGAGGACTCACCTGAAGCCAACCCAGCGCAGAAACAGAAATACCGGGCACACGCCGCTCACGCCTGCACCGAGGATGGCAAATCCCATGAACCAGGGCACTACCCACATAGCCTCGGGCAGAACGTAGAGACTGACCAATAGCATGGCTACGACCAGGAGCCGCCAGCTTCGCTCTGCCTCTATGCGGAAGCGAGGCTTGAAGGCGATTCCCAACGATCCCTCAGCCGGATCGCCGTCATGAGCGTACCGGAAGCTGGATAGCAATTTCGGTATGCGGAAATTCGTAACGGCTTCGAAAAAAGCCGTTCCTATGATGGTATAAAGCGCAATGTCCAGTTCGAAGTACAGCGCGATCAGCAATGCTGCTCCGAAAAATAGACGATACGTTCGATTGCTCATGAGACACCCTCCGCCAGCGAGCTTATAAATCTCAAACCCAGAATGCCGGGAGCGTGGGCTACGGGGATTCGCTTTCTCTAGAGAGGGTTACGACCTGTTGCAGGCAGAGTTGAGCCGCCAGATGGCGGGCTCTTGCCGAGTTTCGGGAACAGGTCTGGCTGGTTGATCAGCACTCTTCCGGCATTGAACGTTTGCTCCGGAGCCAGCGTAGCAGCGGTTTCCACTGCTCCTGATCGATTTCAACTGCAGAAGGTGCCAATTCGAATATTCCTACGCCGCGCTGTGCAGCCCGGATGTAATTCTGGCTGTCGCGCAAAGTGGTCACAAAAGGAATGCGCAGCTTTTTCAGAAATGCTTCGAGTGATTGATATATAAGTGTATTTTCTCGAACACGATTAGCTACTACGGCCATCTTTGTGCGCTGACGGGAGATTTTCCCCACCACGAGCAATTCCTCCACGAACCGGGCGCAGGCGCGCATATCCAGTGGTGACGGCAATACCGGAATAATCAGGGTATCTGCCTTCTTCACCAATGCTGCCAGTTCCGTACCGTGAACTGCTGCGGGTGCATCGATGATCATGACATCGCTGTCGCGCGGAGCGCGCAGGCCTTTTTCGTATGCATTGACGCCAATAATCGGGTCACGGTCACTGCCGCGCATACTGAGCCAGCCCAGGCTAGATTGTTGCGGGTCCAGATCAGCCAATACCACCCTGTTTCCCGTAGTTGCGAAAAAACTTGCTGTGTTCATTGCCAGCGTGCTTTTCCCGCAGCCCCCTTTCGAATTCAGTGTCATTATTGTTCGCATTGTCATCGAGCCTCCTCTTCTCGGCGCATGATCATACATATGTTCGCGTATTTATTACAGTTCTAGCCACCGAAAAGAAGGAGAGCGGAAAAAACTTTTGTTATTTGGTGAGATCGATTCCAAGTTGATCCCAGATTCCGTCGACCCGCGTTTTCACCTCCGGATCCATGGCGACCGGTTCGCCCCAGACTCGCGTGGTTTCTCCGCGCCATTTGTTCGTTGCATCCAGCCCCATTTTGCTACCGAGCCCCGCAACTGGTGAGGCGAAGTCCAGGTAATCGATAGGCGTATTCTCAACCAGCGTAACATCGCGTGCCGGATCCATCCGTGTGGTTATTGCCCAGATGACATCTTTCCATTCGCGTACATTCACATCATCGTCTGTGACGATGACAAACTTGGTGTACATGAACTGGCGCAGGAAGCTCCACACGCCGAACATCACTCGCTTGGCATGCCCCGGATATTGTTTTTTTATACTGACGCAGGCAACGCGGTATGAGCAGCCTTCCGGGGGCAGGTAGAAATCGGTGATTTCCGGAAACTGTTTTTGCAGAATCGGCACAAACACTTCATTAAGAGCCAGCCCCAGAATTGCAGGCTCGTCCGGTGGTCGTCCGGTATAGGTGCTATGGTAGATCGGGTTGTTGCGGTGGGTGATACATTCAACTGTGAACACCGGAAAATGCTCCGTCTCATTGTAGTAGCCGGTGTGGTCGCCGAATGGTCCTTCGAGTGCTTCTTCGTTCGGATAGATGAACCCTTCGAGCACGAATTCGGCACTGGCCGGAACCTGAAGGTCATTCGTTTTGCAGCTCACCAGTTCAGTCCTGGCGCCACGCAACAGGCCTGCAAAGGCATACTCGGAAAGGCTGTCTGGTACCGGCGTGACAGCGCCAAGAATCGTCGCCGGATCGGCGCCAAGAGCAACGGCTACCGGGAAAGGTTCGTCAGGATGTTTTGCCTGCCAGTCACGGTAATCGAGCGCACCACCGCGATGCGCCAGCCAACGCATGATCACCTTGTTGCGGGACAGCACCTGTTGCCGATAAATGCCCAGATTCTGACGTTCTTTATCAGGACCTTTCGTGACAACCAGTGCCCAGGTAATCAACGGGCCGGCATCTCCGGGCCAGCATGTCTGGATCGGCAGACGGCCAAGGTCGACAGCATCGCCCGTTAGAACGTTTTCCTGGCAGGGCGCACTCCTGAGAACCTTGGGGGCCATGTCCAGCACCTTTTTGAATATCGGCAATTTTTCCCACGCATCCTTCATGCCCTTGGGTGGGTCTGGCTCCTTGAGAAATGCCAGCAGCTTGCCAATGTCCCGAAGTGCGCCGAGCGAATCTGCTCCCATGCCTGCCGCGACTCTTTCCGGTGTCCCGAACAGGTTACCTAGTACGGGAATATCGAATCCGGTCGGATTTTCAAATAGCAGCGCCGGTCCCGCGGCCTGCAAAGTGCGGTCGCAAATTTCGGTCATTTCCAGTCGCGGATCTACCGGATGCCTGACCCGAACCAGTTCGCCCTTACGTTCCAGCTGATCGATGAAATCCCGCAGGTCCCTGTAATGCATTATTTACCCCATGCTTCCGGTGAGCGCCAGGCCGCTGTGGCGGAGCAATGCTTCTATAGTTGGCTGGCGTCCGCGGAACGTAGCAAATAATTTCATAGGATCTTCGGATCCGCCGCGCTCGAGCACTTCGCGTCTGAAGCGCCGTCCGGTTGCGCGGTCGAATATCCCATTTTCCTCGAACAGCGAATAAGCGTCAGACGATAATACTTCTGCCCATTTATAGCTGTAATAACCGGCCGCATATCCGCCTCCGAAAATGTGCGAAAACCCATGGGCGAAGCGATTAAAGGCAGGCGGCTGAAATACTGCCACCTGGTTCCTCACCTGCTCAAGAATTTCGTAGATGCGGCCACCTTGCGCTGGATCGTACTCCACATGAATCAGCATATCGAACAGTGCGAATTCGACTTGTCTTACCATCTGCATTGCACACTGGAATGTACGTGCGGAGCGCATTTTCGCGAACAGCTCTTCGGGTAAACGCTCTCCCGTTTGATAATGTCTGGCGATGAGATCCAGTGTTTCTCTCTCCCAGCACCAGTTCTCCATGATCTGGCTAGGCAGCTCCACTGCATCCCAGGCTACACCATTGATACCCGATACACTCGGATAATCGATAGCGGACAGCAGGTGGTGTAAACCGTGTCCGAACTCGTGGAACAGCGTGATGACTTCATTGTGGGTGAACAGACACGGTTGATCGCCAAGCGGCGGAGTGAAATTGCACGTCAGATAGGCAACGGGAACGTAGAGGCGTTCTTTCTCCCGCAGACGCGTTCGGCATTCACCCATCCATGCACCGCCCTGCTTTCCCGGGCGGGTATAAAGATCAAGATAAAAACGGCCACGCAAGCGCTGTTCTTCATCATGGATTTCAAAAAGGCGTACATCCGGGCTCCAGACTGCGGCGTTTTTTTGCTCTTTTACTTCGATACCATACAGCCGTTGCACCACAGCAAATAAACCCGCAACAACCTGGTGTTCGGGGAACCAGGGTTTCAGCTCTTCCTGTGATAGCGCGTAACGCTGCTGCCGCAGTTTTTCCGAATAATAGGGTATGTCCCAGGCTTCAAGCGTGAATGTCACGCCCTGGTCTCTTGCGAAGCTGCAAATCTCCGCCAGCTCCTGATGGGCCTGTGGCAAAGCCTGTTTTGCCAGATTATTGAGAAATTCAATAACCTGATCAGTGGATCCGGCCATTTTCGTTTCCAGTGAATGTTCGCCGAAATTAGCAAATCCAAGCAATCGTGCTGCTTCGTGGCGTAACTCGAGCGTTTCTTCCATGACCGGGGAGTTATCCCAACGCCCTGCGTGCGGGCCGCATTCAGATGCGCGTGTCACATAGGCTGTGTAGATTTCTTCTCGTAAAGCACGGTTATCGGCATAAGTGATTACCGGAAAATAGGACGGAACGTCGAGATTCAATAGCCAGCCCTCGAGATTTTCACTTTCCGCGTTCTGACGAGCCAGAGCGCGGGCGCTTTCCGGTAGCCCCGTCAGCATTGCATCCTCGCGCAGATGCTTGCTCCAGGCTTTGGTTGCATCCAGCAGGTTCTCGCGGAATCTGGTATGTAACTCAGACAGGCGAACTCGGACTTCCTTGAAGCGTTTTCGCTGGTCCGGCCCGAGTTCGATTCCAGTCAATCTGAAATCCCGCAGGCGGTTCCTAATGGCTTTGCGTTGTGCCGTGTCGAGTGCCGAGAAGGCTTCGCTGTCGGCTATCTGCCTGAATGCCTGATACAGCGCCTCGTGCTGGCCCAGCTCGGTTTCAAAGGCGCTGATTTTTGGCAGGCATGCGTTATAGGCAGCGCGTAGTTCTGCGCTGTCCGCCACCGCGTTCAAGTGCGCAACGGGCGACCATAGGCGGTTGAGCTGCTCGAGTGCGATTTCTACCGGCTCAGCGAGGGTGTCCCAGCTGTAAGGCTGATTCGAATCGAGCAGCTGTTCGATGCGAGCCCTCACGATTGCCAGGATCTGGTCGACCGCGGGTTCGACGTGGTGCGGTTCAATCTGGTCGAAGAGGGGTAGTGGTGCTTCTGTCAATAATGGGTTCATCATGGTATCGCATATACTTTCAAGTAGAATCGTGCAGATTATCGGATAAGGAGTGACACATGCCAGAGCATTATGACCTGATTGCGATTGGCGGCGGAAGTGGCGGACTGTCAGTTGCGGAGCGCGCAGCGCGTTATGGCGCCAGATGCGCTGTCATAGAGAAAGGCCCGCTCGGCGGTACCTGCGTCAATGTTGGATGTGTGCCAAAAAAAATCATGTGGTTCGGTGCCAGTATTGCACACATGCTGGACGACGCGCGAGGGTACGGATTTCAGCTTGATGGAAAGTCGTTTGACTGGCAGACGCTGAAGAAGGCCCGGGATGATTATGTGCACGGCATCAACGATTGGTACCATACCTATCTGGCGGATTCCAGTATCGATGAAATCGTCGGAGATGCGACTTTCATCGACAGCAAAACAATAGAGGTCGCCGGGCAGCGATACAGCGCCGATCATATTGTGATTGCGGTCGGCGGCGCTCCACAGATGCCGAAGACACCCGGTGCAGAATTCGGGATCTCTTCCGATGGATTTTTCGATCTGGAGCAACTGCCGAAACGAGTAGCCGTAGTCGGCTCGGGGTATATTGCCGTTGAACTTGCTGGGATGCTGAATGCGTTGGGGGCCGATGTCACAATGCTGTTGCGCCGCGAACATTTGCTGCGCAACTTCGATGCGATGTTGCGAGAGAACCTGATGGATGAAATGCTGGGTGACGGAATCGACATCCTCGCCCGCACTCAGGTTCAGCAGGTGCTGCGCGAAGCAGACGGATCGCTCTGCATTGTATGTGAAAATGGTCAGCGGCTGGAGGGATTTGACGCGCTCATCTGGGCGATCGGGCGCTATCCATTAACAGCTTCACTGAACCTGGGCGCGGCTGGTATCCAGTCGAGCGAGCAGGGCTTTATCCTGACGGACAAATATCAATCCACGAACATCGAAGGGATATATGCCATTGGTGATGTCACGGGTCGAGCCCAGTTAACTCCCGTGGCGATAGCCGCCGGTCGCCGACTCGGCGACAGATTATTCGGTGCTATGCCCGACCGGCATCTGGTTTATGAAACCATTCCGACAGTCGTTTTCAGCCACCCGCCGATCGGCACAGTGGGTTTGACGGAAACGGAAGCGCGCGATGTGCACGGCGATGCGGTGAAAATTTACCAGACACGATTTACTGCCATGTACAACGCGCTCACGGAACGTAAGCAAAAAACTGCCATGAAGCTTGTAACAGTCGGTGCTCAGGAAAAGATTGTCGGGTGCCACGTCATTGGCCCCGGCGCGGATGAGATGCTGCAGGGTTTCGCCGTGGCAATACGTATGGGTGCAACTAAAAAGGATTTTGATGATACCGTCGCAATTCATCCAACCAGCTCCGAGGAGTTTGTAACCATGCGATAGTAAACAAAAAGCAGGTGGTTCAACGGCAGATTCGCATGCTACATCTTTTGGCGTATAATCTGCTCCACGGCAGGAGCGAGATTATTGCCGATTAATAAAAACAAGAGGTTAGCCGCATGGTTGTTCTGATTGGCAATTTGCCAAAACTGGCGGCGGAGAGGGACATCTGTCGAATATTTCAAATTACTGCCGGTACTCCGGTGCGCATCATTAAGAAGAAAAGCCGCTCTGGACTGATGCAGAGGTTTGCGCTTGTTCCAGTGAACGAGGTGCGCAGCATCCGTAAGCTGATCAAGCAGGCAAGCGGAAAACAGTGGCAGGGCCGGACCTTGATCGCGCATGAATATCGGCACCGGATCGGCGCTAATGAAAGGCGGCGCATCGATTGGCGCACCCATGCCTGGGATGGCGTCGAGCGTCGGCTGGATGAGCGGCGCAGCAGCCTATTGCACGCGTAACGCGGCTATCACAGGAGCGGTGTCCGGTTGAATTCCGCGCCAGATGCGGAACGATGCAGCTGCCTGTTCTACAAGCATGCCCAGCCCATCCACCGCCAGTGAAGCACCGCACTGTCGCGCGTACTTTACGAATGCGGTGGGTGCAGCACCATATACCATGTCATAGCAGGCTGTGTTGCCGCTTATGATGCCTTCCGGCAGCGGCGGGACTTCACCACATAAGCCTGCGGCGGTGGCATTTATAATCAGATCGTAAGCGCTGCCTTCGAGCGCCTCGAAACCGCATCCATGCAATTCACCCAGGTCAGAAAATTCTTCAGCCAGTTGCTCTGCGCGCTCTACTGTCCGGTTAGCGATGGCCAGCTGCGCTGGCCGCTGCTCCAGCAGTGGCGCCAGGACACCGCGCGCGGCACCACCGGCACCCAGCAGCAAAATGCGCTTGGCCTGTAGTTCCAGGTGCAGGTTGTCGATGAGATCGCGGACCAGGCCAATACCATCGGTGTTGTCGCCCGAAAGCCTGCCGTCGTTTTGCCATACCAGTGTATTAACGGCGCTGGCTCGAGCAGCCTCTGGGCTTAGGTCATCCGCCAGTTTCCAGGCTTCCTGCTTGAAGGGAACGGTGACATTGAGCCCCTTACCGCCTGCATCAAAGAATTCTCTGACGGCGCTTGCGAAACCACCTGGCGGGACCAGTACAGTATCGTACCGAAGCAACTGGCCGGTCTGCTCCGCAAACATATGATGTATCTGCGGAGACTTGCTGTGAGCAACGGGATTGCCCATGACCGCATAGCGATCTACATTCATACCGACTGCGCCTGAGCTATGCGTCGCGGAGCCATTCTGCAGCCCGCTTTGCAAAGTAGGTCAATATTGCGTCTGCGCCAGCACGCTTGAATGACATCAGTGATTCCAGAACAACAGCTTTTTCATCCAGCCAGCCATTGTTGGCTGCCGCCATCAGCATCGCGTATTCGCCACTTACCTGATAGACGAGTGTAGGTGCGCCGAACTGATCCTTCACGCGCCGGACAATGTCCAGGTAGGGCATTCCTGGTTTTATCATAACCATATCCGCGCCCTCCTCAAGATCCATGCTGACCTCCCACAGCGCTTCGTTGCTGTTGGCGGGATCCATCTGATAGCTGTTTTTGTTGCTGGCGCCCAGATTGGCCGCTGACCCAACGGCGTCGCGGAAAGGTCCATAAAAGCTTGATGCGTATTTTGCTGAATAAGCGAGGATCCGCGTGTGAGGATAGCCATTTTGCTCAAGTGCCTCGCGGATAGCACCAATGCGACCGTCCATCATGTCCGATGGCGCGACGATATCAGCGCCGGCTTCGGCATGGGATAATGCCTGCTTAACCAGTACCCGCACTGTTTCATCGTTCAGTACATAACCGGTGCTG
Organism: Thiogranum sp.; assembly: GCA_032251035.1. GTDB lineage: Bacteria > Pseudomonadota > Gammaproteobacteria > DSM-19610 > DSM-19610 > Thiogranum. The sequence continues at coordinate 29,222 of JAVVEV010000008.1, read as the reverse complement.
TCTATCAGACCGTCCTGGCCATGGCTGGTAAACGGATCCAGCGCAACATCTGTTATTACACCAAGTTCCGGATAACTTTGCTTGAGCGCCCGCACCGCACGCTGTGCAAGCCCCTGTGGATTAAAAGCTTCACGTGCATCATCGCTCTTGTTTTCGACAGGCGTGACGGGGAAAAGCGCGACGGCAGGAATGCCGAGTTCAAGCAGGAGTTTGGCCTCCTGCAGCAATAAATCAATACTCAGACGCTCTACCCCCGGCATCGAGGAGACTGGCTCGCGCCGGTTTTCACCGTCATGAACAAAAATCGGGCAGATCAGATCAGCAGGTTCCAGACGAGATTCGCGCATGAGACGACGGGAAAATTCATCTTTACGCATGCGCCGCATACGTACGCCAGGATATCGGCCGCGGCCCGTTTCAAAAGCGGACAAGGCGCTGCTCCTTTTCTATCATAGGAAGTAGAACATACAGTGTACCCTGACTCCTGCGGGAGGCACAAAGACGACCTGATGACAGCTGAAGAAATCGTGGACTTATATCAAAGCCGGCAGCCGATTTCACCGGCCAGCTGGCTGGCAGATCCTTTGCAGGAATCGGAGGCGAGGCGTGCGGCGTTATTTCTGCAGGACATGACCCGCAGCGGCAAGCTTCATGGCCGGGAAAACTTCAATCGATCCCTGGCCAGGATGATTGTTCATTACTGGATTAACGGGAATGCGGACATGGATTACCGTACCCTCGCCGCGATGGTGCAAGATGTTTTCGAAAGGGCCCGGCTTGAGCTGTGTTTCGGACAGTTATTGCTGGCGCGAAAACGGACAAGCGCATGGCGGCATCTCGATACTGGTTTTGCTCTGGCGGCAAAATTCCTGAAGCCTGAGGATTATTTTCAGATTTTAAATCGGCACGAGCGGTTGCGCCATCTGGTGCTTTCGCCATCGGGAAGTGTCGCCACCGATCTAAGCAGCCTGCTGGATGAAGCCGAGGTCATACGCCAGCTGCGCGGTGTCTCTCCCAATCCAAAGCCCGGCGTTTCTGAACATAAAGACACTCTGGGTTAGAAAGCGGACTCCATTATTTCGCAGTCAGAACAGTAGTGTGCTCCCCGTTTGTGCCAGTAGATCGCCGGTAATCGACGGTATCCCGGCACGGTTAGTCGCTGCTAGATACCCGGCTTCTCATCCAACCTGTTGTTTCACAAGTTTTTAATCGTTATCAGAACCTTGGCCCGCGAATTGCAAATACTTTGGTCAGGAAACGGGAAACGGCTACGAATGGACGCTCAAGAAAACGCCGCACCGACCGATACCAGGAAAAGGTCGGGCATTCCCGATCCATGGATGGATCATTAGGAGTGTGTCTTCCAAAGAGGACATAGCCCTAAGCGCTAAACGAAAGTTTGCTGTTTAACGACTCCTCCGACGCTGAAAAGCGTTTTTAACCCCACCTGATCATGGTGGGGTTTTTTTTAATTATCCAGCACGACCATATCAAAATCGGATTTGGCGACGCCGCACTCAGGGCATTCCCAGTCTTCCGGGATATCCTCCCATCTTGTACCAGCTGCTATACCTTCATCCGGCAAACCGGCCGCCTCGTCATAGATAAATCCACATACCACGCATTCCCACTTCCGCATTAATGTACCTCTCTTTGTGTCACTATTTCGTGCCGGCAGATTCATATCCAGTTTTTTGGCTTGAGGAATGTATCGTAAAGATCCGCCTCGGGCGTACCAGGATCGGGATGCCAGTCATAGCGCCATTTAACAACCGGTGGCAATGACATCAGAATCGACTCCGTTCGTCCGCCCGTCTGCAGGCCGAACAGCGTGCCGCGGTCATAGACGAGATTGAATTCGACATAGCGGCCACGCCTGTACAGTTGAAATTCACGCTCCCTGCTGCCATAGCCATGGTTTAACCGTCGTTCAATGACGGGGCGATAGGCAGGGATGAAATGGTCGCCCACGCTGCGCATGAACTCGAAGCTTTTGTCGAAGCCAAGCTCATTAAAGTCATCGAAAAACAGACCCCCTATTCCGCGTGGCTCATTGCGATGTTTGATAAAGAAATAGTTGTCGCACCACGCTTTCATGCGCGGATAAATATCGGAGCCGAACGGATCGCATGCCTGTTTGGCCGTTCTGTGCCAGTGTTCGGCATCTTCGCTGAATCCATAGTAAGGAGTCAGGTCGAAGCCACCGCCAAACCACCAGGCAGGATCGGCGTCAGCTTTCTCAGCCAAAAAGAACCGCACATTGGCATGTGACGTTGGAATGAACGGGTTGCGTGGATGAATGACAAGTGACACGCCAAGTGCTTCAAAGTGTCGACCCGCAAGTTCGGGCCTGTGCGCGGTCGCCGAAGCTGGCAGCTCGTCTCCATGCACATGAGAAAAATTGATGCCTGCCTTTTCAAATACTTCGCCCTCCTCGATCACGCGTGAGCGCCCGCCACCGCCACCGCCGCGCTGCCATACCTCCTCCGAGAATCGCAATTCGCTTTCGAATGACTCGAGTGATTGGCAGATGCGATCCTGAAGATCAAGCAGGTACTTCGAGACTGCGTCTACGTCGGGTTTATTCATAGCTGGATAATCATTGTCTGTACTAGCGAACAATTCGCCCTGAGGCGAGGTCGCGGATCTCTGTTGGTCGGGACAGGCCGCCCAGTGCGCCTGCAAGCACATAATCAAGTTGTTGACCGAATTGCAACCGTATTTCCAGCAGTGAGCGGGCAGGCTTCTTGCCGGAGCGGTTGGCACTGGTCGATACGATGGCGCTGCCAAGCCGGTTGCACAATGCACGCACTACCGGATGATCGGTTATGCGCACCGCCAGAGTCTCGTGATCACCTGTCAGCCAGTAGGGGCAATGATCTGCGGCTGGAATTAACCAGGTGACCGGGCCAGGCCAGCTTGCATCCAGTCGTCCCTGCCATACCAGGGAAATCTCCTGTAGCCAATTTGAAAGCTGGCTCCATTCAGATGCAATCAGTATCAGACCTTTATCGGGTGGGCGATGCTTTAGTTCCAGCAGCCTGGCGACAGCTCTGCCGTTTGCCGGATCGCAGCCGAGTCCGAAGACTGCTTCCGTGGGATACGCGATAACACCGCCGGTTCTTATTACCCGGGCTGCACTGTGCAATCGCCACTCGGAAGCGTTAGTGCTCACTCACTTTCGCTGGCTTCAGACGTTTCCGGCTCGTAGTCTTCTGCGAAGCTGCACTCCTTTTGCGGACAGGTGCGCTGCGTGCCGTGTCGTTTGGTAGTCTTTATCGTCAGCATTGGCCACTTGCATTCGGGGCATGCTGCATCCATGGGCTCATTCCACACGGCGTAATCGCACTCCGGGTATGTGGAGCACGAGTAGAAAACTTTCCCACGGCGTGACTTGCGTTTTAACATCGTGCCCTTGCTGCACTTCGGACATTTAACTGACGTGTCTTCAGGCTTTTCGAGCGGTTCAATGTGCTTGCAATTCGGATAGCTGGAGCAGCCGATAAATTTTCCATATCGGCCGCTTCGTATAATTAACGGCGAGTCGCACTCCGGGCAAGTGCGGCCTTCCACTATTTCTATTTCCGAGCTTTCGCCATCATCATCCAGATTGCGTGTGTAATCGCATTCCGGAAATGCGCTGCATCCGACAAAGCGTCCGCGGCGTCCAAGCCTTATATTGAGCTGTTGCCCGCACTTCGGACACATTTCATCAATGGCTTCGGTGGTAACCTCACTGCGTGAGACCGTTTCCTCTTTTTCCTTAACCAGTTCCTTGAAGGGATACCAGAATTCCCTCATCAGCGGAATCCATTCTTTTTCACCACGCGAGACTTCATCCAATCCATCTTCAAGGCGTGCAGTGAAATCGTAATCGACATAACGAGTGAAATGACTGGTCAGGAACTTGCAGACAACCCGACCGACATCAGTCGGTTGAAACCGCTTTTTCTCGAGCGTTACATATTCCCGCTGCTGCAGTGTCGAGATGATGGTCGCATAGGTGGACGGTCGGCCAATTCCATGTTCTTCCAGCGTCTTCACCAGACTGGCTTCACTGTAGCGCGGTGGTGGTTCGGTGAAATGCTGCTCTGGCCTGATAGCTCTCAGGCAAATCTTGTCGCCGACGTCCAGGGCCGGCAGGCGATTTTCGTCACCTGAGGATTTTTTGGCATCATCGACACTCTCTTCATATACTGCCATGAAGCCGGGATCAACGACAGTGGATCCAGTCGAGCGCAGGACATTCTCATTGCCGACTTTGAAATCTACGCCGACCGTATCAATCGTGGCATGAATCATCTGACACGCCACTGTGCGTTTCCATATCAGGTTGTATAACTTGTGCTGATCAGACGAGAGATGTGCCTTGATATCATCGGGGACATTGAAAGCAGATGTTGGCCGAATGGCTTCATGCGCTTCCTGGGCGTTTTTCGCCTTGGTTTTATAGTACTGCGTGCGCGCCGGCAGTGCTTTCTCTCCGTAGCGTTCTGTGATTAACGCGCGAAGTTCAGTAAGTGCGTCCTCGGCAAGATTCACAGAGTCAGTTCGCATGTAGCTTATTAAACCGACTGCCCCTTCGCCAATGTCTATGCCCTCGTACAGTTGCTGAGCGACACTCATCGTGCGTTTTGTAGTGAAACCCAGTTTCCGCGATGCTTCCTGTTGCAGCGTGGATGTTGTGAAAGGCGCGGTGGGATTTCGCTTGCGCTGTTTCCGCTCGATGTTGCTTACGGTCAATTCGCCATTCGACGCATCAAGCAGTTCCTGCTCCGCTTCCAGCGCCTGTTTTTCCTTGTTGATGCTGAACTGGCTCAGCTTCTTGCCATGCAGATGGGTTAATCTGGCAGTGAAATCCTGCTCATCTTTATTAAGATCAGCTTCAATGGTCCAGTACTCTCGTGGCACGAATTTTTCAATTTCTTCTTCACGCTCAACGATCATCCGTAAAGCCGGGCTTTGAACACGTCCGGCGGAAAGACCGCGGCGAATCTTCTTCCACAGTAGCGGAGAGAGATTGAAGCCGACCAGGTAATCGAGTGCCCGGCGAGCCTGCTGGGCATTTACCATCGCGATAGAAAGTTCGCGCGGATGGTTGACTGCGTCATTTACTGCGCGTTTGGTGATTTCATGGAAGACCACCCGATGGACATCTTTGTCTTTCAGGATGCCCCGGTCTTGCAGCAATTCGTACAGGTGCCAGGATATGGCCTCGCCTTCGCGATCAGGGTCAGTTGCCAGATACAGAGAGCTGGCTTTTTTCATCGCTTTGGCAATAGCGTCGACGTGCTTTGAGCTCCTCTCGATGGTCTGATATTTCATGGCGAAATCCTGTTCCGGATTTACCGCTCCTTCCTTGGGAACCAGATCGCGCACGTGGCCGTAGGAAGCCAGGACTTCGAAGTCCTTGCCCAGGTATTTCTTTATGGTTTTCGCCTTTGCTGGCGATTCAACGATGACGAGATTTTTGCTCATAGCTTCTATAGCGAAAAAGCCGCACGATGGTGCGGCTTGGTCCTGAAATAAGTGCCAATACGGTTAATGCAGATAGCCGCCCGGAAGACTTTCAAACACAAGGTCTTCCATCCAGGCGTAGGCGGCTTCAGCCCCAGGCTGGTTGAACAGAACCATTAAGATGACCCATTTCAGCTGGCCGATGTCGAAATCATCCGTCTCCAGCGCCATCGCTCTTTCTATGACTCGTTCACGCGCGTCCGGCAGGAGTATGCCCATTTGTTCCAGAAACAGCAAAAATCCTCGGCTTTCGGTGTCCAGCCGTTCGCATTCTCTATCGGAAAACAGACGTATGGCGTTTTCCGTCTGCGGCGAATCTATCTGATGATGTTGCTCGGACAAATCTTCCAGCCATTCGAAGGCACGATTAATATCAGAGGATGGGAATCCGGCTTCTACCAGTTCGCTGTGCAACGATTCGCGGTCCGGGCTGAAATCGGTTTCTTCGTCCATGTAATAGTGTTCGAACAGGTACATCAGGACGTCAAACATGGTTTCTTTCATAACAGCCCTCTATCTAACACGGGTGTATGTCCCGCCGGCACCGGACACCAGGTAATCGTCCAGTTCCAATACCAGGAGCATGGAGGAAAGCTCCTGCGGCGTCAATCCGCTGCGACCAACTAGCTGATTGACTGTGACAGGCTCATATCCCATAAAATCAAGCAGTTGAACATAATCTGATGCTAATTCAGCGGTTTCCTCCTGGCGCTGAACGGGTATGGCGGATGCCGCGGACGAGTCAGAGGGGGAAGCCAGGTGTGGGATTATCGCAGCAAGCTCCTCCAGGATATGTTCACCGGTCTCGACCAGCTTTGCGCCTTCCCTGATCAGGGCATGGCAGCCCCGCGCTAACGGATTGTGCAGGGAGCCCGGGATTGCAAAGACTTCGCGTCCCTGGTCTCTCGCTGCGCGGGCTGTGATCAGTGAGCCGGAACGGACAGCGGCTTCGACGACCAGAGTGCCGAGGCTTAGCCCACTGATGATGCGGTTTCTGCGCGGGAAGTTGCTGGCGACGGGGGCGGTGCCGGGAGAAAATTCTGAAACCAGCGCGCCGTTGACAGCAATTTCATGTGCCAGCATCCGGTGACTGGCCGGATAAACACGATCCAGACCAGTTCCCATTACCGCGACCGTCGAACCCAGGGCAGCTATTGCTCCCTGGTGCGCCGCTCCATCGATACCGCTGGCCAGGCCGCTGGTGATGGTCAGCCCGTAACCGGCAAGATACGCTGCGAATTCGCTCGCTAACGCCAGGCCGTCGCGGCTGGGATTGCGGCTGCCGACGATAGCCAGCTGCGGTTGCAGCAGATAATCCGGATCGCCATGGACGAAAAGCAGGCCGGGAGGATCATGAATTTCCTTTAGCAGAGGCGGGTAAGACGCATCTGCGTACAGAATTATGTGATTTCCAGGCTGGGCGAACCATTGCATGTCCGCATTTACGGCATCCCAATCCGGGTTCTGCAAATAGCTGAGGCTTTCGTCCGGTAGCTCTGCTGCAGCACGCAGCTGCCGGGCTGTAGCGGTGAATACACCGGTGGCGGACCCGAATGCATCGATCAGCTGCTGGAATCGACGGGCACCGATTTTCGGTGTGCGATGCAGTGCGAGTGCATATCTAATGTCATGGCTCCGCCCGACGGCGGTAGTTTCCGTTGAATCTGTCATGGGCCTCATCCTTGAGGACTATGTAAAGTAAAAAGCCGGCGCCTGGAACATGGTATCTACCATGCCCTAAGCCACCGGCTTTTTCCAGTGCAGCGATTTTTCAGGGAGCGCTTATCGTGTCTCCCAGATGGAGCGGGCTGGTTGCCTTCATGATTAATCCAAAACTGACTTTTTCGAAGGTCCGGAATACCATCATGATTCCGGCTCTCTCGTCCGGAAGTTTCACCGTCTCACCTTTCTTGCTGCTGACCTGATCCGCAATTACCACACCGGCCTGATTCACAGCAAAGACCGTTCCGACATCCACCCCCTCACGTGTTCCGCGGTTGATAACGACGACCTGGTATTGACCGATCTGGCTCACACCATCCACGACCGAGATGATTTTGCCACTCATGGATTCAGCGGCGGCGTGCGGTGTGAAGTAGGCGTACACCTCTTCCTGGGAAAGCGGCAGGATTCTATCGCCGATGTTGATTTCGCGCGTTGTGCGCAACAGTTTCATAGTGGCCGGGTCGCCGAAGCGTTCCATTTCACCATCACCCAGATAAAGCGCTTCGTACCCGAGAACCTCACCTGTATCCGGATCTATGTAAGTGTCTCCGGGGCGGAATATGTTGTAGCCACTGCCCTTTTCTTCCTCGACACCTCTGACGTAGGCGCGATCACCGGCCCCGGCTATCAGATGTTCGCCAGCGCTTGACACGATATAAGGCGCTTTAGCCAATGTGTCATCATCTACCGCAAGAGGTTGGCTCAGGAACTGCTGTATGGCATCGAGTGGTATGGTCGGAATCGCTTTGTCGAGACGTTCCACGCGGGCTGTGGGCGACAGCTTGAAGGTGCCGCCTGTAGTCCGCTGGACCTGCAGCCGCGGCCTTCCATCAATGTAAACGAGGTTGATTACGTCGCCCGGATATATAAGATGTGGATTGTCGATCTGCGGATTGACGTGCCATATTTCGGGCCACAGCCAGGGGCTGTCGAGGAATTGTGCGGAGATGTCCCAAAGCGTATCTCCTTTGATTACCACATGGCTATCAGGGTGTCCGTCCTTGAGCGCCACCTGGTCGGCAACTACGGCTGTGGCGAAAACGGCCAGTGCCAGCGCCAGCGACTTGAATATCGACATAGAGGTGTCCCTTTTGTGTCCCGGTTTATCTGTTGAATGCTCCGGCACCCGCCCGAGCGTAATCCGATGATATATAACGGCAGTTGGTTGCGGTAGTGTAGGGGGCAATCCGACTGTCGCAAAACATCTGGAACTTGGCAAACGGCCGTACGATCATTATGTTAGAGTATATGAACACAGTAATCAGTAATTCGTGACAGACATCACATGGCAACACTTGAAATACTTCATTTTCCGGACCCCAGGCTGAGAAAAAAAGCCGTCCCGGTAGCGCAGGTCGATGACCAGGTGTGCGAGCTGATCGATCACATGCTGGAGACCATGTATGCGGCACCCGGCATCGGGCTCGCGGCAACGCAGGTTAACGTGCAGCAGCGAGTGGTGGTGGTCGACGTCTCAGCCGATCAGAATGACCCCAAAGTCCTGATCAATCCACAGATCCTTGCCCGTGAAGGTGTCGAGGAAATGGACGAAGGTTGTCTGTCCGTTCCGGGCGTCTATGAACGTGTTCAACGTGCTGAACGTGTCCGGGTGCAGGGTCTGGATCGGGAGGGGAAACCATTCGAGTGGCAGGTCGATGGATTGCTGGCAGTCTGTATTCAGCATGAAATCGATCATCTGGACGGTAAATTGTTCGTGGATTACCTGTCTCAGTTGAAAAAGCAGCGAATCCGCAAGAAACTGGAGAAACAGCGCCGGCATCCAGACAGTGGTGAAGTGGCTGAAAAGCACGTAGAACCGGCTCTCTGACCCGGGAATCCTGTGCCCATGCGCGTTGTTTTCGCCGGAACCCCAGCTTTTTCGGCACCGGTGCTTCAGGCGCTGCTGGATAGCGAACATGCTGTTGTTGGCGTCTATACGCAGCCGGACCGGCCCGCCGGCCGCGGCCGCAAACTAACGACGGGTCCGGTCAGGCAGCTGGCATTGCGCAGCGGGATTCCTGTTTTTCAGCCGGTCAGTCTTCGCGATCCACAGGTCCTTGAGCAGCTCGCAGCTCTGAAACCCGATTTGATGGTGGTAGTCGCTTTCGGCTTGCTGCTGCCGAAAGCGGTGCTGGATTTGCCGCGCCTCGGATGCGTCAACCTGCATGCGTCCCTGCTTCCGCGCTGGCGCGGCGCGGCACCGATTCAGCGGGCGATTCTGGCAGGCGATCGGGAGACGGGCATCTGCCTGATGCAGATGGAAGCCGGTCTTGATACCGGGCCGGTTCTGGCTGAGGTGCACACCAGGATTCAGCCTCGGGAGACTGCGGGTTCGCTCCATGACCGGCTGAGCGGGCTTGCGGCTGAGCTGCTTGCCGCCAAATTGTCCAGCCTGGAACAGGGTAACCTGCCTGCGCATCCGCAGGACGACACCCGCGCAACCTATGCTGCCAAACTTGAAAAAAGCGAAGCGCTACTCGACTGGACGCAGACGGCGGTGCAGTTGGAACGCCAGGTTCTGGCTTTCAATCCATGGCCGGTTGCCCAGACGCATTACCATGAAGAAGTCTTGCGAGTGTGGGATGCCGAGGCGATTGAAGGACAGGACGTGGCTCCCGGTACTGTAATCGCTACAGGTAAAACAGGAATCGACGTCGCATGCGGGGGTGGTGGGCTGCGCCTGCTGGAGCTTCAGCTTCCCGGAGGAAAGCGGATGAAAGCCCACGAATTCATCAATGCCCGCCCCGTCGATGGCGTGATTCTCGGATAGATGCACAATGATGCCTGGAAAAGATACCGGTTTGTGAAAACCCCCCCCCGCGAATCTGCTCGAACACGCTACCTTGCGGCATTGCTGGTGCACCGGGTGGCTGACCACGGGGACTCCCTCAGTACTCTGTTGAGCCAGCAGTTGAGCATATTGACTGAGCCGCGTGAGCGGGCCTTCGCCCAGGAGCTTGCCTTCGGAACCTTGCGCTGGTTTTATCAACTCGATGCGATGCTTGCCAGATTACTGGCGAAGCCGCTGAAATCCAAAGACGGCGATATCCGATCCTTGTTACTAGTCGGCCTGTATCAGCTGATGGTACTGGATACACCCGCGCATGCGGCGGTCGGCGAAACAGCCGAAGCAGTCCGCCAGACCGGCAAGGCCTGGGCGGTCAACCTGGTTAACGGCGTCCTCCGAAGCGCGCAACGGCGAGAAAGCGAGCTCCGTGAAACACTCAATCAACAGACACAGGCCCTTTGGTCTCATCCGCAGTGGTGGATTGATCGGTTGAGAAAAGACTGGCCAGATGACTGGCAAAGTATCCTGGACGCAGGTAATCAGCGTCCGCCGATGGTGCTGCGTGTCAATCGTTCCAGAATCAGCACTGGAATCTACATCGAACAGCTGGCGCAGGACGGCATTGTTGCGCAGCCGCTCGATGTGGCTGCAGATGCGCTGCAGTTGGCTGAGCCGGTCAATGTGGAGAGGCTGCCGGGATTCAGAAGCGGCCTGGTTTCGGTGCAGGATGCCGGAGCCCAGCTCGCGGCAACGCTACTGGATCTGGAGCCCGGCCATAACGTGCTGGATGCCTGTGCCGCGCCAGGTGGAAAGACCGGCCATATGCTTGAAGTGCAGCCTCAATTGAGACGCCTGATAGCCATTGATAATGATGCTGGCCGTCTCGGCAAAGTAAGGGAAAACCTCGACCGGCTGCAGGTGCAGGCTGAGCTCATTGCCGCCGATGCCGGTACGCCTGACAGCTGGTGGGACGGCCAGCCGTTCGACCGCATTCTGCTCGATGCACCCTGTTCAGCGAGCGGCGTTGTGCGGCGGCACCCGGATATCAAGCTGCTACGTCGGGCCGACGATCTCGTCGCACTGGGAGCGCAGCAGCAACGACTGCTCGATGCATTATGGCCCCTGCTGGTGCCGGGCGGTGTGTTGTTGTACGTTACCTGTTCGGTGTTCCGTTCGGAAAACTCGGATGTCGTGCAGGCTTTTCTTGCGCGCCATGCGGACGCCAGCGATTCGCCGCTGAATGTCGATTGGGGGCATGCGCAAGTGCCGGGTCGCCAGATTTTGCCGGGTCAGCATGGTATGGACGGATTTTATTTCGCGCGGTTGATCAAGGGTTCAGCGACAGACCAGTGAAGGAACACCTTTTCAAAATGTCAGCACGCCGGGACTGCCGCGGCGCCAGGCAATGGTATTTTCCACTGTTGCTGGCCCTGTGCTTCGTTTCTGCGCAACCCTGTGTGGCCGATGGCAAGAACCGGCCTACTGATACGACTATCCGTGATGCACGAACCATACTGGTCGACGGCGTCTACAGGGTCGGCGCAATAATCGATTTCAAGCTTAATGAAACGCTCAGTGAAGGTCTGCAGAACGGAGTGCCGCTGGTGCTGGAGTTGCGTATCGAAGTCATCCGGGAGCGTGACTGGTTATGGCCGGAGCGCGTGGCGCAGCTGCGGCAACGCTTCAGTCTCGAGTATCACGCACTGACGCGACGCTATCTGGTGGAAAACGAGAGTACCGGTGTCCAGTACAGCTTTGCGACGTTGGACGAGGCACTGGACTATGTCGGAAATGTCTACGATCTGCCGCTCATCGATGCCAATCTACTGGAGCCGGAGCAGAGCTACGAAGTCTGGATGCGGGCTGATCTGGAGATCGAGTCGCTACCAACGCCGGTAAGATTATGGGCCTATTTTGGCTCAGACTGGACGCTCCAGAGTGACTGGTTCAAATGGCCCCTACAACCGTAACGCGCTCCAGTCTTGGTATCTGGCCGATGCTTGGCCTGTTCGGGATTTTGCTGGTATCGCTGTCGCTGATGAGCGATGCCACACACAATTCGGAACGGTTCGGTCAGTTGTATTCCTGGTTGTTATTGATCAATGCGCTGGGCCTGGTTGTTCTGGTCGGCCTGATCGGCACCAATCTGTTCTGGCTCGTCTCGCAGTATCGGGCGCGCGCTCCGGGCGCGCGGCTGACTTCACGTCTGGTCATGACTTTCGTTGTGTTGGCGGTGGTGCCGGTCGCGGTGGTGTACTATTTTTCCCTGCAGTTCCTGCACCAGGGCATCGAATCCTGGTTTGATGTGGAAATCGAGCGTGCTCTGGATGATGCCCTGGAATTGAGCCGGAGCTCCCTGGACGTACGACTGTCCGATCTCGCGGATCTGACGGAAAAAATCGCCTCGGAACTCGAAGAGATGACACCTGCTCTGGTGCCGATAGGACTGTACGACCTGCGGGTGCGCAGTGGTGCTGTGGAGCTTGCGGTATTCGGAATGGATGGGCGCATTGTCGCCTCCAGCAGCGCAATCGGAACCGAGATTATTCCCCACCGTCCTACCGAGCAAGTCTTTATGTCCCTGGCACAGGGGCGATCATATATTGGTCTCGATCCTATCGGCGACAGTGGTTTGCATGTGCGCGCAGTGGTTCCGGTCATCAGCTCGAAGACCGGAGCTGAACCTTTTACTTTGCAGGCGCTTTACGAAGTGCCGGGGCGGCTAAGTACACTCGCGGATAATGTGGAAGAACAGGTGGTTCGTTACCGAAAGCTCTCCGTCCTTCGCACCCCTCTGAAATACAGCTATACGTTGACGCTTTCACTGGTCCTGGTGCTCAGCCTGTTGTCAGCCGTATGGGCGGCATTCTTTTCGGCACGCCGGATGGTGGCGCCGATCGCGGTACTTGCGGAGGGAACCCGCGCGGTCGCTGAGGGCGACTATAGCAAACGATTGCCGGTCACCAGTGAGGATGAGCTGGGTTTCCTGGTACGCTCCTTCAACGATATGACCCGGCGCCTGGCCAAGGCGAGAGATCAGCGCCGGCGCAGTCAGCAGAAGGTGGAGGGTCAGCGGGCCTATCTCGAGACCGTGCTGGGCGGGCTGTCGTCCGGTGTGTTGAGTATCAGTGCATCCGGCGAGCTGCGGACCGTGAATGAAGCGGCCTGCCAGATTCTCGGAATCGAGCTCGGCGGGCACCTCGGCCGCTCGCTGGCCGACATATCAAGTCGCCATGTTTTTATGGAGCCCTTGACGAAGCTGGTGGAAATGCGGCGTGCGGATCAGGTTCTGGACTGGCAGGAGCAGGTTGATCTGTTCGACAGTGCTGGGCGTCGCGTGTTGATGTGTCGTAGCACCGCATTGCCGCCAGGCGAAGATATGGCGGGTGGGCAGGTAGTCGTTTTTGATGACGTGACAAATCTGATTCGTGCGCAGCGCGATGCGGCCTGGGGCGACGTAGCGCGACGTTTGGCACACGAGATAAAAAATCCGCTGACGCCGATTCAGCTTTCGGCCGAGCGGCTGCGGCACAAATATATCAACCAGATGCCCGCCGAAGAGGCGGCAGTCATGGATCGGGCTACCCGTACCATTATTCAACAGGTCGAGACGCTCAAGGAAATGGTCAACGCCTTCAGCGAGTATTCGCGGGCACCCAAGCTGCAGCTTGAATCGCTGGATATTTATGAATTGTTGCGCGATATGTCTGATCTTTACCAGGGGTCGACACTCCGCATCCGGATGGATCTTGCTGAACCTGCGCCGCTCATCAAGGGCGACGCCGGCCGCATGCGTCAGTTATTGCACAATTTGTACAAGAACGCATTGGAAGCTGTTCGCGACCTGGACAACGGCCAATTGACGGTGCGTTCGCGCTGGGTCTTCGATGCGGGAGACCGGTTTATCGATATATCATTCGAAGATAACGGCGGCGGCTTTTCAGAAGAAGTGCTGGAGCGCCTGTTCGAACCCTATGTGACCACAAAAACCCGTGGCACGGGTCTCGGGCTGGCGATAGTGAAGAAGATCGTTGAAGAGCACAATGGGCAGATTCGCGCGCAAAACACCGAACAGCACCATGCATGTATCGAGCTGCGCTTTCATGCAGAAACGCAAAGCTGAACGCCGGGAATTCGACAGTTCTATAATGGATGGCGTATAAAGCCTTTCCAGCTATAAAGAGAAACAGGAAGTCACATGCCGTCGGGTCACATACTGGTTGTAGATGACGAGCCGGATATTCGTAACCTGGTCAAGGAAATCCTGGAAGACGAGGGATTTGAAGTCAGCGTAGCGGAGAGCGGAGCGACGGCGCGTCAGGCGCGCCGCCAGCGTCGTCCTGATCTTATTCTGCTGGATATCTGGATGGATGATGTCGACGGCATCACGTTGCTTCGGGAGTGGTCGGAGGGCGCTGGTCTGCCCTGCCCAGTGATTATCATGTCAGGGCACGGCACCGTGGAGACTGCGGTCGAGGCGACTCGTCTCGGGGCTTATGATTTCATTGAAAAGCCGATTTCGCTCGCCAAACTGCTGCTGCTCGTCAATCGGGCAATCGAGGCGGGCAAGCTGAAGCAGGAAAATATCGGTCTCAAGCGTCAGGCGCAGCCGGTTACCGAGCCCGCCGGTAAAAGTGAAGCCATGCAGGCGCTGCGCGAGCGCGCCCGCCGCATCGCACAACACAACACCTGGGTACTGATCAGCGGCGAACCAGGTTCTGGCAAAGAGGTGGTCGCACGCTACATCCACTCGCACAGTACGTTGCGGGAACAGCCTTTTATTGAAGTGGCAGTGGGTTCGCTGTCGCCGGAGCATTCCGCGATCGAGCTGTTTGGCAGCGAGCAGGGCTCCAAAATCGAGTATGGGCGCCTCGAGCAGGCGAATGGCGGCACTCTGCTACTGGCGAATATCTCTGACATGGACCTGCAGACCCAGTCGCGTTTGCTGAGCGTGTTCCAGAGTCACGCATTCCTGCGCATGGGCGGCAAGGAGCCGGTGCCGGTGGACATCCGGGTCATCGCCACGACATCGCGAGATCTTGAGCAGGAAGTGCGGGAAGGGCGGTTTCGGGAGGATCTCTATTATCATCTCAACGTTGTACCGCTCAGCGTGCCGCCTCTGCGGTCCCACAGCGCGGATGTTCCGGAGTTGCTGAACTATTATGTCGATCGTTTTGTCATGCAGGAGAATCTGCCGTACCGGGAGTTTTCCATTGCCGCCCAGAACCGGCTGCGCCACTACAGCTGGCCCGGTAACATCCGCGAGCTGAAAAATCTCGTCCAGCGACTGTTGATTCTCGGTCGCGGCCCGGTCATCGATATCGATGAAGTCGAAGGCGCGCTTCAGCACGAAGAGGCAATGACCACAGAAGGGTCGAAAGCTGTTCTGCCGCTCAATCTGCCGCTGCGCGAAGCACGCGAACAATTTGAGAAAGTATATCTTGAGCACCAGCTGCAGGAAGTTGGTGGCAGTGTCGGCAAACTTGCCAAACGGGTTGGCATGGAACGCACACATCTGTACCGGAAACTGCGCGGGCTCGGAATCGATTTCAAGAAAGGCAACGATTAGGCAGGCGCCGCTATGAAGATTATTATACTTGGCGCCGGACAGGTCGGTTCGTCGGTTGCACAGAGTCTGGCCAGCGAAGCGAACGACATCACCGTCATCGACAGCCGCCCGGAAGTGCTACAGGACCTCCAGGATCGTCTCGATATTCGCACCGTGCTGGGTGCAGCGTCGCACCCGGAGGTGCTGCTGCAGGCCGGCGCCGAAGATGCCGACATGATTCTGGCGGTGACCAACAGCGATGAAACCAACATGATCGCATGCCAGGTCGCCTATACGTTGTTTCACACGCCGATCAAAATAGCGCGTGTGCGCGCCCAAGAATACCTGCGTTTCCCCAAGCTGTTTAATCAGGAAGCATTGCCGGTCGACGTGCTGATCAGTCCGGAGCAGCTCGTGACCGAGTATATTCAGCGTCTCATCGAGCAGCCGGAAGCCCTGCAGGTGCTGGATTTCGCCGGTGGCCGGGTGCGGCTGGTCGCTGTTCGGGCGGTCCGCGGCGGCCCCCTGGTTGGTCAGGAGCTGCGCGAACTGCGGCAGCACATGCCTGGGGTAGAAGCGCGTGTGGCGGCGATATTCCGCCGTGGCCGTGCGATCCTGCCGGAAGGCACTACGGTGATCGAAGCCGATGACGAGGTTTTCTTTCTGGCGGCACGCAAGGATATTCGCGCAGTGACCAGTGAATTGCGGGCGCTCGACAAGCCGGTCAAACGGGTGATTATCGCCGGCGGCGGCAATATTGGATTGCGCCTGGCACTCACCCTCGAGAATAAATACCAGGTCAAGCTGATCGATCGCAATCCAGAGACCACGCGCCGGCTGTCGGAGCGCCTGTTAAAAAGCATCGTGTTGCTCGGAGACGCAGCTGACGAAGAGCTCCTGATCGAGGAGAACATCGAAAATACAGATATTTTTTGTGCGCTCACCAATGACGAAGAGGCGAACATCCTGTCTGCGATGCTCGCCAAGCGACTGGGCGCTCGCAAGGTCATGTCATTGATCAACCGTCCCTCTTATGTGGATCTGGTGCAGAGCGAAGCGATCGACATCGCCATATCTCCGCAGCAGGCAACCATCGGCAGCCTGCTGGCGCATGTGCGGCGTGGCGATGTGGCCGTGGTGCATTCGTTGAGGCGCGGTGCGGCGGAAGCTATCGAGGCGGTCGCCCATGGCGACAGCAAGACCTCGAAAGTGGTCGGTCGGATCGTGGAAGATATCGCGCTGCCGCCGGGCGCTACTATTGGTGCAGTCGTGCGCGGCGATGATGTTCTGATTGCCCATCATGACACCGTCATCCAGAGTGATGACCACGTCATTCTGTTCCTGGTCGACAAGCGCCAGATTCCGGACGTTGAGCATCTGTTCCAGGTTGGCGTGACATTTTTCTGATCGATCATGCGATTCAGTTCCATACAACGCATCATGGGTCTGCTGCTCATCGTATCCAGCACCACCATGCTGCCACCGCTGGTGCTGGCACTGGTATATCAGGACGGTAGCCATGCTGCATTTTTAACTGCGATGCTCAGTGTTCTGCTGGCCGGGATTATTTGCTGGTATCCGGTGCGGAAAGAGCGCCGCGAACTCCGGGTGCGGGATGGGTTCGTGATCGTGTCGTTGTTCTGGCTGGTGCTGGCACTTGTGGGATCCCTGCCGTTTTATCTTACTGAACAGCCGGAGATGAACTTCACCGACGCCTTTTTCGAGTCGATGTCCGGCCTGACCACTACCGGCGCGACTGTACTCACCGGCATCGATTCTCTGCCGCGGTCGGTTTTGCTGTACCGTCAGGAATTGCAGTGGCTGGGCGGCATGGGAATCATCGTGCTGGCGGTGGCGATACTGCCGATGCTGGGCGTCGGTGGTATGCAGTTGTATCGTGCCGAGACGCCGGGGCCGATGAAAGACAACAAGCTCACGCCGCGCATCACCGAGACCGCCAAGGCGCTCTGGTATATCTATCTGTCGCTGACTATCGTCTGTGCACTGGCCTACTGGTCTGTTGGGATGGACGTGTTCGACGCTATTGCCCACAGCTTCTCGACCGTCGCGATCGGCGGATTTTCGACCCATGATCTCAGCATCGGCTACTTCCAGAGCACCGCAGTCGAGTCTGTCGCTGTAGTCTTCATGCTGCTATCGGGGGTCAACTTCGCGCTGCACTTCGTCGCCTGGCGCTCCAGCAATCCACTGACTTACTGGCGCGATGCGGAGTTCAAGGCGTATCTGACCGTGCTGGGAGTCGTCTCAGCGATCACAGTGGGCTACCTGTACCTGAGCGGCACTTTTTCGAGTTTCGGGGATGCCCTTCATCATGGCATCTTCCAGGCGGTTTCCATCGGAACGACCACCGGGTTTACGACGGCCGAATATTTTTACTGGCCAGGTTTTTTGCCGGTGATGCTGCTGTTTACCAGCTTTATCGGCGCTAGCGCGGGGTCGACCGGAGGCGGCATGAAAGTCATTCGAGTGCTGCTGTTGTTCAAGCAGGGGAGTCGCGAAATTGCCCGTCTGGTGCATCCGAATGCACAGATCCCGGTCAAGATCGGCAATAAAGCCATATCGGAGCGGGTGGTCGAAGCGGTGTGGGGCTTTTTCGCCATTTACGTCGGCAGTTTCGCGGTCATGCTGCTGGTGTTGCTGGCGACTGGCCTTGATCAGGTCACGGCATTTTCGGCGGTCGCGGCCTGCCTTAATAATCTGGGCCCCGGACTGGGTGAAGTCGGCTTTCACTATGGTGATATTAATGCCACCGCAAAGTGGGTGCTGAGTTTCGCCATGCTGCTGGGGCGTCTGGAAATCTTCACGCTGCTGGTGCTGCTGTCGCCGGCCTTCTGGCGGCGTTGATAGCAGTCGACTGGCAACCGGCGCCGGACTGGGTCCTGTGGATTGCCCAGGATGCCGATGGCGCATGGTGGGGCTATGAAGCCGAGCCACTGCAATATGATCTTGGCTGGTATGAGAATGAGGTGGGCCGCCGGATCAAAATCCAGATTGGGGAGGCCAACTCGCAATGGCGGCAAACACTGAGGCGCGTACGATGAACAGAATCGAAAGTTTCGAAAAGATGCTGGCGGCGGGTCAGGATAACTCGCTATTGCGTTACAGTCTGGGGAGCGCTTATCAGGCGGAGAACCAGCTCGACCGGGCCATCGAACATTTTGCTGTGGCGGTGCAGCTGGACCCCGCCTACTCGGCGGCATGGAAGCTGTACGGAAAGGCGCTGGCTGACGTCGGCCGTTTTGAGGACGCCGCACAGGCGTTCGCTTCCGGGATCAGCATTGCGGAGCAGAAAGGCGATGTCCAGGCAGCCAAGGAAATGAAGGTCTTTTTGAAGAGAGTGAACAAAAACCTGTCCTGATTGCGCCTTCTGGAAATTTTTTTATCCACATTTCGATTCCAGGGTTAGAATTACAACTTTATTTCTCCACATCTCTGCAATTCTTGTTAACGTGGGAATATTCGTCTCCTGAGGCGTTATTTACTGCCATAAGCGGGTGAACAGTGCTCAGAATGTTTTTAAAAAGCAGCGGATTGACCTTCTCTTCTTCCGCCAGCAATTCCTTCATGTGCTGACGCTGGGTCGGCATGCTGAAGCATGCCGGGCAGCTATCGGGGATGACCGGGAGTTGTGCCCGTTCCGCAAATGTACGCATTTGCCATTCCCGTGCATAAACCAGCGGGCGGATAACCCGGAGATCACCCTCGGTAACGCGGTAGTGCGCTTTCATGGTGCTGAGCCGGCCGCCGTGGAATGCTGACATCAGAAAGCTTTCGGCGAGATCGTCCAGATGCTGGGCCAGCGCCAGCACATTGTAACCGCGGCTACGGGCGGCTGCGTACATCACGCCCCGTTTCATGCGCGCACACCAGCTGCAATAGGAGCTGCCGGACATATGCTGTTTGGCGCGTTCCAGAATCGGTTCCTGCAGGTACAGGTAGTTCACGCCCAGCGACTCGAGATAGGGTTGCAAAGACGAGGGGTCAAAACCTTCAACCATGGGATCCACGGTGATGGCTGCCAGTTCGAAGTTAACTGGTGCACTGCGCTGCAGCTGCAAAAGAATGTGCAGCAGTGACAGCGAATCCTTGCCGCCGGAGATTCCCAGCAGAACGCGGTCATGATCCTGTATCATCCCGTAGTCGGCGATTGCGCGACCGGCGGCTCTCATAAGGCGTTTATCGACTTTTACCATGTTCTGTTTCCTTGCCGGTCGCGTCGGGCCTGGGTACCGAACTATACTTATTTGCTTGCCGTGATGGGGAGGTAACGATGTCGGAAGTGAAGACGATTTCACCACAGGAAGCGTGGCAGATCGTGCAGGATGATCCGCGCGCGGTGCTGGTGGATGTGCGTTCTGATATGGAATTCCTGTTCGTAGGCCACCCGACAGGCGCCATTCACATCCCCTGGATCGATTATCCGGACTGGAAACTGAATCCCGGCTTTGTCACTGAAGTACGGAAACTGGTGCTTGGCGGTATCTGTCATGACAACCCCGGTGCCGGCGCTCCGGTGGTGCTGATATGCCGCAGTGGCAAGCGCTCGCTGGAGGCTGGTAATCTTCTGATTGAAAACGGTTTCTGTGATGTATTCAATGTTGATGAAGGGTTCGAGGGCGACCTTGACGAACATCATCATCGAGGCAGCATCGGAGGCTGGCGTTTCCACGGTTTACCCTGGGAGCAGTGCTGAAAACCGGCAGCGTTTTGCCGTATATCTGTAGCTAACTGTTTGACCGCAAAAACAACCGTTCATATAATCAAACGCTGGGTGCCACCCCCTTTGCCAATCTGTTCAGGTCAGCATTCCCGTGAGCTGGGTACCGATTACAGGTACAGTGGTTAAAACTTGGGGTATTACGGGCGTGTCCCTGAATCGACACATCATTATGTATATAGATACTAACCGTGATAAAACGGCTAGGAGGAGAAAAATATGTCAACGACCGCCGAAAGCATGAACCAGGCACAACTGGACGAATGGCTGAACACCAAACTCGATGAATTACTGCCGTCGAAACTGCAGAAAATCGAAGAGGCTCGCACCCCCTCGATGTCCATCATCGCGACCAAAGGGACACTGGACTGGGCATACCCTCCTTTCATTCTTGCTTCCACCTCGGCGGCCCTCGGTTGGGACACCTCGATTTTCTTCACCTTCTATGGCCTGCTGCTGCTGAAGAAAGAAATTCCTTCTGAAGTGAGCCCGCTGGGTAACCCGGCCATGCCAATGAAAATGCCTTTTGGCCCGAAATGGTTTCGGGACTTCAACTGGCCGATGCCGAATCTGCTGATGGCGGGTGTCCCGGGCTTCGAGAAAGTTGCAACCGGCCTGATGAAAAAGACCTTCAAGAGCAAAGGCGTTGCCACTGTCGAAGAGCTGCGCGAGCTGTGTGTCGAGGCAGAGGTAAAAATGGTTGCCTGCCAAATGACCGTTGATGTGTTCGGCTTCGACCAGAGCGAGTTTATCCCCGAGGTCACTGATTACGTGGGCGCGACTTACTTCCTCCCCGTAGCCAAGGATTCCGATATCTGCCTGTTCATCTAGAACAGTCCTTCCGGAACTGAAAAAGGCGTGCCCGGCACGCCTTTTTTTATGCCAGAATGCCGTTCATGCGCAGCTTTTATCCCAGCATCGAGCCTTACGTACGGCACACTCTCGAGGCCGAAGCGCCGCATCACATTTATGTGGAAGAATGCGGCAACCCGCGCGGTATACCGGTGTTGTTCGTGCATGGCGGCCCCGGCGGCGGCTGTGCCCCTTATCACCGCCAGTACTTCGACCCGCAGCGCTACCGGATTATCCTGTTTGATCAGCGCGGTTGCGGCCGTTCCACTCCGCATGCAGAACTGCGCGCCAATACCACCCAGGCCTTACTGGATGACATGGAAATGATTCGCGCCCACCTTGGTGTGGATCGCTGGTTGTTGTTCGGCGGTTCCTGGGGCTCGACGCTGAGTCTGGTCTATGCAGAAAAGTTTCCGGAGTCTGTTCTGGGTCTGGCGCTGCGCGGAATTTTTCTGTGCCGAGAGCATGACATCAGCTGGTTCTATCAGGATGGCGCATCGCGTCTGTTTCCCGAATTCTGGCAGGATTTCATTGAACCGGTCCCGGATGCAGAGCGCGGCGACCTGGTGCAGGCCTATCACCGTCTTTTGACTGGCGCCGACGAGGTGGCGCGTCTCACCGCAGCGCGGGCCTGGTCGATATGGGAGGCACGCGCTTCAACGCTGCGCACCCGGCCCGGGCTGGTCAGACATTTCAGCGATGCGCATGTGGCGCTGAGCATGGCGCGTATCGAGTGCCACTATTTCGTGAACAACTGCTTTTTGGAGCCTGGGGCAATCCTGTCGGGAGTCGACCGGCTCAAGGGTATCCCCGGCGTCATCGTCCACGGACGTTATGATGCGGTCTGCCCCATTGATCAGGCCTGGGCACTGCATCAGGCCTGGCCGAGTGCGCGCCTCGAAGTGATTGCCGACGCCGGACATTCGGCAGGTGAGCCCGGGACCGTGGACGCATTGATACGTGCTACGGACGGATTTGCGGATCAATTGTCGTGATAGCACTGCTGCAGAGGGTGACCGAGGCATCCGTCCAGATCGAAGCACAACGTACGGCCGAGATCGCGAACGGTTTGCTGGTGTTCATCGGCGTCGAAAGAGATGATACGGCGTCCCGGGTCGATCGCCTGCTGGAGCGCGTGTTGGGATATCGCATTTTTGCCGATGCGCAGGGACGTATGAATCTCAGTGTTTCGGACATCAGCGGCGGCCTGCTGCTGGTGCCCCAGTTTACCCTCGTCGCCGATACCAGCACCGGCACCCGGCCGGGCTTTTCAACTGCTGCAGAGCCGGCAACGGGTCGGCGCTGGTTTGAGTTTATGGTGGAAGCTGCGCGACGGCGGCATCACCAGGTCGCCAGTGGCAGTTTCGGCGCCGACATGCAGATTTTCCTGGTTAATGACGGTCCTGTAACCTTCTGGCTGCAGAGTTAGCGAAGTCAGGCCCCGTTACCCTGGCAGGGCCGCTGAAAATAACAGGTCATCGCACAGGTAACGGATGTCAGCAGCCAGAACAGAAAGAAGCCGATGCTGTAGGCGCCGATGCGGCTGATTTCCAGCTGGCCTGACAATATCACCAGCTCCTGTGGATCAAAGGCGGTAAAAAACAATCCGGTGGCAACGCCGGAAGTGATGAAGGATGGCCAAAGTACGCTGATCAGGCGCTGGGTCAGGGAAATATCTGCCATCGTGGAGCCTCCGTCGTTTGTTATTTAATTTTCACTAGTAGTCCTGGGCTGTCAGCAGCGTCTGGAAAGGGCCCTCGATCCTGAGCGCGCCGCGAACTTCCCACGCCAGATCCGCGGGTTGCAGTCGCAGATACCAGCTGCCAGCCTGCAGTTCTTCCACTTCGCCCCGGTATACATCACCGCTGCGCTGCAGCGTCAGCGTCTGATCGAGTTCAGCGCGGGTGGCATGAATGATCTGCAGCTTCACAGTATCGCCCGCGACGGCTGGGGAACTGTCCAGCGTCAGCTGTACCTGTCTGCGGTCATAGCGCAACAGCGCGCGCAGTCCCGCCGCGTCCGCAGCAGCCAGTCGCTGTTTCTGTTGATTGATTGCCAGGCCTTCCTTGTAGTAATCGTCTACCACCAGTGCATTGGGGCTCTGTATTGCCAGTATCAGCGTGATGATGCCGGCAACCACGGCGCTGGCCGGCAGTGCTATGAGTGCCCATGGCCAGCCTTGCCGGTACCAGGGTTGAGTGTCGCGATCCAGCGTCTGTTCCTGCATGTCTTTTACCTCATTCCAATGGGGCCCAGAAACCGGGCGGATTGCGTAAGCGTCAATTCCGGATCGGTCTGTGCCGACACTGTGAATTCAATCTTGCTGGCAGCCTGCTCCAGCATCACCGGATCGACACTTACCGAGACCGGCAGGCTGCGCACCTCGCCCGGGAGCACCTCGATCAGCGGTGCTGGCATATTCAGCTGGAGACCTTCGACGCCACTGACTTCCAGCTCGTAGCGGTGCGCTTCATCAGTCATGTTGATTATTTTCACGTTGTAGACATTTTCCACCATGCCTTCCGGAGTCTCGCGGTACAGGCTGTTGCGGTCACGTATGATGTCCAGCTGCAATGGCACCCGTTGGGTGATGGAATAGACAAGTCCCAGGCTCAGGGCGCTGAGCAATACGATGTACATCAGGATGCGCGGCC
The DNA here is from genome assembly GCA_032251035.1 of Thiogranum sp. Classification (GTDB taxonomy): domain Bacteria; phylum Pseudomonadota; class Gammaproteobacteria; order DSM-19610; family DSM-19610; genus Thiogranum. The sequence goes on along the minus strand of JAVVEV010000008.1, from coordinate 5,400 downwards.
GCAACAGCCGCGTCTTTTTTCCGGCCATTGCATTCTCGGTGGTGTAGCGGATCAGGCCTTTCGGATAATCCATTTTGTCCATGACCTGATCGCAGGCGTCTATGCAGGCGGCGCAGCCAATACACTGATACTGCAAACCCTCACGAATATCGATGCCGGTTGGACACACCTGTACGCACAACGTGCAATCCACGCAATCGCCCAGGCCCGCCTGGCGGGGGTCGATGCTGCGCTTGCGCGAGCCGCGCGGTTCGCCGCGGCCAGTGTCATAGGAGATAACCAGTGTGTCGTTGTCGAACATCGCGCTCTGGAAGCGCGCGTACGGGCACATATAGATGCAGACCTGTTCGCGCATCCAGGCGGCGTTGCCATACGTGGCCAAACCGTAGAAAAGAATCCAGAACGTTTCCCAGGGCCCCAGTGAAAAATTCACTGTGGCGGCAGCAAGTTCCCGAATCGGGGTGAAATAGCCGACGAACGTAAAGCCGGTGTAGAGGGAGAAGACGATCCAGATGGTATGTTTGATGGTCTTGGCGCGAATCTTTTCAGCAGTCAGCGGGCCCTGATCGCGCTTTATTTGCTGGTTACGACTGCCTTCAACTTTGCGCTCGATCCATAAAAACGCCTCGGTCCATACAGTTTGTGGACAAGCATAGCCACACCAGAGACGGCCGGCCAGGGCGGTAAAAAAAAACAGCGCCAGGGCTGCGATGACCAGCAGCCAGGCAAAGAAGAAAAAATCCTGGGGCCAGAACGTCAGATTGAAAATGTAGAATTTGCGTGCCGGGAGATCAAACAGTACCGCCTGGCGCCCGTCCCAGGGCAGCCAGGCAATGCCGTAATACAGGCCGAGCAATGAGATGACGCCCAGGGTGCGCAGACGGGCAAAAATGCCATGCACCTGACGTGGATAGATCTTCTCGTGCCGGGCGTAGATTTCTTCGACCGCGGCTCCCGAAGAGGAGTCCGCGGACGAAGTGTCTGATGATGATTGCGCCCGGTTTTTGGACATTGAATACCACTACTTGCTGGAAAGGCTGTAGATATAGGCTGTCAGCACATGCACTTTCTCTTCACCGAGGAAGTCCCGGTGGGGTGGCATCTCGCCATTGCGTCCAGCCGCGATACTCTGCTTTATAACGCCGGGTGACCCGCCATACAACCATGCATCGTCAGTCAGATCCGGTGCGCCCATCGCCGTGTTGCCGGTTCCATCGGCGCCATGGCAGGCGGCACAGTAGGTCTGGAAATGCGTTTCGCCTGCTGCTGCCAGTTTGCTGTCAACGTCGCGACCACTCAGGCTCTGGACGTAGGCGCTCACTTCCGTGACTCCCTGCGGCTGCAGAATCTGCTCCCATGCGGGCATGACGCCTTTACGACCGTCCAGTATAGAAGTGCGGATAGCCTCAGGATTTCCCCCGTACAACCAGGCACCGTCGCGCAGGTTGGGAAAACCCGGCCCGCCGCCGGCATCGGACCCATGGCAGGTTGCACAGTGATTTACGAACAGCCGCTGCCCGATCTTCAGGGCTTCCGCATCGTTGGCCAGCTCAGGCACCGGCGTATCCGCAAACTGGGCGAATATAGGACCATATTTCTCCTGTGCCGCTTCCATTTCCTGTTCGTACTGCTTGTTCTGTGACCAGTCCAGAATCCCGCGGAATGTACCCAGGCCCGGATACAGCACCAGGTAGATGAGCGCAAACACCAGTGTGATGTGGAACAACCACAGCCACCAGCGTGGCAGAGGATTGTTGTACTCGCTCAGGTTGCCGTCCCAGGTATGGCCTGTTTCGGTGCCGCTCGCCGTCTCGCCCGACCGTGGTTTGCTGGTCCAGGCGATCAGCCACCAGCAGGCGAAGATGTTGGCAAGCGTCAGCACGACAATCCAGACCGGCCAGAACTGGCTCGAAAAGCTGAATTCACTCATAACGAACCCCTTTTAGTCTTCTCGTCGATTTCGTCATCGGCAAATGGAAGCGCGGCGGCTTCGTCAAATGCGCTCTTGCGTTTGCTGCTCCACGCCCAGATGACGACGCCGATGAAGGCGATCAGGGCCAGAGCAGTGAAAATGCCACGTAGCGTATTGATATCCACAGTGCTTACCTCCGCGAAGAAAGAACGGTGCCGAGATTCTGCAGGTAGGCAACCAGTGCATCCATTTCCGTCTTGCCCTCCACTGCGGCACTGGCGCCCGCGATATCCTCATCCGTATAAGGCACGCCGAGAGTGCGCATGGCCTTGAGCTTCTTCGGCGTCATTTCGCTGTCCACCTGGTTCTCCGCAAGCCAGGGAAACCCGGGCATGTTTGACTCGGGCACGACATCGCGCGGGTTGATCAGGTGAATGCGATGCCAGTCATCGCTGTAGCGGGCACCAACCCGGGCCAGGTCCGGTCCGGTGCGCTTGGAACCCCACTGAAACGGGTGATCGTAAACGAACTCGCCGGCGACCGAGTAGTGGCCGTAACGTTCCGTCTCGGCGCGAAATGGCCGGATCATCTGTGAGTGGCAGACATAACAGCCCTCGCGGACATAGATGTCCCGGCCTTCCAGTTGCAGCGCCGTGTACGGCTCGAGGCCTTCCACCGGTTCCGTGGTGCTCTTGAGGAAGAACAGGGGCACGATCTCGACCAGTCCGGCGACACTGATGACGAGCAGGATGAGCACCGCCATCAGGCCGATATTTTTCTCGACGACTTCATGACTCATGAGTGTTCTCCTGCGAGAATCGGCGCATCGACCGCCTCGGCGCCGGAGATGGTTTTAATCACGTTGTAAGCCATGACGAACATCCCGAGCAGGAACAGGGCACCGCCGATAAAGCGCACGAAATAATACGGGTACATGCGGTCCAGTGATTCCACAAAACTGTAGGTGAGTGTGCCGTCTGCGTTCACGGCGCGCCACATCAGACCTTGCATGATGCCGGCGATCCACATGGCAACGATGTACAGCACCACGCCGATCGTGGACATCCAGAAGTGCCAGTCTATGAGCCTGATGGAGTACATCTGGTCACGGCCGAACAGTCGCGGCACCAGAAAGTAGATCGATCCGATCGACACCATCGCCACCCAGCCAAGCGCGCCGGAGTGGACATGACCGATGGTCCAGTCGGTGTAGTGAGACAGCGCATTGACTGTTTTGATCGACATCATCGGGCCTTCAAAGGTCGACATGCCATAGAATGACAGGGACACGATGAGGAACTTGAGTATCGGATCGGTACGCAATTTGTGCCAGGCGCCGGACAGAGTCATGATGCCGTTGATCATGCCGCCCCAGCTTGGCGCCAGCAGAATCAACGAGAAGACCATACCCAGAGACTGCGCCCATCCCGGCAGGGCTGTGTAGTGCAGGTGGTGCGGGCCGGCCCACATATAAGTTGAGATAAGTGCCCAGAAGTGCACCACCGACAAACGGTAGGAGTAAACCGGGCGTCCCGCCTGCTTGGGCACAAAGTAGTACATCATGCCGAGGAAGCCGGCGGTCAGGAAGAAGCCGACCGCATTATGTCCGTACCACCATTGCACCATGGCGTCGATGGTGCCGGGATAGACCGAATAGGACTTGGTCATGGAAACCGGGATAGCAGCGCTGTTGACGATGTGCAGTACTGCCACGGTAAGGATGAAGGCACCGAAGAACCAGTTCGCCACGTAAATGTGCTTTACCCGGCGCTTGACGATGGTTCCGAAAAACACAATGGCGTAGGCGACCCATACCAGTGTGATCAGAATATCGATCGGCCACTCCAGTTCCGCATATTCCTTGCTGCTAGTGATTCCCAGTGGCAGCGTGATGGCGGCCGCAATAATCACCGCGGTCCAGCCCCAGAAGGTGAAAGCGGCAAGCGCACCACCGAACAGGCGCGCCTGACAGGTTCGTTGTACAACGTAATAAGAGGTGGCGAACAGTGCCGAACCGCCGAATGCGAAAATCACGGCATTGGTGTGCAGGGGGCGCAGACGGCTGAAAGTCAGCCAGGGCGTGTCCATATTCAGCTGAGGCCAGACCAGTTGCGCCGCGATCAGGACGCCGACCAGCATACCGACGATACCCCATACCACGGTCATCACGGTGAACTGGCGCACCACCTTATAATTATAGGTCGTTTGCGAATCCATGGTTGTTTCCTGTGCTTGTTGAGTTTGCAGATTATACTGGCTGACGGCGGAATTGACCGCCATCAGCCTCGCCGGCCTAGAACTTCTTGCCAACGCTCAGCATATATACCCAGGGATCGATCTCAACATCGAACTTGCCAATGCCGCCGGAAACCTTAGCCTCGGTATCAATATCCAGATACCAGATCTGACCGCTGACCAACCAGTCGTTGTCGAGCTGGTAATCGAGACCGGCCTCCACAGCCAGGCCCCAGGAATCATCGAGTTCCAGGTCGACAGCGCTGAGCGCACCTTCCGTATCTTCATCAAAAAATACAGTGTAGTTGAGGCCGGCGCCCAGGTACGGTTGCCAGGCGGTACCGGTAGGGAAATGCCACTGCAAGGTGACGGTCGGCGGCAGATGTTTGGTCGAACCAACGGTATCCAGTCCGGAAATGCTGCCGTCGCCCTCGATGTCGTGCTCAAAGGGCCAGGCCGCCAGCACGCCTACGCCCAGCGTATCGGTCAGCATATAGCTGAAGGTAATGCCGAGACTCCAGGCGCTGTCGACGTCGACTTTGGCGCCGGCTGCAACAGTCGTAATTTCATCGGAATCCGCATCGGGATACACGCCCGCCGCACCGGCGCGTAGAACCATGTCGCCGGCCTGGTAGGCCAGCACGGATGGAGTGGCAAACGAGCAGAGCATGGCGGCACCGTAGGCGGCCATTCGATAGTTAGTGCGCATTGGAATCTCCCGCAAGAGTAAGACAGAATCAGGGAGGTAGACTGTGGGGGCTGACGGTGTCAGCCGCTTTGATTCAAATCAAATAATGGCGAGATTCACCTGATTTTTGCGCAGCTTTTCAGAACCGCGGGTGAGCCTTGTGTGGTTCGGGCTTGGTGCACTTGACACCGGAGAATGCGCACAGGCGCTCGCGGTTCAATAGTTCGATCTGCTTGCGATCGACGCGTAACAGGCCTTCGTTCTGAAAGCGCGTGAAAAGTCGGCTCACCGTCTCCAGGGCCAGCCCCAGATAATTACCAATGTCGCCGCGCGACATGCTGAGCTGAAAATCGGTAGCCGAGAAGCCCCGATCCTGAAAGCGTTTGGATATCGACAGCAGGAACGTCGCCAGCTTTTCCTCAGCGGTTTTCTTGCCCAGCAGAAACATCAGGCTCTTGTCCCCGGACAGTTCCTTGCTCAGTCTTGCCAGCATCTGCATCTGCAGCTGCGGCATCGTTGCCCCCAGTTCCTGCAGTTTTTCAAACGGCAACTCACAAACACTGCT
>JAVVEV010000007.1:0-119225 GCA_032251035.1 Thiogranum sp. | reverse complement strand
ATGCCACCATATTTGAAAAGATCGATAGCTATCTCTCAATTCAACATCTCACGGACAGCAAAGATCGCCGCAGCTTCGATATGCTCGTTGACCTTTCGATCTTCGAGAATCATATCTTTGGAATCGGTTACAAAGACTACAGCGAGCAATTTTCGTCAATAGGCCTGATAAATCCGGCACACGCTGGTTCCTCAAACGGCATCACAAAAGTCCTGGCCATTTATGGCCTGCCGTTTGCACTTTTTCTTTTCGGTTCGTATCTGTGGGCGATTCATCGATTGCTGGGCGGCTTCCTGATGACGGTCGTGCCGTTCGGAATGCTTATCATGTTCTTTGTTGGCGAGTCATATTATGTCTTCACTCCCTACTGCCTGGCGATAATCGCAGCCGCGTTTGTCTATGAAGGCGCTCCCCAGGCGCGGCAGGTTCCGCTGGACGCCGAACCTGCTGGCATCCGGTAGCTCTGTTGCACGCCACAATTCCCGATCGATCATGAGGGAACTGCGCGAAGCAAGGTGATATGCGTATAATACGGCGGCATGAAAGACCAATACCCCGATACCAACGGCACCCCTCCTGTCAGCGCCATCGACCAGGCCGAATCTGTGGCCGAGATTCGTCGACACCTGCTGGACGCGAAGAAACGTCTTAAAGCGATCCCCGAGGATGGCGATCCGGTCGAACGCGCACGTGCGCTCATGGACATTGCCGAGCCGATGCTGGGCCTGGGACAGGCGGCGGATGCCTGGACGAATGCCCGTGAAGCCTTTTCGGTCTTTATCGATTATGAGCAATGGCAGGATGCAGTAGAAGCGGCGGATATCCTCTATCAGTGCGAGCAGCCGGACTCGATCCTGGCGCTGGGGCAGGGCATCTGGCTGGGAATCACCTATCCGGTCCGGGCACAGAGCACGGTGACGCTGCTGAATGCGGTGATCGATGAAACCCCCGACGATTCCGACGGCGCGGCGGTCGCGGCAATGGCAGCGCATTACATCGCCGGGTTGCGCACCGGGGAGGGCGCGGAGCGGGAGAGCCTGACGTTCCTCACTACCCAGATGATCGCCCGGGTCGCCAAGCGTCACCGCGGTATCGAAGATCAGGAGACCCTGAACACCTGGATCGAGATGTACGATCTGAATAATATCCCTGAACTGTTAAAACGCCTGTCTTCGATTGTGGATGTGATGGTCGACGGCCGGTGGTGGTTCGACCGCGAGGCATTGCGCGCAAAATTGCCGGTCAACTGATCGATGTCGGCGCCCGCGCAAGCCAAAACCGAATTCGAGTTCATCGATACGCCTGGTGCACTGGCGGATTTCTGCGCTTCCCTGAAAGGGCTTGAATGGATTGCACTCGATACCGAGTTCATCCGTGAAAAGACCTACTATCCGCGCCTGTGCCTGATCCAGATCGGGATACCCGGCAGCATTGCCTGCATCGATCCACTGGCGATCGAGGATCTCACACCGCTGCTGGATATTTTCTACGACCGCTCCATTACCAAGGTGCTGCATGCCTGCTCACAGGACCTGGAGATTTTCGCGTATCTGAAAGGCAGTGTGCCGGGTCCGATATTCGACACTCAGCTGGCAGCGCCGCTGCTGGGCTTCGTCGAACAGATGGGCTATGGCAACTTCGTGAAGGAAATGCTCGGCGTGAATCTCGAGAAAGGCCAGGCGCGCACCGACTGGGCACGCCGGCCGCTGGATCATGCACAGCTGTATTACGCCGCGGATGATGTGCGCTATCTAGCTGAGATGTATCCGCAGATGCGCGCGCGTCTGGAAGAGCAGGGCCGCCTGCAGTGGCTGGACGCGGAGTTCGAGCCCTACGAGCGCGCGGAACGCTACCTGCTGGAACCGGCAGATGCCTGGCAGCGGCTCAAGGGACTCGACAAACTGCGCCCCAAAGGGCTGGCCATCATGCAGCGACTGGCAGAATGGCGCGAACGCACGGCGCAGCAGAAAGACCTGCCGCGCAGCTGGGTGTTGAAGGACGACTTCATGCTCGACATCGCGCGTATGGGTGCAGACAGCGAAGAGAAGCTGGCAAAGATCCGGAATCTGCCACCGAAAACGCTCGAGCGCTATGGTGCAACCCTCATCGAGCTGGTGAAAGCGGCAATGGAGCAACAGCCGGTGCCGCTACCTGCCTGGAAAAAGCGCGAACGGGCGACTGCCCAGGAGGAAGCCCTGGCTGATGTGCTGCACGCGCAGCTGCGGCTGCTGGCGGAGCGCTACCAGATCAATTGCGCAACGCTTGCCGGGCGCAAGGATATTGTTGCATTGGCGCAGGGCGAAGAGGATATTCCTCTGCTGCGCGGCTGGCGCCGCAAGATGGCCGGTGAGGAACTGCTGGCGATGCGCGATGGTGAGCGCGACGTCGCGATTGTCGATCGGCAGGTCCTGGTCTCGGCGAAATAGCCCCTCGCGTCATTGCGATTAACTTTAATGAGAGGAACGTATGGCATCAACAATCGATGAACTGACTGTGCAGTATGAAGAGGACGGTCAGACGACTGTCAAGGAACTGGACAAGCAGGTGCTGACCAAAGGCGCCTGGTCGACCATTATCTACCGCTACCAGGATCTCGATCGCAAGAGCCAGGAGTTCGGGCCGGACAAGTACACCATCCGTCGTTACCAGAAGCGTAATGGCGAATACATGCAGAAGTCCAAGTTCAATATCTCCAGCCGTGACCAGGCTCGCGCTATTATCGAAGCATTGGAAGGCTGGTTGAAGGACTGATCAGCGCCGGATGCCATAACCGGTGCGCAACAGGTAAATGGCGTAGCTGTACAGCGCCACGATAAAACCGATGATGATGGTATACGACCACAGGATGCTGATATCTGACACCCCCAGAAAGCCATAGCGAAAACCATTCACCATGTACAGGACCGGATTGATCAGTGAAACCTTCTGCCAGAACTCCGGCAGCATGTTGATAGTGTAGAACACGCCGCCCAGATAGGTGAGGGGCGTCAGCACGAAGGTCGGTACGATCGAGATGTCGTCAAAGCTTTTTGCAAAGACGGCATTGATCAGCCCGGCCAGCGCGAACAGGGTGGAAGTCAGGATGACGATAGTGATGATCACCGGGACGTTATAGAAGTGCAGATCAGTGAACAGGGACGCAACCACTGTGACCGCAGTGCCGACCAGCAGGCCGCGCGCGATACCTCCCACCATGAAACCTGTGACGATCAGGTAATTCGGCAGGGGCGATACCAGCATTTCTTCGATGTGGTGATGGAATTTTGAGCCGTAGAAAGAGGAGACCACGTTCGCGTACGAATTGGTGATCACCGCCATCATGATCAGCCCCGGCACGATGTAATCGATGTATTTAAACCCATCCATATCACTGATCTGCGAGCCGATCAGGCTGCCGAAAATCACAAAATAGAGCGATATGGTGATGACCGGTGGAACCACGGTCTGCAGCCAGATGCGACCGAAGCGCAACACTTCCTTGATGACAATAGTCTTGAAGCCGATCAGCATTTCACCGGCTGTCATGCGGCACCTCCATCTTCCCCGGACTCATCGACGATACTCATGAACAATTGTTCCAGCCGATTCGATTTGTTGCGCATGCTGAGGACTTCGATACCGGACCGCGAGAGGGCTTCGAACAGGAAGTTGATGCTGCGATCCCTGGATATGTCGGCTTCCAGTGTGGTCGGGTCGATAACCCGCACGCAGTCGTAGAGCAGTGGCGTTTCATCCTGAAGGGGCTGCTTCAGATCCAGCACAAAGGTTTCCATGTGCAACTGGCTCAACAGGTTTTTCATGCTGTTGCTTTCGAGCAACCGGCCTTCGTCGATAATTGCTATATTGCGACACAGGCTTTCGGCCTCTTCGAGATAATGGGTGGTGAGAATGATGGTCGTTCCGGACTCATTCAATTCGCGTAGAAAGCGCCACATGGAACGGCGGATTTCGATATCCACGCCGGCGGTAGGCTCATCGAGAATCAGCAGGCGCGGCTGATGCACAAGTGCCCGCGCGATCATGAGACGCCGCTTCATCCCGCCGGACAGCTCACGCGCCTGGGCGCGTCGTTTGCCCCAGAGTCCCAGCTGCTTCAGATATTTTTCCGCGCGGGCAAAGCCGGTTTTTCGCTCGATCCCGAAATAGCCAGCCTGATTGACGAGGATCTCTTCGACGGGTTCGAAGACGTTGAAGTTGAACTCCTGGGGTACCAGGCCAATCTGGCGCTTGGCGCTGGAAAAATCCCGGTCGATATCATGGCCGAAGATTTCCACGTGTCCCGCTGTCTTGGTGATCAGCGAAGAGACGATGCCAATGGTAGTGGATTTGCCGGCGCCGTTGGGGCCGAGCAGCGCAAAAAAATCGCCTTCCTGAACGTTGAGGCTGACGCCTTTCAACGCTCTAAAGCCGTTGCGATAGGTTTTTTGTAGATCAGTAATGGTGAGCGCGTTCGCCATATTCCGTCGAATCATTGCCTGCTATTGAACGCAGCAGTCTAACATACCGTCCCGCGGACTCAGTCCCCTGACGAGGGCAAAGCTCAGTGACGAGTACGTATTGACATCAGATCAGGACGATGAGCAATGTAACGAAGGCCACCACGATTGCGATGGGAATCAGCACGCTCATCCACTCTTCGCGGCTGGCTTCGCGACGCTGTTGAAATGCGGTTTTGAGGCCGGGTCCAAGCCAGAACAGCAGCAATAAAACACCGATGCCCAGCAGAACCATTTCCCATAATGCCATCTGTTCCATGTGATGATTTCCCTGCCCGATGAATCAGTCATTGCGAGGAGAACCCCGAAGGGGTTCTATGGGTGCAGCGACGGGGCAATCTTGCCCGCAAGCCGGCCATTGCCAGCAGACCAACCAACAGCAATATCAAGTCGACCGGTTTTTGCGGGTTGGAACCCGCCACCTCAGACAGACTGCAACCACCACCGCCCGACGATTCAATATCGTCAGGTGTCAGGATGGCGGGTCCGCCTGGATCAACAATGATACCGTTTGCCAGACCGTCGAGATCGCCGGCGGCGCCGTCTTTGAAGTGCAGTGTGATCTGGTTGCCTTCGAACACGGCTCCGATGCCGGTGCGGGGGTTATAGTCAAACCGGAACCAGTTTCCCAGAAAGGCAACCGGATTGTATTTGAAGTAGGTGTTGGCCTGATTATTGGACAGATACAGAACAGCCTTCGCGGTGCCGCCTGGCGGAACATCCTCGATCGTGAATGAGTGGAGATGACCAGTGAAGCGCAGTGATCCGCCAGCAAGCGCTGTCGGCAGCGCGACGTTTGATGGAATCGTTGTGGATCTGACATTGACGAGGCGCGTGCCCGGATCAGATTCTACTGTTATGTATTGTCCAGCCGGATCCAGCAGGCTCGCCACATTTTCCTGTTCGGCATCAGGAATACCATCATTATTGCCATCGCCGCCGTTAGGGGCAGCGGCTTCAACGCTGTCTGGTATGCCGTCGGCATCAATATCGGCGAATGGCTGTTCGGGAGGATCAATCACCATACGCTCGATGACGACTAATGTTGATGTAGTAACAGGGTCGGCTGGATCGGCCCTGTCCAGGGGCAAAGCGGAAAAAGCGCCGCCAAGATTGCTTCTATCAAGAGCTGCGATTGCATCGATTACATTCATGCCATCACCGAGCACACGGCCAAAGACGGTGAAACCTCCGTTCTGACTATCGAGATTGCCGGAGTTATCGGCCAGATTAAAAAACCACTCCGAAGTTGCGCTGTCAGGATCGCCACCGAGTTTGGCCATCGCGATGGTTCCACGCACATTGGAACGAGAGGCTGAAAATTCATTCACGATAGGATCATCGACCGGAATATGCGGTGCCGATGAAGCACCAAAGTCGCCGAGCGCAGGATCATAGGCATAACCGCCGCCCTGGATGACAAATCCGGGAACGCTCCTGTGCAGAAAGCTGCCGTCATAACGCCGTACACCGCCGCTGTCGATGTATGCTTTGAAATTAGCGACCGTAACCGGCGCTTCGCTGTCGTGAAGCTCGACGTAGACGGCCTCTGAGGGGCGGCCTCCCCAGCTGATGTCCATTCTGACGATGCTCGCTTCGGCGAGACCGCTGAGGGTAATCGAAGCGAGAAGAAGCAGGCGTAAAGAAGCTTTATGAACCATGATTAACTCTTTAAGATGACTGGAGTATATTGTTTTCGTATCAGTGCAATCCGCATGCCGCTACACAACCACCTGTATTTATTTGCGAAAATGGCGACTCCGGTATGGAATGTAACCAATTCCGACGTATCAGGCTCAATTTGCCAGCATGCACTGGAATGAAACAGTAACAGAAACAGCCGCGTAATCGTATCCTGCCGATGCAGCACTGAGTTTACCGACTGTAAGACATTTCGTCAGTTTTTCCTGTCAATCAAGGAGGTCCGGAACATGATTAATCCGCTATTCAATTTTATCTGCCGTGTTTTGCCGGCACTGCTGCTGGCGACGGCTGCAGCCGCCGAAATTCGTACCGAAACGGTTCGGTATAGCCATGAGGGTGTAGAGCTGGAGGGCTTCCTGGCCTGGGATGACGCAATTAAGGAAAAACGTCCCGGTGTGCTGGTGGTGCACGAGTGGTGGGGCTTGAATGACTATGCGCGCACCCGCGTACGCCAGCTGGCCGGGCAGGGTTACGTGGCTTTTGGGCTGGATATGTACGGAGGCGGCAAAGCGACCACTCATCCCGATGAAGCCAGTGCCTGGATGAAGGACATTCAGGAAAATGTTGATGCCTGGGTGCAGCGCGCCAACAGGGGGCTGGAGGTCCTGAAACAGGACGAGCGGGTTGCGGCGGATAAAATCGCGGCCATTGGTTACTGCTTTGGCGGCGCCACTGTTATGAAAATGGCCTATGCCGGAATCGATCTGGATGTGGTGGCGAGCTTCCACGGTTCCTTACCCGTAGCCGACGAGAGTGAACAGAAGAACATAAAGCCGCGACTTCTGATCGCGCACGGCAATGCTGATCCCTTTGTCCCGGTGGAAAAGGTCAGTGCTTTTCGCGAGGCGCTGAGCCAATCAGATGCGGACTGGACAATGATGGTGTTCGGGGGCGCCAGACACAGCTTCACCAACCCGAACGTTGATGAATATGGTATGGATGCGCTGGTGTATGATGAGCAGGCCGACAGGCAATCCTGGCGAATGTTAACCTGGCTTTTGGAGGACACTTTCCAGTAGCTTTGGAACGGTGTTTTTTCGATATGACTGCAAACGATGTCTTGCCATCCTGGAAAGAGAGTATCCGTAAACAGCGTGAAGCGTTGTTCGTCCTGTTGTCTGAACCGCTGAAGCGCCTGGCCGGGCAATGTGAATCGGCCTGGCCAGACCGGGAAAAGTTGAGCCGGGTTCTGGTGCGTGGGTTCGAGTCGATTCCTTACTGCACCTATCTCTATGTCGTCGATACGCAGTGCATCCAGGTTTCGGACAATGTTGGCAGTGGCGGACGCATGCCCGAGCATTTCGGGCGCGATCGTTCGCCGCGACCCTACATGAAAGAACTTCGCGCTGATAAAGATTACGTTCTGTCCGAAGCCTATATCTCACTGTCTGCACACCGACCGTCTATCACGGCCTTGCAGGCGCTGTATCGGGATGGCGAGCGCGTCGGTTACGTGGGTGCCGACCTCGACTTGCGCAATCTGCCGATGACTGGCGATTTGTATATGGAGCCGCTGCAGTGGCGGCAAATCAAGGGTGACCCGGCAATCCGTGGAACGGTATTCCAGCAGACGCGGGTAGAGAGCGAACTCGATCGAAATATCGATCAGGCCATATCAATACTGGAAGAATTGCTGGTGGAGCGGGGTGTATTCCAGATGGTTATGCATTTCTCCAGCAGCCGAGCGACTATCTGGGTGGTCGATGATCCGTTCCGCTACCGGATACTGCAAAGCGATGCTCTGGCTGATCCGAATATCTGTTTCGCATACCCGAAACGACCTTATCCAGAGGATGCCGAAATCCCTGCCGAGCGTATCGGTTCCGTTCTCCGGGCGCTGAAAGCATTGCGCTTTGCCGACGATACGATTTATCTACGATCCACTTCGATAAATATTTTCAACGGACTCGTAAGCCTGACGTTCTCCTGCGACGGATCGCATTACATACCCTGGGACGAATTTCTCGACAAAGGATCCACGTTCTGGTTCTGAGCAAAAACGCGCACGCAGCGACCGTGCAGTCAGCAAATGCCTGTAACACCTGTTCCAGGTAATTTGTTGTTCTGCCTCGACCGGTGTAAACGGCCCACCGGAAATACGTCCGGCGATTGTTTGGACTCGCTGCCCGCCCGCGATGTTACTGCCAGTTCGCCTCGTATCAGGACGCCAGGCTGTCAGTCCGCAACAGTTACATTTGTTGCTTGCAGGCCCTTGGGTCCTTTTTCGGTGTCGAAATTAACATTCTGACCTTCAAGCAGCGTTTTGAAACCGTCGCCCGAGATAGAAGAGAAATGCACAAAAACGTCTGCGCTGCCATCGGAAGGTGCGATAAAGCCGAAACCTTTCGATTCATTGAACCATTTAACCGTGCCTGTAGCCATGAAACTAACCTCGAATATAAACAATGAACAAGTTCAATTGCATTTGCAAAAACCTTCATGCAACCTGCAATTAGAGCAATTCTAATCATGTTTGACGCCAATAGGCAACATTTTACAATTACGATTCTGTGAAGCGTCAACAGGTCGTCGGATGGAGCAGTTCCCGCATTGATTGAAGATATAGACGGCACGATGGCTGTGGCGCATCCATTGCAATGGAATTGTCCGGTGTGCGGAACTTCACTGCAGGGGCAGGATCGGCAACTTGTGTGCGCGCAAAAGCATAGCTTTGACATTGCAAAAGAGGGTTACGTGAACCTCCTGCCATCACATCACAAGCGCAGTGCCGATCCCGGTGATGACAGGCACATGCTGGATAGCCGTAGAGCTTTTCTGGCACGCGGTTATTATCAACCACTGGTTGAGAATCTCGTCGACTGGTGTACGCGGCTGGCCCTTGAGGCCGGGCCGCCATTTGCGGTGCTCGATACCGGCTGCGGGGAAGGTTACTACACAGAGGCGATTGCCGAAGCGGTTGTAAACGCTTTGATGCCCGAGCAGTGCTGGTGTGGTGCAATCGATATTGCAAGGCATGCAGTGCGCATGGCGGCACGCCGCACCCGGCTCGTGCATTATGCAGTGGCAAGTAACGCGGCTATTCCTTTGCCCTCAGAAAGTATCGATTGTGTGCTACAGATTTTTGCGCCTGGTTATGCGCAGGAAGTGCTGCGCATTCTTAAACCCGGCGGCTGGTTTATCGCAGTGACGCCAGGACCGCGGCACTTACAGGGACTGCGTCGACTGGTTTATGATCAGCCACGCGAACATACGCCTGCTGCAACCGATAGCAGCGATCTGCGGCACGTCGAGCGATTTCATCTCGACTTCACGATCCAGGTGCAGGGAAAGCAGGATGTCAATAACCTGCTGGCAATGACTCCCTACTTCTGGCAGGCCTCGCGCACCAAGCAAGCCGCCATCGCGGCACTGGACGTGCTCGACACTGACGTTTCATTCATAATCGACAGTTACTGCCGGGATGAATGATATCCGCTGGACTAGTGCTGCTGTCGGGCGCGCGTCAGAGCCGGCAGATTCGCAGTGATGCCACACGGATCGGCGGAAGTCATATTTTCCGATTCACTGGCGCGGAGAAAATCGAACACGCAGGGGATGATAGCGCGCAGTGAACGGCATGCCAGATCGCTGCTGATGCCGGATTTATTCGCCAGCGAACCGATGCGGATCTGCTTCAGCACGGATGAAGTCTGAGTGGCGCTGTCTGCCCGCATCAGTGTGGTCAGGTCGAGCTTCTGCAGACCTTGCATCACACTGTCGATGGAGTTGTTAAGAAATCCATGAGCGGTATCTGACGCCATGCCCGTGTCAGTCAGTTGCTCGATCAGTTCATGACCCTTTACATCGATAAAAGCCACAGTGAAATTCATGACATTCTCCTGAAAATTCGGGTCGGATATGCCCGCCTTTGCTGCGGACCCAAGGCTTGAAACCTAATCATCGGCTGGAGATGCCGGAAGCGCAACAATAAACGTCAAATGGACGCTGACGCTGATCCCGTTATGTCAGACAAGACTTTAGAGGCAATTCCCATGCAAAACAATTTCCGCTCCCAATTATGCATTTTTGTCTTTTTCATGTCGTTGATGGCTCAATGTCAGGCAGCGTCGAGCGGCGAAATCTGGTTACTGGTCGATACGCAGGCGCTGACGTTATCAGTCATGCAGAACGATGTGGTGCAACAGACGTATGACAATATGTCGATTGGGCGTGGCGGCGTCACCCAGGACAAGATCATAAACGACGAAAAGACGCCCCTGGGCGAGTTTCGTATCGTCCGCATTGCGGAAGACAGTCCGTTTCACCGTTTTTACGGGTTCGATTACCCGTCGCTGGCCCATGCGAGGCGTGCCCTGGAGTTGAATGTTATCGATCAGCGACAGTTTTCAGCGATTCGGCGCGCCTTGCGCGCCGAAGATATGCCACCTCAGGGAACGCCACTCGGTGGCTACCTGGGCATTCACGGAATTGGAGCGGGGGACGCGAGTATTCATGCTGATTTCAACTGGACCAATGGTTGCATCGCACTGACAAACGATCAGATCGATGATCTGGACCGATGGATTTTTCATGGTATGCGGGTTATTGTTCGCTAAAGGTTTTCAGCCTCCTTTGCTAGAATAAAAGGCTTCGGTTCCACATTAAAAGGGAGTTGGTAATGAAAGGTACAAAAATGAATATCGCTGCCGGAACGCTGGCGCTGGTGCTGGCCGGACTGGCTGGTTGTGCGACCACCACAGACTCGGATGCAGTCCGTCAGTCAAACGAAACCGCACAAAGCGCTCAGGAGACAGCCAATGCGGCCCGGGAAGAAGCGGCGGCTGCCTCACGAACTGCTGAGGAAGCCAAGGCCCTGGCGGAACAGGCTCTCGAAAAGGCCAATGCGACTGACGAGAAGGTCGATCGCATGTTCAAGAAATCAATGTACAAATAGTATCTGTTCGTGATTCCCGGTCAGCCGAAAAAGGTTGGCCGGGAGTTATCGTTCTTTGGCACGGGCAATGGGGACAGGCATCCCGCTCCGTTCCTCAACCGCCTGCTTCAGGGCGCTGCCATCCAGCACAAACGGCCGCTTTTCCCAGACTTCTGCAATTCGATTCAGCGCCATTTCCAGTAACGGTGGCCCGTCCGTTTCTTCTTCAAGAGGCGGGTGTATCTCAGCGTACAGCGTATCCATGAACCAGCCGAGCTTGACCGGTTGTTTTACAATCTCCACTGGTGTGCCCACCGGAACGTCCGGAAACAGCATTTCGATGTCTTCCGGATACATGCGCAGGCAACCGTGAGTCACGCGCATGCCTACGCCATAAGGCTTGTTGGTGCTATGGATCAGGTATCCGGGCAGTGACAGGCGCATTGCATATTTGCCCAGTGGATTATCGGGGCCGGGCGGAATCACCGCCGGCAGCGGTTCGCCGCGCTCGGCGGCCTCTATGCGAATCGATTCCGGCGGGGTCCAGCTCGGATCGCGGGTCTTCGCGGTGATGCGACTGGTGCCAACCGGCGTCGCCCAGTCCATCCGGCCCACGCTGACCGGAAAAGTCTGGACCGTGGCGGCAGTCTCGTCCGTCACCGCCGGATAGTAATACAAACGCATTTCCGGGATGTTCAGCACGATACCGGTGCGCGGCGCGGCGGGCAGAATGAAGCGCGTCGGTGCAATGATTTGCGTGCCTTCACCCGGTAGCCAGCGGTCGATCCCCGGGTTGGCGAGTTCAATTTCGTCCTGGCCTACGTCGAGGCGGCGCGCAATATCCAGCAGCGTGTCATGGTGTTCCGCGGTAACGAAATGCAGCTGACCGATGAGATCGGTATCGAGAGGCGGTAGCGGATAGACAGCGGCATGGAGCGACGCCGTCCAGCACAGGGCGGCGGCAAGCCACGCAATGCAGCTGGAAGGGCGTAGACGGGACCTCAGGCGGGCGGGAAGCTGGCGTGGCGGCATGATAACGATCCGGTAAGACATAGGCGCGCGAGATTACTGTGCAGGCAGAGTCATTACAAGCGGCCTGCACCCTGACTGACTGCACAACAGCGCTTGAATTTCCTGCCACTTCGGCAGGGACAGGGCGCACTGCGGGCAATGCCGGCGCCGGCGGTTCCGTCGAGGTAATACCAGAGATTTTCCTCGCGAATAAAACTGCTGGATTCATGCAGCTGACAGAGGCGGCCATTCATCTCGTATAACGCCAGAAATTCCACATGGCCTTCGCTGTCACCGGTTGCTCCTCCTGTGGTAGCAAGGATAAAAAGTTTTTGCCAGTATGGTCGGGGCTCGTCGTCGAGTTGCAATCTGGAGGGTCGGGTCGAAGGGTGCCAGGTACGTTGCAGATAGGCCGGGTCGTTCAAGGCATAAGCCGTATAGCGTGAACGCATCAGCTGCTCTGCCGTACCGGCAGCAATACCCTGCAACAGGAGTCCGCAGCAGCGCTGAAACGCCTGTGCGGAACCGCAGGGACAATCGACCGGATTTTGCATAAACCCCCCGGACACGGTGAGCGGGACTGATATCGCGCTATGATACAGGAACGCGAGGCTGGATCACCGGCAGGAGTTGGAGAACAGGGACATGAAAACAACGTTGTATATTTTTTCCTTGCTTTGGTTCGTGGCCGGACTGGTACTGCTGGCACTCGCTGCCACGCTGGAGCCCATGGTCTGGCTGCAACTGTTGCAGCCGCCACCCGTGACGCCGGATGCCGAACTGCATCCCGTATTCGGGAACTATGCGACATTTATGACATTGGTTGCCGTCTTCATATGGGTGCTGGTGTTCTGCGTACCGGCACTGCTGTTGTTGTCAGTTGGCGCCATCCTCGGTCGGCTGGATGCGATTGATTCGGCCCGGGCGGTGACGCCGGTACGACCTCCGCCGGCACCCCCGAAGAAGCGAGCGCCGACGGAAAAAGTGGAGCCACATATTGGCAGGGTCTGACTCATGTCATTGCGGGCGAAGCGCGGCAGTCACGACGCAATGACCGCTTCCTGCTGGCCCTTACCAGTAGGCCATCAGAAGCTCGTTTTCCACCTTGTGTTCGAACTGGTTCAGCGGACGGTTGCCGATCTCGACACAGGCGCCGGTTTTTACATCAAAAGCCCAGTGATGTTTCGGGCAGGTGAGGCGGGTGCCCTCAAGGGCGAGATGAGGAATGTTGGTGACCTGGTGCGGACAGCGGCTGTCATAGACACGGAGTGTCTCTTTGTCGCGGTAGATGAACAGACTGCGCCCGTCGGAATCCCGGTAGGTAATATCATCCGCAGCGATTTCTTCGAGTGGCGCGACGTTGTGCCAGCGTGGTTCGGCGAACAGGGCGTCGGGATGAAATTCCGGGATATCCATTTCCAGCAGGATATCGACTGCCCAGACGATCTTGGCGAGGCCGAGGGTGGGGAATGCCATTAGCAGGGCATCGAGAATTTCATTGGCACTGGCGCCATTGCGCAATGCTCGCGTCATGTACTGCCGGAATCCACCCTCGGTCTGCGCATCAACTTTGGTAATGACCGAAATCAGATCCCGGGTGCGCGTGTCCAGATGTTTCCCTGCTTCCTTGAGAAACTTGAAGTAAGGTTTTATCGCGTCCGGCCTGGCGGCAAGCAGGTAATTCAGGGCATCACTCATGGGTATCTCCGGATTGAAGGAAAACGGTACAGATCTGGTGCAATGCTAATCGCTGACGGGGTTAACGCCAATACCCGGCCCGCACCATCGTCTCGCCTGCCTTCGCAGGTCTTGCCAGTTTCCGCCCCGAAAACTATGCTTGGCGTTTTCACCGGTAGCCACTGATTATGACCTCTAACGACTTCGGTGAACGCATCGAAACACTGGAAATTCGCCTGTCGCACCAGGAAGCGACAATCGACGAATTAACGCGGACTCTCCTTTCACAGGAGCAGCTTCTGAGACATCAGGGGCAGGCAGTTGAACGGTTGCAGGCGCAATTGCGGGCTCTGGCATCAGAGCCATTGAGTGCGCCAGAAGACGAAGCCCCGCCGCCTCACTACTGAGGACGACGGGGCGGTGTAAGCATTCTGTCAGACGCAGCCGGTAGGCTTCGGCAGTCCGCCGTATTTGGTGATCGGCTTCATCGGACCCGTCATCCAGAGTTTGAACATTTCCTTCTGATCGACTCCGACGTACTTGGCGAATTTCCGAATCGGCGGTACCACGGCATGTTCGTCGTAGTATTCCCGGGCCTTCATGATCTGTTCCCACTTGGTGTCGTCGAGTTCAACACCGTCGGCCTGTGCCATAGCCTGGCCCACTTCGGGCGTCCATCCATCCATTTCGGTCAGATAACCGTCTCCGTCACGTTCTGGAATCCCCATAACAAAACCTCGTTGCATTCAATGTTAATGATTTGAGCTGAAGCCGAATGTGCCGGACATTCAGCGATTAGTACCCGTATTAAATATAAACCCAGTAGAATAGTCAAGTATTGAAGCGCTCAAAGCGACACGGCGGCAGGACGATCCTGAGTAGTTCTACCCGGTTGCGGAGAGACCTTTAATGGTCTTTTTTCAGCAAGGACTTCAGGTCTGCGAATGGCTGGTGGTGTGATTTTCCTGAACCCGGGCGATCGCTTGCGCCGGTGCCTGCGGCGGCTTCAAGCTGTCGCTGGTGTTCATTGTCATGGCAATAAATGCACAGAAGTTCCCAATTGCTGCCGTCCGACGGGTTGTTATCGTGATTATGATCACGATGATGGACGGTCAACTCCCGCAGGTTTTCGCGATTGAATTCTCGGGCGCAGCGTCCGCAGATCCACGGGTAAAGCTTGAGCGCCTGCTCGCGGTAGCCCTGCTCTCGCTGCTCGCGGTTTTTCTGGGTCTGCGCAACCAGCTTATCGAGTTTGCTGGTGCTCTGGTCCGATTTTCCTGCAGGCATGATCTTCACCTGATGAGTTTTGACGCCTGTACGTAGTCTAGCCAGATTCTTCCGGGTAGCATAGATCCCCCCGGTGTATGACCTGCATCAATGTGCCGATGCGGGCGAGCTTGCACACTGGGAGTGTCCAAGGTATACAGCCTTCTAGCAAGTGGGGAAAGGGTAAAAAAATCCATGTCGGAAGAAGTCCGCAAAATACTGTACATCCGTTTACCCTGCTGGAAAATATATCCAGGAGGAGTGATTTACGTTGCGGATTATATCCATAAACAGCGGCCACATATCGAGCAGGAAATTCTTGATCTGGCCGTGATCCCGCTGGCCCGCCGTAAGGCCGAAATCAAGCGCTCCCTGACGCAATTCAAGCCGGACATCATCGCGTTTTCCTGGCGTAATATGCAGTCGTTCGGGCCCCATCCTGAGGACGATGCGCTGGATGTGGTGATGAATTTCGACCATTCCCCGAGTCTGCTGCGCCGACTGAAGGCCGCAAAAGATGCGTTCTCCATTATTTACGACTACTCGGCGAGCCGGATACGCAACTTTGCCTACATGCGGCTGGCGCGCAAGCTGCTGCCGGACGCGCGGCTGGTGGTGGGTGGAACCGCGGTTTCGATTTTCGGCAAGTATGTTGCGAAGCAGTGTCCCCCTGAGAGTATCGTAGTAGTGGGCGAGGGCGAGGCGGCAATGTTGTCCATTGTCGATCACAGTGAAGCGCTGGAGGGAGAAAGCTTTTACAAGAATCGACTGGGCGAGGTGACCCACCATCGCCGGGCACAGGATTTTGATCTGACAACTCTTACTGCGGTCGATTTCAGCTACGTCGAGTCGATCTTTCCTGCTTTCGGTGAATATCTCGACGGAGCGATCGGTGTCCATACCAAACGGGGTTGCCCGTACCAGTGCCATTTCTGCCTGTACAACCGAATAGAGGGACACCAGCAGCGTTACCGGGATCCGGTCGAGATAGTCAATGAAATCGAGATACTGCGAACGCGTTACGGCGTGACGAAAATCTGGTTCACAGACGCCCAGTTCTGCTCAACGCGACGCAGCACGCAACATGTGGAAAAAATCCTGGATGAGTTGATTGAGCGAAAACTGGATATCCGCTGGACCGGCTATCTGCGGCTGAATTTTCTCACCGAAACTCTGGCCGCGAAGATGCTGGAAAGTGGGCTGGAAAGCCTGGATCTGTCGTTCACCGGCACTCAGGAACTGATTAACAGTCTGACCCTGGGTTACTCGCTGGAACAGCAGATGGAAGCCTTCCGCATGTTCAAAAAGGCCGGTTACACGGATCAGAAGGTAAAACTCTATCTGCCGCTGAACGCGCCGGGTGAGACTGCGGATACCCTGCATCAGACGATTGATCGTATCAAGGAACTCTACGAGCTGTTCGGCCGGGACAATGTGTTGCCATTCATTTTCTTTATCGGGATTCAACCGGGCACGCCCATCGAACATCTGCTGATCGAACAGGGTTACCTCAAGAAGGATTACAATCCGCTGACGCTGAATCCGTTCATCATAAAGCGCCTGTTATACAACCCGCGGCCGCTTGGGCGCCTGATAGCGCGAGCTTATCTTGAAGCGGTTGACTCGCAACCGGCCGGCGGCGGAGATTATGTGGGCCGCGCCACCATGGATATTATTGAACGCGAACTTCGTGAGACCTTTTCGAAAGCCGGTGTTACGGAGCGGCTTAGTGTGGCACCCGGGACCGACTTATCGTGATTGCCGCATAGCGCCGCGCCTCAGCAGTTGTACCAGGGCCACTGCGAACAGGAATATGAACAGCAACAGCGTCTGTTCCGCGATACTCAGTCCCAGTAATGACCACTGCGATTCGGCGCATTCGCCGGAGCCCTGCAGCACATTTTTCAGGGTATCCACCAGCGGTAGCGTTTCCATCATGTAGGCGAGACTTGCCCCGCATTCCGGAACCTGGTCGGCAGGAAGATGCTGCAACCAGACGTGGCGAGCGGCAGTCGCAATGCCCCCGAGCGCCAGCAGGCCGTTCAGCGTGGCATAGATTCGTTGTCCGACGCGGCCGGGATCATGCAGTGCAGCGAGCAGGAACACCATTCCGATGCCGGTGAAGAAAACCCGGTCGATCATGCACAGCGGACAAGGTTCCAGATACAGAGTGCGCTCGAGGTAAAGAATTCCAAACAGCATCGCGAAGACGGTTGTCAGAAACCCGAAAATATTGAGCAGGCGATAAGAGGGCAGGAGGGCGTTTCGCGGCATGCAGCGGATGGTACTGTCCGCCGCACCCGGCGGCAAGCGATGCCGTAAAAATCCCGCGCAGAGCCGTTCTCATTTGCGGGTACGAATATTATGATGGAGTTCGCCGGCATCAATGGCCACGGGTCCGACCGGACTCGCGCTGCGGACTAACAGGAGTCGATCATGGAACGAAACACTTTGCGAAACATGCTGCTGTCCGGTCTGGTGCTGCTGGCATCGGGCTGTGCCAATTACGGACAACAGGAACAATCCGGAATGATAATCGGCGGGGCTCTCGGCGGGCTGCTGGGTGCACAGGTGGATGGACGTCATTCCGATGCCAGGACGGTCGCCATCATCGTTGGTACTATGACAGGTGCGGCGATCGGCGGTTCAGTCGGTCGTTCAATGGATGAGGTCGACAGGATGCGAACGGCTCAGGCACTGGAAGGCGTGCGCACCGGCGTACCTTCCACCTGGCGCAATCCAGATACCGGAAACCTGTATACGATGACTTCGACACGAACTTATGAACAGGCCTATCAGCCCTGTCGCGAGTACACTATCGATGCGGTCATCGGCGGGCGGCCGGAAAAAGTCTATGGAACTGCATGCCGCCAGCCTGATGGCAGCTGGAAAATCCAGTAGCTAATTCCCCTGTTTGATTACACGTACGCATGAGGCCAGAGAATGAATTACACGCCCGAACTGAACGAAGAACTGGATGTTTTGATCCTGTATAACCTCACGACCACGCAAGAGGGACTGAAGGTGCATAAAACTGCAGCGGAAGGAAAAATTGCAGCAGTCCGACGACTGCACACCAAAGGACTGGTGACTCATGAGGACGGCGGTTATCTGACTGATCTTGGCCGCGAGGCGGCGGAGCATGCTCAGGCCGCCCTGACTATTCTGACTTCAACCGTCGACTAGGATTGTCGGCAGGCCTGCCAAGGGGATCGGCCGTCCATCCCGGAAGAAGCCTCCCCTGGGCCCACGCGATACCAGCGCCACCTTTTTCCACATCACCAGCCCGCTACCTGGGCAGGACCACGGCGCCATGAACCATCCGGTTGCAGGCAAGCAGTGCCATAGGCTTCCACCTGCTTGCCGCCGACCATTACGCGGGTCTGGTATTCGCGTTCCTGGAGACATGTGTCATGTTGATACACATCTTGATACGCATCGTCATAGCGGGTAGCAGGATAGGGATCCTGACGCGGTGTGTCATAGCGATCAACCTGGGTCTGGGTATTGCCCACCGCATAACCCACCAGCCCCCCCACCAGGAGACCGATCAGCAGCTCGTCATCGTTGCTTCGATAATGCCGCCTGTGTCGTGAGTGGGGACGCGCCGGATACCGGTTGTGATGATGTTTGTAACTGTACGAATGGCTGCCCCGGGAATGACCATAGTCTCTGTCACCTCGGTAATGCCGATCACCGCCGGCCCATGCGCCGGCGGACAGGCTCAACATCAGAAGTCCGGACAATGCTGCCGTGCCGGGGATCGTTATCAATTTTCTCATGATGGCACCTCGATGATTGTGGTTTCACGGATTCTTAACGCGAGCTGCCGAAAAAGGGTGACAACTGGTGCGCGACTTGAAATCCGTTGCTGCACACCGCACTCTTCGCCTGCCCGTCCTCAGGGCCTATTAAACGAGAAAAAGTATGGAAATATTGCAACGGTCCAGACTGCCGCGCACGAGCTTTGCCGGCGTACGGGAACATCGTCTGGTGACAGACTCGCGACAGTTTGGCGAACAGACCAGTCAGAGCTGGAATGGACTGGCTGATTTTGTGTATCTCGCGGACGCCCGCCTGGTGCCCGGTGGCGAAACGGGAATGCATGCGCATCAGGACATCGATGTCATCACATTGATGGTCGAGGGGGCTTTGGAGCATCGAGGTTCGTTGCAGGATAAAAGTACACTGGCGTCGGGACAGGTGCTGGTTCAACGCAGCGGCGGCGACGGTTTTTCACATAACGAAATCAATCCTGCAGAGGCGGAAAACCGCCTGATCCAGATCTGGGTGTTGCCCGCAAACAAGTCAGGTCCGGCGACTTCACACAGTCAGCTTCTGGAAAGCGGCGGCATCACACGCGTCTATGGCGGCGACAGTGAGACGACACTGGTTGATATTGCGACGCTCAAGGCGGAACAGAGTATCGATATCAATGTTCCGTTTATCGGCTATGTGTGCAGGGGCAAAGGTTTCGCTAACGAAGATATGGTTGACGAAGGTGATTTGCTCCGCGCGGAGCAGCTGACTTTCGACGCCACGTCTGATGTGCAGCTGATTATCATACACCAGGCGCGCTGAGCTGATGCAGAAGCTGCCCCAAAGGCGTTTTTTATCCGCAGTGCCTGCGCTATGATCGGTACTTCAGCGGTTGCAGAAATGACTTGCGGCCGCCCACCAGTAGGGAGATCACTTTGATACACTCCATTCGTCGGGCTCTGGTTTTGTTGCTGGTATTGATGCTGGCCGGCTGCGCGACCACGCCGCGATTGACGCAGGAAGAGGTTCTTGGCGAGTACGAACCGATAGCGACACTCGAACGGGCTTTGAGAGACGCTGCTGCACGGGATCTCGAGATTCTGGCACCCGAAGGTTTCGAAGCGGCGCGGGTCCGTTTCGAGGAGGCGCTGAATGCCGCCACCGCCAATCGTCGGGAAACCGCACTTGCAGCGGCGACGGCGGGGCTTGAAACGATCGGGAAGGCTAATGACGACGCTGACATCAGTCGTGACCTGCTGAGAGAGGTCCTGATCGTTCGTGATCGTGCCAATCGGGCGGGTGCGTCGAGTATCTACAGCGAAAGCAGTGCGGATCTCGATACCGATCTGCGCAAGACAGCGAGCCTGGTGGAGCGGGGCAAACTGGAGGAAGTCAAACGTCGACGTCCCAGGCTGCTTGCGGGCTACGAACAGCTGGAACTCGCCGCGTTGAAGGAAGGTATGGTCGACGCCGCCAAGGCGGCACTGCAACAGGCCAGGGAATCGGGTGCGGCGAAAACCGCGCCGAAAACTTACCGGCTGGCCGAGGAAGAGCTGGCGCTGGCCCTGTCGGTTCTGGATGCAGACCGTACCATGACCGAGAAAGCCAATACTCATGCTATGCGGGCCAAATGGCTGGCTGAACGCAGTATGAGTATTACGGAACTGATCAAGGACTTCGATCGTCGCGATTACTCGCACGAGGACATCGTCCTGTGGTACCAGAAACAGCTCAGTGAAATCAACGAACCGATTGCGACAGAATTGCCTTTCAACGAACCGAATCGGGATGTGGTACTGAGCTTGCAGCAATCGGTAAAGGATCTGCTCAAGCAGCGTGATGATACAGCGTTGGCGCGCAGTCAGTATGAGCAGGAATTATCTGTCACGGCCGAGCAACAAGCCGCAATGGATAAGGTTGCATCCTTGTTCACCTCAGCAGAAGCGAATGTTTACCAGCAACGCCAGGATGTGCTCATTTCCGCGCATGGTTTCCGCTTCCCGTCCGGGGGCAGCGAGCTGGAATCGCAAAACTTCGCGTTGCTCAACAAGATCATTCAGGCGATCAACACCTTCCCGGAAAGCACGGTCAGGATTTCCGGGCATACTGATGCTGTCGGCAGTGGCATTTTGAATCAGGCACTGTCAGAACAGCGTGCGACCAACGTGGCGAAATTTCTGGTCGAGGTTGGCGGTGTGGCCCCATCCCGAATCGCCGCAACCGGCTACGGGAAAGAGCGTCCGGTGGCCAGTAATGAAACTGCCGAAGGCCGGGCGACCAATCGGCGGGTGGAAATCCTGATCGTTAACAATTGAAGCAGATTATCGGGAGATTCAACGTGAAACGTTCTTCGTATGCGATGTTACTGGTCGTTGTAATGGTGCTGACATCCTCCTGCACCTGGGTAAAATCGACAGAAGAGGGCGCCCGGGTGAAGGTGCTGACGGCAGAGCAGGTGCAGGACTGCCGTAAGGCTGGAAATACTCAGGTGTCCGTGCTTGGCACGGTAGGCGTCATCAGGCGAAGCGAATCGCTCATTGCAGAAGAGCTTGTTACGCTTGCGGCTAACAGTGCAGCACAATTGGGTGGAAATGCCATCGTGCCGGTGTCCGGAATAGAAGACGGCAGTCAGACATTCGCGGTATACGATTGCGACCCGGAAGACCTGCGCAATTAAAAGCGGGTGCTGCGCCGTTCCCTGACAAGAATCTCTTCGTATCCGAACAGGGCATTCAGGTGATGCAGGTAGGCATGGCCGCCCTCGGTTCGCCAGTGACGGGTCACCCGGTCATTGACCGACTCGTAAAAAGCCAGCTGAGTATCTAGCGGCTCTCCAGCAGCGGCTGGCAATGAATTCACCGACACCTGATCGATTAACGCCAGCCAGCTCCGGCTGACGCCCATCGCGAAATACGGCCAGCTGGCCTGCATCTCCGGTGACCAGCCGGGGTCACTGGTATCGGCGATCTGCGGCCGGTCATTTTCAGCGAGTGGCCTGTATCTGATGTTGGTCAGAATCCCGGCCTCCAGAAGTCGAGCTGTCTCTGGATGATTCCGGATTTCCTGATATATCGTCTGGGCCAGCACGCTATCGGCATAAAACCTGAAGCTGAACTGATGTCCGCTCGCGTCGTCAACCGCGCGCCTGTGGAATCGCCACAGCGCCAGATCCTGCTCGTGCAGCTCCAGTATCCCGCTGAACACCCGGTGCGCAAGAAACGCGTCCGCATGCCAGACCGGCGCCTGACCGGCAGGCCAGGCGATGGTAAACACCGCAGCGCGCCATCCGATGTCGCCGTTGTTTTGAGGCAGCGCTGCGGTGCCCGTGTCCGGAGCAGATTTCTTGACCGCTCCGTGGGAGGCGCAGGCCTGCAGGACAAAGACCAGTAGAGACAGCAACAGTGCAGTTTTTAAAGTGTGCATCCTCATCGGGTCTCGCTTTATCGGGATTCGTGGGCCAAAAATCGCTGCACGGACGCGGGCATTGATTCTCCCGGATCCTCCGCGGGTGTCAAGGCATCGGGAACGGGTAGTGCGATCCAGAAAGTGGCGCCACCGCCGGCATTGTTTTCGGCGCCGATCTGTCCGCCGTGTTGTTTTATCAGTGAACCGCACAGAAACAGACCGATACCTGAACTTATCTCCTGGCCGGTGGGTTTGTTGCCCGGGGTTGTACCCCGGGTGAAAAGTTTTTCCATGTCGAGGTGCCCGAGGCCGGGTCCCGAATCGCACACGCTCAGATACAGGTTGTTCTGCCCGGCGCGTGTACTGACCGTCACCCGCGTACCGGCCGGTCCGAATTTGATGGCATTGCCGATCAGATTATCGATGACGCCGCGAAGCTTCTGTGGATCAGCCTGAATGTTCGGCAGATCGTTCTGAGGAATACTGTTCAGCTGGATCTGTTTGCTTTCCGCATAGCCGATATTTTCCTGAACGACCTCCGCAACAATGGCATTCAGCGAGGTAGGCCGCAGGTCGAGCTTCATTGAGCCGGAAGAAAGACAATCGCTGTTCAGGAAACCTTCGACAACGTTCATCATCTGCCTGGCGCTCTGGATCAGACATTCGAGGTCTTTTTGCGGACGCCCGTCGACACATGTGCCTGGAACAAGGCGCCGGTGAAGTTCATTGGCAACATCCTGCATCAGCATCAGAGGTTTCTTGAGATCGTGGCTGGCAAACGAAAGAAATTCGTCTTTTGCAGTCGCGAGTTCGGTGCAGTTCAGCTGAGTGCGAATGCGCGCCAGTGCAATATCGCCGTCAATCGGTTTAATCAGATAATCATTGGCGCCTGCATCGAGCGCCGCCACCATCTGACTGCGTTCATTCCGGGAAGTCATCATGATGACAGGCAAATTCAGCATGCTGCGACTGCGGCGAATCTGCTGCAGGACTTCCAGTCCGGTTGGACCGGGAAGCAGCAAATCAAGCAGAACGAGATCCCAATCCTCGGCCTCCAGATGCAGCAATGCTTCTACACCGTCTTCCAGGGTGGTTACATCGTAACCATTGCCGGCCAGCCATGCGGCAGCCTGGTGCAATGTCAGCGGATCATCGTCGATCAGTAGCAGGCGGTATTTTTTGTGTATCACGGTCTTCCTTGAAGCGGTACCTGTCCATCGGCTGGTATCGACATTAAAAACAATAGCTTGAGGAGATTTCGTAGAGCTGTGGCTGAGCCGCCGGAGTGTGTCAGAGATCGTCTTCGTCGCGGAGTATGCGGTGAGTGATCCGTCGGGTTTCAATAGCGCGCGTACGCACCTTTTCGCTTAAAGCCCGGAGCTCTTCCGGATCCATATCTCCGGCTTCCAGACGATTCAGAATCATGGTGGCATGCACCGCGATATCGACCAGACTGTCGGAGACCTCACCTACGGTGGACTGATCGATCCACGCCGGTATGGGCTGATGAAATTCAGTTTCGTTGTCTGCGTGCGGCGGCTCGTCAGCGGGTGTGGAGGACTGATCGGGCTCCAGCGTAACCGGTTGCATTGCTGATTTGTTTGACGGTACTTCCATGAATGAGAAGGCCGGCGGCGCTGGTTGATCGGTGATTTTTAGCGTGCGTAGCTGTTCTGCTGGACGCTTGCTCCCGGACGTGGGAGTCCAATCGCTATCGACAGCAAGTCGATAGCTGTTACGTACGCGTTCAGGCGCCGGGCTGGCGGGCATAGGCGACTTTTTCATCAAAAAGCCCGGGATCAGCAGAAACAGCAGGAAACCCATTGGAGTCAGATACGGCGATTCGATAAGACCCGCATTGACAAGGGAATCCGTCAGCGCCGTGCACAGCAGGATCAACAATCCTGTGCCAGCGATCAAAGCCGATTCTTTTTTGTCACGATAATGTTGGTAAATAACGTAGAACGCGAAAATCAGCGTAAAGAAGGTGCTTAACTCAACGAGCCACCACCAGGCACTGGTGCTGGTTTGCAGACCGATAAATAGTTGTCCGGAGGAACCAGCCTGATTAAACGTATGAATTTCCCGGTAGAGCAGACTGTGCGGCGAACCCAGGTTTAGCAGCAGCAACATGCTCCACAGCGCAGTCAGCAGCGCCGGCACTACCAGATTCTTGTGCTGGATATAGAGCACCAGAAACCAGGGTAGCGCGGCCCACAGCAGAATCCCCAGACTGACGGCCAGCTTGCCATACGATGAAAGCATGGTGACCGACTGCGCGGTGGCTGTAACAGCGCCGGCTATGGCAAATCCGCTCAGCAGAAAAAACATCAGTGCATGGATTGCATGCGGATGGCCATCAGATTGGCGGATGCCGAGCTGTAACTGATGGATGCCGCCGTAAAGCGCAACACCGCTAGCGATCAAGAGTGCCGACTCAAACATGATTTATTGGGCGGGTAGCCTCGTTATTTTCCTGTCCGGGGGCCTGGCGATACAGCCCCCGGTGAATCGACTCAAGAGCCGGGAACTAAACCAGTTTTTTCATGACCGGCACAGTTCCGACTCAACTAGTACCAGGGTCCCCAGCCGCCGCCATAGTAGTTCGGATAGCCCCCATAGTATCCGGGATAACCTCCGTAATAACCGGGGTAGCCACCATAATAGCTGGGATAGCCTCCGTAGTAGCCGGGGTAGCCCCCGTAATAATTGGGATAGCCGTAGTAGCCTGGATAACCGTAGTAGTCATCATCCCAGTTCCACGGCCACCAGCTGCCAAAAAAGGCGTTTGCTGATGACATCGGCAGAGCCGTCGCACCTGTCAGCAATGCCGCGATGAAGAATTTTTTGAAAGACAAGATATCCACCTCCGACGACTGATTGAGCGCGCGAAAAATTGCTTTTTGCAATCATAAATTAGCCAATTTGTCGGTGGCTGCAATATATACGGGGTGGAATCTGCTGCTTTGTTTGACCTCGATCAAATCAGGGTTCACGAATGAACGGGTTAATCGAAACCGAGCCGGATGGCAGGCCGGTGGTTGCGTCCAGGACTAATGCAAGATCCCGGTTTTTCCCAATCAGTGGCACAAAGACAAATTGATGAATGCTCCGGCCACCGGCTTTGAGGAAATCTTTCACCGCCTGTGCTGCCTCCACCGACGACTGCTGCAACAGCTCAAGCGGTCGGGCGCGCTCCAGCACCAGTGCGATATTATTTGCGTAGGGTTCATAATATTCCGGAAGCATCTCCAGATCCTTACCGGTATCCATCGATTTCAACAACAGGTCGCTGCGTTCCTGCGGGTCTTCGGGTAAACGCGCAAAAATGAGTTTGGGACGAGAAAATACGCCGGATCGCATGTCATCGGAAGGCAAGTCATCACTGTCGATGCTGCCCGCAGGAACCAGCTTGAACATGTCAACTGCATAGACGACATAACTCGGTCGTTCGGTATACACCACGCTTGCACCGTAGGCGAGCGCAGAAATCTGAACCAGTGCAATCAGAGTCAGGTCGAATTTGAGTCCGGGTTTGCCGGGCTTGAATATGATCAGCGTCAGCAGCGGACCAAGGACAATATCCACACCGGCGATAAGAATTACGAGCTGCTGAGCTCCGTCCGCCTCGAAATAGGGCGCCGGATACCAGATGAAAAGCATCAGTGCCAGGATGGCGGAAACGATGATCAGGCTGGTCGCAAAGTGAATGGCGAAAGCTTTATATCGATTCATAATGTTTAATCCAGAAATTGATTTCTCGAAGTGCCGAAGCATGAATTCCGGCTGCCTTTTTATCGATCAGCTTCGGGAGAAATTTAGGTTGTTATTCCGTGTCTCCGGCTAGTCCGCTCCAGGTGATCGCAGTGGCGAGCGCGGCGCGTGTGATGGCAGTGAGAAACTCATAATCAAGCGTGTCCGGCGTATCCGTGGGGCGATGGTAATGGGGGTTGCGGAAGTCTGCAGTGTCGGTCAGCATAATTGCTTTGTAATTCTGGTCCCAATAGGGTTTGTGATCCCCCCGTAATGCGTCTTCGAACAGCCCGCCCAGTCGATTTGCGCTGAACAGCGGCAATTCAGGAACATAACGGGCGGCAGCGGATTCAAATCGATTGCCAAGGGATCCAGACGTGAAATTACCGACCACGGCAACAAAATCTCCGGTATCGGGAGGCCAGAACAGCAACGGAATCCGAACCGGCGAACCCTGCGATCCTGGTGTGCTGTTGGTATATCCGACCATTTCCAGAATCACGGCGCCAGCCAGTTTCTCATTCCGCAGCGTCAGGTTTCGGACATGCTGGATGCTCCCTTCCCGACCGTTTTCTTCCTCCGCGAAAAAGCACAGGCGGATGGTGCGACGATTAGGCAGGTCGGAGAGCACCCGCGCGATTTCCAGCAGTGCAGCGACCCCACTGGCGTTGTCATCCGCGCCGGGCGTGGTCGCAACGGTATCGTAGTGTGCCCCGAATTCCAGAACCGTTTTATCGGCGTGGTCACCCGGGAACACTACAATAAGATTAACCATGGAACTTTCCGCTGTGGCTGCCAACGCTTCTTCGCGGACATCCACCCTGTAGTCGTCCAGCTTCATCCTGATGTATGCCAGGGTGTGCTGTAGTGCCGCCGGATACTCCGAGGAACGCGGACCGAGCGCCGCGAGATTTTCAACATGCCCGCGCAGACGCTGCGGGTCGATCAGTGCAACGGATTGGGAAATTGCTTTGTCGGTAGCGGTATCAGCGCAGCCTGAACACAGCAGCATCATGAGTATGCAGCACCAGGTTGATGTGCCGGTGCGTAGTGGGTGCCGCCGCTGAAATTCAGTTTGCCTTTGTTTCGGGTTCAATGGACTGACGGGTAATCATCCGCGCTGCGCGTTTTTCGCTCAGCCCGTGCA
The DNA here is from genome assembly GCA_032251035.1 of Thiogranum sp. GTDB lineage: Bacteria > Pseudomonadota > Gammaproteobacteria > DSM-19610 > DSM-19610 > Thiogranum. Next base: position 92,134 of record JAVVEV010000007.1, on the reverse strand, counting down.
TTGGGAATGCACCACCGCCGGCGGAAAAGAAGCGAAATGCGGCCATGACACTTGTGAACGGGGCATTCCGGGCAGCCCATTCATCTGCTTCACGCTCCTGTTCCTGAACCGACAGGTGGTCGCGTTCATTGTGGCGCAGGACGATATGACCGTATTCATGGAAGCGGTAGAACTCGCACAAGGCCGGCCCAGCCTGCCGACACAGCACCGGATTGTAGAGAATGACGGGTTGTTTGCCTGGGGCGAAATGCACCATGGCAATATCCGGCAACATTGGATCTGCAATCTCCCGGACCGGTTCCAACGGGGGTTCGGAAAAACCGAACATGAAGATGGACGCGACTATCAGTAATGATTTGGCGGATTTTTGAAGCACGGTACTTCCCTGCAAAATACAAGCTCAATGGTCCTGTATCGGTCTTCGCATAAGCAACTGTACGGCTTTCAGGGCAATAACTGCAAGTCAGCGCCATTTGCGATGCCGATTTGGCAGTGCATTGAGTGGCGACGGCACGATCGACACGATCTGGAGAATTTGAGTATGTTTGTCAGAGTGTGCCTAGCTAGCACGTTTGTGACGCAGCAGCTTGAGTATCAGCAACACGAGTGGCGCGGCGTGAAACACCAGATCAAAGATATCGATTGGCTTGACCAATGCGCCTTCAAGAAGCATTCTCGACTTCTCCAGAAGGTGTGGCTCAGGCGTGAAGGGCGCAAGGGCGAGCAGCAACGCCACGGCCGCAAGCACCGGGAGTGAGATTCTGTCTAACCACTTCATGATGCTTTGACGGATGTCCATAAAGATTCGGCGATTCATGTTAGCGAATATGGAGAATATGGCAAGATCTACAGATCCTGATCTCCTGCACGCGCAAGACCTGGTGCGCGATCAGCTGATCAGGAAATGGAAACAGCAGGCCCGAAGAGCATCGAAGGGAAAACGCGGTCGCAATCTGTATGTGATCACATTGCACCCGGATGTATTGGAGCACGCGGAATTTCGACAGGCCAATCCAGCGTATGTGGAGGGGCTGCCCTGTGTATATGTTGGAATGACGATTCATGCCCCCGGTGACCGTTTTCAGCAGCATAAGAGCGGATATCGGAGTAGCAAATATCCACGTCGCTATGGAGTGGAGCTGGCGCTTGAGCTCATAGATGGATTCAACCCCCACGCTGAACCGGTGAATGCGGCCCTGGAAGCGGCACTGGCGGAGTGGTTGCGCGGGCAGGGGTATGCAGTCTGGCAAAACTAGGTTCGTTAGAACTTCGGAGCCCGTTCTTCCGCCTTCCTTAATTCATTCAACCTGACTTTTTCACGAGCCTCTTCCATTTTCCTTTCGATATCAAGATCGATGTATTCCCCCTCGGCGCCAAGTCCAAAAATCAGCGAATCTGTTCGGCAGTAAATGGTAGCGATGATTCTGGAGGTGTCATCGATATGATTGCTCCAGGTGAGGCGCCGTACGCCCCGCACATGACTGACACGTGCCTGTTTGCCGAAGCGGGTGAGCAATTCCTGTTGCAGATCGCGTCGTCGATCTTCGCAGGACTCATCCCGGGACTGCCCCAGGTCCTGGCGGAACGACATCGCGGAAAGGTACATGCTGTATTCACTGGGCGCCCGTATGCGGTTAAATGAAAACTGGACATAAAGACTCTCGCCCTCAGGCAGGGTGATCGTATAGCTGGGACTCGGCAGTGGCGAAAGCATCGGATACTTTTTGCTGACGCTGGCCTTGGTTTCGCCCAGCGACAGGTCTCTGATGTGAAACGAGCGGGGATCCTTGCTGTATTCAGTCACTGCATCGGGATCAACTGTGTTGCCACTGCCGATATTCTCCGACGTTGCCGCCAGTAAACAGGGGCAGAGTCCAAGGACAATAATGAGATTCTGCATTCTTGTCTTCATTACAGGTTTCCAGGATTGTTTAATTATCAGGTAATTGAATTAAAACGTTTTTATTATCTTATGCGTGGTACTTCACGCATCCGCCCGTGCGCCCGGTGCGGTACCTGGCACGATTGTAAAACACTTCAGAAGCCGTAGATATAACCCGCGATCCGGATCGGCCCATTTCCGCTAATATTATATTGCTGATTCATAATTTCTGTGTCCGGGAGGTAGATGCGATGCACCGTTTTTCAGTAATCCTTATGTCAGTGGCCGCAATGTCACTCATGGCAGGTACAGGTTCTGCAGAAGATAATCTGGAAGCGAGGGCCGCAACCAGTCGAACCGTCACCCAGGACTTTATGAAGACCTTGAAAGGAGAGTTGCAGGAGGCGATCAAGGAAGGTGGACCAGTTCATGCAATCGCCGTTTGTCAGGACGTGGCTCCCCGGATTGCCGATGATTTCTCCGCTAAAAAGGGCTGGGAAGTGGGTCGCACCAGCTTAAAGACGCGCAACCCGGACAATGCGCCGGATGACTGGGAACGGGATGTTCTCAAAACTTTCGATCGGCAGTTGGCAAAAGGCCAGGATCCAAAGACTATGGAACATTATGAGGTTGTCCAGCAGGACGGCACGCAGGTGTTTCGATACATGAAGGCGATACCGACCGCAGAGGTCTGTCTCACCTGTCATGGTAAGCAGGTCGGTGGTGCTGTTGCTGGCAGACTGGAAGAGCTGTACCCGCAAGATGAGGCTACAGGTTATGAGGTCGGAGAGATTCGTGGCGCATTCACGATTACGCAGCCGATGTAACGCATCAGTTACTTTCCGTCAGCTTTGCCTGGCGTGCTCTATCCAGCGGCGGATGCGATTGGAGTCGCCGTAGGGAGTCAGCTTGCCAAATGAATTGAGCAGCACGATGACCAGAGACTGATCCCCTATCGCAGCTTGCATGGCCAGACAGCGTCCCGCTTCGCTGATGTAGCCGGTCTTGCTTAACTGTATTTCCCAGGACTCGTTGCGGAGCAGGCGATTGGTATTACCGAAACGGAGCTCGCCGCGCCCATCATAAGGCGATACGCTGGTGAAGCGGGTGGTGGTGGCATCGAGGATCAGCGCGTAAGCTCGAGCTGCGCGGACCATCGTGGCCACATCACGGGCCGAGGCGACATTACCGGGATTCAGTCCGGCCGGGTCTGCGAAGTGGCTCTGGTGCATGCCTAAAGATCTGGCTTTTTCGTTCATCGCATCGACAAACGCCGTTTCGCCTCCCGGGTAAGTACGGGCCAGCGCATGGGCGGCCCGATTTTCGGATGCCATCAGCGCCAGACGAACGAGCTGCTCACGGCTCAGTGTCGCTCCATACTTCAGACGGGAGCCGGTAAGTTTCAGCAGATCCCGGTCCTCGCGAGTAATGGTGACAGGTTCTTCGAGGGACAGTGAACTATCGAGAATCACCATTGCCGTCATCAGCTTTGTGATTGATGCGATGGGACGCGGCTGGTCCGCCTGCTTTGCATAAATGACGTGGCCGGACTGATCAAGCACCAGAACGGAGGCCGAACGTACCTGCAGATTTCCGGGGTCGAGGTCTTGCCAGAGGGGAGCGGCGCCGACTTCAGGAGAGCTGCTGCTATCCAGGGTCGCGAGCTGTACGCGATCTTCGGCAGTCGCTGCGGATTCCGCCAGAAAAGAGAAGCAGACAAAGCAGGTCAAAAACAGCTTTTTCATGGTTTCAAAATCGCATTTTTGATGGGACAAAAAGAATGCAGCGGGCTGCAGGCCGTACCCGTCTATTGCGTCCGGTAGTCGTGGTTCTGAATGTTTTTCGGGAGCTTTTTTAGTTATCTGCGGCTGGGGCCCGGCATCAGCCGTTTGCCAGATCTGCAGCGATCATTTTCCGGAGCCGTTCCCGGCAATCCGTGATTTTACACTTTCCTGCGTATCTGCAGTCAAGCTCAAGCGCTACGATCTGTGCATCGTCGACATCCAGCAGGCACACGAGAGCAATTTCTTCTCTTTCACGCTGCGATTTGGCCTGACTCAGTAGCTCCAGGGTTTCGTATCCTTCCACAAAACGTTTTTTTGCGAAGCGCGCGATGTCTTCGAAATTATACTTACCCATGCATTTGGGGTTGCGTGACGGAATCATTTTCTGACCTGCAGATCTGCTACCAGACCGCAGGATAATACCTTTCCGCAAAATGAGGTTTGATCAATATCAATAAAGTCGGTTGATAGTCATCCTGATCGGACAAAATTATCAATCCAGGTCTGGCCGTTAACCGGTACAATAACAGGCCTATGTGTGCTTCGAACAAGGAAATGTCGAGCGCGCCGGTCGTCCGTGCGCGATCGCTGCGTAAGGAATTCTCAGGTCGCAAGGCGGTGCGGGATATCGATTTCGATATTTATGCGGGCAGATGCTTTGGCTTTGTCGGCCCCAATGGCGCAGGAAAAACCACCACATTACGCATGGCTATGGGGCTGACACCACTGAGCGGAGGTAGCTTGTCAGTGTTCGGGCTTTCTGTAGCGGAGCACGCGTCTGCAATCCGCTCCCGCGTGGGTATAGTGCCGCAAGCGGACAATCTTGATCCGGATTTTACTGTCGAGGAAAACCTGGAAATCTATGCGTCCTACTTTGGACTCGGACGAGGGGAGGTCGATTCGCGCCTCGACGGACTGCTGGATTTTGTTTCGCTGACAGATCGGCGCAAGGCTAAAACCGATACGTTGTCCGGCGGCACGCAGCGGCGGCTCACGGACGAGAGTTGCGCGACTGATGCATCTCTGGAAGCTGCCTGTCATTCGTGTCGGAGCCCTGGCCGTCTGGCGGCGTAATATACTGGTCTGGCGCAAGTTGATCATGCCGGCTGTACTGATGAATTTTGGCGAACCGGTGCTGTATCTGCTGGGTCTCGGTTTCGGATTGGGGCGCTTTATTGGTGAAATGGCCGGCATGTCATATCTGGCTTTTCTGGCATCGGGGATTATAGCGTCGTCGGCAATGACCACAGCCAGTTTTGAAGGCATGTATTCGGTCTTCACGCGGATGGTGCCGCAGAAGACCTATGACGCGATACTGGCCACCCCTCTGGAAGTTGACGATATCATGGCTGGCGAAATGCTCTGGTGCGCGACCAAGAGTCTGTTCAGCGGCGCCGCCATTCTTGTTGTTGCCACAGTGCTGGGAGTTGTTGAAGGCTGGCAGGCGTTGTGGGCATTGCCGGTGGTGTTTCTGATCGGACTGTGCTTCGCCGGACCTGCCATGATCATGAGTGCGCTGGCCTCAAACTACGATTTCTTTAACTACTATTTCGTGCTCGTTATTACACCGATGTTTATTCTGTGCGGGGTATTCTACCCGATTGATACACTGCCCGAGGTGATGCAGGGAGTGGTCCAGTTCCTGCCGCTGACGCATGCTGTTATCCTGACCCGTTCGCTAATGGCCGGTGCCGAGCCGGCGCAACCTCTGTTAAACGTTATAGTGCTTATCGCATTCGCTGTTGTCAGTTATTATATTGCAGTGGTGCTAGTGAGAAAAAAACTGCGGGTTTAGGAGTCGATGTGTTTCCTGTGACGAAAGTAGCGAACTTCACGCGAACTGTCGTGCTCGGCATGCTGTGCGCTGGACCGGTCTGTGCGCAGTCGGAAACATCAGGTGCGCCAGACGCATTCGATAACTGCATGCTAGAGATGGCAAAAAGTGCAAGAGATGACATTACGCTGGGCGAGTTGCGAGAGAACTGCAAGACCGCCGCGGAAGCCGTGGAATCTGCGGTAACAGGAGAGCCGGCCGATATTCATGAATCAGCGCTCGAGCGCAGGCTGGCTATCGAAGGGGCAACCAGCATCGTTCCTTTTACCCTGACTCCGCACCGGCCCAATTATCTGATTGCCGCATATAACTTCAACGGATTCTCCGAAGGGATTTTCGAGCGACAGTTTGATCAAAAGGTGAATTTTCAGAATCCGGAAGTCAAATTTCAGATCAGCTACAAATTTGCACTCGCACGAAACCTGTTCAATGACCGCGGTGCAGTCTTCGCGGCATATACGAACAGATCATTCTGGCAGGTTTTCGATGACGAGGATTCGCGGCCATTCAGGGAGACTAATCATGAGCCGGAAGCCTGGTTGGCCTTGAACACTGACTGGGATATTTTCGGCCTGCACAGTTCGCTCATCAACGTCGGGATATCCCATCAATCAAATGGTCAGGGCGGACCTCTTTCCCGGAGCTGGAACCGGATCTATGCGAGCTTCGTGTTTGAGCGGAACAATTTCTACTTCGGCATAAAACCCTGGTACCGGATTCCAGAGTCCAGAGAGGACGATGATAATCCGGATATTGAAGATTATCTCGGACACTTTGAGTTTCAGGGAATCTACAAGCACAACAAACAAACCTATGGATTATTCTTCAGGAATAACTTGCAGAGTGACAATCGCGGCGCGATACGTCTCGACTGGAGCACGCCGGTGCTCGAAAATGTCCGGGGTTATGTGCAGTGGTTTTACGGTTATGGAGAAAGCCTGATCGATTACGACAACAAGGTCCACAGCCTTGGGGTCGGAATACAGCTTTCCGACTGGCTGTAGCCTTCTACGTCCTGTCACCGTCAGAGCAACCCAGATATTCCTGCAGTGCATCCAGGGGCACAGGACGCGAGAAGTAGAAACCCTGCAAAATATCGCAGTCAAGCTCCCTGAGCAGTCGTGCTTGTTCCGCTGTTTCGACGCCTTCCGCCACCAGTCGTACACCCTGACCCCGGCCAAGACCGATGATGGATGCTATCAGTGTGCGGTCATTCGGGTCTTTGTCGATATCGCGGACAAAGCTGCGATCGATCTTCAGTTCCGTTACGGGCAGCTGGTTCAGATAGGATAGGGACGAATAGCCGGTACCGAAATCGTCGATTGCGATACCTGCGCCCATGCGCCGCAGAGCATGCAGCTCGACCGAGACGCTCTCGAATTCGCGAATCAGTGTTGACTCGGTGAGTTCGAGCGTAAGGTTGCGGCAAGGGAATTCCAGCGAATCGGCAGTACGCTTTACGAGCGCGGACAGGCTCTCATTCAGCATTTGATGGGCGGAGATATTTACCGCTACGCACAGATCCAGACCACAATTCTCGTTGAGCCGCTTGATATCACGCATTGCCTGGTAAAGCACAAAACGCCCGATATCGCTGATAAGACCGGTTTCTTCGGCCAGGGGAATAAATTCAACCGGTGATACCTCGCCATGTTCCGGGCTGTGCCAGCGCAGCAATGCCTCCACGCCCAGTACTTGACTGCTTGCGGCATCCAGCTGCGGTTGGTAGTACAGCGTCAGCTGGTTCTCCGCCACTGCTCTGGCAAGTGCATCGCGCAGCTCGCTTCTTCGCTGAGCCCGCTTATTGAGATCAGGGTCAAAATAAACATGGCGGGCGCGGCCGCGACCTTTGGCCTCAAACAGGGCGATATCACCGTGCTGCAAAATCTCGACAACGCTACGCGAATCGTCTGGATAAATGGCGATTCCGATACTGCTGGTGATCCGGTGTTCGAGGTTGCCTATGGTTATGGGACGTATAAACTGGCTGGCTACGCGTTGCGCCAGCACGTCAATCGTTTCCCGGTCTTTGATACCGGGCAGGATCACAAGAAATTCATCGCCCCCGAGGCGCGCCACGGTGTCATTCGGTCTGACAGTGTTTTGCAGTCGAATGGCAACATGTTTCAGCAGGATGTCACCCTGGGCATGCCCATGTACATCGTTGACTTCCTTGAAACGGTCCAGATCAATAAAGAATAAGGCTGTTCGTTGCCCGTCACGTTGTGCTGCCTTCAGTGCCTGTTCCAGGTAGTCGCGCATCAGAACCCGGTTTGGCAATCCGGTCAGCGAATCGTGGTGTGCTAGATACGTCAGGCTCGTCTCGTGTTCGCGTTGTATCCGAACCGCATATTGATAACCGAAGGAGGCCAGCAACAGATAAATCACTGCCAGGCTGACCGGTCCGACAAGGTCCTCTGCAAAGGCTTCCCTGATACTGCTCGTAGGCAGGCCGGTGATCGTATAGATCCCGTATTCCGGCAGATGTCTGTACACCGCTAACAGGTTGTCTGCCGCGAATCGTTCTCCAAAGCGGATAATGCCTCGTTCGCCACCATCTTCCTGGATCAGTGCCAGAAGATCAGAGCCGGTCGGTGATCCATATACTTCGTTCAGACGACCGGATTCCAGTTCATCACCGGCCACGAAGTGGATGTACTGCAGAAAGCCGTCCTCGCGGACTACCGCGACACCTATATCGTCTGGCAAGTCGAGTTCGGCCCAGGTGGTGGAGCCGCCGGTTATCCTGTATCCCGCGGTCATTACCGCGAGCGGCTCGCCTTCATCATTGCGCAGTGTGGTGCGAACAGGAATAACCCATTCATTGAATAGCTTCATAAACCAGGGCCGGCCCGCCTGCAGAATGGGCGAATCGAGTGCTTCGCGGAAGCTGCTTGCTGATTCCCGTTGTTGCAACAGATTCGGGAGAGACTTGCCGGCCGGGATGCCATTGACGAGCAGAATCTGTCCGTCCGGTCGGACGAAACCGAAGCCGACCATACCTTGATCGGCTATCGCAACATCTTCGATGATGCGTCGGCCCGCCTCCGGATTTTCCAGCGCACCTACCCGCAGCAGTTCCTGCCCGACCACTCGAAGTATGGTGTCATATTTGATAAAGGTTGCCCGGGTGCTCTGGGCAATCTGCTGATTAATATAGAAGAGCGTATCGCGAGCCTCGCGTTCTGCCTGCACCCAGATCTGGAAAATAGAATATCCGAACCCTGCCAGGGCCATTACGGTCAAAAATATGAACAGCTGAAGGATGGGCCGACGGGTGACGGTCGGTTCGGCAGATTCGAGCGATTGTACGATTGAGCTCACAGTCCCTCATTCGTGTTCGACGCAGAATCCAGAGGATAATGCACCCGCTTGATGAAATCTACGCCGGAATGGACAGAACTATTAGCGACTGATCCGGGACCGTTGGCTTAAAACGAATACAGCGCCGGAGAGCATGAACAACGCGACTATGGCCTTGGCGAGCGCGGGCGTCTCGCTGAAAAATGCCAGATAGCCGAAACTGAGGAACATAGTGACAAGTGTGAATATTTTCGCTTTGACGGGGATGATGCGATGAGTCCGCCACTGATCGAGCGGCGGACCGAACACTCTGTGAGTGTAAAGCCAGTCGTGGAACCGTTTTGAACTTCTGGCAAATGCCCAGAGTGCAATCAGCATGAATGGCGTGGTCGGCAACACGGGGAGAACTACGCCGACCGCTCCAAGTCCGAAGAAACTCCAGCCCAGCAAAAGGTAGAAAGAGCGCATGGAGCAAAGTATAAAGGCAATATTTCCGCCTGACACGGCAGTTTCCTGCAGATAGCTGGGGAAATCGCCCCATGCTTTATGTCAGCCCCAGGCTTTTATCAGTAATGCTGCACCGCTGACGAGCAGCAGTGTGCCGACGAGCACCAGCATCTGTCGATTGCTGATGCCAATATGAACACGATGTCCCAGGTAGAGACCCAGACTTACCACCGGCGCGGATGCCAGCAGCGCCGGCAAAAGCTGCGTCCCCAAAAGACCCGCAGCGACAAAAACAATGAGCCGCAAAGAGCCGTCCAGCAGAAACAGGCCGGACAGGGTTGCGCGTAGTTGGGATTTGTCCCTGATCCGGTGCGTCAGGTAGATTACATAAGGTGGTCCACCGGTACCGAACAATGCCCCGATTAATCCACCGCTCAGCCCGGCCGGCACCGACCAGCGGCGTGACACGGGTTTTTCATCATGGATGTTCAGCAGGTAACGCAGACCGAACAGGATGACGAACACCGCGAGTGCTGTGAGCATCGGTTTCGACGGCAAATTGACCAGCAGAGTGATGCCGGCAAGAATCCCCAGTAACGTGGTCGGCAGCAGCGGGGCGACCTCCCGCCACTGCACATGAGCCCGGGCGTGTCGACTCATGACCAGGGATGCGCCGAAGTCCAGTACCAGCACCAGTGGTACGACTGTTTGAAGCGGCAGCAGCAGTGCCAGCAGGGGTACTGCAAGCAGGCCAGAACCAAAACCGGTAATGCCGCGGATGAAGTAAGCGCCGAGAATGATTGCCAGCGCCGGGACGAGGAGTTCGATACTCATTGCAAAAGGAGCTGCACCCGGCTACGACGGTGTATCGATCATCCTTGCTTGTCACATGACATGCATCTTCACCTGGCTCCAGCCGGACTGCCAGTTTATCCGACAGCTGCGCGCTTCTCCTGATCCGGGTCATAACCCAGATTCGGCGCCAGCCAGCGTTCGGCCTCATCCAGCGACATTCCCTTCCTCTGCGCGTAATCCGCAACCTGATCGCGATTGATTTTGCCAACCCCGAAATATCTGGAATCCGGATGACTGAAATACCAGCCAGATACAGAAGATGCAGGCATCATCGCAAAGCTGTCGGTAATCGCGATGCCCGCATTATGTGTCGGATCGATCAGCTTCCAGAGCAGGGCTTTCTCGGTGTGTTCGGGACAGGCGGGATACCCCGGGGCAGGCCGAATGCCCTGATACTGCTCCTTGATGAGCTCTTCATTCCTGAGCGACTCATCGCTGGCATAGCCCCAGTAGTCCTTGCGGACGCGCACGTGCAGCAGCTCAGCATAGGCTTCGGCCAGACGGTCAGCCAGAGCTTTCAGCATAATGGATCGATAATCGTCATTCTCGGCTTCGAATCGTTTGACGCGTTCATCGATACCGATACCGGCAGTCACTGCAAAGGCGCCGATATAGTCTTTCAGCCCGGTTTCTCTGGGAGCGATAAAATCTGCAAGGCATTGGTTCGGGCGACCCGGTGGTTTCTGGTTCTGTTGACGCAGGTGGTGAAGCGTGCTGAGAATCTCCTGACGCGAATCGTCGCTATACAGCTCGATGTCGTCATCGCCAACCTGATTGGCCGGGAACAGACCCACGACGGCTTTGGCCTGCAGCCACTTCTCCGCGATGATCTGATCCAGCATTTTTCGTGCGTCGTCAAAAAGCTCGCGCGCGTGTGATCCGATTACCTCGTCATCAAGGATTTTCGGATAGCTGCCAGCGAGTTCCCAGGTTTTGAAGAAGGGCGTCCAGTCAATGTATTCCGCAATTTCTTCAAGAGGCTGATTATCGATGACCAGAATTGCATGACCGTTTTCAATCCGGCATTCAACTTCGGGACCCGTGGTAGAGCTGTTGCCGCTCACCGCACCGCGCAGCACGTTCGGCGTGAACGGCTCATAGCCGGACCAATCGATTTTGGCTTTATTGCCGCGCGCCTGCGCCAGCGTTAGCCACTCGGTTTTCCGCTGCTTGCCGGCATGTTGCGCTCGGACTTTTTCATAGTCAGCCTTGATGCCGGCAATATAGCTGGTCTTCGTATCATCGCTCACCAGATTCTGGGCAACGCCCACGGCGCGTGAAGCGTCCTTGACATAAATCGTGGGCCCAGCCTCATAGCCGGGTTCGATTTTGACGGCTGTGTGGACCCGTGATGTGGTCGCACCGCCGATCAGAAGCGGGACATTGAAACCTTCACGCTGCATCTCCTTCGCCAGATGCGCCATTTCATCCAGGCTCGGTGTTATGAGTCCGGACAGGCCGATAATATCGACGTTCTCCGCCTTTGCAGTGTCGAGAATTTTCTGTGCGGATACCATGACGCCGAGGTCCACGATTTCAAAGTTGTTGCATTGAAGCACCACGCCGACAATGTTCTTGCCGATGTCATGCACATCACCCTTGACAGTGGCCATGAGGATCTTGCCTTTGGCCTTGCTGGCGGTGCCACTTTTTTCCGCTTCAATGAATGGCAACAGGTAAGCCACGGCTTTTTTCATGACGCGTGCGCTTTTTACAACCTGCGGTAGAAACATCTTGCCTTCACCGAACAGATCGCCGACCACATTCATGCCATCCATCAGGGGGCCTTCAATGACCTGTATCGGGCGTTCATAGCTCTGGCGGGCAGCCTCGGTGTCTTCTTCCACATACGCATCGATGCCCTTGACCAGCGCATGTTCCAGTCGTTTGGTAACCGGCCAGCTGCGCCACTCGAGATCCTCTTTCCTCTCTACGGCGGCGCCATCGCCTTTATATTTGGCGGCGATGTCGAGCAGTCGTTCGGTGGCGTCGGGACGGCGATTGAGAACCACGTCTTCTACCCGTTCGCGCAGTTCCTCCGCCAGGTCATCGTAAATCGCCAGCTGCCCGGCATTGACAATACCCATGTCCATACCGGCCTTGATGGCGTGATACAGGAATACCGCATGGATAGCTTCACGTACTGCATTGTTACCACGAAAGGAGAAGGAAACATTGCTGACGCCGCCGGAAATCCGGGCATGCGGCAGGTTCTTCTTGATTTCGCGAACGGCTTCGATGAAATCGACGCCATAGTTGTTGTGTTCGTCGATGCCGGTTCCGATGGCGAAGATATTGGGATCGAATATGATGTCTTCCGCAGGAAAATCCAGCTGCTCGGTCAGGATCTTGTAGGCACGGGAACAGATCTCCACTTTACGCGCCTTGGTGTCAGCCTGGCCCTGCTCATCAAAAGCCATGACTATGATTGCAGCGCCATATTTGCGGCACAGGCTGGCGTGTTCGATGAACACCGCTTCGCCTTCTTTCATGCTGATCGAATTGACGATGCCTTTACCCTGAATACGCTTCAGGCCAGCTTCTATGATGTTCCACTTGGACGAATCGAGCATTACCGGAACACGCGAAATATCCGGTTCGCTGGCGATCAGGTTGAGGAAGGTCACCATCGCCTGCTCCCCGTCAAGCATGCCTTCATCCATGTTGATGTCGATGATCTGCGCACCGTTTTCCACCTGTTCGCGTGCCACGTCCAGAGCCGTGTCGTACTGGTTTTCCAGAATCAGGCGCTTGAACCTGGCCGAACCCGTGACATTGGTACGTTCACCAATATTTACAAACAGGGAATCATCACTGATGTTGCACGGCTCCAGGCCGGCCAGGCGCAGGACAAAGTCGTGTTTGATTTTCTTGCGCGGCGGGATGTCGGCTACCGCTTCGGCGATCGCCTTGATGTGAGCCGGAGTGGTACCACAGCAGCCGCCGATAATGTTCAGGAATCCGTTTTCCGCCCAGTCACGCAGTTCGGCAGCCATTGCTTCGGGTGATTCATCATATTCGCCGAATTCATTGGGAAGACCGGCATTGGGATGTGCATTGACATAACAGTCGGCGGTGCCGGCGAGCTCCTCGATATACTCGCGCAGTTGCCTGGCGCCCAACGCGCAGTTGAAGCCGATCGAAATCGGATTCACGTGTCGCATGGAGTTGAAGAACGCTTCGGCAGTCTGGCCGGACAGCGTCCTGCCCGAGGCATCAGTAATGGTGCCGGAAATCATGATCGGTCTTCTGTTGCCGGAATCGTCGAAGTAGGTCTGGATGGCAAACGCAGCTGCCTTCGCATTGAGCGTGTCGAATATGGTTTCGATCAGAATGATATCGGCACCGCCCTCGACCAGCGCGCGCGTCGCTTCGTAATAGGTGTCTCTCAACTCGTCAAAAGTGATATTGCGGAAGCCTGGATTATTGACATCCGGCGACAGCGAAGCAGTGCGATTGGTCGGACCGAGCACACCGGCGACGAATCGTGGCCTGTCACTGGTGGAGAATTCATCCGCTGCCTCGCGAGCCAGACGCGCAGAGGCATAGTTCAATTCAAAGACCAGGTCCTGCTGCTGATAATCAGCGAGCGATATCGAGGTGGAATTAAAAGTATTAGTCTCGACTATATCAGCTCCGGCTTCCAGATAAGCCCTGTGAATATCTTTGATGATTTGCGGCTGGGTCAGCGATAGCAGATCGTTGTTGCCTTTTAAATCGCAAGGCCAGTCCTTGAAGCGCTCGCCGCGATAATCGGCCTCTTCGAGTTTATAGCGCTGGATCATAGTACCCATGGCGCCATCGAGAATCAGGATGCGTTCTTTCAGTGACTGGTCTAGGTTCTTCATATATAAGTTGTGTATCTGTTCAGCTGCAAAAGGATTATTCTAACAGAATGTGACCGCGAGTGCCCGGAGCCCCGGATTTGCGAGTATAAAAGGCTTTCCGGCGGCGGGTTGCTTAGTCACAGTCACTGCGAGAAAATATTTAAAACCTTTTGGAAAGAGTGAGAAATTTTATGGTCGAAAAAGTTTCCGGCGTGGTCGTCGCTGTGCTGCTCATGTCTCTGACGATCCCGGTTGTTCATGCTGATAGTACGCTGATACTGGAGGATATCCGTGGCGACAACGATGCCACCGTTCAGATCAAGGGACACATGGTGCGTATGTCGCAGAACGGCCAGCCGGATTACATGTTGTTCGATAGCCAGCGTGATATGGCGATACACGTGAACGCGAACTCAAAACAGTATACCGAAGTCGACCGTGCCAGCCTGACCGAATTAGCCGGCTCGGTCGGCGAGCTCAAGAAGAAACTTGCGCCGCAACTGGCAATGTTGCAAGAGCAGCTCAAGTCATTGCCACCGGAACAGCGGGCAATGATCGAGAAGCAGATGGGTGGCATGGCTAATCTGGGTGCCATGGAATCTGCGCCCTCGGAAAAGATCACCACGATCAAGCGAGGTAAAGACAGGATCGCGGGTTTCGATTGTCAGCGTTATGACGTCATGGCGGACGGCCAGCGGATCGCAGAAACCTGTATGGCGACGGTTGCCAATGCAAATATGCCGAAGGCGGATTTTGCGGCTCTGAGCGCCATGATGAAATTTATGCGCGACATGGCGGAAAACGCGCAGCAGCTCACTGCGGGTATGAGCGGAGCAAATTTAACTATCGGGGATCTGGAGGGTGTGCCTGTGGCCATGAAAGATTTCAGGAATGGTCACGAGTATGAACTTGCATCTGTTTCTAAAGAGCCGTTGGATGACAAGCGGTTCATTGAGTATAAAACGTTCAACAAGAAATCTTTGCCGAAGATGATGTAGCGAATGAGGATATCCCGAAGGCAGAAGCCGGAGGGGCACCCCAGCAGCCGCTGCCGATGGAATGAAGCGGGTCGGACCAGCGTCCTTGTTGTGAGGGCATGAAAATACCAGAAAGAGAGCAACATGTGATGCTGCATTTTGACGACGAGCTTGACACTTCAGGTCTTATTTGCCCGATGCCTGTGATGAGAATCAAGAAAGCGCTAAAGGGATTGTCATCAGGGCAGGTATTACACGTGATTGCCACAGATCCAGCCAGCGCTGATGATATTCCGGATCTGCTGGATACGACTGGCGACCGTCTGCTCGAAAGCTGCGGCAACAGCGGTAGCTATCATTTTTATATAAAAAAGCGATAAAAGAATAACATTTCACCGGTCGTAAAAAGCGAAGATCACTTCCAGTGATCAGTTCCACAGAATTAAATCGCTGCGCACCGGGGAGTTACTGAATCAGATCTGCTCTGATCCAGATGCTGGCGGCACTTCTGTCGCGAGTCGAGGCAATCGTTCCTGGACCGGAACGGGAGCGATCGAGTTGTTCGCGCACAGCGCCGACCTGCAGCCATTCACCCAGCGGTCCCGTGATGGTCGTGCTGGCGCGCCGGGTGTCGACTGCATCGGCTCGCGCTTCATTCACCTGGTTCCTGAAGGGGCTGAGTTCCAGCGTGACCTGGTCGCCGTGAAGGCGCGGAAATACGTTAAATCCAGTGACGACATCTTTGAAAGAAACGCTGCTTTGCTGGGTAATTCCCTCGGGAGTTACCCAGGTGCCACCAGACAAATAAGGTATTGATTGCCCGGTTTCGATGAAGCCCGAGGTTCCCTCGGCGACACGCAGGCTATGCACCGGATTATCCGACAGACGCGTATGCGTGCTGAGACCGCGGACATGGATACTCGTGCGGCCATCACGGTGCAACAGGTTGCCCTCGAGGTCCAACGCGCGCAAATCCTGTCTGCTACCGTGAAACACTGAAATCAGGAGTTGTCTGGCTGCTCTATCGAGCCTGGTAACCAGGGATTTAATCTGTTCCAGGTTCTCCTTCGAGGTGCGAACGATCAATGTGAATCCCTGGCCACTGATCGAGGCATCGTTATCCAGCATGGGTTGCAATGTCGGGATCAGCTCTTCTGCCGGACGGTTTCTAAGCTCGATAATTTCTATCGGATCGGCCACCGCCGAAAATGGAATCGTGAGCAGGAGGATAAGCAGTAACGGGACTTTCATCAAAGATAGAGTCTGCGGAATTCCGGGCTGGTGGTGCTTCGTTCCCAGACTTCGGTGAAATAGGCGAGCTTTCGCGCCGCCTCGACCGGCGCATAGAAATTCACGGTTCCTTCATAGCGATCAGAAAAATCCCTGTGGATCAGTCCGCACTCGTCAGCCACCAGAAAGGCTTCGTTGTAGTGAAGATAGTCCGGGTGGGGCTGACGAATTTCGATCGAACTGCTCAATTTACGGCTCATCTCGATCAGGCGAGGGGCGTGCCGGGTGGCCGCGACAGGTTCGTTGACGAGAAAGCGGATGCGGTTCTTCCGGTTATCCCGGCACAAGCGGCTGATGGCCTGCAGGATCGATGCTCTTTCGTAGATGAACGGATCGAGATCGCGGCTGAATATATCCAGCGAGAATGTCGCCTGTTCAACCATCAGGTCGGTGGCGTGTCGGGCATCGGCGCGCGAGTCGAGCTCGATTTCCATATCGGAAATACCCAGCTTCAGCTCGACAAACCGACGGAAGTTATCCTGATTCATGGCTGAAGATTACTGCGATCAAAAGCTAGTGTACAGCGATGCGCATGGTCTGGTGGGGTATTCCTGCTGCATCAAAAACACCGCCAACTGGCGTAAATCCCCAACTGGCATAAAAGCCGACGACTGACATCTGGGCATGCAGGAACAATTCCTGAAAATTCTGTTCTTTTGCGGCTACCAGGATTTTCTGCATGAGCCGACTGCCGACGCCGGTCCGACGCCAGTCCGGCAGCACCGCCATCCGACCAATCTGTCCGCTGGGCAGCAGGCGCGCCGCTCCGACCGCTTCACCGGCTGCGGTTTCAGCAATAAAATGCTTGGCCTGCTCGTCCTGATCGTCCCATTCCAGCTGCTCGGGGATTCCGAGTTCAACAACAAAGACCTGTCCACGGACCGCGCGCAAATTGTCGCGATCGCGGGTCCAGTCAGCACGCCTTATCCGGCAGTCCAGAGATCTCTGCATCCGGAAATTTTTGCATACTTCAGACGGCAGCAGGAAATTCAATTTTTTGCACCTGGAGCCGTTAGGTATCAGGCAACCTGCGCAGACATTTCAGGGAAGTCGCGCAAGGAATGGATTTATAAGGAAAATTTGGTTGATACGAGCTGTTCGGCTCGTCACTCTTTTTGCGTTCTTCCGAGCTGGATCAGCTGGTTTATCAGGCCCGACTGCGGGCAACTGATTGCGTGAGCGATGACATCGCTGCCCCCGAAGGAACTGGAGGAATAAATGGAAGTAACTAAGGCCACGGCAGCCTTGCCGCGGAAGGCTGTCTCATTGCGCAGGACATCACTAACCAGAAACGTGGTGGTACTCATCTGCTGCCTGGGCATTCTGGCATGGTTGCTACTGGATATCCTGCAAGAGCGCACGACCGCGGAAGCAGCATCCCGGGAATGGCATGGCCAGTTCGAGCAGGACGCCGCCCGACAGCGCGCGCGGATCAAACACTCCGTCGCCACCTTTTTTGAGACGGCTCAATATCTCGCCGGGCATTCCGCTCTGCGACAGCGCGTGCAGGATTGGCAATCCGGATCCGACGCAGTAACGCCGCGGGTGAGTCTTTGGCAGCCAAACTGGCTGGCCCGCATTGAATCTCTCGATGGTTCGATTGCCATCAATTTTGCAGCCGTCTATGGCAGGAATCGCGAACGCCTGGCGATTTACCACAAGCAACAACGCCCACTCCCGGCGGTGCTGGAAATCGCAGCAGATGTTGGCATGCTGCAAGTTGCGACACAGCAACCTCAAATCGTATCCATCCGGAACGTACCTTTCCTGATCGCTGCGTTTCCAGTCCAGGATGGCATGAATGAGGTGACGGGAACCCTGTTGATTGCGTCTTCCGTCGATAATGGTTTTCTCCAGAGGATTATCGGTCCGGACCCGCGCCGGACGGCTTCGGGTCTGCTCCTGGGCGACGGACAGAAGCCTGTTGCGGTCAGTTCGAGTCGACTTGCCGAGGCTTTTGCGGAAAAGAAGGTCGGGAGGGAAGGGCGCTTTTCACTCGTGGCGAACGAACTTCTGCTTGAGTCGGAGCATGCACCCGGTCTGCGTCACGCACTATGGATCGATGAAGAATTCGTATCTCGAAGCAATGCACCGTATGTGTTCTCGGTACGTCAACAACGGCTGTTCATCATTCTGTTGTTCTCGTTGCTGTGCCTGACCGTAGTGGCGCGGATAGCGGTTCGCATCGAAAAAATTCACAGAAAGGTTGATGGATATGCACGACGTCTGGGCATCACCCTGCTACCGGACAGCAGTCACGGGGATCAGATAGATCACCTCAAAAGACACCTGGAACGCATGAGTGAAGAGGTGATCGCAGAAACCTATGCGCTGGAATACCAGGCGCAGCACGATAACCTGACCAACCTGCCCAACCGTTCCCTGCTGTTCGAACGCATGGAGGTTGCCCTGCAGAATGCACAGGATGACAACGAGCCGCTGGCGCTCTGCATTATGGATCTGGATCAGTTCAAGGAAATCAACGATACACTGGGCCACCATATCGGCGACCGCCTTCTTCAGGAAGTCGCTCGCCGGCTGGCATCTGTCCTGCGTCGAACTGACACCGTCTCGCGCCTAGGCGGTGATGAGTTTGCGGCCTTGCTGCCGGGCGCCGATCACCAGCGCGCCAAAGCGATCTGCAGAAAGATCATTGCGGCTATGGAGCGACCGATAAAAGTTGAAAATCTGCGCCTGCGCATAGGCATCAGTATCGGGATCGCGCTCTGTCCCGAGCATGGTGGCGATGGCAATCTCCTGCTGCAGCATGCCGACGTGGCTATGTACGAGGCCAAACGCAAGGCCCTGGGATTTTGTTTTTATATGGCTGAGCGTGATGAACATTCCATCAGCCGTCTCGGACTCGCTGGCGAGTTGAGTGACGCGATCAACCAGAACCAGCTCATGCTCGAATACCAGCCGATGGTGGATATCAAGACCGGGAAGATATTCTGTGTCGAAGCGCTGGTGCGTTGGTCGCATCCCGAATACGGGTGTATTCCACCGGAAGAATTTATCTCGGCGGCAGAGCAGACGGGCGTCATCCGTCCGCTTACTCTGTGGGTAATGGACCGGGCTCTGGAACAATCGCGTAGCTGGCAGCGCGCCGGGATTGATTTGAAGATCAGCGTGAATCTGTCGGTTCGCAGCCTGCAGGACCGGAAGTTGCCCGATCAGGTTCAGAAGTTGATCGACAGATATAATATTGATCCAGGTCGTGTGATTCTCGAAATTACCGAGAGCGCTATCATGTCTGATCCACTGAGCGCACGTCGGGTCATGCGGCGTCTCTCCAATATGGGTTTCATCCTGTCGATCGATGACTTCGGAACCGGTTACTCCTCGCTGGCGTATCTGAAGCAGTTGCCAGTCGACGAAATCAAAATAGATAAGTCGTTCGTGACGCAAATGGATAGCGAGGAAAATGACGCTGTAATTGTTCGTGCGACCATAGATCTTGCGCACAATCTGGGGCTGAAAGTAGTGGCAGAGGGGGTGGAAAGCACCGACGTGTGGGATCTGCTGGAAATGCTGGGCTGCGATACGGCCCAGGGATTCTTTATAAGGAAACCGGTGGGGCCGCACGAGCTGACCGACTGGATCCGCTCCAGAGAGTGGGAACAGGAACGCTGGGTTAAACCTATGGGCGCAGCGATATAAGGTGCTGGTTTTATCCCCGCCGCGGCGGGGATTTTTTAGATCGACCTGGCCTGTTCGACCGCATTTCCGATATAGCCGGCGGGAGTGAGCGCAATGAGCTGTTGCTTGGCGGACGCGGGAATATCCAGAGCTTCAATAAAGGCCTTGAGCGAATCAGCATCAATGCCTTTGCCACGGGTCAGCTCTTTCAGTTTCTCGTAGGGCTGTTCCACACCGTAACGGCGCATGACGGTTTGCACTGCTTCAGCGAGCACTTCCCATGTCGCGTCGAGATCGGCCTGCAGACGGCAGGGATTGGCTTCGAGTTTGGCAATGCCGCGTATCAATGAGTCATAGCCGATAGCCGAGTGCCCGATACCGACACCGAGATTACGCAATACAGTTGAATCACTTAGATCGCGCTGCCAGCGAGACACGGGTAATTTACGCGAAAGATGATCGAAGAGGGCATTGGCAATACCGAAATTTCCCTCGGCATTTTCAAAATCGATCGGGTTGACCTTGTGTGGCATGGTGGACGAACCGACTTCCCCGGCAATGGTTCTTTGCTTGAAGTAACCGAGCGCAATATAGCCCCAGATGTCGCGTGAGAAATCGATCAGCACAGTATTGAAGCGCGCGATACTGTCGAACAGCTCGGCGATATAGTCATGTGGCTCTATCTGGGTGGTATAGCTGTTCCAGTCCAGTCCCAGACTGATTACGAAATTTTTCGCAAATTCCGGCCAGTCTATTTCGGGATATGCCACCTGGTGGGCATTGTAGTTTCCTACTGCCCCATTGATTTTCCCGAGCAGCGCTACACCGACGATATGGTCGCGCTGACGCCGCAGCCGGTGTACCACATTGGCCATTTCCTTGCCCAGAGTGGTGGGTGAAGCAGGCTGACCGTGCGTGCGTGCGAGCATAGCCAGATCAGCGGTTCCGTGTGCCAGTGTCGTGATCGCCTTGATGAGCTCGTCAATTTGAGGCAACAGAACCTGGCCACGTGCTTCGCGCAGCATCAGTGCGTGCGAGAGGTTGTTTATGTCCTCGGAGGTGCAGGCGAAGTGCAGGAATTCAGAAATCGCTTCCAGCTCCTGATTGCCCGCGATTTTCTCCTTGAGAAAATACTCCACTGCCTTGACGTCATGATTGGTCGTGCGCTCGATGTTCTTGACCTGCTGCGCATCTTCCTCACTGAAGTTTTCGGCAATTGCGTTTAATACGTTGTTGGCATGTTCGCCGAGTGTCGGGACTTCCGCAATATCCGGATGTGCAGCCAGCGCCTGTAGCCAGCGTACCTCGATCAGCACGCGGTGCCGGATCAGACCATATTCGCTGCAGATCGGACGCAGTGCTTCGGTCTTGCGGCCATAACGACCATCGATCGGTGATAGAGCGGTGAGTGATGTAAGTTCCATAGTTTCTTTCTTCGCTTAGGCAGCCAGCTGGCGCAGTACATAATGAAGTATGCCGCCATGCCGGTAGTATTCAACTTCCTGCGGAGTATCGATGCGAACGCGCGCCTCGAACCTTTTTTCACTGTCGTCCGGTGCTACGGCCCGGACCGTCACCTGCCGCGCTGCACCGTCGCCGAGACCAATGATGTCATAGGCTTCGTGTCCAGTGAGATTGAGGAATTCAGCGCTTTCGCCATTGATGAACTGCAGGGGCAGTATGCCCATGCACACCAGGTTGGTTCGATGAATGCGTTCGTAGCTTTCCGCGATTACGGCACGAACGCCCAGCAGGCGCGGACCTTTTGCCGCCCAGTCGCGGGACGAGCCGGCCCCGTACTCCTTGCCGGCGATTACGATCAGTGGAACCTGTTCCGCCTGGTACTGCATAGCCGCATCATAGATGCTCTGCTGAACACCGCTCGGCTGGTGCAAAGTGACACCGCCTTCGGTGCCGGGCGCCAACAGGTTGCGCAGACGGATATTGGCGAAGGTGCCGCGCATCATCACCTCATGATTGCCGCGGCGTGAGCCCAGGGAATTGAAGTCGGCCGGCTGCACGCCATGGGCGCTCAGATACTGGCCCGCCGGACTGTCCGGTTTAATCGCTCCGGCCGGAGAGATGTGGTCGGTAGTGACGGAATCACCCAGGAGAGCCAGAACCCGGGCTCCCTTGATATCGCTGACCGGTTCAGGTTGCTTCGTTATGCCTTCAAAATATGGCGGATTGCGAATATATGTCGAGTCGTCCTGCCATCCGAACAGCTGGCTTTCGGGAGAGGCGAGGCTGGTCCAACGATTCTCGCCCTTGAAAATGTCCGCGTACACTTCAGTGAATTCCTCACGTTTGACGCTGCTTGCGACAATGTCATTGATTTCTTTCTGGGTCGGCCAGATGTCTCTCAGGAACAGATCTTTACCATTGGCATCCTGGCCGATGCTGTCGTTGTACAGGTCGATATTCATGGTACCGGCGATGGCATAGGCGACCACCAGCGGTGGCGATGCGAGATAGTTCATGCGCACTTCGGCATGCACGCGGCCTTCGAAGTTCCGGTTACCCGACAGCACGGCGCAGGCCGAGAGATTGCCTTCTGCAATGGCTGCAGATACAGCCTCCGGCAGTGGGCCGGAATTGCCGATGCAGGTCGCACAGCCATAGCCTACGATATGAAATCCCAGCGTTTCCAGATCTCCCATGAGACCGGCTTCTTCCAGATATCGGGTCACCACCTGGGAGCCGGGGGCGAGCGATGTCTTCACCCAGGGCTTGACGTGCAGGCCGAGCCGGGCCGCTTTCTGCGCGACCAGGCCTGCACCCAGCATCACTGAGGGGTTGGAAGTATTGGTGCAGGACGTGATGGAGGCGATTACGACTGCACCATCATCGAGAGTGAAGTCTTTACCGTCGATCGAACCAGCCGCCGGTGTGCTGCTCAGGTTGCGTTCGGTTTTCAGCGACGCCAGGGCTTCCTGAAACAGACGTTTCGAAGCAGTCAGCGGCACGCGATCCTGCGGCCGTTTCGGCCCCGCAATGCTTGGCACCACCGTGGACAGGTCGAGCTCGATCGTGCTGCTGTATTCGGCATCCGGTTGCTCGCCATTGCGGTACATGCCCTGTTCCCTGGCATAGGCTTCCGCCAGCGCGATCTGCTCTTCGCTGCGTCCCGACAGGCGCAGGTAGTTCAGCGTCTCGGAGTCGATGGGAAAGATGCCACAGGTCGCCCCGTATTCCGGCGCCATATTGGCAATCGTGGCGCGATCGGCCAGTGACAGGTGATCGAGACCATTGCCGAAGAACTCCACGAACTTTCCTACCACGCCATGTTTGCGCAGCATTTCCACGACCGTCAGCACTAGATCGGTGGCGGTGGCACCTTCCGGAATCTGCCCGTTCAGCTTGAAGCCAACCACCTGGGGAATCAGCATGGATACCGGCTGTCCCAGCATCGCCGCTTCGGCTTCGATACCACCGACGCCCCAGCCAAGTATGCCCAGTCCGTTGATCATGGTCGTGTGCGAATCGGTGCCGACCAGAGTATCCGGATAGGCCTGCAGGACGCCGTTATTCTCCATGCCCATCACCACGCGGCCCAGATATTCCAGATTCACCTGGTGCACGATTCCGGTGTCCGGGGGTACGACTTTGAAGTTCGAGAAGGCTTTTTGCCCCCACTTCAGGAAGCTGTAGCGTTCCTCGTTGCGCTGGTATTCTATCTTCGCGTTCAGGTCCAGTGCATTCTTGCTGCCGAAGGCATCGATCTGTACCGAGTGATCGATGACCAGTTCGGCCGGTTGCAGCGGATTGATTTTCTCCGGATCGCCACCCAGCGCCTGCATCGCGTCCCGCATGGCGGCCAGATCCACCACCGCAGGTACGCCGGTAAAATCCTGCATGAGCACCCGCGCCGGGCGGAATGCAATTTCCTGCACCGGTTCGGTATCCGGCGACCAGTTGATCAGCGCTTCGATATCGCCAGTGGTGACGGTTTTGCCATCTTCATAGCGCAGCAGGTTTTCGAGCAACACTTTGAGCGAGTAGGGCAGCCTGGAAACATCGCTGGCGAGCGCCGGCAGACGGTAGATTTCATAGGCGCGGTCGCCAACATTGAGCGTCGCCCGGGTCGAAAAACTGTTGCTCATTCAAAGCTCCTGTCCGCAAAATCAAACGAGCCGCACATTATGAGCTAAATGTTTTCCAGTGAATAGAGGCAGTTGCCGGCAATCGGCATTCGACTGCCAAACCGCCGCAGTTTTAAGAATTTGCGGAGGAAATCAGCGCCGGCAGCAGGCAAAATACAGGGCCAATGATAAACAGCGAAAGGGAGCCGGTACTCTCTGATGAACGTGCCAATCATGCGAACAGGCGATATACGCCGGCCAGGATTCGTCGACGGGCTCATGCTACTGATGATCGGGGCATTATTGGGAGGCTGCGGGTCGCCGCAGGTGTATTCAGCGCGATCGGCGCACGAGGCGCCTGAGTTATTCGAAAACTACGCGATCATGAATGATGGTTTCCGGCTGCCGGTGACGCACTGGAAGCCGGACGCTGACTGCCGCGCGACAGTTCTGGCGCTGCATGGGCTCAACGATTACCGCAATGCATTCCAGTCGACCGGGCAATATCTGGCCGCGCAGGGAGTGCGCGTGCTGGCCTATGACCAGCGGGGCTTTGGCGACACCAGTGGCTCCGGCAGGTGGCATGGCAGCGAGCGAATGATTGCCGATCTGCGGCTGATGGTAAATCTCGTGCGCACACGCTATCCGGACTGCCCTCTGTACGTGATGGGCGAGAGCATGGGAGGCGCGGTGGTGCTGGCAGGCGCCGGTGATCTGAAAGAATCCGTTGCCGGCCTGATACTTGTCGCACCTGCAATCTGGTCGCGTGACAGCATGCCGTTTTATCAGCGCGCGCTGCTATGGCTGGCTGCACACAGTATTCCCGAACGCAGGCTGACCGGCAAAGGCCTGTCCTTGCAACCTTCAGACAATATCGAAATGCTGCGCGCACTCGGTCGCGATCCGCTTGTCATAAAGGCGACGCGTGTCGATGTCCTGTACGGAGTTACAAATCTGATGGATCAGGCGGTTCGGGCCAGCCGGATTTTGCCTGATGCCGGCACCCTGTTTCTGTATGGCGAGCGCGACGATATTATCCCGAAGGCGCCGACCTGCCAGTTGCTGAAGCGACTGCCGGCAAGTCCGGAGCGACGCCTGCAAGTTGCCCTGTACCAGGACGGCTACCATATGCTGACCCGGGATTTGCAGGCGGAGCGGGTGTTGCAGGATATAGCCGGGTGGATGCTGAGTGCTCCCGGGACCGACGGCGTTATGGCCGGTGGCAGCGATATCGACGGATTTTGCTCGGGCGTGACCTGACAGGAGCCGTTCTAGCGCAGCAACTGCGTGGCGACCTCGAGCAGTTTTTTTCTGGCGAACAGGAGCCCGATGCGAGTTCCTCCGCACTGCCGCCAGAGTACGGCAGAGCGCATCGCAGCCAGCAGCAGACTACGGATCTGGTTAGTGACAGCGCTGTCGACCAGCCGGTTGGGGTCGCCGTTGACCATGATGCGTGGCCGCAAAGTGCTGACTGATGCACTGTAGGTATCTGCCAGGCTGGCCAGGATGTTGGCGTGGCTGACGTCGAAATGCTCAGCCTGTTGCTGGGCGCGCTCGACGCCGGAACGAATCCGGTCGAGCAAATCGGCGCGTTTACTCAACTTCCGCTCCAGATGAAGCAAGGTGACGAGATAGCGGCTTAACTCACCGTCCGGCTTTTTATTCTGACTCATCAGCTGCGTCTGCAGCAGCCTCAGCCCGTTGCTGAGCGGCTGTATGCCACCGTAGATCTCTTCCACTGAACTGGCATCGAGCCTCAGTACGCTGCCCAGGCTTGCCTGCAGTGCCTCGACGTCACTGGGTCTCCCATATGCCGCATTCTGGACCAGCTGCAGGGCTTGTAAAATTCCCGCGAAGGCAAGTGCGCGATCGCTATACTGGGTGTCATTCATATCGTTATAGTTCCACCGCCGAGACAGACTTCGTCAGCATAAAATACCGCAGCCTGCCCGGGAGTCACGGCACGCTGCGGGCTTGAAAAATTCACTCTGGCGTATTGCTGGGTCAGATCAACTATGTCACAAAGCTGATCAGGTTGCCGATAGCGGATGCGCGCGGTGCAGGAAAAGGGCGCTACTGGTGGTTTGCCGGAAATCCAGTGCAGGTCTCGCGCTTCGAGTGTTAACTTGAAAAGTGCCGGATGATTCTTGCCCTGTGCCACCAGCAGACGGTTGCGCTGCAGATCCTTGCCGACCACGTACCAGGGTTCGCCTGTGGCATTGCGCAGCCCCCCGACGCCCAGGCCTTCTCGCTGGCCGATGGTGTGAAACATGAGTCCTTGATGCTGGCCCAGCACCTCCCCGTCGACACTGGTGATTTCGCCGGGTTGCGCGGGTAAATAGCGGCTCAGAAACTCGCTGAATTTGCGTTCCCCGATAAAGCAGATGCCGGTACTGTCCTTCTTTTGCGAGTTGGGAAAGTCCAGGCGCGAGGCGATTGCACGTACCTCGGATTTCTGCAGCCCCCCCAGCGGAAACAGACTGTGCGCGAGTGCGCGTTGATCCAGGCGATGCAGGAAATAGCTCTGATCCTTGCCCTCGTCAAGCCCCTTCATCAGCTGCCAACCGACGTCACTGTGCCGGGTACGGGCGTAATGTCCGGTAGCGATCCGCTGCGCACCAAGTTCGAGCGCATAATCCAGGAAAGCTCTGAACTTGATTTCCTGATTGCACAGAATATCCGGATTCGGTGTGCGGCCAGCCGCGTATTCAGCAAGAAAATGTTTGAATACCCGGTCCCAGTATTCGGCGGAAAAGCTGATGGTGTGGAGTGGAATCCCGAGCAGGGCGGCGACAGCGCGTGCGTCCTTGAGATCCTGTTCGGCGGGGCAGGAATCCTGTTCATCGTCGTCATCCCAGTTCTTCATGAAGACGGCTTCTACAGTATACTCCTGCTCCAGTAACAGACTGGCGGCAACGGCCGAATCCACGCCGCCGGAAAGACCCACAATGACTTTTTCACCGGACCGCTTCATGCCTCGTCCATCTCGACCAGCAGGTTCAGCGGAAACTGCCTGCCCAGAAGGTAATCATCGATACACCGCAACACCAGCGGGCTTCGCAGCTGCTGTTCACGCAGACAGATTTCATCGCGGGTCAACCAGTGTGCCGCGATGATCCCGTCGTCCAGGGTGCGATGTGAATCAAATTCGACACATTTACCGCTGAAAGTTGCACGCAGCCAGGTTTCGCCGCTGCCGGGCTGGCGCCATCGGTACAGACCGATCAGGGCATCGGGATGGAAATGCCAGGCAGTCTCTTCGAGACACTCTCGCACGACCGCGTCCAGCAGACTTTCGCTATCCTCGAGGTGGCCGGCCGGTTGATTGAAGCGGATCGCATCGTCGACCTGTTCCTCCACCATGAGGAAACGGCCTTGCCGCTCCGCGATTGCTGCGACGGTAACTCTCGGTTTCCACACCATGTTATGAAGACCCTTTTCGAAATTGGTGAAGCATAGTTTAAACAATCAGTTATTGAATGTAATTAATGTATCTAAGACGATTTATGCTGCTTTGGGGTGCCATAGACTTGACAATGGCTCCGAGCATCATAAAGTAGCGACTATGACCAACGCCTCTTTGCGCGGGTTCGCCTCCGGTTTCTTTGGCAAGGTGTAATTTGTTCGAGCCGGGGAACCGGCAAAGAGTTAAGGCCATAATAATAAACTGAAATCGCCCCGCGCAGATCTCAGTTGAACTGAAAAA
The DNA here is from genome assembly GCA_032251035.1 of Thiogranum sp. Taxonomy (GTDB): domain Bacteria; phylum Pseudomonadota; class Gammaproteobacteria; order DSM-19610; family DSM-19610; genus Thiogranum. The sequence continues at coordinate 64,508 of JAVVEV010000007.1, read as the reverse complement.
ATCACGATAAACGTGAGGAGGAGTCATCATGGTAAAGGTCGTTAAGCAATTATTTGTCTCGAGTGCCTTACTGGCACTATCTTTCGGTAACGCATTCGCAGAAGAAGCATTGAAGCCATTCGTGCTGGGTTACAAGGCCAGCGGCGACATGCAAGCTATTGCAGATGAAGTGAAAAGCAAGGTGGAAGAAGCGGGTTTCGAAATTGTCGGATCCTATTCCCCGTATGATGGGGCCATGATTCTGGCCATTACCAATGACGCTCTGAAGAAGGATGCTGCCAGCTCTGAATTCGGTGGATACGTAGCCGGTCAGCGCGTCACTCTGACCGAAGTCGGTGATGAAATTCAGGTGAGCTATACCAATCCTCTGTATTTCGCCAACACCTACCGGCTGGAAGATACCAGTGGTGCGGCTTCCGCTTTGAGCAGCCTCGAAAGTGTGCTGGGCAAAGAGCAGGCTTTCGGTACCGGTGAGAAACAGTTGAGCGCCAAGGATCTGCGCAAGTATCACTATATGTTCGGTATGGAGTACTTCGACGACCCCAGCGAACTGGCTGAATATGACAGTCACGAAGAAGCGATTGCTGCGGTGGAAGAAGGTCTCTCCCAGGGCCGTGGTGGTGCTACCAAAGTTTACCGGATCGATATCCCGGGCCGTGAAGAAACTGTTTTCGGCGTGGCTTTGAATGACAGTGGTTGCAGCGGTGACGAGTACATTATGAGCCGCGTAGACAAGGATGCCATTCGTTCGACCGGTCATCTGCCTTATGAGATCCTGGTTTCAGGTGGCGACGTGTATGCACTCTATGCGCGTTTCCGTATCGCCATCAGCTGGCCGCATCTGCCAATGATCCAGAACGAGACTGGGGCAACTTTTTTCAACATCATGTGCGCACCCAACGCTATTGAAGAAGCGCTGATTCAGGCTTCGGGTGGAGAAATCTAGACCCGCGGTTTTCTTGCCGTAACAAAACCCCCGCCGCCTTCGGGTGACGGGGGTTTTTTTATGCGCGGCGTTTTTATATTTACGGATCCACATCCGCAGGATGCGGATAAACGGCACCGTCTCTGTTACAATTCCGCGATATTTTTTGCCACGTCGGGAAGTTAATAATGGTTTATCAGAAAATCGCTGTACCTGAGCAGGGTGAGAAAATCACCGTCAACGCGGATTTGTCGCTGAACGTTCCGGATCAGCCGATCATCCCGTTCATCGAGGGTGACGGGATTGGCGTGGACATTACGCCGGTCATGCGTGATGTGGTCGATGCCGCGGTCGAGAAAGCTTTCGCGGGCAAGCGCAAAATTGTCTGGATGGAAATTTATGCAGGCGAGAAGGCTAATGCTCTCTATGAAGACGGCGCCTGGCTCCCGAGCGAAACGCTGGACGCAGTGAAAGAATATGCGGTCGCGATAAAAGGACCGTTGACCACGCCAGTGGGCGGAGGTATCAGGTCGTTGAACGTGGCCCTGCGTCAGGATCTGGATCTCTATGTGTGCTTGCGCCCCGTACGCTATTACACCGGCACTCCGAGCCCGCTGAAGGAACCTGAGAAAACCGACATGGTAATTTTCCGGGAGAATTCCGAAGATATCTATGCCGGTATCGAGTGGGAAGCCGGGAGCCCGGAGGTGCGCAGGGTTATTGATTTTCTGCAGAACGAAATGGGCGTAACCAGGATTCGTTTTCCCGACACCGCAGGTATCGGCATAAAACCTGTCTCAGCCGAAGGCACCAAACGTCTGGTGCGCCGGGCGCTGCAGTATGCAATCGACCAGGACCGCGATTCAGTGACGCTGGTGCACAAAGGCAACATCATGAAGTTCACCGAAGGTGCCTTCAAGAACTGGGGCTATGAACTGGCGCGAGATGAATTCGGCGCCAGGGAAATCGGTGATGGGCCCTGGTGCTCGTTCAGCAATCCGCGTACCGGCAAGGAAATTGTAGTCAAGGACGTGATTGCCGATGCGTTTCTGCAACAGATTCTGCTGCGGCCCTCCGAATACAGTGTGATCGCAACGCTCAATCTGAACGGTGATTATATCTCCGATGCTTTGGCGGCTCAGGTCGGCGGCATTGGCATGGCACCGGGCGCCAATCTTTCGGATGCCGTGGCGCTGTTTGAAGCAACGCATGGGACGGCGCCAAAATATGCGGGAAAAGATCAGGTGAACCCAAGTTCCCTGATACTTTCAGCGGAAATGATGCTGCGCCACCTGGGCTGGAACGAAGCAGCTGATCTGATTGTTACAGGTCTTTCGGAAGCCATCGCTGCAAAGACCGTAACTTATGATCTCCATCGGCTGATGGAAGGCGCTACCAAGCTGAGCTGTTCGCAGTTCGGCCAGGCAATCGTTGATAATATGAGGAAATAGCGACACCGCCCTGCAACCGGCGCCCTTGCCGGGCAGGGTGGTGCAAAATATCGACTCGCGGGACTGCTACTGCGCAGTGATGATCACTGTACAGCCGCCGCGAGCATGATTTTGTTGGCTTGCAGACCTTTCGGCCCATCAGATACGTCGAATTCGACTCGCTGGCCTTCTTTCAGGCTTTTGTATCCATCCATCTCGATTGCAGAAAAGTGAGCGAAAATATCATCGCCGCCTTCATCGGGAGAAATAAACCCGTAACCTTTTGCGTTACTGAACCACTTAACAACTCCTGTCGCCATAGCTGCACATCCTCACTGCACTCTTAGGCACTGGCGCGCCCGAGCTTATTTGACGTTATGTCGTTTCGCACTCTGCGGTGCTATCACGACTCCTCCGTTGGCCGGCGTCGGCCAAGGTTATTATTGTTAGTCCAGATGCCCAAATAGTCAAGTCTGGGGGAGGCTGAAAAGCTTCGCGGGATCACTGGCTTAGGCGCAGTGTTTTGCTTTGGCTGAAAGCGGGTGTATGCTGCTTCGCGAGCGTTGTAATTCTGACGTTTTGGCTTTGGAAAATTGGTTATAATTCGTTTTATGGGAAAGGAAAAGCAACATTCGGGAGACCAGGGACTTTCAGTACTGGAGGCACGGCCGAAGCTGCAGCGGCCGCGCATGTACAAGGTAGTGTTGCACAATGATGATTACACGCCCATGGAATTCGTGGTGCTCCTGCTGGAGCGGGTGTTCGGGATGTCCAGGGAAAAGGCCACGCAGATAATGTTGCATGTTCATACCAGGGGGAAGGGTATCTGCGGCGTATATACACGGGAAGTTGCGGAAACAAAAGTCGCGCAGGTAAATGACTACTCGCGCCAGAATCAGCATCCGCTGTTATGTGCCATGGAGGAGGCCTGAAAGAGCATGATGAGGTAGAACCGATGTTAAGCAAAGAACTGGAATTTACTCTCAATCTGGCGTTCAAGGATGCCAGGGAAAAACGCCACGAGTTCATGACCGTCGAGCACCTGTTGCTCGCGCTGATGGACAATGCCACGGCCGTGGACGTAATCAAGTCCTGCGGCGCTGACGTCGAGAAATTAAAAAAAGAGCTCGCCAGCTTTCTGGATGAGACAACGCCTCTGTTGCCGCTCTCGGACAATCGTGAAACACAGCCGACCTTAGGTTTTCAACGTGTATTGCAACGTGCAGTGTTCCACGTTCAATCATCGGGCAAGAAAGAAGTCACTGGCGCTAACGTGCTGGTGGCGATATTCAGTGAACAGGAATCGCAGGCAGCCTACTTTTTGAACAAGCAGGACATCACCCGCCTGGATGTTGTGAATTATATCTCCCATGGAATTTCCAAACTGGCTGGTGATCAGCCGGAAGGCGAATCTGCGACGGAAGCTGAAGGTCCGGCAAACAGCGAAAATACTCAGAAGAAGCCACTCGAGAATTTTGCCACTAACCTGAACGAGATGGCGATGAAGGGCAAGATCGATCCACTCATCGGCCGCCAGTTTGAAGTCGAGCGCACCATTCAGATTCTGTGTCGGCGTCGCAAAAATAATCCCCTGTACGTGGGTGAAGCGGGCGTCGGAAAGACTGCGCTTGCCGAGGGACTGGCCAAGCTGATCGTAGACGGAGATGTACCTGAAGTGCTTCTCGCCAGCACGATTTATTCCCTTGATCTTGGATCGCTGGTCGCTGGAACAAAGTATCGAGGTGATTTCGAGAAGCGTCTCAAGGGCGTGCTGAATCAGCTGCGCAATGAGGCAGGGGCAATCCTGTTCATTGACGAAATTCATACAATTATCGGTGCCGGCGCTGCTTCAGGCGGTGTCATGGATGCATCTAATCTCATTAAACCGATGCTCGCGTCAGGTGAGCTGAAATGCATTGGGTCGACCACCTATCAGGAGTACCGCGGGATCTTTGAAAAAGATCGTGCTCTGGCCAGACGCTTCCAGAAAATCGATGTGGTCGAGCCGACGGTGGACGAAACGGTGAGCATTCTCCGTGGCTTGAAATCCCGATTCGAGGAACACCATGATGTGAAATATTCGGCCAAGGCTCTGCGCGCCGCGGTCGAGCTTTCATCCCGCTACATCAACGATCGCTTTCTGCCCGACAAGGCCATCGATGTTATTGATGAAGCCGGCGCAAACCAGCGACTGCTGGCGCCAAACAAGCGCAAAAAGACTATTGGCGTCGCGGACATCGAGTCGATTATTGCCAAGATAGCGCGGATACCGCCGAAGACGGTGTCGGCTTCAGACAAGGATTCGCTGCGCACCCTCGAGCGCGACCTGATGATGGTGGTGTACGGTCAGAATGAAGCGATCAGCACTATGTCCAGTGCCATTAAAATGTCTCGTTCCGGCCTGGGCAATGAACAGAAACCGATCGGTTCATTTCTGTTTGCGGGGCCGACCGGCGTGGGTAAAACAGAGGTGACCCGGCAGCTGGCGATGGTCATGGGCATCGAACTGATACGCTTCGATATGTCCGAGTACATGGAGCGACACACGGTATCGCGTCTGATCGGTGCGCCTCCGGGTTATGTAGGCTTTGACCAGGGGGGGCTGTTGACCGAGGCAGTGACCAAGCATCCGCATGCAGTGTTACTGCTCGACGAGGTCGAGAAGGCCCATCCGGATGTATTCAATCTGTTGCTGCAGGTGATGGATCACGGCACTCTGACCGACAACAACGGGCGCAAGGCCGATTTCCGCAGTGTGGTATTAATCATGACCACTAACGCGGGCGCCACGGAAATGAGCCGGCCCTCCATCGGATTCACGCATCAGGATCATTCCACTGATGGCATGGAAGCGATCAAGAAAATGTTCACTCCGGAATTCCGCAATCGGCTGGACGCGATTATCCAGTTCAAGCCACTGGATCCGACCGTCATCACCCGGGTGGTCGACAAATTTATTTATGAACTGGAAGCCCAGCTGCAGGAGAAAGGCGTCGCGATAGATTTCGAGGACTCAGCGCGTGTCTGGCTCGCCGAGCATGGATTCGACCCGAAAATGGGTGCCCGTCCAATGACGCGTGTTATCCAGGAGCACGTAAAGAAACCGTTGGCCGAAGAACTGCTGTTCGGCCGTCTGGCGAACGGCGGTAACGTGACCATCCGTGCGGAAGACGGAAAATTGATCTACGACATCAAGGAAGAGGAAGAGGTGCTTTAACCGGCACCTGCCATCTCAACTTCAGCGTGCGCGATAGGTGATGCGGCCTTTGGTGAGGTCGTACGGGGTGAGCTGTACAGTAACCTTGTCGCCGGTGAGTATCCGAATGTAGTGCTTGCGCATTTTACCGGATATGTGCGCTGTAACCACGTGCCCGTTTTCCAGCTGGACCCGAAACATTGTATTGGGGAGTGTTTCGGTAACCGTGCCTTCCATTTCAATATGATCTTCTTTTGCCATTCCTCACTCGTGTGTTGGCCGATATCAGCCGGGAAGTATAACTGAATTACGGGCAAAAGCGGCTATTTATCATTCCATTGGTGGAAAAAATATCTGCTGAACATACGCCCTGGCAGGGCACCGGTCAGAGAAATTCCCAACGGCCTTTACGGTAGGCCTCGAGAGGACGAAAGCGGCCCTTGTAACGCATCTTTTCACTGTCGGAAATCCAGTAGCCCAGATACAGCCATTCGGCACCGGCTCCGCGCGCCAGTTCGACCTGCCGCAGGATCGAAAATGTACCGAGGCTGCGGCGGGATAACTCAGGGGTGAAAAATGTGTAGACAGAAGACAGCGCATCATCGAGCACGTCAGTGACAGCGACTGCGACTAATTTATCCTGATGTCGAAGTTCCACAAATACCGTTTCACTCCAGCGGCTGGTAAGAAAGTCGAGATATTCATCCCGCGTCGGCTGGTCCATTCCACCGCCAGGATGGCGGCTGGCCAGATACTGCCGGTAAAGCTGGAAGTGATCTTCACGGAATTGCGGCGGCAGCACCTTCTGCACCAGATCCTGGTTTCGATTCCAGAGCTTCTGCTGATTGCGACTGCGTTTGAACTGTTGTACCGGTATGCGTACCGGAATACATTCTGAACAGCCGGGGCACGAGGGTACGTAGATGTTCGAGCCGCTGCGGCGGAATCCGAAACGCGCCAGGTGATTATAGAGCGAGGCAGACAGCTGGGCATCCGGATCTGCAAAGATCGAGACTGCATCGCGGTCCGGCAGATAGCCGCAGGGTTTCGGGGCAGTCGCGAAGAAATGCAGGGATTCTTCTTTTTGCAGTTTCCTGTGATCCATGGCCGCGCTACCGACTACCAGTTCTGATGCATCTGTTGCAGCATGTGCGGATCAAGACTCCAGGGTCCCTGGAGATCACTGCGATCACAATGCCTGTCAAGATGCTTCACAAACTCGCTTCTGGCAATCGTCACGGCGCCGAGGCTGGCAAGGTGACTTGAATAAACCTGGCAGTCGATCAGAGCGAAGTCCCAGGCATGCAGCTGCCGCGCCAGCTGAGCGAATGCAACTTTTGAGCTATCGGAGACGCGGCTGAACATCGATTCGCCGAAAAACACGCGGCCGAGGGCGACTCCATACAAGCCGCCAACCAGCTGCTGGTCCTGCCAGCACTCCACTGAATGCGCGAATCCCAGCTTGTGCAGGCGCATGTAGGCAGCCGCCATCATCGGGGTGATCCAGGTGCCGGAACCGCTGCGACGCGGCGCTGCGCAGGCACTGAGGACAGCTTCGAAGCTGCGATCGAGTGTGACGGAGAAGCGGCCCTGGCGCAGCGTTTTGCGCAGGCTTCTGGAGATCTGGATACGGTCTGGAAAGATGACTGTCCGTGGATCCGGAGACCACCAGAGAATCGGCTGGTCGGCACTGTACCAGGGAAATATTCCCTGTCGATAGGCGCTCAGCAACCGGTCCGGCTCGAGGTCGCCGCCAATCGCCAGCAAGCCGTCCGGTTCGCGTAGCGCCAGGCCGGCATCCGGAAAGGTCAGGCTGGTATCGCCGGGCTGAATCCAGAACGGTGCCTGATGTTTCATACATCCTCCCCTCCGTCCTTGAAAGGCGAATGACCCGCGAGTTCCTCCATATAGTCACGCATGGCGAGCGTTTCCTGCTGCAGATGCCGGCCAATGACGCCGCGAAATCCTTCGTGTGCGATCCAGTGGGCAGACCAGGTCGGTGTGGGTAAAAATCCCCGGCTGACCTTGTGCTCTCCCTGTGCTCCCGGTTCGAAGGAGTGCAGGCCATGGCGAATACAATAATCGATACCTTGATAATAGCAGGCTTCGAAATGCAGGCTGTTGTAGTCTTCGAAACATCCCCAGTGTCGCCCGTAAAGCGTGTTCTCACTGCGTAGACAGATCGCGCCCGCGACGATGCTGAGGTTTTTGTAAGCAATGAAAAATACCAGCTGCTCGCCCATGTTTGCAGCGATATCCCTGAAGAAAGCTTCGGTGAGCGTGGGATAGCCCCATTTCTTTTCAAAGGTTGTTCGATAGAAATCGTGCATGGTTCGCAACTGGAAATCATCCGCCTCATGACCGTGTATGACACGGATCTCGATATTCTGATCATGTACAAAGCGGCGTTCGCGGCGAACTTTTTTTCTCTTGCGCGAATTGAACCCCGATAAATAGTCATCGAAATCCCGGTAACCCTGGTTCCGCCAGTGGAACTGGCAGCCGAGCCTGAGTAACAGGCCCTGATCGCTCAGCAACCGGGTATCGGATTCATCGGTAAACAGCCAGTGCAGGGACGACAGGTTCTCGCTTCGGGACCAGTCGAGTGCCAGCTGCGACAATGCTGCAGCAACCGGTAAACGGTCGACTTCAGGATGCACCAGGATGCGTGGCCCGGTTGCGGGCGTGTACGGGATCCCGACAACCGATTTGGGGTAATACTGGAGTCCCTGACGCTGGTAGGCGTCTGCCCAGGCCCAGTCGAACACGAACTCGCCGTAGGAATTGTCTTTCAGGTAGAGGGGTACTGCACCAATCAGCCGAGCGTTGCGGTCGAGGGCAATCAGATGTCGCGGTGTCCAGCCGTGCTGCGCTCCGACACAGCCATGACGCTCCAGCGCAGCAAGAAACTCATAGCGCAGGAATGGATTCGCCTCGCCCGCGACAGCATTCCACTGTTCGCGGCCGATTGACTCGATCGAAAGGGCAACCTTCAGTTCCATCGTGCGATTGTAGCCAAAGATGCCTGCCGTCAGAGGATTCCATTGCAATCACACAGGGTTCTGATCGATTCAGCCAATCTGCTTCAGTGTATCGAGGTAATGCTCGGCGTCCAGTGCCGCCATGCATCCGGATCCCGCAGAAGTAATCGCCTGGCGATAGACATGATCGGCGACATCACCGGCTGCAAACACACCCGACACACTGCACGCCGTCGCGTCGCCGTCAGTGCCGCTTTTCACCTTGATATAGCCGCCATGCATGGCCAGCTGGCCTTCGAAAAGCCCAGTATTTGGCTTGTGTCCGATTGCGATGAAGGCGCCGTCCACTTTCAATTCCTGGGTGGAATGATCCTGTACATGCTTGATGCGTATGCCGGTGACGCCGGACGCATCCCCGAGCACCTCGTCAAGTACATGGTCCCACTGGATGGTGACTTTGCCTTCTTTCTCCCGTTTGAACAGCCGATCCTGCAGGATCTTTTCCGCGCGCAGGGCGTCGCGCCGATGTACTACCGTCACATGCGAAGCGATGTTGGACAGATACAGCGCTTCTTCTACCGCTGTGTTCCCGCCACCAATGACGGCTACCAGTTTGTTGCGATAGAAAAAGCCGTCGCAGGTCGCGCAGGCCGATACACCGCGGCCTTTAAAAGCTTCCTCGGATGCCAGGCCCAGATACTGGGCGGAAGCGCCGGTGCAGATGATCAGGGCATCGCAGGTAAAGGTCCCTGAATCGCCCTTGAGCCGGAACGGGCGCTGCTTCAGATTAACTTCGTTGATATGATCAAAAATGATTTCTGTATGAAAACGTTCGGCATGTTTACGCATGTCTTCCATCAATGCCGGTCCCTGCAGGCCTTCGGCGCCGGCGGGCCAGTTCTCGACATCCGTGGTCGTCGTCAACTGGCCACCCTGTTCGATTCCGGTGATCAAAACTGGCTCCAGATTGGCGCGCGCGGCATAGATTGCAGCAGTATAACCAGCCGGCCCGGAACCCAGGATCAGCAGGCGGCAGTGCCTGGTATCGCTCATGTGTAATTACTCCGAATCTGGCGCGACATGCGCTTCTGTAAAGAGGGCCAGGGGCTGGCATCGCAAGCGCTGCTGACCCAGGGGCGGTATGGTAACGGAATGTTTCCGGGAGCGTAAAGACACCGATCCTGCGCGGGCAAGTTTTCAACATTCCCGGCCGGTGACATGCTACAGTTGGGCGCTGCAAAGGTGTCTGGTGACAGCGCATCCGGCAGAACGTCCTGGCACTGCGCCAGATTGACATGGCGCTTTCAGGTGCCACTTGCTATCTCAAGCTGGCTCGACGTAAAATGCTCGAACTTTTAGCATGTTAACCCAACTACTTATCGATACCTCTTAACTTGGCACAGGCACGTCGAAAAAAGGCTGAAGCGCCAGCCATTCATACCCACGTCAAACGCGGCCTCCGTGAAGGCACGTTGCTGATCCTGTCTGCATTGGCGTTGTACCTGCTGTTGTCGCTGGTCAGCTATTCCATCGAAGATCCCGGCTGGTCACATCGTGGCCCGGTTGATGATATCCATAATGGCGGTGGCGTGGTCGGCGCCTGGTTTGCAGACGTGTTTCTGTACCTGTTCGGTTACCTGGCGTACTTGTTCCCGATGATGGTCGGCTTCAGCGGCTGGCTGGTATATCGTGGGCGCACCACGCCCAGCGGTGGCATCGACCTGCATGTGCTGGCGGTGCGCTGGGCCGGTTTCCTGTTGACGGTAGCCTCGGGTTGCGGGCTGGCGACCCTGCATTTTTCCATTGCTCCCGGAAGCCTGCCGCTCGATGCCGGTGGCGTATTCGGTAATCTGGTTGGCAATGGCCTGGCCTCGCTATTCAGTTTTACCGGCGCCACGTTGTTTCTGCTCGCGTTGTTTCTGTCAGGGGTGACTTTGTTTACCGGGCTCTCCTGGCTAAGCGTCATGGACTGGACCGGTAAAATGACGCTGCTGTTGATGCAGTCAATAGTGGAGCGATTCGGGCAGCTGAAAGACTTTATCGCGGCACAGCGTGCGAAACGGGTGCGCGAGGAACAGGTCGCGGCCAAACAGAAAAAAATGAAAGTGGTCGAGCGCAAACCGCCGCGCATCGAGCCTGTCATCAAGAAGGTCGAGACCAGTGCACGGGTGGAGCGTGAGCGGCAAGTGCAGATGTTCGACGCACCAGCCAATACTGAACTGCCACCGCTGTCGCTGCTCGATGAAGCGCGCGAGCATAGCGAAGGATTTTCAGACTCGGCGCTGGAAGCGCTGTCACGGCTGGTCGAAATGAAACTGGCCGACTTCGGTATCGAGGCGACTGTGGTAGCCGTGCAGCCGGGACCGGTGATCACTCGCTTCGAGTTGCAACCGGGTGCCGGCGTGAAAGTCAGTCAGATCAGCAATCTTGCCAAGGATCTGGCGCGCGGTCTGGCGGCTATCAGCGTGCGCATCGTGGAAGTGATTCCGGGCAAGGCGGTTATTGGCCTGGAGATTCCTAACGAGAGTCGCGAAATTGTCGCGCTCAGCGAAATCCTCAGATCGGCCGAGTATGACGAATCTCACTCCCCGCTGACACTGGCGCTGGGCAAGAATATCGGCGGCAATCCAGTCGTAGTGGATCTTGCGCGCATGCCGCACCTGCTGGTGGCAGGCACTACCGGTTCGGGCAAATCGGTTGCGGTCAATGCGATGATCCTTAGCCTTTTGTACAAGACGCTGCCTACCGATGTACGGCTGATCATGATCGATCCGAAGATGCTGGAACTGTCTGTCTACGAAGGGATACCACACCTTCTTACGCCGGTAGTTACCGATATGAAAGAAGCTGCCAATGCGTTGCGCTGGTGCGTCGGGGAAATGGAACGCCGATACAAACTGATGGCGGCCATGGGCGTGCGCAACATCGCCGGCTATAACCGCAAGGTGCAGGACGCGATCGACAAGGGCACACCGATTTCCGATCCCTTCTTCAAACCGGAAGAATCGCTGGAAGAAAATCCTGTGGCGCCGACTCTGGAACCTTTGCCGTTCATCGTCGTTATCATCGACGAGCTGGCCGACATGATGATGGTGGTCGGTAAAAAGGTCGAGGAGCTGATTGCGCGGCTGGCGCAGAAAGCCCGTGCTGCCGGCGTGCACCTGATTCTGGCTACCCAGCGCCCGTCGGTGGATGTCATCACCGGATTGATCAAGGCAAATATTCCGACCCGCATCGCCTTTCAGGTCTCTTCAAAAGTCGATGCCCGGACCATCCTCGATCAGGGCGGAGCGGAACAGTTGCTCGGACATGGCGATATGTTGTACCTGGCCCCCGGTACCGGGCTGCCGATTCGTGTGCATGGCGCCTATGTTGGCGATGCGGAGGTTCATCGCGTGGTCGCCCATATCAAGGGACACGGGGCGCCAAATTATGTTGATGACATCCTGCAGACCAGCAGTGATTTCCTGCCCGGCAGCGCCGGTCAGGGGGATGAAGATGCCGAGGGCGATCCGCTTTACGATGAAGCCGTACGGATCGTAACCGAAACCCGCCGCGCATCGATATCCGGTGTGCAGCGGCGTCTGAAGATTGGATACAACCGGGCGGCACGGATGATTGAACAAATGGAAAATGCCGGCATAGTCGGGCCGCAACAGTCGAATGGCAACCGCGAAGTGCTGGCAGCGCCGCCGACCGAGGCTTAGCGGACAAGGGATCGGGTCTGATGCGAATAACCTTCTATACAAGCATTTCAATGCTGCTGCTGGTACTGTCCGGCGCAACTTCAGCGGCTGATCTCGTGACCGGGTATTTTTCGGATCTCGACACCTTTCATGCGAACTTCACGCAGCGCGTCGTGGACACTGAGGGCCAGCAGTTGCAGCAGTCCGAAGGCGAGGTCTGGATGCAGCGTCCGGGTCGTTTCCGCTGGGATTACCGTACACCTTACCGGCAGCTCATTGTCGCCGACGGTGAATTTATCTGGACCTATGACGAAGATCTGGAACAGGCCACTATCAAAACTGTCGACGAAGCACTGAGCAGTACGCCTGCGATGTTGCTGAGCGGGTTCAAACCTCTGTCAGAAGTGATGAGTTCGACAGAGCTTGGTGAAACCGATGGCGTGCTCTGGTACCGGCTGGATCCCCTGCAGGAGGACAGTGCAGTCGAACAGGTGCGCATCGGTTTCAGGCAGCGACAGCTGCGCGTTATCGAGGTTAAAGATGCGTTCGGCAACGACACGCGCATCAGTTTCGAGAATGTGGAACCTAACCAGCCGGTGGATGACCAGATGTTTAAACTCGACCTCCCGCCTGGAACCGATATTATCGGCGCCAGCCCATGAACACAGCGGCGCAAAGCCGTGAATTTCGTCCTCTCGCCGATCGCATGCGGCCAGCTGTTCTGGAAGACTTTATCGGGCAGGCACATCTGCTGGGTCCCGGCAAGCCGCTACGTCAGGCCATAGAACGTGGACAGCTGCACTCAATGGTGTTCTGGGGGCCACCCGGGACCGGAAAAACCACGCTCGCACACCTGCTGGCACAGGCATCCGGCGCGGAATTCGTGGCGTTATCCGCAGTACTCTCCGGTGTCAGGGACGTGCGCCACGCGGTGGAGGTAGCCCAGCGGCGGCAGGCCGTGGAAAAGCGCCAGACTCTGTTGTTCGTCGACGAAGTGCATCGCTTCAACAAGGCGCAACAGGATGCTTTTCTGCCGTTTGTGGAAGATGGGACAGTCCTGTTCGTTGGCGCCACCACTGAAAATCCCTCTTTCGAATTGAACAACGCGTTGCTGTCACGGGCGCGGACCTATGTACTGAAGCGATTGACCGACCAGGACCTGGTGGCGGTAATGCAGCAGGCCCTGCAGGATCATGAGCGTGGACTTGCGGCGACGCATGTAGCGATCGGTGATGCGGCGCTGGAGAAGATCGCTGTGGCTGCCGACGGTGATGCGCGACGCGCATTGACATTGCTGGAAATTGCGTTTGACCTCGCATCCGATGATCAACCGGTTACCGACGAAATTATTTCTGAAGTGATCAGTGGCGGTGTGCGCCGGTTCGACAAGGGCGGCGAGGCCTTCTATGACCAGATTTCCGCCCTGCATAAGTCGGTTAGGGGTTCCGCTCCCGATGCGGCGCTTTACTGGCTGGCACGCATGCTCGATGGCGGTTGCGATGGGCTTTACATCGCGCGCAGAGTCGTGCGTATGGCCTCCGAAGACATTGGCAATGCCGATCCGCGTGCCCTGACGCTGGCGCTGAACGCCTGGGATGTTCAGGAGCGGCTTGGAAGTCCTGAGGGCGAACTGGCGATCGCGCAGGCAGTGGTCTATCTGGCCTGCGCGCCAAAAAGCAATGCGGTCTATGTTGCCCATAAGGCCGCGCAAAAGGACGCTGCAACACGGGGCTCGCTGGAGGTGCCGATCGGGCTGCGCAACGCGGCCTCGCGGCTCATGAAGGAGTTGGGTTATGGCAAAGCCTACCGCTACGCGCACGACGAACCGGAAGCTTACGCGGCCGGTGAAAACTACTTTCCCGACGAGCTGCGTGGCACCCGATACTATTACCCGGTCGAGCGCGGACTGGAAATCAGGATCGGCGAAAAGCTGCGGCATCTGCGCGAGCTGGATCGACTGATCGGCGAGCAGGGCAAATGAATGCGTGACCCCGGGCCTTCCGGTATTATGACGCGCCATGAGTCAGATACTAGCTATTGCCGGTGGAGGTGCGATCGGTGCCGTGTTGCGCTACTTGGTCTCCAACAGCGCCTATGATCTGCTGGGGAAAGACTTCCCCTATGGCACACTGGTGGTCAATGTTATTGGCAGTCTGTTGATGGGATTTCTGGCCATCTGGCTACTGGAACGGACCTTCGGTGGTACTGCGCTGCGGGCTTTTCTGCTGATCGGTCTGCTGGGTTCATTTACGACCTTTTCCGCTTTTTCGCTGGAAACATTGAACCTGATGGAAAACGGACAACTGTTGAGCGCGCTGAGCAACGCGCTGCTGAGTGTGGTGCTGTGCGTCATGGCCGCGGGTCTGGGCGTAATACTTGCGAGGCAACTGTGAACTGGGAAGATGTCACCTTCGTGCGCGTCTATCTGACTGAGTCGGACAAAACCCTGGCGCCGTTGCTGCATCGCCTGCATGACCAGGAGAAGGTCCGCGGTGTCACTGTATTCAGGGCGCTGAGTGGCTTTGGCGGCAGCGGTGCCATGCACACCGCATCGCTGGTCGATCTGTCGCTGGACCTGCCGTTGACGGTGGAGTTTTTCGATACACCGGAGAAGGTGGAAAAAATTCTCGAACATCTGTCCGATCTGATCGAGAAAGGACACATCGTGCGCTGGCAGGCGCAAATGAATAACTGACGAATCAAAGAAGAAGCCATGCTGGACCCCAAATTACTCAGAAACGAACTGACCACGGTCGCCATACAGCTGCAGAAACGCGGCTGCGAGCTGGACGTTGCAGAACTTGAACGGCTGGAAACGCAGCGCAAGGATATTCAGGTGCGCACCGAGGCGCTGCAGGCCGAGCGTAATCGCAGTTCCAAAGCAATCGGCAAGGCCAAGGCCAGCGGCGAAGATGTACAGCCGTTGCTGGATGCAGTTGCAGGTCTGGGCGAACAACTGGACGCTGCGCGCCAGGAGCTAGAGAACGTGACTTCCCGGCTGAACGAGATTCTCATGGGTCTGCCGAATCTTCCGCATGCTTCGGTTCCGGAAGGTCGCAATGAAAGCGATAACCAGGAGATTCGCCGCTGGGGTGAGCCGGCATCATTCGGTTTCGAGGTGCGTGATCATGTCGATATTGGTGCTCTGTTGCAGGGCATGGACTTCGATGCAGCAGCAAAGATAGCCGGGTCGCGTTTTGCGGTATTGCGCGGCCCACTGGCACGGCTGCAGCGTGCGCTTATCCAGTTCATGCTCGATACGCATACTGTGCAGCACGGCTACCAGGAGTGCTACGTGCCGTATCTGGTGAATGCCGATAGTCTGCGCGGCACCGGACAGCTGCCGAAGTTTGAAGAGGAACTGTTCGCGACGCGCGGTGAGGCTGCTTACTACCTGATTCCTACCGCTGAAGTGCCGGTGACCAACCTGGTGCGCGGTGAAATTCTCGATGCAGCACAACTGCCGCTGCGCCTGACCGCGCATACCCCGTGTTTTCGATCAGAGGCCGGATCTTATGGCAAGGACACACGCGGACTGATCCGCCAGCACCAGTTTGAGAAAGTCGAGATGGTTCAGGTAGTGCAGCCTGATATCTCGTATCAGGCGTTGGAGGAGTTGACCGGGCACGCGGAAGCGATTCTGCAACGCCTGGGTCTGCCATATCGGGTGGTCGCCCTGTGCAGCGGCGATCTCGGGTTCTCCGCAGCCAAAACCTACGATCTGGAAGTCTGGTTGCCGGGCCAGAAGGCTTATCGGGAGATTTCATCCTGCAGTAATTTCGAAGCGTTTCAGGCGCGGCGCATGCAGGCACGTTATCGCGATCCTGAAACCGGCAAGCCGGAGCTGGTGCACACTATCAACGGCTCCGGACTGGCGGTGGGGCGTACCCTGGTGGCGGTACTGGAAAACTATCAGCAGGAAGACGGCAGCGTCCGCGTGCCGGAGGTTCTGCAATCCTATATGGGCGGCCTGGATAGTATTGCCAGACCGGCCTGATCTCGCTCATTAGTCCGAGATCTCGATCAAGGTTTCGTCGGGATTGACATTGTCGCCCCTGGCGACGTGAATGGCGGTGACGGTACCGGCGATTGGCGCCTGAATCTCGGTTTCCATTTTCATGGCTTCCATTACCAGCATTGGAGCGCCGGCGGCCACGCTGTCGTCGACATTCACCAGCACATCGATCACTACGCCGGGCATGGTGGTGGTGACGTCTCCGGGCCCGGTAGCTTTCGGCCGTTTACTGCCTTTTACAGCGACCCGTTCACCTTCATGGGGATGTTCCAGTTCAGTGAGAGTCTCCACGAGTATTTCTTCCGGCACGCCGTCTACCGTCATGTAGAACGGGCGATCCTGCTGGGTCCGGTGTCCGGTTCCGGTGATCTGGATATGGTAGGTCTCGCCGTGTAGCGTCACGTTAAATTCAGTGGGCTTGCTGTCAGTACCTTCGGTGCTGGCAACAGGTTCGAGCGCTTCCGGAGTCAGGGTGCCAGCCGCCCGCTGCTCGAGAAAGTCACGCCCGAGTTCCGGGAACATTGCATATGTCAGCACGTCTTCCTCGCTTTTCGCCAGTGCACCGACCTCCTGACGCAGATTTTCCATTTCGTTCTTCAGCAGATCGGCGGGACGGACATCGATCACATCTTCGTTGCCGATGGCCTGCTGGCGCACCATGGAATTGACTTTGCCCGGTGCACGACCGTAACGCCCCTGCAGGTAAAGTTTCACTTCATTGCTGATGGTCTTGTAACGGGCGCCGGAGAGAACATTCAGGACCGCCTGGGTACCAACTATCTGTGAAGTCGGTGTGACCAGCGGCGGATAACCCAGGTCCTCGCGCACCCGCGGAATCTCCAGCAGCACATCCTCGATGCGATTCAGTGAACCCTGTTCGCGCAGCTGCGTGTAGAGGTTTGAAATCATGCCGCCGGGCACCTGGTAAATCTGTACGCGCGTGTCGATGCCGGTCATGTCACTTTCAAACTGATGATATTTCTTGCGCACTTCACGGAAATAGAAACCGATAGCCTGCAGTGCCTTGAGATCAAGGCCAGTGTCATACTCGGTGTCTTTCAACGCTGCCACCATACTCTCGGTAGGTGCATGCGACGCACCGCCTGCGAATGCTGAGATCGCGGTATCAATATTGACACAGCCGTTCTCAATTGCCTTCAGCTGACACATCTCGGCAGCGCCGGCGGTGGCGTGGCAATGCAGGTTGATGGGTATTTTCACGGCATTCGTTAATTCTGCCATCAGCTCTGCAGTCACCATGGGTGTCAGGAGTCCGGCCATATCCTTGACGGCGATGCTGTCGCAACCCAGGCTCTCCAGCTGTTTCGCCATGGCGATAAACTTTGGAATGTCGTGCACCGGACTGGTGGTATAGCAGATGGTGCCCTGGGCATGAGCGCCGGCAGTCTTTACTGCTGCCAGGGCAACCTCAAGATTGCGCACATCATTGAGCGCATCGAAAACACGAAAGATGTCGATGCCGTTTTTCGCCGCGCGGGCGACGAAAGCGCGCACCACATCATCGGAGTAATGCCGGTAGCCGAGCAGGTTCTGTCCACGCAGCAGCATCTGCAAAGGCGTGTTCGGTAATGCGGCGCGCAGTTTGCGCAGACGCTCCCAGGGATCTTCCTTCAGATACCTGAGACAGGCATCAAAGGTGGCGCCACCCCAGACTTCCAGCGACCAGTAGCCGATCTTGTCGAGACTTTCGCAGATGGGCAGCATGTCCTCGGTGCGCATGCGGGTCGCAATCAGCGACTGGTGCGCGTCGCGCAGTATGAGGTCGGTTACATGTACCTTGGGCATGAGCTGTATCGAGTCCTGAATTCTGGTTTATAAGGGCAATTCTAGTATCCCGCATGTGCGGCAACGGAAGCGGCAATGACAGCTGCAAGTTCCCGCGTCGGCCGACTGGTTTTGTAGTTCACCAGTTCCGGGTGTTCCTCGACAAAAGCCGTGTCAAAGCAGGCAGCGCGAAACTCCGGCACTTCCAGCAGTTCCAGGTAATACGGAATTGTCGTTTTCACGCCATAGACCCCGGTATCCTGCAGCGCCCGGCTGGCACGGTTAAGCAGTTCTTCCCAGCATAGCGCCCAGACGGTAATCTTTGCGCACATGGAATCATAGTACGGTGGGATGGTGTAGCCGGTGTAAATCGCCGCATCGGTACGCACGCCCGGTCCGCCGGGGGCGAAGTAGCGGGTGATACGGCCGAAACTCGGCAGAAAATCATTTTTGGGATCTTCGGCATTGATGCGAAATTCCATGGCGAAACCGCGGCGCTGGATGTCCTCCTGCCGGAACGGAAGGCGTTGCCCATCGGCGATACGAATCTGTTCGCCGACAATATCAACGCCGGTGATGCTTTCGGTTACCGTGTGTTCGACCTGCAGCCGGGTGTTCATCTCCATGAAGAAAAATTGCTGCTGGTCATCCATCAGAAATTCCACTGTCCCGGCATTCTGGTAGCCGACCACCTGGGCCGCTTTGACCGCGAACAGGCCGATTTGTGCGCGTTGCTCTTCGCTCAACTGAGGCGAAGGGGCAATCTCGATGAGTTTCTGGTGGCGGCGCTGAATCGAGCAGTCGCGCTCGAACAGGTGCACTGTATTACCGTGATGATCGGCCAGGATCTGCACCTCGATATGGCGCGGTTTGACGACGCACTTTTCGAGGAAAATGTCCGCGCTTCCGAATGCCTTGCGCGCCTCCGACAGTACCCGTTCATAGTTGCGCAGCAGTTCCGCTTCATTCTCGCAGCGGCGAATACCGCGGCCGCCGCCCCCGGAAGTGGCTTTCAGCATGATCGGATAGCCGATATTGCTGGCCAGGGCGATGGCTTCCGCGACGCTGGTCAGGCTTTCATCGCTGCCCGGGATCACTGGTACTCCGGCCGCCTGCATACTGCGCCGCGCCTCGATCTTGTTGCCCATTCGGTTGATGACATCAGCGCTGGGACCGATGAATTTGATGCCGCGCCGCTCACAGATGCGGGCGAATTCGGCGTTTTCGGAAAGAAACCCGTAACCGGGATGGACGGCATCGCAACCGGTCGCCAGGGCCAGGTTCACGATCCGGTGCGCATTGAGATAGCCGGCAACCGGGTCTGGCCCGATGTTATAGGCTTCGCTGGCCTTTTTTACATGCAGCGCATGCCGGTCCGGATCCGCATAAATGGCGACTGATTCGATCCGCGCTTCCTGACAGGCGCGCACGATCCTGACAGCGATTTCCCCGCGATTGGCTATGAGTATTTTTCGAATCAAGGGGCACCTGTGTATGACCGGCCGGGTTGCGGGTCTCCCGGGGCGCTGGCGGACAGCTGTCAGCAGCTGGATCGGAAGAGCAAAAGAGCTTGTTTTTTCTACGCAAAAGTGATGCCGCTGTCAACTGCTCTGACGCTTTGACCGGGCCGCCGAACCTCCCGATTTTTCAGCGTCTTAGCTTTGACAGGACAACGGATCAGCGAGTATCATTGCGCGCTTATGTTGGATTGTCTTCCGAAACGTATAGAGCCCGTCGGTCTCGCAGATGCCGGGCGCTCCTTTCGGGGTAAGGTGCCGATCGCTGAGTTGCAGCGGTTGGCGCCGGCGCTGTATTCCAGTGAGGGTGAACTCGATGTCCGGCTGGAATTCGGACTGAACGAGCGCTGTATCCGTACTGTAACGGGAAGCATCGAAGGCAGCCTGGATCTGGTTTGTCAGCGTTGTCTTGGCAGCCTCAGGTTTCCGCTTGCATTGCGTATTCGTCTGGGTGTGATATCCGACGAGACGCAGATCAGGGGATTGCCTGAAGGGTTTGAGCCATTGCTGGCGACGGGAGAGCCTCTCGCAACCTTCGACCTGATCGAGGACGAGGTGCTGCTTGCGATACCGGCGATACCACGTCACACAGAAGACGAACACTGTGAAACGGGGTATGAAAACCAGCCGTTACCGGGAAAAGATAATCCATTCACCGTATTGGGAAAATTGAAGTCTTAGACGAAAACAGTTTCAGGAGACATCGTCATGGCAGTCCAGCAAAACCGTAAAACATCCTCCAAGCGCGACATGCGTCGTTCGCACGATGCGCTGAAGAGTTCCACCCTGTCGGTTGAGCCGACCACTGGCGAAACGCACCTTCGTCATCACGTCAGCCCCGATGGTTACTATCGCGGCCGGAAGGTTATCAATAAAGATATTGATTGATCCGGATTGCGATTCACGCATTTCTTATACAACGCATTGCAGATCACGCTGCTCCACCGTAACGGGGAGCAGCGTGTGTTTTTTGGGCTATGAATAAACGTCTTACAATCGCACTGGATGCAATGGGTGGTGATCACGGGCCCGATGTCGTTTTGCCGGCTGCGCTGCGGGTGCTGTCGAAACGCAAGGACATAGATCTGCTGCTGGTCGGCGATCAGGAAGTGATCGAGACCGCGCTGCTGAAGCTCAAGGTGGGCACCAGTACGCAGTTGCAGATCCAGCACGCATCGCAGCAGGTGGATATGGATGAACTGCCTTCAAAAGCACTGCGCTTCAAAAAGGACTCATCCATGCGAGTGGCCATTGATATGGTCAAGGACGGGCGGGCCCATGCCTGTGTCAGTTCCGGGAACACCGGCGCCCTGATGGCGACTGCGCGCTATGTGCTGAAAACGCTCCCCGGCATCGATCGACCGGCAATCTGTACGTCGCTTCCTACCATGACCGGGCACACCTGGATGCTGGATCTGGGCGCCAATATAGAGAGTTCCCCGGAACACCTGTTGCAGTTCGCCCTGATGGGGACCGAGCTTGCGAAGGCAGTAGACAATAATCCCAATCCCAGTGTCGGCCTGCTGAATATTGGCGCAGAAGAAATAAAAGGCAATGAGACGGTCCGGGGAGCGGGCGCCCTGTTATCCGGTTCCTTGCTGAATTACGCGGGTTTCATCGAAGGCGATGATGTCTACGGCGGCAAGGTCGATGTGGTGGTATGTGATGGATTCATCGGTAATATCGCTTTGAAAACCGGTGAAGGCCTCGCCAAAATGATCTCGCATTTTATCCGCCGTGAATTTTCCAGAAATATTCTGACCCGTCTTGCCGGTCTGGTTGCGTTGCCGGTATTGAAATCCTTCCGTCAAAAAATCGATCCACGCCGATACAACGGCGCCAGCCTTCTGGGGCTGCGCGGTACGGTAATCAAGAGTCATGGCAGCGCCGATGAACTCGCCTTCGCGAATGCAATAGAGGTCGCTGCCGTGGTAGTGCGGCAGCAGGTGCCGGAACATATTCGCGAACAGTTGCAGGCGGTCGTCGGCGAGAGGAAAGCGGTTTGATCTATTCACGCATTACCGGGACCGGCGGCTATCTGCCCGACAAGGTGCTGACTAACCATGACCTCGAGAAACTGGTCGATACCAGCGATCAATGGATCCGAGAGCGCACCGGTATCAGCAAGCGTCACATTGCCGACGAAGGGCAGTATACGGTAGACCTGGCGGAACATGCGGCACGACGCGCACTGGAAGCGGCGGGTCGCGACCCTCAGGATGTGGATCTGATTATCGTTGCAACCACCACGCCGGACCGGATCTTTCCCAGTACTGCCTGTCTGTTGCAAAAACGGCTGGACCGGCATGGCTGTGCAGCGTTCGATATTCAGGCGGTATGCACGGGTTTTGTGTATGCGCTGGCTGTCGCCGACAAATTTATCCGTACCGGTGCTGCCAAATGCGCACTGGTAGTCGGGGCTGAAACATTATCACGGGTGCTGGACTGGAAGGACCGGACGACCTGCGTACTGTTTGGAGACGGTGCCGGCGCCGTGGTGGTGGAGAGCAGCGATGAACCCGGCATTCTGTCTACCCATCTGCACGCTGACGGCGCGTATGAAAGCCTGCTCACCGTGGCAGGCGGCGTAGGTCAGGGCTACGATAGCCTGGCGGGTGGCAATGGCTATGTCACCATGAAAGGCAACGAAGTATTCAAGGTTGCGGTCAATACACTTGGACGGATTGTCGATGAGACGCTGGAGGCCAATAACCTCGAAAAATCCGACATCGACTGGCTGATCCCGCATCAGGCCAACATCCGGATCATTCAGGCGACCGCGAAGAAATTGCGAATGTCCATGGATCGTGTCGTGGTGACGGTCGGCGAACATGGCAATACTTCCAGCGCATCGGTGCCACTGGCGCTCGATGTGGCGGTACGTGATGGCCGCATCAAACCCGGCGAGAGGCTCCTGATGGAGGCGTTTGGCGGCGGTTTCACCTGGGGTTCAATCCTACTCAAGTTTTAATCCGGTTTTTCTCATGAATAATAAGATATGCACTGATGTTGCCCTGGTTTTTCCAGGCCAGGGATCGCAATCCCTGGGCATGCTGGCCGAACTGGCGGCGAATTTCCCTGTTGTTGGCAGAACATTCGCCGAGGCATCGGAAGTTCTCGGTTACGATCTGTGGGAACGTGTTCAGCAGGGGCCGATCGAGTTACTGAACCAGACCGCCTGTACCCAGCCGGCGATGTTGGCTGCCGGTGTCGCAACCTGGCGCTGCTGGGAGCAACGGACCGATCGGGTTCCTGCGATGATGGCCGGCCACAGTCTTGGCGAATACACCGCGCTGGTGTGCGCGGGCGCCATGGATTTTCGCGATGCGGTGGGCCTGGTTGAGAAACGCGGCCAGTACATGCAGAGCGCGGTCCCGGAGGGCATCGGAGCGATGGCTGCCATCCTGGGGCTGGATGATGCGGCAGTGCAATCGGCCTGTGCACAGGCGGCCGGTGACGAAGTCGTGAGTGCAGTGAATTTCAATTCGCCGGGGCAGGTGGTGATCGCGGGCCATGCGGCGGCAGTGCAGCGGGCAATGGAGCTTGCCAAACAGGCTGGCGCCCGGCGCGCGCTTCCGTTGCCGGTATCGGTGCCGTCGCATTGCAGCCTGATGAAACCGGCTGCCGAGCAATTTGCCACTCAGCTCGCAGCCACCGCCATGTCGCCTCCGACGATCACCGTCCTGCATAACGCCGATGTTGCGTCGCACAGCGATCCCGATGTCATCCGCGCGGCACTCGCGGCCCAGTTGTATCAACCGGTGCGCTGGGTCGAAATCATTCGCGCAATGCAGGCGGCTGGTATTGGCTGCGTGGTGGAGGCGGGGCCAGGCAAGGTGCTGGCCGGTTTGAATCAGCGTATCGATAAAACTATGACAGCGGTTGCCGTGCAGACGACGGCGGATCTTGAAAAAGCTCTGGGCTGCTGCGATGCAGCAAACCAGGTTGAGTAGATGGAGAGCACAGACATGACACTGGCGGAAGATATTGCACTGGTAACCGGAGCAAGCCGTGGCATCGGGCAAGCCATCGCTTTCGCGCTGGGTGCGGCTGGTGCCAGAGTGACAGGCACGGCGACGACTGAAAAGGGCGCTGCGGCGATACAGGCGGCGCTCGATAGCAAAGGTATCGAGGGCCTCGGCCTGATGCTGGATGTGACGCAGCCGGAGTCCATCGATGCGGCAATGGCGGCAATAAAGAACAAGTTCGGTGGCACCCCGTCGATTCTCGTGAACAATGCCGGCATTACTCGCGACAATTTGCTGATGCGGATGAAGGATGACGAGTGGGATGCAGTGATCGGGACCAATCTCGGATCCGTATTCCGGCTCAGCAAGGCATGCCTGCGCGGCATGATGAAGGCCAAACGCGGGCGTATTATCAGCATTGGTTCGGTAGTGGGCGCGACCGGTAATCCCGGCCAGGCCAATTATGCGGCCGCAAAAGCCGGACTGGTCGGCTTTACCAAATCGCTGGCCCGCGAGATCGGCTCGCGCGGAATCACCGTGAATGCGGTTGCTCCCGGCTTCATCGATACCGATATGACGCGCTCGCTTGGCGAAGATCAGCGGCAGGCCCTGATCGGGCAGGTGCCGGTCGGTCGACTGGGAAATGTCGACGATATTGCCGCCGCGGTGAGCTTTCTTGCGTCCCCCGCTGCCGGCTATATCACTGGCGAAACACTGCACGTGAACGGCGGCATGTTTATGCCTTGATAAAGGCGGTTATCAGGATACAATCGCAACCCATTGTAAGTTATTGAATAGATATAAGCTGCTCGGAACCTTGTCAAGGCGCGAAAGCGACATTGCATTGGCGCAATATTAGATGCCCCGATGACTGGATTGGTTATCCGCTTTTAACTAAAATACGCGCGCAGCTTAACGACTGATCACACACACACTGAGGACTTTTCCGCGATGAGTAATGTTGAAGAACGCGTCAAAAAGATTGTCGTCGAACAATTGGATGTCAGCGAAGATTCTGTCACCAACGAGGCATCTTTTGTTGATGACCTGGGCGCGGATTCTCTCGATACCGTAGAGCTGGTTATGGCACTCGAAGAAGAATTCGAATGCGAGATTCCGGATGAAGAGGCGGAAAAGATCACTACCGTCCAGCAAGCAATCAATTACGTCCAGGCGCACCTCGGTTAATACCTGCCATATTCCCGATCGAGTTGCCGGCGCCGTGTATCTGCGCCGGTGGTTCGGGTCGGTTTCCCTGTTCAGATTATTTCCAGAGACCGGAGCACTAACCAGTGTCGAGTCGTAGAGTCGTTGTGACCGGGCTGGGTATCATCAGTCCGGTCGGTCTGTCTATATCAGAAGCCTGGCAAAATATCCTGGCGGGCAACAGCGGTATACGTCCGATTACACGATTCGATGTTTCCGATTTCTCGGTACGTTTTGGTGGGACCATCGAAGGGTTCGATGTCGAGGAATACATCACCAGGAAAGATGCCCGCAAGATGGATACATTTATCCATTATGGCGTTGCTGCGGGTATCCAGGCGATTCGTGATGCCGGGATAGAGATTACCGAGGAAAATGCCGAGCGCATCGGTGTTTCAATAGGTTCAGGTATTGGCGGTCTTCCCGGTATCGAAAGAAATTATGCAGCCTATTTACAGGGCGGCCCGCGCAAAATCTCGCCGTTTTTCGTTCCGTCCAATATCATAAATATGATCTCCGGCAATCTTTCTATTCTGTACGGCTTGAAAGGGCCGAATATCGCCATGGTGACTGCCTGTACCACCGGCACGCACAGTATCGGCGAAGCGGCACGCATCATTGCCTATGGTGATGCGGATGTGATGGTGGCGGGTGGCGCTGAAATGGCGACCACCCACACCGGCCTGGGCGGTTTTGCCGCCGCCAAGGCACTGTCGACGCGTAATGACGATCCACAGGCTGCCAGCCGACCCTGGGACCGGGAACGTGATGGTTTTGTGCTCAGCGATGGAGCCGGCGTAATGGTTCTGGAAGAGTATGAATATGCACGGGCCCGCGGGGCCTCGATCTATGCCGAACTTGCCGGCTACGGCATGAGTGGCGATGCCTATCACATGACGCAACCTTCGCAAAATGGTGAAGGGGCAGCACGATGCATGCGCAATGCCCTGCGCGATGCCGGTCTGAATCCGGATCAGGTTGACTATGTGAATGCACATGGTACTTCAACGCCGGCCGGTGACGTGGCCGAAGTCAAGGCAATCAAGACAGCGTTGGGCAGCCACGCTTATAAAACTGCCGTCAGCTCAACGAAGTCCATGACCGGTCATTTGCTGGGCGCCGCCGGTGGTGTCGAAGCCATTTTTTCAGTGCTGGCGATACGCGATCAGGTGGCTCCTCCGACCATCAATCAATATACGGCTGATCCTGATTGTGATCTGGATTTCGTGCCGAATGAAGCGCGCAAAATGAAAATCGATGCAGCGATTTCGAATTCATTTGGATTTGGCGGAACCAACGGCACGCTCGTATTCAAAAAGCCGGGCTAACACGATCCCTGATGATCCATCAGGAACGCATCGATAGCGTCTTCGATCCACTCGACCTGCACGCATCGAACCCCGCACGCTATCCTCACATTCTGCAAAGTACTGCCACCGGCTCGCAAGGCAGGTATGACATTCTGTTTGCCTTTCCTCGTGAAAGCCTGGTGCTGCATGATGTGCAGTCGTTTGATTTTCTCGAAGCACTGGATGATGCCTGGCGTGCGGAGGCCGGTGCTGCGGCCGCAATTACGACGCTGCCGTTTCACGGGGGCTGGTTCCTGTATCTGGGTTATGAACTCGCCGGACAGATCGAACCGCATCTGCAGCTGAAAGCGGATGACTCCGGTTTGCCGGTGGCCTGCGCCACCCGTTTTCCTGCCGCTGTCATAGTTGACAGACTCACCGATGAACGCTGGATCGTTTCGGAAAATCCTGAGTTGCCCGCACAGATCGCGGATGACATTACGCGTCTTCGGTCGCCGGTGGATACCCATGCACCGCAGTACTCCGATGTCAGGGAAGATCCGGATTCGTTCTATCTGCAGGCTGTAAACCGGACGCTTGGCTATATTCGCGACGGTGATGTTTTTCAGGTCAACCTGTCGCGGCAGTGGTGCGCGGAATGGCCGTCAGACATTCGTACCGATATTATTTACCGGCGCCTGCGCGCCAGCAATCCGGCTCCCTTCAGTGGTTTGGCCACCTGGGGCGATCGGGCTATTCTGTGTTCCTCGCCGGAGCGGCTTGTCGAAGTGCGCGGCGAGCAGGTGCAGACGCGTCCAATTGCGGGTACGCGTCCGCGCGGTACCGAACAGGCAGATGATGAGGCGTTTTCAGATGAGCTCCTGGCGCATCCCAAGGAGCGTGCCGAGCACATCATGCTGATCGACCTGGAGAGGAATGACCTGGGGCGGATCGCGGTGCCGGGCAGCGTGGCGGTGAACGAGCTCATGGTGCTGGAGTCCTATACCACAGTGCATCACATCGTCTCGAATGTGCAGGCAATCAAACGGCCCGATGTAACACCTGGTGACGTCATTCGTGCAGTATTCCCTGGCGGCACCATCACCGGTTGTCCCAAGGTGCGTTGCATGGAGATCATTGCCGAAATGGAGCTTTGCGGACGCGGTGCATACACCGGGTCGATGGGTTATCTGAATCGGGACGGTAGCATGGATCTGAATATTCTTATTCGCAGCATGATAAGAAGCGGAGCGCGACTTAGCTTCAGGGCGGGTGCGGGAATCGTCACTGATTCGGTTCCCGAGGCTGAGCTTGAAGAAACCCGCGCCAAGGCCCGGGGAATGCTTCGGGCTCTCCAGGATGGCGCTGAACCATGACAGCGAAATACTGGATAAATGGCGAGTCGAGCGGTTGCCTGGATATTGGTGATCGCGCAATACAGTACGGCGATGGTGTATTCGAAACCATCCGGGTGCGCGCCGGTCAGGCCGAATATCTGTCACGCCATATGCGGCGGCTGGTGGCGGGCAGCGAACGCCTGAAGCTGCCGCCGATTCGGAGCTCGCTGGAGGCAGAAGTGCAGGCGCTGGCAGCGCAAAGTGGTGACGGGATTCTGAAGATCATAGTGACACGCGGCAGCGGACCGCGAGGTTATCGTTTCGATGCCGGAACCGAAGCGACATGCGTGCTCGGCTGCTACCCCGGTCCCGGGAGTCTTCCGGAGCGGCGTGAACAAGGCGCACGCGTACGGGTTTGCGCGCTGCAGCTGGCGCGCCAGCCCGCTCTGGCAGGCATCAAGCACCTGAACCGGCTGGAGCAGGTGCTGGCGCGTGCCGAATGGAGTGATACGGCGATCCATGAAGGTCTGATGCTGGACACCGGCGGTGCCGTGATCGAAGGCACCATGAGCAATCTGTTCCTGGTGCGCGACAATACGCTCTGGACACCCGCTCTGGCGGACTGCGGAGTCGCGGGTATTATGCGATCAGTTATAATCGATCTCGCTGGTGATCTGGACATGAACATCAGAATTCAGAGACTGAGTCTGGATGATGTGCGAACTGCCGATGAAGTGTTTCTCTGCAATAGCCTGATTGGCATCTGGCCGGTCGGTATCATCGATGAAGTTCGAGACTTCGCAGTCGGTACGGCAACCAAAAAACTGATCGTGGCGCTTCAGACCCGCTCCGATACTGGAAGCAGCAACTGGTATGCATCGTGAGTAGTGCACAGAAGCAACACAGAACCCTGGCCGGAAAACTGTTTCGCCTGCTCGGCCTGTTGATCGTCCTGATGAGTTTTTTGAGTGCATGGCTGCTGATGGATTTTCAGGCGTTCCGGGAGGCGCCGCTGGATCTGCAGGACAGAAGTACAAGCCTCATTGTAAAACCGGGAAATTCGCTGAAGTCTGTTGCGGCCGAACTGGAACAGCGGGGACTGCTGGAAAATCGGATTTATCTGCTGTTGTTGGGGCGATGGCTGGGTCTGGATGCACATATCAAGGCGGGAGAATACAGCCTGCAGCCTGGCACCAATCCCGAGCAACTGTTGCGGATACTCGCGGAAGGCAAGGTGGTCCAGTATGTCATAACTCTGGTCGAGGGGCATACATTCCGGGAAGTGATGGCGCGTATCGGCGAAAATCCGGTGCTTGAGCAGACCCTGGAAAGCCACGATCCCGAGGAAGTCATGCGGGCAATCGGTTATCCGGAGCAGCATCCCGAAGGACGCTTTCTTCCGGAAACCTATCACTTTCCGCGTGGAACCACTGACGTGCAGTTTTTGCGTCGGGCGTACCGCAACATGGAAACGTTTCTGGAGGCCAGCTGGCGCGAGAGGGACGATGGACTGCCATTGCAGACCCCCTATGAGGCACTGATTCTGGCTTCGATCGTGGAAAAAGAAACCGGGGTTGAGGAAGAGCGGACCAAGATCGCCGGCGTCTTCACGCGACGACTCAAAACGGGCATGCGTTTGCAGACGGATCCGACGGTTATTTATGGTATCGGTGAAAGCTATGATGGTGATATTCGGTATCGCGATCTGCGCACTGATACTCCATATAATACCTACACCCGTTCCGGTCTGCCTCCGACCCCGATCGCAATGCCGGGAAAGGATGCTATCCGCGCGGTAATGCACCCGGCAGACGGGGATGAGTTGTATTTTGTTTCGCGCGGTGACGGCAGTCATTATTTTTCCGCGACCCTGCGGGAACATAATCGCGCTGTTGATCGTTACCAGAGAAATCGCTGATTATGGAAGATAGAGCACCAACCGGGCGGTTCATCACTCTGGAAGGCGGCGAGGGCGCGGGCAAATCGACCAACCTGGAATATATCCAGACACGACTCGAAAGCGCCGGTATTCCGGTACTCGTGACGCGAGAACCGGGTGGCACGCCACTGAGCGAACAGATCCGCAAATTGCTGCTCGATACCGGTAACACCGAAATGAGTTCGGACGCGGAATTGCTGCTGATGTTCGCGGCGCGGGCCCAGCATTTAAAGCAGTTAATCCTGCCGGCGCTACTGCAGGGAACCTGGGTGCTCTGCGATCGTTTTACTGATGCAACCTATGCCTATCAGGGAGGCGGACGTGGTATCGATATCGAACGTATCGCCATACTCGAAGAGTGGGTACAACAGGGGTTTCAGCCCGACATCACGCTACTGTTCGATTTGCCGGTTGAGGTGGGTCTGCACCGGGCCAGCAAACGCGGCCAGCTGGATCGATTCGAACAGGAGCAGCAGCTGTTTTTTGAGCGCGTTCGCGCGGCCTATCTGGCACGCGCTGAGCAACAGCCGCAACGTTTCAGGATCATCGATGCAGATCAGTCGCTCGATGACGTGCAATCACAGCTGGATGCGGTAGTAACGCAGTTGCTATCGAATGTGAGGGCCATATGATATTGCCGCCCTGGCTCCATCCCGTCTGGCAGAGACTCAATGAGACCCGCTTGCGCGACCGGCTACCTCACGCACTGTTGTTCAGTGGGGCAGCGGGCACCGGTAAGCAGATGATTGCGGAACAGCTGGCCCATGCGCTGCTTTGCGCGGCCCCCGACGCTGCGGGGCAGGCCTGTGGAAAATGTTCCGCCTGTTCATGGCTGTTGGCAGGAACCCATCCTGATCTGCTGGTTTTGCAGCCCGAGGAAGCAGGTAAATCCATCAAGATCGATGATGTTCGGGCCTTGTGCAGCAGCCTGGTTATGACCAGCCATGCGGGCCGTTACAAGGTTGCGATCATCCATCCCGCGGAAGCCCTGAATATTAATGCCGCCAATAGCTTGCTGAAGACGCTGGAAGAACCTACCGAGCGAACCGTAATCCTTCTGTTGAGTGCAAGGCCCGGACGCCTGCCGGCGACTGTCCGCAGCCGATGTCAGCAGGTGCCGTTCCCGGTTCCGGAGCAGTCATTGGCCTGTGAATGGCTGAAAGCCGAGGGTGTTGACCCGGGAGTTGCGCTGCGCTGCCTGCAGCTGGCGGGTGGTGGCCCCCTTGCGGCACTGGATGTAGCGCGCAGCGACCGCGAGCAGCGGCTTTCGGGAGCTCTCCGGCAGTTGCAACAGGTTTTCGAAGGGACTCTTGATCCGCTGAAAGTCGCAGCTGAATGGATGACTGATCAGGAACAGATCGGCTTGTCCGGGTGGCAAAACTGGCTGGAGGAAGCAATCCGGTGGAAAATCGCCGGTTCTCCGCGTATCGATAGCCCGGACAGTGCACAGTTGCAGCAAATCGTAGAAACGGTAGACTGTCGGCTATTATTCAGCTTGGCCGATCGTGTGGCTAATGCCTTGAATAGCTTGGGATCCGGACTGAATCGACAACTGATCCTCGAAGATCTGTTGATAAGCTGGGCGGGGCAGGCAAAGCGGGATTCCATGAGACGGATTGCGAAAAGCAGGTAGAACCGAATATGGCAATAAAACCAGGTGGCGCAGCCCGGCAGGGGATTCTGTCACTGACAATAAAAGACAAAAGCGCGTTGTACGCCGCTTACATGCCGTTCGTGAAGAATGGCGGATTATTTATTCCGACCAATAAGTCATATCAGCTGGGCGATGAAGTATTCATGCTTTTAACGTTGATGGAAGAACCGGAAAAGATTCCAGTGGCCGGTAAAATCATCTGGATTACGCCAAAGGGCGCACAAGGTGCCAGGGCAGCGGGAATCGGGGTGCAGTTCAGCGACAAAGATGGCGGTATGGCACAGAAGAAAATAGAAACGTATCTGGCTGGTGCTTTAACGGCAGATCGGCCCACGCATACGATGTAAGTGTCATACTGTGCTCGTTGATTCGCATTGCCATCTCGATATGCTGGATCTGGAACAGCATTCGATCTCTCAAATAGTCGACGAAGCGGCGCAGGAAAGCATCGCTTATATGCTTTGCGTTTCGGTCAGCCTCGAACGCTTTCCTGCGATGATGCAACTTATCGAACCTTTTCCGCATATCTCTGCCTCAGTGGGAGTTCATCCTGACGGGGAAGACGTTGAAGAGCCTGATGTGGAGCGGCTCATCGAACTCGCGGGAAGTTCGAGAATTGTTGCGATCGGCGAAACCGGACTCGACTATTTCCGGACTGAAGGAGATGTCGAATGGCAGCGCCAGCGGTTCAGGACGCATATCCGGGCGGCGCGCGCCGCGAACAAGCCCCTGATCGTGCACACGCGCGAAGCCAAAGAAGACACCCTGCGAATTCTGAAGGAAGAGGGCGCTCACGAGGTAGGCGGTGTGCTGCATTGCTTTACCGAGGACTGGCCTATGGCACAGGCTGCTATGGACATGAACTTCTATATTTCCTTTTCCGGCATTGTCACGTTCAAGAACGCTACTCAGATACAGGACGTCGCACGCCAGATGCCACTTGATCGAATGCTGGTTGAAACGGACTCCCCGTATCTGGCACCGGTTCCGAAACGTGGTAAACCCAATCGGCCCGCTTATGTAAAGCATGTGGCCGAATACGTGGCGAAACTGCGCGGCGATGAGATTGAATCTTTTGCAGCAAAGACCACCGAAAACTACTTCAGGCTGTTTTCAATTTAACCTTCTAGAACAACTGTCTGCAACTTCATAAAGTTAGGTTTCTCGCGGTCGATATGAGGGCCGGGGCACAAAAACCTGGTCGATAGCAGTATTCCGGTCAAGCGCTTGTATATCAAATCCTGCCTTGGATGCATCAGGACGATGCAATGGAAAGCGAAGGAATCCCGCCCATGATTAACAATACAAATGATCCCGATCAAAGGCCAGGGGTGTCAGCGTGGATAGAAGAAAAGCCAGACGAAGTCAGATTCAGGTCGATATAGAAATCGCACATCCGGGGTCCAACCGTTGCAGGGGCCTCGCCGAGAATATCAGTCGAACCGGCGTGTCAGTCATTCTGCAGGAAGGTGCGCTACCGTCCACACAACGTTCAGTAATACTCAATTTCAGAGTCTGGACCGGCAATGAAACCCTGTATCGAAAGGTATATGCGCGAGTGATACGCTACGACCTGACTCAGGTTGCACTTGAATTTGCCGAGCATGATTTTATAACCGAGGCAATTATTCAGGATCTGATGTTCTATCAGTCGAGGACGCGTCGGCAGGAAAGTCGAGATGGGGTAGATAACCAGAGTTCGAAGCCTGGCTAATGAATCCATACCGGTTCAGTGATTGCGATACATCTCTGCAATGGCTGCTTCGAATCGAAGCACAATTGCTTCACGCTTGAGCTTTAATGTCGGTGTCACCAGACCATCTTCAATAGTCCATGGATCGATAGCGCAATGAACGGCGTGAATTCGTGCATAGCCGGGAAAGGATGTAATTTGCGCAGCAATTTTTTCCAGAACCATCTCTTTGATGCGAGGACTGTTGCAGGCGTTTCCGGCATCCGGATCAACACCCGCCTGTCTTGCCAGCACGAGCCAAAGCTCAGGATTCAAGACTACTAACGCAGACAGGAAAGGTCTGCTATCTCCCACGAGCAGAACCTGTTCAAACAGAGGGTGACCAGCAATCGTTGTTTCCATGTCTGCAGGAGGTATCTTTTCTCCATTTGAAAGAACGATTATTTCCTTCAACCGCCCCGTTATGTAGAGCTGATCGCCATCGATACACGCCTTGTCGCCGGTGTGCAACCAGCCTTCTGCGTCTATCATATCGCCAGTGGCAGTTTCATTTTCCCAGTATCCGAGCATCACGCCCGGACCACGTACCAGTAATTCTCCGCGCTCGCTGATTTGAGCTTCAATGCCATTCAGCATGACGCCGACACCTTTCGGATCGTTATTTTTAATCGGATTAACACTGATGACCGGGCTGGTTTCCGTTAGTCCGTAGCCCTGAATCATTGGTAAACCCAGCGCCAGAAAGAGTCGCGCGACGTCAAATGGTAATGGCGCTCCGCCGACAACTACCAGGTTCATCCTGCCTCCCAGTTTCTTCAATACTTTTTGCGCCACCAGCAGATTGAATAATGGCCAAAACAACAGCTTCGGATGCCACGACGCGCGTTTTTGTTGATGTTCGAATCGATGCCAGCCGATGTCGACAGAGATATTGAACAGCCCGCGTGCGAGTGGAGATTTCTCTGTCAGCCCTGACTGGATCTTGTTGTAAATTCGTTCGAAGATCCGCGGGACTGCGATCATTATCGTCGGACGAACAGCAATGAGATCATCTGCGAGTTGTGGAATAGATCGGTTATAAGCCACGGCCGCACCCGCCATCATGGGCAGGTAGTAGCCGGCAGTGCGTTCGAGGGTATGCGACAGCGGCAGGAAAGAAAGGAAGATTTCATCGGATGCACAGCTAACCAACTGCAGACTCGCATAGGCGTTTGACAGAATATTATTGTGGCTCAGCATCACGCCTTTCGGCCGACCCGTCGTGCCGGATGTGTAAACGATAGAGGCGAGCGAATCTTTATCCCGCGAAGATGGCATAAGTTCAGCGTGATCTGGCAGCCACTCGCCGATTGTCTTGAGACGGACATCCCGGTGTGTGGAGGTCTCGATGTGCCGCACCGAGATAATGCTCGCCAGAAATCCCAGCTGATCGACAACTGGCTGGATACTGTCCCAGTGTTCCTGGCCGCCCAGAAGCAGCAGTTTTACGCCCGCATCCTGGAGGATGAACGCAATATTTTCAGCTCGGTCCTGGGTATATAAGGGCACCACTACCAGACCATTGGCCAGTGCCCCCTGATCGAACATCGCCCACTCCGGACAGTTCTGCATTATCACTGCGACACGCTCTCCGGACTGCAGATTCTCAGCTGCGAGTGCAGCCTGCCAGCGTGCGACCTGCTGGCTAACATCTTCCCAGGAGAGATCGCGCCACATGTCGCAGCTTTCGTCATAGTAACGATAGGCCAGCTGGTCAGGCGTGCGGTGAACACGTGCATAGAAAAGCCCATCAAGCGTTTTGGCATCGTCTGGCGTAATCAGATGGCGTGGCCTGTCTGTCATCAGGCGCCTTTCCCCGGGGTGGCGTTTTTGCCAAAACCCGATACGAATTCCCATCCCGGATCCGGCTTGAAGCGAGGCCCGAACTGTTGCTCCAGATTATGCAGGCGCTGCAGCAGAACATCAGCACCGACAGTCTCAATGTACTGTAGAGGCCCACCCAGAAAGGGAGCAAATCCAGCTCCATAGATCATCCCGGCATCAAGATGATCCGCAGTGTCGACAACCTTTTCGCGCAGGCAGGAAACTACCTCGTTTAGAAGTATCAATATCATCCGGTCGGTATTTTCGGTATTCGTATGGTAGGTTTTCGGAAGCCTGCCTTTCTCTGGTTTCCCGTTTTTGTATCGGTAGAAACCGACACCGGTTTTTCGACCCAGCCGGCCTTGTTCAACCAGATCGCTGAGTCGTTTCGGAACATCGACATTAAAGTGGCCAGAGAGAATTTTTGCCACGTGGAGGCAGACATCCAGACCGACTGCATCAGCCAGCTCAATCGGCCCCATGGGCATTCCAAAACCGACTGCTTGCCGATCGATGTCGGTCGGAGGAACACCTTCGCTTTCCAGTCTTACTGCCTCCAGCAGGTAAGGCATAAGAATCCGGTTGACGAGAAATCCCGGCGTGCTGCTGACAGGCAATGGAAGGCGATCGATTGCACGTGTGAAGGCGACCGCTTTATCAATGGCATCAGTTGTGGTGCTGGCGTCATGAACGATTTCAACCAACTTCATTTTTGCGACCGGGTTAAAAAAATGGATGCCAACCAGGCGTCCGGGTTCCTGCAATACCGAACTGAGTTCGCCCAGAGGGATGCTTGATGTGTTGGTTGCCAGAATAGCGTCCTTACGCACCAGCGGATCAAGCTGTGCGAAAAGACTGCGTTTTGCGTTTATATCCTCGAAGATAGCCTCCATGATCACATCGGCTCGTGTTACGCCGATTCCCCTGTGATCAGGCGTCAATCTGTCCATTGCCTGCTGAATCAACCTGGGGCGCTTAAGCCTGCGTTCAAAGAGCTTCGCGGCGCGCTGTACGGCGGGAGCCAGGCGTTCGGGTGACTGGTCCTGCAATGTGACGTAGAGACCGCTGAGCGCACACCATGCTGCTATATCCCCGCCCATGATGCCGGCACCGATCACGTGCACGTGGAGCGGACTGGTGGTGGCGCGGCGTCCCAATGCCTTTAACTGCTTCTGCAGTAGAAACGCGCGGATGAGATTCTGGGCTGTTGCACCAATAATGAGATCTGCGACAGATTCCGCCTCGGCATGCATCATGGCGCGCGGGTCGTCCGCATGCTTTTCCCAGAGTTCGATCAATGCATAGGGCGCAGGATAATGCTCTCGCCGGACCTTTTTGTCAGTCTGGTAATAAAGCAGTTTCGCCAGTGTCGGACGCACCCATGTATGGTTACTAAGAGACCGGAATCCATAACGCCGCTTTTTCAATGGCGGATCAAGAATCATGGAGCGCGCCGCAGTTCTCAGATGCCGCTCCGGCACCACATGATCGACTATTCTTTTGCGTTTCGCTGCACGGGCGTCCAGGGACCGACCCGTGAGCATCAAGTCCATTGCTGCCATCGCACCCGCCAGCGCGGTGAGTCGTACGGTTCCTCCGAATCCAGGATGAATGCCCAACAGCACTTCCGGCAATCCAAGACGTGTGGCAGGATCATCCCGCGCAATGCGATAGCGGCATGCCAGAGCCATCTCGAGTCCTCCTCCCAGGCAGAACCCATGAATAAGCGCGACGGTGGGGAAGGGCAGAGCGGCGAGCCGATCAAGCACTTCCTGACCTCTTTGAATCGCAGCCAGCGCATGATCCCGATTTTGCAGATGGGTGAACTCCTGGACATCGGCGCCAGCAATGAATCCATTTTCTTTGTCAGAGAGGATCACAAGGCCACGCGGATTGCGCCGCGCAATCTCAAGGATTTCCTTATAGAAGGCATCCAGCAGTGATGCATTCAGGGTGTTGGTGCTCGAGTCGTTTTTATTGATATGCAGCCAGGCGATGTTATCTGCATCGAATTCGGTGTGGAGATCCGGTGTCTGAAGATCAGCGTCCATCATTACATCCTTTCCAGAAGCATTGCACCGCCCTGACCGCCGCCTATGCACAGAGCAGCGATGCCACGCTTCCGCCCGGTTCTCTGCAGGGTCTTTATCAGGTGCAGAACAATCCTGACACCGCTTGCGCCTACCGGGTGTCCGATAGAAACACCACCACCATCGACGTTTAAGGCTTGCTCATCAATAGCTGAAAAGGGTTTGTCCAGCCCCAGAGAAACACGACAGAATTGTTCATCCTGCCAGGCCGCCAGACACGCCTGAACCTGGGCTGCGAAGGCTTCATTGATTTCCCAGTAATCAACGTCTTCGGAATCCAGTTGATTACGCTGCATGATGGGTGCGGTGGCATACACGGGTCCCAAACCCATTCGACCTGGATCGAGTCCTGCCCACTGGCTGTCCTTGATCTGTGCAAGAACCTGCAGATCGTGTTTTGCGACAGCTTCTTCCGAAGCCAGTAGAAGCCAGGCTGCGCCGTCAGTCACCTGTGCACTGTTTCCCGCCGTTACTTTGCCGAATGGAAGATCAAAAACCGGTTTGAGCTTTGCCAGCTTCTCCATGCTCGAGTCGCCACGCAACCCGGTATCCGAATCGAAATAGCTGCCATCGACCCCGTACACCGGCTCTATCTCATCGAGGTAGCCCTGCTCGCGGGCATGTGCCAGACGCTGGTGGCTGCGTAACGCAAACATATCCATTTGCTCGCGGCTGATGGCGAACTGATGAGCCAGAATCTCCGCTGTCTGGCCCATGCTCAAACCCGTGGTCGGATCGGTTAATCCGCGCAACAGCCCGACGACGGGTTTTAACAAGTGTGGCCTCAACCGGCATAGGGCCCGCAGTCGCGCGACTGACCCGCGCGCGCTTCTGATCAGACTCAACCACTCGACCAGTGATTCGCTAAACAGGATCGGTGCGTAGCTCATCGCTTCGACGCCGCCAGCGAGTATCAGATCGGAGCGGCCGCTGGAAATTTCCTGGGCCGCGCTGTCCAGTGCCTGCATACCCGATGCGCAATTGCGCTGCACCGTCCACGCAGGCACCTGTTCACCGCAACCCAGTCGCAAGGCGACAATCCGGGCAATGTTTGCTTCGTCCGGACCAGGCATGACGCAACCGATAATCACCTGGTCGATCTCCGCCGCGCTGAAAGACTGGCGGTAGAGCAGGGCACGGCCCGACTGAAGCGCCAGGTCAGGCGCCCGAAGAGGACCTGGTTTGCCGGTCGCACGTAGAAACGGCGTCCGACAACCATCCACTACATAGACTGGTTTGCCCGTTGCGAGGGGGTTGGGCTGTTCGGCCATGAATCACGCTTCTCCTTCCAGTAGTCGGCGGGGAAATCGTCGACACTAATAACTTTCCGCCTGGCTGCAATAGCAGCGTCGACCAGTGCAGCTTCACGTTTGTCTATTACGCCATGCAATACGGCATCCATCAGATGCTGCTCCGGATCTCCGGCAGCAAGTTCACCATTGCGCATGGCATTTCGCAAGCGTGCAATGATCGGAGCGGCAGCAGTTTCCTTCTCGAAAGCTTCTTCAATTTGTGCAAGCGCATCACCGCCCCCGTGCGAAATGAAAACACCATCCGTCAACCGTTCGCGGGCACTGCCATAGCGAAGAATGACGCGTGCGCATCGCTGCAACAACAGATCCGAAGGCGCCCGGTAGTTCGAGCCCCAGGGAAAAAGGGTCCATTTCAATATCCGGCCCGCGAGTCGCTGAGGCAAGTTGTCGAATACCTCCATCAGACGCTGCTCCGACTGGTGGAGAGCATCGGTTACGGCCCACTCCAGAAGCGGTCGATCAGCCGCTGGCCGCTGCTGGTCTGAAAATCGCTTCAACGCGGCTGAGGCAATGTACATCAGGCCAAGAATATCTCCCAGTCGCGCAGACAGTGCTTCGCGGCGCTTCAGCGAACTGCCCAAAGTTATCAATGCAACCTCGGACGTTACGGCAAATGCAGCGCTGACTCGGGTGAGTTGACGATAATACGCAGATTCTTCGAAATCTACCGGCGAGCGCACAAAACGCGCTCCGGTTAATCCGTGGAAGCTGGCGCGGGCGAAATTGCTTGTCAACAGACTGGCATGCTGAAAGAGCCCGCTGTCGAAACCTGCGACATCATTTTGTCTGGCAGCAGAAATCTCCTCCATCAGATGCGGGTGACAACGTAAAGCGCCCTGCCCGAAGATTATCAGACTACGGGTGATAATATTTGCCCCTTCAACAGTTATGCTGATCGGAATTGCCTGATATATGCGCGCCAGATAATTCCTGGGGCCCATGCAGATGCCGCGTCCGCCATGCACATCCATTGCATCATCGACACATTTTCGCATGCGCTCGGTCAGATGATACTTGACGATGGCGGATGCAACTGCGGGCTTTTCACCGGAATCAATCGCGAGCGTCGTCAGGCCGCGTGCGGCATCCATTGAGTATGTGTTTCCGGCAATGCGTCCCAGCACCTCGGCGACACCCTCAAAATTACCGATTGGCGATTTGAACTGGCGACGGATAGCCGCATAGGCTCCGGTCGCGCGCGATGCGAGTTTTCCTGCACCAGTACTCAGAGCGGGGAGCGATATTGATCTTCCATCCGCAAGACACTCCATCAGCATGCGCCAGCCGTGCCCGATACGTGCCGGTCCGCCGATAATCCACTCCAGGGGAATAAATACATCGCAGCCCTGATTGGGACCATTCATGAACGCCTGGTTAAGCGGGAAGTGGCGTCTGCCTATGGTGATTCCAGGTGTCTCTGTCGGTATCAACGCCAGTGTAATCCCCAGTTCCTCCCGGCTTCCAAGCAGGTGATCGGGATCGA
Source organism: Thiogranum sp. (assembly GCA_032251035.1). Taxonomy (GTDB): domain Bacteria; phylum Pseudomonadota; class Gammaproteobacteria; order DSM-19610; family DSM-19610; genus Thiogranum. The sequence continues at coordinate 25,138 of JAVVEV010000007.1, read as the reverse complement.
AGAGCTTGAACGCCAGGCCGAGTACGGTCGCAACCGGCCCCAGAGTAATGTAGCGTTTATCCCAGTTAAGGCGTATGCCGAGCTGCTCACGGCCGCCATGCGGACTGCGGCATACAACACCTTTGTCGGGCATCGCAGCGGCATCGCTTCCGGCTTCCGGTCCGGTCAGTGCAAAGCAGGGAATTTCTTCGCCGCTCGCGAGGCGAGGCAGATAATACTGTTTCTGTTCCTCGGTACCATAATGCAGCAACAGCTGGGCCGGCCCGAGCGAGTTCGGAACCATTGTTGTTACGGCCGCGGTGATGCTGCGGCTGGCGATCTTCATGACCACACTGGAATGCGCGTGAGCCGAGAATTCAAGGCCTCCATAGCCCTTCGGAATAATCATGCCGAAGAAGCGTTCACGCTTGAGGAAGTCCCACACCGGTGCCGGTAGATCATGCAACTCCTGAGTGATCGCCCAGTCATCGATCATGTCGCAAAGTTTATCAACGGGACCGTCCAGAAACGCCTGTTCTTCTTCACTGAGAGACGGGGCTGGATAGGCGAGCAGTTTCTTCCAGTCCGGGCTGCCACTGAAAAGATCTGTTTCCCACCAGGTGCTACCTGCTTCCAGCGCCTCTCGTTCAGTCTCCGACACCGCCGGCATCATTTTGCGAAACCGTTCCAGAAGCGGCGCACTGATTACCTGTTGTCGCAGTCGCGGCACCGAAACAACGGCAGCTGACGGAATCAGCAGCAGCCAGACGGGAGCGAGAAACCATGGATTGATATCATGCAGAATTGGCCATACAAGAAGACTCACGGCCAAAATGCCAGACCAGGCCCAGGCAGGCGCTCGGCAGGCAGCGAGGATCCATACGCCTGTCAATGCGAGAAGTAGTTCCAGAATGGTCACCATGCTCTGCCTCCAGGCTAATCGTGCACTTTTTTCGGAATTGCATTTTCGAGGGCGGAGTCAGCGATCCGGTCCACATCCGGATGCAGGGAGGGGGTATAACAGTCGCCATGGGCATTACAGATTCGTCCCTGTTCATCCCAGGGAAGGTCTCGATAGGACAGGTTCATCGAAAATTCCGTATGCGGGCATTTGATGATGTCGAAGTAGGGCGAGTAGTCGAAATCGCGCGGTGTGAACAGCCGTGTATTCCGGGGGATCAGACGCAGCGAACCGTCATGCAGCTTTTCGAGTACAGGCAGGACCGGGAATCTCACTGACGCAAATGCTGCAGCAATCATCGATGAACAGACCGAACGCGTCGGTGAACCGGCGTTATGTTCGAAGAGGCTGGAGCGCCATTGACGCGGAATGATGCTGTAAGGAAACAGAAATCGTGCCAGATCCAGCAACTGGCGCAAGTCATATTCAAAGCCCAGATGCTGGAGTGCGAACTTCATGACCTGTTGTGCATCCTGCCGGGACAGCCCCGTCGGGCGACAGATGCGCAGCGTATCGCAATGATATTTTTCGAGAGGATTAACGATCGTGCCCTTGCCGAGCCAGGCTTCTACAACCAGCTGTTCACGCGGGTCACCGTCATAGAACGAACGGACTTTTGCGCAAAGATCCTCGTCATCGATGTCATGGATGCGCCCGATGTACAGCGCTGAATGGGACCAGGGGCTTTGGGTGACGGTGCGGATGATTTCGGAAACGCGGCTGCGGCCTTCGACCAGAATGACATCTCCGGGCCGAACTTCGTAACGCAGTCGATCGAAGTCGCAAAGCGGCGGCTGAACCGGCACACGTTCGGACGTCAGACAGCTAACAATCATTTTGCCCAGCCATGCAGCAGGATTCATGACCACACAACCTCCGCCTCAGGTGAAGATTACTGGTCTGCTCGGGAACCGGTGAAACGTATCCGGGGCTACATCAAGGAGCAAATTCCAGGTCTTCACGGGATAGCGGCAAGAGGGATAAAACTTTACTATTTAATAACTAAGGGGGGATTCTTGCACTGAAGCCTGGTCCTGGGGCATAGCTTCGAAAGTCCTGCATAAAGCTCGATCAAGCACTCGCGTGGGCGTATAAAAGTGCGGCGAAAAGCGGATACCGCCACTCCGCAGGGCACAGATTACGCCGCTACGCTGCAAATAATCGTAGCGAGCGGCCATATCGTCGTCAGCCGGTTTGAAAGTGACGATTCCGCAGCGCCGCTCGGGGTCCGCAGGTGAAATAATCTCTGAATTGTCTCTCAATTTATCAATGAGATATGCAGTTTTTATAGAAATAAGATTAGATATTTCGGAAATGCCGATGTCAAGCAGCAGGCTCATGCTGGCCTGCAATGCGTGAATTCCGAGCATGTTGGGACTTCCGCACTCGAAGCGCCGCGCGGAAGTCGCCGGCTGCCAGTCCCTGCGGCTAAAGTCCCCCATGACTTCGGTCATGTGCCAGCCATACTGTTTCAGTGACAGCCGGGAAATCCAGTCCCGGCGACAATAGAACAGTGCGAGACCTTCAGGGCCGAGCATCCACTTGTGGCCATCTGCGACGACGAAATCCGCCTGGCAGGCCTGTACATCGAACGGTTTGGCACCAAGGCTTTGTATGGCATCGACGCAGAAGGCCACCTCGCGCTCGCGACAGGCGCTGCCAATGGCGTTCAGATCCAGGGCAAAACCTGTTCCGTATTGCACTGAACTCACGGATACCAGCCGTGTCTCAGGCTTGATCGCGGCGGCAATAGCAGACTCGGGCACCTGGTTCTGCCCGATATCGACTTCAATGACCCGCACGCCGAGCGGTTTGAGTGATTCCCACACGATTCGATTCGAAGGGAACTCCTGATTGGTGATGATAATCTCATCCCCGGCGTTCCATGACATACCGTAGGCGATGACGGAAAGCGCTTCCGAAGTATTTTTGACCAGGGCTATTTCATCGGTGCTCAGGGCGTTGATCAGGTAACGCAGCTGTTCCCGCAACGCTTGCTCGACTTGCAGCCATTGGTCATAGTGGCGCGAGCCCCGGTGACCATTTTCCTCCGCAAATCGACTGACGGCTCTCACAGTTCGCTGTGGCCAGGGCGAAACAGCCGCATGATTGAGGTAGCAGAGCGTCTCGTCTAAAGTAAATTCATCGTCATACATTGTGTTATTTCGCTGAAGGGATCGACATGAATGAATCAGGATTAATATACCGCAGCCTCTGCCTCGTCGCATCATTCGTGCTGGTCTGCGGCAGCGCCCTGGCCTCGACTGCAGAAGGGGTAATGGAGGAAACCGGCTTGCGCTACTGGGAGTGGCAGGATGATGGCATTTTGTTTCGGCTCACTCAACGGCTCCCTGACCAGACGCGGGCTTTCTTTCTGGCGCGGGGATTCGATCGCGCCGACGTGGACTTCATTGCCACTCAATGCGTTTTTCAGTCGATGTTCAAGAACACGGGGGCCTTGGATGGAGAGGTGGCGATCAATCTGGAGAAATGGGAAGTCAGGACCGGGCAGGGGCAGTCTGCGCTGATGACGCGCGAAAACTGGCGCGATGCCTCCCAGCTTCAGGATGCGCCTGCCGCGGCCATGATAGCGCTGGAGTGGTCGTTGTTGCCCACACATCAGACCTATGCGCCGAACGATTATAACTGGGGAATGACGAGTTATGGCTTGCCTCCCGGATCGACATTTGATCTTGAGTTTTCCTGGTCGCGCGAAGACAGGCGTTTTTCCAGGGTCCTGAGCGGGGTTGAATGTCCCGCTGATATACATCCGCAACCAGAGTGATCTGAATGAAACATATACGTGCACTAATCGTGATTCTCGTCGCCTGTATGGGTCTCCCGCCTTTCACTGCCGCAGGCCCGGCAGAGAATCCCACAGACTCACAGCCTCAGCTGCTGCATCCGGTACCCGGAGTGGTGCCAGCACCGGAATTCAGGCTTCAGGACATGGATGGAAACTGGCACCGGCTGTCCGATTACCGCGGCAAGGTCGTCGTGATCAATTTCTGGGCGACCTGGTGCCCTCCGTGCAGGGAAGAAATGCCTGCAATGCAGCGCGCATGGTTGAAGTTCGAAAATAAAAACATCGTGATGCTCGCTATCAATGTGGGCGAAGACGAGGATACGATATTCAACTTTACCGCCAGCTATCCGGTGGAATTCCCACTATTGCTTGATACAGATTCAGCGGTGATCAATGCCTGGCCGGTTCGCGGCCTGCCGACCACCTTCGTCATTGACCCGCAGGGCACTATCGCCTATCAGGCAATCGGCAGTCGCGAGTGGGACGATCCACATATCCTGAAAACGCTAAAGGCACTGCGTATGCATTGATCAGTTGCTGATACGCGATCAGCGCTTGTCGATGGGCACATAGTCGCGCTGGGTCGGGCCGACGTACAGCTGACGCGGCCTGCCGATTCTCTGCTCTTCATCACTGATCATTTCCATCCACTGTGCCACCCAGCCGACGGTGCGGGCGATAGCAAACATCACTGTGAACATGTTGGCGGGGATGCCTAGTGCGCGATAGATCAGGCCTGAGTAAAAATCAACGTTCGGATACAGTTTGCGCTGTATAAAGTACTCATCGGCCAGCGCAATCTCTTCGAGCCGCAAAGCCAGCTCAAACATTGGATCATCATCCTTGCCCAGTTTGGCCAGCACCTGGTGGCACATTTCACGGATAATACGCGCGCGCGGATCGTAATTTTTGTAGACCCGGTGTCCGAAGCCCATTAACCGGAATGGATCGTTTTTGTCCTTGGCTTTCGCCAGATATTTATTGATGTTGCTGACATCACCAATTTCATCCAGCATGCTGAGAACTGCCTCGTTGGCACCGCCATGAGCCGGCCCCCATAGAGCAGCTATGCCGGATGCCATACAGGCGAATGGATTGGCGCCGGAGCTTCCGGCGAGGCGGACTGTCGAGGTGCTGGCGTTCTGTTCGTGATCGACGTGCAGAATAAAAATAAGATCCAGTGCCTTTTCGGCAATCGGATCCACATAATATTTCTCACAGGGAACTGAAAACATCATGTTCAACAGATTTCCGGTATAACTGAGGGAGTTATCCGGATACACCTGCGGTTCCCCGATAGAGTGCTTGTAGCTTGCCGCGGCGATGCTGGGCATTTTCGCGATCATCCGGTGTGCGGCAATTTCGCGGTGACGCGGATCGGAAATATCAGTGGAGTCATGGTAGAAGGCGGAAAGCGAGCCGACCACGCCGACCATGATCGCCATAGGATGCGCATCATGATAGAAGCCGTGAAAAAATCCCTTCAGCGCTTCATTGATCATACTGTGATGGGTGATGATATTGTTAAAATCGCTCAATTGCCGGGCGGTCGGGAGATCTCCATACAGCATCAGATGAGCAACTTCCGTGAAGTTGCTCTGCTCTGCCAGTTGCTCGATGGGATAACCGCGATAGAACAATTGTCCTTCCGCGCCGTCCAGGTAGGTCAGAGCGCTCTGACAGCTGGCCGTCGACAAAAAGCCCGGATCATACATAAAGTAACCGGCTTCTTTCAGGAACAATCCAATGTCAACCGCATCCGGACCCAGCGTGGATTTCCGGACCGGCAGTTCGGTCTGACGCCCGGTACGATTGTCAGTAATAGTGATCGTGTCCTTTCCCATTGGGTAAATCCCCTGCATCAAGTTTTCATTTCAGATAAAAAGATCTGACGTTGTCCTTCATCCATTCTTTACCAGCTCTCTCCGGTGCCATAGCAGAAAGGCCGCGGGTATCAGCAGGAGAGTGAGTATCGTAGCGCTTACCATACCACCTACCATCGGCGCGGCAATACGCCGCATCACCTCGGAACCGGTTCCACTGCCGATCATGATCGGCAGCAGCCCTATGATGACCGTTGCAACAGTCATGATGATAGGTCGCACACGCAGCAGTGCACCATCGACGATTGCATGCTGCAGATCTTCAAGATCGACGACACGGGATCCCTCAGCCGCAGCGTCCCGGCGCCGTTGGTAAGCCTGGTTCAGGTAAATGAGCATTATGACCCCCAGTTCCACCGACACCCCCGCGAGGGCAATAAACCCAACCCCGATAGCAACAGATAAATCGTACCCGAGCAGGTAGATCAACCACAATCCGCCGACCATCGCCAGCGGCAGAGTGGCGAGAATGATGAAAACTTCCAGCAGCCGTCTGAACGTAAGAAACAGGAGCAGGATGATGGCCATTAAAGTCAGGGGTATCACTACTGAAAGGCGCTTGCCCGCACGTTCCATATATTCGAACTGCCCGGACCAGCCCAGCGAGTAACCGGTCGGCAACTCTACTTGCTGAGCGATAACCTGTTTGGCCTCGGTAACATAAGAGCCGATATCACGGTCCTGTATATCAATGTAAATCCACCCGTTCAGACGTGCGTCTTCACTTTTGATCATGCCGGGACCTTCGGTGATGTCGATCCGGGCGACATCAGAAAGCACGATCTGCGCACCCGCCGGTGTCTGGACAGGGAGCATCCCGAGCTTTACGTCGGAATCTCTCACATCTTGCGGAAAACGCAGGTTAACCGGATAACGTTCGCGCCCCTCAATCGTTTCCGTGACGTTCATGCCACCTACACCGGTGCGAACAATCTCCTGGACATCGGCAATGTTCAATCCATATCGAGCCGCTGCCACACGATCGATGTCAACAGTGACATAGCGCCCGCCGACGACCCGCTCGGAAAATACTGACAATGTACCCGGTATCTCAGCCAGGACCTGCTCTATCTCTCTGCCGATTTCCTGAATCGTCGCAAGTTCCGGTCCGGCCACTTTGATGCCCACGGGTGTCTTGATGCCGGTAGCCTGCATGTCGATCCGGTTTTTGATCGGCATGACCCAGGCATTGCTGATGCCCGGAAGTTTCACCAGTGAGTCCAGTTCACGCTTCAGTTTGTCGAGAGTCATTCCCGGGCGCCACTGATCGTGTGGTTTTAATTGAATAGTGGTTTCTATCATGGTGAGCGGTGCCGGATCGGTGGCGGTATCCGCGCGTCCCATCTTGCCGAATACCCGATGCACTTCCGGGACCGTCATGATGAGTTTATCGGTCCGCTGAAGTATCTGCTGCGCCTTGCCAATCGACACAGCAGGAAAGGTGCTCGGCATGTACAGGAGATCGCCTTCATCGATATCAGGCATGAATTCGGCGCCGAGAGGCTCCTGCAGTGGCCACCAGCCGGTCAGCGGCCAGACCATGGAGGCGGCTGCGAGCGTTGCCAGCAGTACGATGATGACCGGCATCTTCAGTGCCAGATTGATCAGCGGCCGGTAAATCAGCACCAGCAGACGGTTTACGGGATTATCTTTCTCTGCAATGATCTTGCCTCGCACCAGATAGCCCATCAACACCGGCACCAGTGTCACCGAGAGCCCCGCAGCCGCTGCCATGGCATAGGTTTTGGTGAATGCCAACGGTGCAAACAAACGGCCTTCCTGGGCCTCGAGAGTGAATACGGGCAGGAAGCTCAGGGTGATAATCAGGAGTGAGAAGAACAGCGCCGGCCCGACCTCGCTTGCCGCGCGCGCCACGATCTCCCATCGATTGTTGTCGTCCACGGTTTCGCGTTCCAGGTGTTTGTGGAGATTCTCGATCATCACGATCGCAGCATCGACCATGGCTCCGACCGCAATGGCGATTCCGCCCAGCGACATGATGTTGGCATTGATGCCCTGCGTATGCATGACGACGAAAGCAGCCAGAATGCCGACCGGCAGACTCAATACGATCACCAGCGAAGAGCGCAGGTGGAACAGGAATACCGCGCATACCAGCGCGACGATGATAAATTCCTCAATCAGCCTGTGGGTCAGAGTGTCAATGGCGCGTTCGATAAGGCCGGAGCGGTCATAGGTAGGGACGATTTCGACGCCCTCCGGCAATCCGGCCTGCAGTTCGGCCATTTTGTCTTTGACGGCCTGGATAGTCTGGAGGGCGTTTCCACCCCAGCGCATAATGACGATGCCGCCCACGACTTCGCCTTCGCCATTCAGTTCGGCAATGCCGCGGCGCATCTGCGGACCCAGACGAATGTCGGCAATATTCCGCAACAGAATCGGCGTCCCGTTGTCGTCCATGCCCAGTGGGATCTGCTCCAGGTCATCGATGCTCTGAATATATCCTGACGCACGAACCATATACTCCGCCTCGGCCATTTCGATAACCGATCCGCCAATCTCCTGGTTGCCGCGTTGAATGGCAGTTTTTACCTGCGCCAGCGGCATGCCGTAGGCGCGCAGACGTTCCGGATCCACCACCACCTGGTACTGTTTCACCATGCCGCCGAGGGTGCTGACTTCGGAAACGCCCGCTACTGTCTGCAGTTCGTACTTCAGGAACCAGTCCTGAAGACTTCGCAACTGGGCGATATCATGTTGGCCGCTGCGGTCGACCAGCGCGTATTCGTACACCCAGCCGACGCCGGTGGCGTCAGGTCCAAGCGCCGCATCCGCCCCGGCGGGCAGGCGACTCTGGATCTGGCTGAGGTACTCCAGCACCCGCGATCGCGCCCAGTACAGGTCGGTGCCGTCTTCAAAAAGAATGTACACATAAGAATCGCCAAAAAACGAATACCCGCGTACGACTTTGGCTTTCGGGACGGACAGCATGGTAGTGGTGAGCGGATAGGTCACCTGGTCCTCGACCACCTGTGGCGCCTGTCCGGGGAATGATGTCTTGATGATGACCTGGACGTCCGACAGGTCGGGGATCGCATCCACAGGCGTATTGCGCACGCTGTAAATTCCCCAGCCGACCAGCGCCACGGTCAGCATCAGCACCAGGCCGCGATTGACGATCGACCAGCGAATGATGTTGGCAAGCATAATCTGGAATCCTGTACCGGTTAGTGGTTGTCCATGGCCTTGAATGCGGAGCGCAGGTTAGCTTCGGAATCGATCAGAAACTGACCCGAGGTCACCACCCGCTCACCTTCTTCAAGCCCACTGATAATCTCCACCCAGTCACCACTTTCCATGCCGGCCACCACTTCGCGCGCGGAATACTTTCCTTCGCCCAGTGCCATGATGACGCGTTGTTGGTCAGCGCTTTTTATGAGGGCCTCGCGCGGAATGCTCAACACATCGTCTTTGGGTCCAGCAAAAATCTGCACGTCAGCATACATGCCGGGCTTCAGTTGTTCGTCCGGATTATCGAGGGGAACGCGTACCCGCAGTGTGCGCGTTTTCGGGTCCAGGTTCGGGTAGATGAATTCGACCCGTCCTTCCCAGACGCGACCCGGCCAGTAGGCAATCCGGAGTTCAACGGGTTGACCCGCTGCGACCCAGGCTGACTGCTGTGCGTAGACGTCCACCAGTACCCAGACACTCGCGAGATCGCTCAGCGTCAGTACTTCGGTGGCGGGTTTGACGAACATTCCCTCGCGTACATTCAGCGCCTCCACAAAACCGTCCTGCGAGGCAAGCACCCGCACCCGCCGGTTCGCCTTTCGGCTGCGCTTCAGTTCCTTGATCTGTTCATCGCTCATGCCTAGCGCTTCAAGCCGCTTCCGCGACGCCTGCGTCAGAAAATCATTGCTGCCGCTCAACGCCTGCACGTACTCCTCCTGGGCATTGAGCAGTTCGCGCGAGTAAAGCTCAAACAGCACGTCGCCCTTTTGCACGCGTTCCCCGCGCGACTTCACATTGAGTTTTTCGATCCAGCCTTCGGTGCGCAAATGGACATGACTGATCCGGCGTTCATCCGGAGCGATATAGCCGACGGTATCGATGCGCCGCCATAACTTTCCGACTTCCGCCACTGCTGTGCGCACGCCGAGACTCTGGACAATGGCCGGATCGATATTGACTGTCCCTTCGTTACCGGGCTGGTCCGCATAAACCGGCACCAGATCCATGCCCATGGGTGACTTGCCGGGTCGATCGCGGCGATAGTTCGGATCCATCGGTGCGACCCAGTAGAGAATTTCGCGTTCGTCATCGGCAGCAAACAGAGAGGATATGGAGCCTGGCATCAGCATCGACAACACAGACAGCAGTACCAGCCACATCAGTGTGCGGGGAAATAGTATTACGGCGCTCATCAGGAAACTCCCGCGGAAATTGCGCTGGCGGCAACCGGTTCAGGCGCCAGATAAAGTAAACGTGCGGCGGTGCGATTGCGGTCGACGCGAAGCCGTAATGCCTGCAGCCGGACATCCAGTTCGGTGAGCCGGGAGCGCATGACGCCGGAGAAGTCCGTGACTCCGCTCTGGTAAGCCGCCACGGCGGCACGCGCATTCTGTGCGGACTGAGGTACGATACTGTCACGATACAGTTCCAGCCGCTCATTGAGCCGAGTCCATTCCGCAATGTTGCTATTCAGCTGTTGCAGGAGTTCGCGATACTGATCGTCACGCTGCATGCGCGCGGCCTCGACCTCCTGCTGGCGGGTTGCCAGAATCCGGTCCTGACGCTTCGCGGTGAACAGCGGCAGGTCCAGGATTACCATCGCCGACAGAAAATCATCGCGCTCGCTGCCGTCGATGTTCTCCCCGGCGCGGTCACCGTAAGTCACATCCAGCATCCAGCCCGGCTTGTAGCGTTGCCGCGCGATATCGACGCCGCGCTGTTCCGCCTCCACACCGATACTGTCCACCTGCAGCAGAGGATGCTGATCGAGTTCCGCCAGCAGAGTCTCGTACGGTGGAGGTGCTGGCAGTGGGGGCAGTATCGCAGGAAGACTTGCGTTGGCGGCCGAAGCCCCGATCAGCCGCGCCAGTTCGGCACGCATTTTCTCCTCGTCGGTGCGGATGCGGGTTCGGCGGTCTTCCAGCAATGCCAGCTCCACATTGGCGCGCAACACATCCTGCTGATTATTTCTGCCGGCGGCATAGTGGGAGCGTGTAACATCCGCCAGTTGATCGAACAGTCCGCGACTTGCATCGATGGTCTGTCCCGCCTGCACGTGGTACCAGACTTCCAGATAGCGCTCGCGCACATCGCGGAGCACCTCGCGCCGCATGGCCGCGGCGCGAAGCTGCTCAGCCCGGGCCATCAGTCCGGTGCGTTGGCTGGTAAGTCCCAGCGTCTGCCCGGGCGGGAATACCTGCTGCACGCCGATCTGCATCTGGGTCATCGGTTCCTGATCGCGATCCAGACTGTCCGCCGGGAGGTTCACGGCACCAAGCTTGAGTTTGGGATCCGGTAGCTGCGCGTCCGCCAGAGCCTGTTGCTGACGTGCATCGGCCAGCACCTCGAAACGTGCCGCAGTAAGGTCTTCCTGCAACGCAAGTTGTTCGGCCATCTGCAGCGTCAGTTCTGCCGCGGCAGTGGAAGAAGGCAGTGGCAGCAGGACCACCAGCAATGCCAGAAGGCCCGATCTGCCAGAGATGTGGCAGCCGTTTTGATCACAATGCAACATGTGAACACTCCATAACCAATCATTAGGGACAACGCGCGGCTCGCGAGTGTAACAGGCAGGGTCGCCAATCGCAGGCGTAGCTGCGCGTCCAGGATTGAGTTATGGATTCAGCGGGGAGGTCGTAACGGCGGTGACTCGCCGCGAGATACCAGATCGGGCAGATTTCCTGGTAGAGAATGGCCGTTCCGCGCCCGGTAACCAACCGCATATGCGGGAATGCTTGTCAGGCTGCTGAAACAGGTTGAACAGTCCTGCTGAGCGCAATTGCCGTCTTCGCAGTGGTTATTCTGGCAATGCGTGCAGCCAGGCTTCTGCTGCTCGCCTTCAGCGCTGGCTGCGTGCATGGCGTGATCGCAGCCGCTGGCCATAACGCTCGACGCGAACGCCGGCAGTGGCATGATGCTCAAAGCGGCGGCCAGAAAAATGGATAGCAGTTTGTTCAGCAATTTAGGCATGGGAGGGCTGAAAAAGTACCTCGATTCGCAAGGTTATGCAAGGCTTTGACAATCTTTGCTGCCAAATGGTTCAGGCTGGCTAGTGGCCGGACCGGTTGTTTGCTTTAGCTGCGTCTGCGCAGTCCCGGTATTACGATTCTTCTGGTAGGATGCTCCGGAAATCTGTTACCTGCATCAGAAAACAAGCCGGAATCACACCATGCATGCCACCTTACCCCTCCTGAAAAACACCGATTTCCCGGCGCTCAGGCGCAATCGACTCGAAACCTTGCAGGTCAACCTTGGTTACCGCTGCAATCAGGCCTGTCTGCATTGTCATGTCAACGCCGGCCCGACACGCAAGGAAGAAATGAGCCGCGATACGGTGGAAGAGGTAATTCGATTTCTGGAAAAATCCGCGCTCGGCAGTCTGGATATGACCGGCGGCGCACCAGAGCTTAATCCGCACTTTCGCTATCTGGTGGAGGCTGCCAGGCGTCTCGGCGTGAAGGTCATCGACCGCTGCAATCTCACCATCCTGAATGAGCCTGGCTATGAAGATCTCGCGAGCTTTCTGGCCGGGCAGGGCGTGGAGGTCGTCGCGTCCTTACCCTGTTATCTGGAGGACAATGTCCGGTCGCAACGGGGCGACGGCGTGTACGCATCCAGTATCGCAGCGCTACAGAAGCTCAATGCACTGGGTTACGGACAGCCTGGCAGCGGCCTGACGCTGAACCTGGTGTATAACCCGCTCGGACCGGTGTTGCCGCCGCCGCAGCAGCAGCTTGAAGCGGATTACAAGCAGGAACTGTTCAACCGCGCGGGTGTGGTGTTCAACCGGCTCTATGCGCTGGCCAACATGCCCATCCAGCGCTTCGGCAGCACGCTTGTTTCTCGGCATCAGTTTGACGACTACCTGCAACTTCTGAAGGGGTCGCACCAGGAGGCCAACCTCGACACGGTGATGTGCCGTTCGCTGATCAGCGTCGACTGGCGCGGCTACGTCTACGACTGCGATTTCAACCAGATGCTGTCCCTGCCTTTGCACGGCGGCGGGCAACAACCGGTGCATTTGCGCGATGTCGATGTTGGACGGCTGACGGGCGCAGCCATTGCCATTGCCGATCACTGTTACGGCTGCACAGCCGGTCAGGGCAGCAGCTGCGGCGGGGCGCTGGAATAGCTGGCCGGTGATAATTTCCATCATCATTCCTGCACTCGATGAGGCGGCCGGTATCGGTAAAATGCTCCAGCCGCTGCAGTCTCTGCGCGCGCAGGGGCACGAGGTGATCGTGGTCGACGGAGGCAGCATTGATGCCACGCCGAACCTGGCTCGTCCTTTAGCCGATCAGGTACTGAATACCGAGCCTGGACGTGCACGTCAGATGAATGCGGGGGCAAGGGCCGCGAGCGGTGAAGTGCTGTGGTTTCTGCACGCTGACACGCTCATCGGCGCAGGGTCCGCTGATTCGGTTTGCCGGGCAATACAGCAGCAGGCCGGCTGGGGTCGTTTCGATCTGCGGCTATCGGGGACTCAGCCATTGCTGCGCCTGGTCGAGCGCCTGATCAACTGGCGCTCGCGGCTGTCCGGCATTGCGACCGGCGACCAGGGTATCTTTGTCAGCCGCATACTGTTTGAGCGCATCGGTGGGTATGCAGAAATCCCCTTGATGGAAGATGTCGATCTGAGCCGGCGTCTGAAGCGCGAAACGGGACCTCGCTGTCTGCGCGAAACACTGCTGAGTTCCAGTCGACGCTGGGAGCAACGCGGTGTCCTGAAGACTATCGCGCTCATGTGGTACCTGCGGCTCGCGTATTTCGCAGGGGTACCAGCCGAGCGCCTGGCGCCACATTATGACTAGCGCAAGAACGCTGAAATATCCCGCTGGGCGCATAATCGTTTTTGCCAGGGCGCCACAGGCCGGATCGGTCAAGACCCGACTGGCGGCAGCAATCGGTGCGGAGACGGCTGCGATGCTCTACGCGCAACTGCTGCGCCTGACGGTTCTGCGGGCCGAACAGGCGGCACTGGCGCCGGTGCAGCTTCAGGTGACGCCCGACATTCATCACCCGCTGTTCGACTCGCTGGCGGCGCAGGGGATCGAAATCAGGCAACAGCGGGGGGCGGATCTGGGTGAGCGCATGGCCAATGCGCTGCGGGACGCACTGAATCAGAGTGAGTTTGCCGTACTGATTGGCAGCGACTGTCCAGCCATGAGTGTCGGCTATCTCGAGCAGGCCTGCCGCAGTCTGACGGATGGCGCAGAGGTGGTGCTGGGCCCGGCGGAGGATGGGGGATACGTTCTGCTCGGCGCCCGGCACAGCTACGAGCCGCTGTTCGAAGGCATAAGCTGGAGCACCGATCAGGTGCTCACTGAAACCCGCCAGAGACTGGCGCTGCTCCGCTGTCGCGCGGTAGAATTAGATACTCTCTGGGATCTGGACCGGCCGGAAGACCTGCTGCGCTGGCGGCGCGGCCCGGATCGACAGCCCGATATTTCAACTCCCCCGGCCTGATGGAGGCTGCCACCATGAACGAAACCCGATCCGATGATATTCGCCACAGTGTGCGCACCGCCTATAGCGAAGTTGCCGAAGCCAGCAATGGGGGTGACTGCTGTGGCGAAGCCAGTTCCTGTTGCGGGGTGTCGGATGACGCGCAGATCAATGCGCTGATTTCCACCCGTCTCGGTTATGCCGCGGATGATCTCATCAACGTGCCTGAGGGTGCGGACATGGGGCTGGGCTGTGGCAATCCGCGTGCGATCGCCAGCCTCAAACCCGGAGAAGTGGTGCTGGACCTCGGTAGTGGCGGCGGCTTTGATGCGTTCCTGGCGGCGCAGGAAGTCGGTGCAACAGGGCATGTGATCGGCGTCGATATGACACCTGCCATGCTCAGCAAGGCGCGCGACAATGCCGCACGGGGCGGGTTCAGCAATGTCGAGTTCCGCCTCGGTGAGATCGAACACCTGCCGGTCGCGGATGCCAGTATCGATGTCATCATCTCCAACTGTGTGATCAACCTGTCACCAGACAAGCCGCAGGTGTTTCGCGATGCTCATCGGGTGCTGAAAGCGGGCGGCCGACTGGCAATCTCCGATGTGGTCGCTACCACCGAATTACCTGCAGAATTGCGCGACGATCCATTCCTGTATTCCGCCTGTGTCACGGGTGCATCCACCATAGACGAACTCGAACAGTGGCTGAGCGCATCGGGCTTCACTGAAATCAATATCCAGCCCAAGGATGAATCACGCGAGTTTATCAAGGACTGGGTTCCGGGCAGCGGCGTCGAAGACTATGTAATCGCGGCGAGCATCGAAGCCGTAAAGAAAGCACCGTAACCGTCATTGCAGGAACACTTGAGCGCACCTGCTGCAACAGGAGATTGCCGCGCTACGCTCGCAATGAAGTGCTACCCCGTTATGAGGCTAGAGCGGTGAGAGCATAGATGCGGGCTTCTGTTGTACTCAGCACCCAACCGTCTACAGATGTTACGTCAGCAACAGCGTATTCATGGCGCACCAGCCTGTGTAATACGCTGGCGACGCGATCGGTGTCATCCAGGTCGACGGCCGCCGCATCATAGTTCACCATCGATCGTTCGATATCGGTCGTCAGCGTGTCTATAGAACGGTAACCAGGACGGAGATCGAGATAAACCTTACCGATACGTGCAGCCGCTGCTTGGTCGCCGATGAGTTTCGGCAGCCAGGCCGGTGCTGCGGCTGATTCCTCTGCAAGTCCGGTCGCCGCCTGATCGTCTGATCTGGAACAGGCCGCGAGGAGACCGGCAGCGGCCATGATCAGGAACCTGCGGCGAGATATCACCGCTTTGCCTGCACTCATCGCATCTGCTCCTTGAGGTGTTCCGCCAGTCGCAACGTCAACGCCACCAGGGTCAATGTTGGATTTGCTGAACCCGATGTCGGAAATGTCGAGCTGCCGGCAACATACAGGTTTTCGATATCGTGAACCTTGCAGTTGCGATCCACCACGCCGTGCTTCGGATCATCGCTCATGCGTGTCGTCCCCATATGGTGGGAACCTCCGGCAACTGGCTGTGGCCAGTTATCTTTATCGGCGATGGTTTCAAGCATTCTGCCGAGACCTAGGGCGCCGAATTCCAGCGCCAGCGAACGCATGTGCGTATAAAAACTGACCCGATCCTGCTCGGTGAGACGCCAGTCAAGCTTGAGCCGGGGCAGGTCGAGGGCATCACGGGAATCGGAGAGGCTGACGCGGCTGTCCGGGTTTGGCGCCTGTTCACTGGAGCCGCCGATCCCGAGCCAGACCCCCAGCGCATCCGCAGCATCAGTTGTGGAATCGATATCGCTATCGCTGAGAAACCGCCGCGCCGCAAGCAGCATGTCGCGGTGGGCGGTGCTTCTGGGCTCTTCCTGGTCAGGGGTTGGTTGCGCTGCGTAATTGCGTGCAACGCCCATCATGAAAGTGGCATTGAGCAGGCGTTCTTCGCGCAGGAAATCGGCTGCCGGATTGAATGCCACTTTTGCACTGCGACCCTGCACCCGCACCCGTTCGCGCATTATCTTCGGCATCCGGTCCATATCTCCCGCGACAATTTCAGCGAAGCCCGCCAGATGCGGATGTTCCATGAAATAGCGTCCCACCTGGTCATTGTGATTACCCAGTCCCGCTTTCACGACATCATTCGACAGCAGCAGCAGCCGCGCGTTTTCGAGTCCACCGACCGCCACCACATAACGTCGGGCCCGAACATGGTGAGTCAGATTGTTCAATGTCCGTATGTCGAGTCGATTGACGGTGCGGCCGTTCTCTGCAGCTGCAATCCGCGTAACGTTGGCATTGAGCAGGACCTGGATGTCAGGGGCTGCGTCCAGCTCCTCGCGATACTCGGTGCCGAAACGGGTCGGTGGACTGAAATGCACAAACTGAAAGCGCATGCGACCGGTTGCCGGCCGGGGAAGCGTTGCCCCGGTCTCCTGCTCCCAGTACGGGGCATCATCAAAATGCGCGGGAGCGATCTGCGTAAGTTCAGTGGCCGGCTTGTACCAGGGCAGTAATTCCTCCATGGAGAGTGGCCAGCCGCTGTGCGGAACCCAGTCCCGCTGTTCGAAATCTATCGGATCGAGCGGACGCGTATATCCGCCCCAGTGATTGGAGCTGCCGCCAAAGTACCGCAGACGTGTGGCCGTCGTGGAATAATCGATACCGACATTCTCGCCCTCGTATAACGCCTGAACCTCCGGATCCAGTTCCAGCCCCCCGGCTTCCACGAGGCAAATCCGGATACCGCTATCGGCGAGGGCGCGGGCCAGCGTGATGCCCGCGACACCGCCGCCGATGATGGCAAGATCCGTTTCCAGAATCGTCTGATCGGGCAAGTTCCGTGCATCGATGAACATTAAATTCGCCCTTTATCTGCTGTCGCCGGGCGGCGGTTGCAGGACATTGCGCGCCACCTGTTGCATGCTGCCGGTTTCGCCAATCCAGCTGGCCGGCAGGCCGGGCAGGGCACTGATGACCGACATGATCAGCGATGCCGCGTAGGGTATCGCCTGTATCAGCAGCATGATCGCCCACACCAGCAGGTCCAGTGTCTCGGTTCCAAACGTCTGAATGATTGAGATCGACGCCAGGACTAAAGCAATCAGCAGCAGGGTTTCTTCCCGCGCGGCACCCAGCGCCTTTACCATCGCATGTTGACTTGCATGTTTCGGTGTGCGGATAAAGGGCCTGCTGCGCACCATGAAGCCCGTCAGCATGGCACGACCGATAGTATGGGTCAGCGACAGGCCGGCCAGCGCAGCGGAGAGCGTCTGGACCGTGGTCGCACCAACGCGCGTGTGGTACAGATAGACCAGCTTGCCCACCTTGAACACAAACATTGCCAGTGGCAGCACCGAGAACATCAACAGCGGCGGACTCACCTGGTGCGGAAGCGCCAGCATGGCCAGGGTCCAGCCCAGTGCCGCCAGATTAAATAACAGGTTGATGCCGTCAGCGATCCAGGGCAACCAGCCCGCCAGAAAATGGTAGCGTTGTCCCGGAGTCAGCTTGCTGTCGCCGCGTAAAAATAGTGAACCGGCATGGCGCCGCAGTATCTGCACCGAACCGAAGGCCCAGCGAAAACGCTGTTTCTTGAAATCGATATACGTGTCCGGCATCAGACCGCGACCATAACTCTTCGGAATGTAGGTCGCTTCCAGCCCCTGTTCAAAAATACGCAGACCCAGTTCCGCATCTTCGGTGATACACCATTCCGCCCAGCCATGCACCGACTGCAGTGCGGACTTGCGCACTATGGTCATGGTGCCATGTTGAATAATGGCATTGCGCTCATTGCGGGTAATCATCCCCAGGTAGAAGAAGCCCCGGTATTCGGCATAGCACATGGCCTTGAATGCATTTTCGCAGACATCGCGATAGTCCTGGGGCGCTTGCACAATAGCCAGTTTTTCACTGGCGAACTGCGGCACCAGGTCGCGCAACCAGTGCGGATGCACCAGATAATCGCTGTCGATAACCGCAACGATGTCTGCGTCTGCATCGGTCTGTCGCAAAGCAAAGTTCAGCGCGCCGGCCTTGAAGCCGGGCAGGGCGTCTTCATGATAAAACCGGAAACGCGCGCCCAGCCTCTCGCAATGGTCTCGCACCGGCTGCCAGATGGCGGGGTCGCTGGTGTTGTTATCCATGACGATGACTTCGTAACGCGGATAATCAAGCCGGGCCAGTGCGTTCAGCGTGTGAAGCATCATGTCCGGTGGCTCGTTGTAGGCCGGGACATGCACAGAGACCATCGGCAGCTCGCTATCGCTCACGCGCATCGGCTGAAACAGGCGCCGGTGTTCCTTGATCCACAGGGATTCCGCCCATTCATGCGCCTCCGCCAGCAGCACCACGATGACGCCGATCATGCCAAGTATCAGCAATACGCCCACAACGATATGCGTCACCGTCAGATACTGATGCGTATAGTTGTAGATGATCACAACCGCCGTGGATGCTGCGGTATAGGTGATCAGCGCCAGAAATCCCCGGCCGCGCGCGCCCAGGTGTCGACTGTCGATCAGCATCACGGCAAAGGTGATGAGCGCAATGACCACTGAAATGGCGGCAAGGATCGGCCAGTCCGGAATCTTTACAATCGGCGCGCTGAACTGGAACTTGGGCTGGCGCTCGACATCATAGACCCCCCAATACGCACCCACCTCACCTTCAAGATCGCGCTTCCAGGTCTGGTCAAAGGCTTCCATCAGATAGTAGGTATATTTTTCCTCAACGGCGCGCGCCAGGAAACGCCGCAGAAAAGTCGCTTCGGCAGCATTCGATGCCACTGCATCCTTGATCGTGCGGCCATTGCTTGGCCAGCCCACTTCAGCGATTACTATGGGCTTGTCAGGATAAAGTTGCTTTATCTCATTAACGTTATTGACGACAAAATCGACGGCAGTATCGACAGATATACCTTCCCAGTAGGGGAGCAGGTGAATGGCGATGTAATCGACATGGTCGACCAGCTCCGGATAGTTTTTCCATATGTACGGTGGTTCCGCCGTGCTGATCGGTATGTCGGTTTCGGACTGCGCCATATCCAGGTGTTCGATCAACTCCTCGACCGGGATATCGCCGCGCAGCAAAACTTCATTGCCGACGAAGATGCGGACCACGTTGTGGGCCCGGACTGCAATTCCCAGCGCCTTGTTGATCTCCTTGCGGGTGCGTTCGGTGTCAGCGTCCACCCAGGCGCCCAACGCGACATTAATATCGTGCTTTTCCGCCAGGCGCGGGATCTCGCCGAGGGTCTTGTCCACCGAGTATGTGCGAATGGCGTGGGTTTTACCTGCCAACAGGATCAGGTCGTTCTCGATTTCCTCAGGACTGGGGAACTTGTTCCAGTTTGGATTTTCGTCCTTCTGGAAAGGAGAAAACGCGAAACCCTGGATACGCTCTGGCCATGCCGGTTCGCTTTCCGGAATGTTATAAACAGCCCATGCCATGATTGTGAGCGCGGTAATCGCGATTGCGATAATAAATGTGGATTTATGCATGAACCTGCGAACGTCAGCGACTTTGATGCCGAATCGGCTCGCTCGGCCGATCCTGGACGGACGCTAGTATACTGGTGGCTCAAGGCAACACCAAGTGTCGCACGTCAGCGACGGAGTAAATTGCCGGAAGCGGGTTAGAAATTCGCCTGGTAACCCAGACCCAGAAAGTAGCTTGAGCGTCCGTTTTCCGCGGCCGAGTCAGCCTGATGGGACCATTTACCGCCGGCCTCTATCTGGAAGCCGTAGACATCCTTCCATCGGTATTCCATTTTAACGGCAGGTGATGTCACCCATTCTGCCGATCGGCCGAGGGTGGTTACACGATGTTCGGTATGCACGCGGGGACTGAGGCTCCAGAGACGACTGATCGGATAGCGGGTATCGAGGGATGCAGTCGAGATCCGCGCGGCGTCGGTTATCCGGTGACGAACATCGAGCCTGTTGGTATTGCCGCCTATCAACAGGTTCTTGCCAGTCATTTTTAGGCGATAGAAATATTCGCTGGGCAACTCCGCTGGCGACGATTCATAACCCGCATCAGCCAGATCCAGCATAGTCATCTCGCCGCTAAGGCTGAAACGTTGCGAAAAAGTGCGCGACAGACTCAATCCGCGAGTGATGATTTCGCCACTGTTCTGGCTGGCGTAGTGTCCGATACGATCATCGGGCAGAATCCAGCTCCAGCCCTCGGCGGCGGCCATACTGTGTTGCAAATGCTTTTTCTGGCGTGACTGCACTCGCGCATTGCGCACATCGTAAGTCGCGCCCAATGTCATGTCGCCCGGCAATTTGAAGGCTCCTGCCGCGGTGACAGCGTTAATCACGTCCTTATTTACGTCGTAGTCGAGAAACACCAACAGCGAACGTTTCGGGCGCAAGTAGCGGAGTGTGCCCCCAATCACTGTATGGTCCAGCCGGCTGCTGTCCTGCTCATCGAGAAGATAGGCGTTGAGATTCCAGGCATTCGCAAAAGTGCCGGTTTCAGCGGTAAAACCGAGCATCTGACGGTCTGTGTTGAGTGTGTGGTCATCGGAAGCCGCCTGGAAACCGGCCACGCCCCGAATCGTCAAACCGCCTGCAAGCCTGTAATCGACTCGTATTCCGTCAGCCTCGCCGAGAATGCCGCTGCTGACTCCGACGCGGCGGCCTAACTGGAAAGCGAGGGAACGTTGCATTTCGCCGTCACCGCTGCATTGTGTTTCGCCTCGATCTCCCCCAAGCAAACAGGGGATCGCAGAGCTCACATTAATGTCCTGATCGGCTGGCGCATTTCCCCGTCCTTGCGGTGCCGGCACGCCCGCCGTAACGGTCGGGACCAGTTCCTGTGCAGCTGCCGGATGGGCCGGCGGAACATGAGCACCGGGGATGGCAACCGCATGAGTGGAAACCAGCAGCGCCAGCGCAAGGGTGAGCCGTTCGATCATCGACAAAAAAACCTTTGTTTCATTAGCGTCTTCTGCGGTTCCCGCCAGTGGAGCAGTGATGAGAGCTTGTCGGTGTTGAGCGCGTAACCTTGAACCGGGCGCAAAAGGCTGGATTTTTGT
The DNA here is from genome assembly GCA_032251035.1 of Thiogranum sp. Lineage (GTDB taxonomy): Bacteria > Pseudomonadota > Gammaproteobacteria > DSM-19610 > DSM-19610 > Thiogranum. The sequence goes on along the minus strand of JAVVEV010000007.1, from coordinate 3,794 downwards.
CACCCAGGGTGCCGGCGCGGCGGCAGAATGCCTTACACCAGACTTTGTGGAGCCCGGATGGTTGCCGTCTCCGTGCACATAAAACTTCAACATGAGAACCCGTGAGCTCCGCCATACAATCTTAAGAAATAACCTTAATAGATCCTAGCAAGAATCTGATAAGGAAAGAAAGGATGGTGTTTGTTTAGTGCGGGACTAGAGATCTGTTACGAGGGAAGTCGTAGAGAAGGCGTCACCGGGACGCAATCAGCCTCCTGGAAGCCCATCTCACTACATGCGCATAATGTATATTATGTTAAATAGTGAAAATGGCAGTCAGGGATGGCTTCAATATAATGAGGTCTCACCAGGCACTGCGCCTGTTACTCGATCGCCTCCCGCTGGCGCGCCGCGGCTTCGTCGAGAGTGTTCTGCACATCTTCGGCCTTCTCCAGGGCACGCACCTGATCCTTGAATACATTGTCGTCGGGTACTCGGCTACTGGTCGCTGGGTCAGCTGTGGGTTCATCCTGCTCGCTACAGCTGCTCAAAGCGAACGCGAAAATACAGATAACAAGACCTGCCAATCGATACATATTAATTTCCCCTCATTGGTGCCGTGCGCGCCGAAATTCCAGCATGTCGGGCCCGATATGCCCCAACCCACCATAGCTTATTTTTTACTTCTGGATACACCTACGAACGCAAGCAGGCCCGAGGCAAAGAACAATACTGCGCCAGGTAGTGGCACATGTGCAGCTGGACAGCGAAAAGCTGCAATCCAGCGTGCCGAGCACTGTATGAGCGAATGAAAGCCGCAGGCAAACCGCCTAAAGTGATCAATTCGGTCGCATGGTCTCGTTGGCAAGAGCCCGGCAAAGGCGAACAAACCGCCTTCCGGCATGTGGATATGATACGGGGTCTTGCTCCCGTCCTCCTGCTTCCATTCGTAAAATCCGGTGGCTGGTATCGGCTTTTCTTCTTTGGACCAGTGCGGGACCAGTCCCCAGCGTGCTAACGACAGCTCTCTCCCCTTCTCCCCCACCCTCACAATCGGAACAGACTGGCCTGGCGCAATGTTATAACGCGGCCCCAGCTCATCCGGATCGAACAGGGCGTTTTCGATCTCGAAGGACTCGACAAGTGCCGGGGCGTCGGTGATCAGATTGTAACGACCACACATAACTGTACTCCCGGATTATTATGTCCATCGAGCGTTCGAATATACGCTCAGCGCGGTAACGGTGACCAGAATCAGTCCCATGCCGAGGATCTGCAGACCGACCAGGCTTTGATGCAAAACCACGGCGCCGAACAGCGACGCGGTGACCGGCTCAACCATTGCAACAATCGACGCCACGGCCGGCGTGGTACGGTGCAGGCCGACGATATAGAGGATGAACGACAATCCCGCGCCAAGCACTCCCAGCACGACGAACAGTGGCCAGCTCGGCGTACTCAGCACTGCAACGGTCTGGTCGACATCGCCCAGCCAGATGAGTATGATGACGAGAGTCGCGAACGCGATCACGAGGATCGCCTGCGGACTGCCGTGCGGTGCCGCATACTTGAAGCCGAAAATAAATATTGCGTAAAACAGCCCGGCAAGCAGGCCGGCACCGGCGCCGACCGGCGTGACGCCGCCCGCTCCAACCTCGTAAATCCGTGTGAGCAGCACGACACCAACCATCACCATCGCAATCGCGACCCACTTGACCGGCGTGGGCCGTTCGAGCTTGAGTGCGAAGGACACGAGATAGACGAACACCGGTGCGCAGTACATCAGCGTCGCCGCAACCGCCACACTGCCCTCCGCGATGCTCAGGAAATAAAAAGCGAAGTTGCCGGCAACCCCAAGACCGGCAATCGCCGACCAGAACCATAACCGAGGATTTGCCAGTCCACTGCCGCGCGGGCGCAACACCAGCCAGCCAAAAACAAACAACAGCCCGATTGCACCCCGATAGAACGACACCACGAACGCGTCCCAACCGTCGGCCATGAGAATCCCGCCGATCCCGCCGGATAAGCCCCAGAATAGCGCCGCCAGTGCAACGAACGCGGTGCTCATGCTTGTGTCTCCGGTTTTTCTGATGAGATTAAATGCACGTAAGCTGGCGGCGGTAAGGGCGCTAGTTCAGGGGCCAGCCAAACTAATGGGAATCTCGCATGCACTGCTTGCTATCGTTATGTGGCCCTGCCAACCAGCCACTCCTTGAAGATCTCGCAGGCCGAATCGATGCTATCAATGTTTCCTGCTTCATAAGTTGCAATCTTGCCCTCGAATTTATCTGGGATAGCCGCGTGCATTTTATTGCATAAGAACTTCCAAACCTCCATGTGGGACTTGTAATCATTAGCGCTCACCTGACGGTAAACATGCAACAATTTAACTGGCTTGGTAAGCCGCCCTGTATCAAGACATTCCCAATACTTTGCGAGGTTTGTAATGCCGCCACTCGATTCGACCTCAACGATGATTGTAAAATCAGGAAGTTCTACTCTAAGATCTCCAAATTGATAGTAGACATTACCTGCAATGGGTATTCGATTCATTGCGCCTTGGCTCGACTCCGATTCGTGGCCATGAATTCTGGCTATATCAATGAACTTCTTGAGAGCTATAAATTCATGGCTAATTCGAGTCATGCTGATCTGCTGATGGTCATATGAGGATCAAACGGTTCGGCGCAATCAAACCGCAGCGTAATCTGCATCCGAACGAGCTCACTGTTATACGTTTTGTAGCTGTTTGAGCTGAACGCCATCTTTATTTACCCACGCTGTTAACCCATTGGCAAAACCGGGGTCAGAACACAATTGTTTCTAATATTAGTGAGATTTGTGTTCTGACCTCGGTTTCCCATCAGCCATTTTCAACGCTGCCACATAGTGCGCTTTTGGATAGGCTATTGTTTGAAAGAGCGCTGAGCCTCGCCACATATAGGTTGTAGCAGGTTATGGTTTCGCTGCCGCTTTGCACTGCTCTTTCTCCTGAGATACCAGATTTGCATTTATTGCCCACATTGCGCGTAATGCATGTTGATCGTAGACTGGATTGGCGCTATCTCTTAGGTGCTTTGCGAACGCTGCAAATACAACATCAGTTTTTTTGGCCAGTGAATCACTGCTATTGTAGTTATTGACAAAATCTTTATAGATATTCCATTTCCCCATTTTCCACAATAACGCTTCAGCGATGCGCCGCTTTGCGGCGTCAATCTGGAGGCGGTTGTTAGATTTGCATTTAGATAAGATAATTTTCAATTTCCAGCGCCCCATGGAAAACACCGATAACCGAAATATTGCCGTTAGAATTCTTTAGATAAGTGATGCGGTAATGACCGTACAGCAGGATACGCACATCTTTTCCCGATTTATGCTCGTACTTATAGCCAATGTCAGGAAATTCTTTTAGAACTTGCGCTTTATTATATATTCCATCAACGACGTCCCCTGCCGCAGTCGGATTTTCTTGCGCAATGTATTCGTAAACATCCTTCAACCAATTTTGCGCTTCATTCGTCCATGTTATTTTCGCCATGATTGGATACGACTATGCATCTCCTCATTAGATACAACATTGCCTTGTTCAACGTCAGCCAGACCCTTATCGACCATTCTTTTGAACGCCAACTCCCGAAGCAACTCATCATACGAGCTGTCGTCGGGCTGGCTTTCAAGCACCTGTTTCATTTCGTCTTTTGCCGATTCCATCTGAACCACCTCTCTGTACGGATGCGGCTATTATAGTCCCCATGCTTGGGCATGGAAATCTAATCGGGATAGGGAGACGCCTCACGGCGCCTCTCCTC
>JAVVEV010000072.1:0-503 GCA_032251035.1 Thiogranum sp. | reverse complement strand
GCTGTCCCCGGAACCAAAAAATTCGGTATCCACGCCCGTGGGAATGACCGTCACAGGAGAGGTGACCCCCCGGTTCCGGATCAGATCGGCGATGCTTTTGCTGGGGGCCACCACTTGATCGCATAAATTGGCGTACAGGGTGGACAGGTTTCTGGCAAACCGCCTGAAATTCTCATTGTCGCCGGTGACGTAATGGGTATATTCCTCGTACAGGGTGTGGTGGGTGAAAACCAGGGGAAGTCCGCGGCGCCGGGCCGCCCGGAAAGCCGCGTCCCCCAGCAGATAGGGATGGTGGCTGTGGATGACATCGGCCCTGAAATCATCGAGTTTTTCATCGATGTAAAACGGGACGGGAATGCGCATGGAAAAATCACTGCCGTTGAAATTCTGGATGGCAGGCACCCGCAAAATCTTATCATGTGGCGTATCAACCATGCCGGCTTTCGGGAACGTGGGCGCCACAATGAGAACCCGGTGCCCTGTTTTTTGCAGGTCCCGGGCAA
>JAVVEV010000071.1:0-505 GCA_032251035.1 Thiogranum sp. | reverse complement strand
GGAACAAGGCCATATCAGGCCGGCCCCACGGCCCATAGACCGTAAAGAAACGTAACCCAGTAGTCGGCAACTTGAACAAGTGGCTATACGAATGCGCCATTAGTTCATTGGCCTTTTTCGAGGCCGCGTACAGGCTCACCGGATGGTCGACATTATCATGCACCGAGAACGGCATATTCGTATTCGCGCCATAAACCGAACTGCTGGATGCATACACGAGGTGCTCAACATTATTATGCCGACAGCCTTCAAGGATATTAACGAAACCCACCAGGTTGGTATCAACATAGGCATGCGGGTTTTCCAGCGAATACCGCACGCCTGCCTGTGCAGCCAGGTTAACCACCCGGTCGGGCTTGTGCTCGGCAAAAACCTTTGCAACCGCCTCACGGTCTTCAATAGAAACCCGCACATCATGGTAATTGTCATGATTAAGCGAGCGCTCCAGACGGGCATGCTTCAGGTTAACATCATAATAATCGTTCAGGTTATCAATGCCGACAAC
>JAVVEV010000070.1:0-523 GCA_032251035.1 Thiogranum sp. | reverse complement strand
CTCAGATAACCGGCCAGCAGGGCATTGGGCGGGGTGCCGATGAGGGTGGCCATACCGCCGATATTGGCACCGAAGGCGATCCCCAGCAGCAGGGCCGGGGCGAAGTTGCGCCTGTGCGCCGGAGCGACATCCACGTCCTGCTCTTCCAGCAGCACCAGTACCGATATCCCGATCGGCAGCATCAGCGCAGCGGTGGCGGTGTTGCTCACCCACATGCTCAGACCCGCGGTGGCAGCCATGAACCCGGCCACCAGCCGGTCCAGGCTGTGACCCGCCAGCCCCAGGATGTGCAGGGCAATGCGCCGGTGCAGATTCCAGCGCTGCAGGGCGGCCGCAATCATGAAGCCACCCAGGAACAGAAAGATCAGCGGATTGGCATAGGGCGCGGCGGCGCTGGTGATATCCATCATGCCCAGCAGCGGCAGCAGGGCCACCGGCAGCAGCGCCGTCACCGGAATGGGCACGGCCTCGGTAACCCACCAGACCGCCATCAGCGCGGTCAGTGCGGCCACCTGCCAGGCGC
>JAVVEV010000006.1:0-134743 GCA_032251035.1 Thiogranum sp. | reverse complement strand
CGCCTGCGCACCAATCGTCTTGCACTGTTACAGAACCTGCGCAATCTTTTCCTGCGGGTCGCTGATGTATCGCGCCTGCACAGCTGAGACAATGTATGCAAGAGAGTGATTCATATCAGGCAATGCTGGACGCCGTTCAGGCATTCCACGATAAACATGATTTCAAAAATACCGGTGGTGAAGAACTCGCCTACCGTATTGCGCTGATGGCTGAGGAACTCGGCGAAATTTCGTCCTGCGTCACCAAGGGCAAGTCAAAAGAGAATCTTGCCGAGGAAGTTGCCGATCTGATGATCCTGCTGATCGGTACGGCAATCGCTGCAGACTTCGATCTGCGTAACGCCTTCTGGAAGAAAATGCAGATACTGATGGAGCGAGAGTCACGCATGGTCAACGGCCGCATCAGAGTCTCCGAATTTCGGGACGTGGAATAACCGTGCCGGGTAATACATTCAGTGCCTGGATCTGATCAACAACCTGGTTTGCCAGTTCTATATCTGCGGTCGTTCGCATTCTGGATTGTGTTCGCCGCGTTGATACCGGTGTTTGCGATTGCGCTGATGCTGAGTTTTCCGTTTCCTTTCGAAAAGCGTTTTGCGGTAACGCGTCTGTGGTCGCGAACGACTATTGCCTGGCTGGCATTCACCTGCAAGCTGCATTACGAAGTACAGGGAACAGAAAACATCCCTGCAACACCCGGCATCATTTTTTCCAAGCATCAATCGACCTGGGAAACCCTCACGCTCAATTTCTGGTTTACACCGCAGAGCTGGGTGCTGAAGAGGGAGCTGCTATGGCTGCCGTTTTTCGGGTGGGGTGCTTACATGATGCAGCCAATCGCCTTGAACCGCAGTGCCGGAAAGAAAGCCATCGAACAACTGGTGGAGCAGGGCTGCGACCGGCTGCACAAGGGGCGCTGGATAATTGTGTTTCCGGAAGGTACCCGAACGGCGCCCGGCGCCCGCACTCGCTACCGTATCGGCGGTGCGGTGCTGGCGGAAAGAAGCGGTTATCCGGTGACGCCGGTTGCGCATAATGCCGGGGAATACTGGCCGCGCAACAGTTTCATCAAGAAACCTGGCACCATTCAGGTGCGCATCGGGGCACCGATACAGAGTGCCGGCAAGCGGGCGCAGGACATTCTTGCCGAAGCGGAAAACTGGATTGAAACGGAAATGTCGCGCATAAGCACTTTACAGGCACCCGATCAGGACCAGGATATTCCACCCGCACCCGTTAACTAGATGTCGAGATTCGACGCGGAGAGTGCGTTAGCCTCGATGAAATCACGACGCGGTTCGACCTGATCACCCATCAATGTCGTGAAGATCTGATCCGCAGCGACTGCATCTTCGATCCGGACCTGCAGCATGCGGCGGGTCTCCGGGTTCATGGTGGTTTCCCACAGCTGATCCGGGTTCATCTCACCCAGCCCCTTGTAGCGCTGAATATGCTGCCCGCGTTTGGCTTCTTCCATCAACCATTCAACAGCCTGCCTGAAGCTTGCGATCGGATGCTCTTTGTCGCCGCGCTGAATAAATGCATCATCACTCAACATGCCATCGAGCTGCACGCCGACTGCCACGATGCGGCGGTATTCAGCACTGGCGAAAAATTCACCTGGCATCCGCCGTTCGCTGGACACGATGCCATGGGTCAAATGCCGGATCAGAATTGTAAAACTGTCGTGATCCTCATCGCGAGTCAACTCGATGACAAAGCGTTCGCCGGCTTTCTGGGTACTGTTGATTCGCTGTTCAAGTTCTTTGCCCCAGGCCTGAACCTGCTCATAATCGTGCAACATAACTTCGTTCAGTTCCGGCATGTACAACATTTTCTCCAGCACTGCCGGGTTGTACCGACGCGACAGGCGCTGGATCGATGCCATCACCGCCAGGTACTCCTTGATCAGCGTCTCCAGGCCAGGACCGGTCAGCGCCGGTGCCTGCGCATTGACATACAGGCTGGCCTTGTCCAGGGCCGCTTGAAGAAGATACTCCGTCAGCGCCAGATCGTCCTTAACGTATTGTTCTTGCTTGCCTTTTTTCACCTTGTAAAGCGGCGGCTGCGCGATATAGATGTTGCCATTCTCGATCAACTGGTGCATCTGGCGATAAAAGAAGGTCAGCAGCAATGTGCGGATATGCGAACCGTCGACGTCCGCATCGGTCATAATAATGATGCGGTGATAACGCAGTTTTTCGACATTAAATTCATCACGACCGATACCACAGCCCAATGCGGTAATCAGGGTACCGACCTCAGCGGAAGACAGCATCTTGTCGAAACGGGCTTTCTCGACATTCAGGATCTTTCCCTTCAGGGGGAGGATCGCCTGGGTTCTGCGATCCCGGCCCTGCTTTGCGGAGCCGCCGGCGGAATCACCCTCGACCAGATATAGCTCGCTCTTGCCGGGATCCCTTTCCTGGCAGTCAGCGAGCTTGCCTGGCAGCCCGGCAATATCCAGTGCGCCCTTGCGGCGGGTCATTTCCCGAGCCTTGCGAGCAGCCTCACGGGCCATCGCAGCTTCCACGATCTTCGCTGTTATAGCTTTAGTTTCTACTGGATTTTCAAGGAGATAGCTCTCGAGCTTTTCGGATACTGTCGATTCGACAACACCCTTCACCTCTGATGACACCAGCTTGTCCTTGGTCTGAGACGAGAATTTGGGATCCGGAACTTTCACTGAAAGCACTGCCATCAGCCCTTCGCGCGCGTCATCTCCCGTGGTATTGATTTTGTTTTTCTTGGCCGTCTCGCGTTCCATGTACTGGTTCATGGTGCGCGTGAGGGCACTGCGAAAACCTGCCATGTGGGTACCACCGTCCAGCTGTGGAATGTTGTTCGTGAAACAGAAAATATTTTCCTGATACGAATCATTCCACTGCATGGCCACCTCCACGCTGATGCCATCTTTTTGGCCAAGCATGTAGAAAACCGTGGGATGAAGCGGTGTCTTGTTGCGATTCAAATGCGCAACAAAAGCTCTGATACCGCCCTGGTACTCGAAGATATCTTCTTTTTCGGTGCGCTCGTCAGTGAGCCTGATCCGCACGCCTGAATTAAGAAATGACAGTTCTCTCAGTCGCTTGGCGAGAATGTCATAGTGGAATTCAATCCCTGTGAAGATCTTGCTACTGGGTTTGAAGCGGACCTCGGTACCCGTTTGCTCGGTGGCTCCGATCACCTTAAGCGGCTCCTGGGGTTCACCTTCAAGATATTCCTGATAATGCACAGCGCCGTCTCGACGGACTGTCAGTTTGAGGTATTCCGACAGCGCGTTGACCACTGACACGCCCACGCCGTGCAGGCCGCCGGAAACCTTGTAGCTGTTGTCATCAAATTTACCACCCGCATGTAGAACGGTCATGATGACTTCTGCCGCAGAGCGGTTTTCTTCGGGATGGATGTCGACGGGTATACCACGGCCGTCATCGGCGATAGTGACTGAATTATCGCTATGCAGCGTTACTGTGATTTCCGAGCAGTATTTTGCCAGTGCCTCGTCGATGGAATTATCGACGACCTCAAATACCATGTGATGTAAACCGGTTCCGTCATCGGTGTCGCCAATATACATGCCTGGGCGCTTGCGAACGGCATCCAGCCCTCTGAGGACCTTGATATTCGAAGAATCGTAGACTGGTTTGTCTGTCATATTGGCTTGCTCGAAAATTGATCCGGCATTATACCACCTCTGAGACGGCGCCGTGTTCCACGTGAAACCTTTTCAGTTCAGCACTCGTCCAGGTAGAGGTATCGGGCAATTCGATTGCGGTTGCGAAAACCTGTGCGTCAATTTCCCCGAGGAGGTTTATGACCCGAGCCTGATTAGTGGTATCGAGTTCTGCTCCCAGGTCATCCAGCAGGAACAGGCTGCTGATACCGGTGCCAAGCTTCAGGACCTTCGCCTGCGCGATGTGAAGAGCTGTAACCAGCAACTTCTGCTGACCACGAGACAAGCGCTCCGCTACCGATTTGTCTGCATGATAAAAGGCCAGATCAGCTCGTTGAGGCCCATAGCGCGTGAATCCCTGGTCACGGTCTTTGTCGACGCTGCTTCGCAATGCGTCGGCATAAGTGACTTCCGCTGGCCAGCCCTGCCGGTAGCGAATCTCGAAGGATGGCGCTAGCTGCAGCAGTGTGGCAGCGATTTCCTCGAAAACATCTTGTAGCTCAGTGATGTAGTCCCTGCGAAAAAGGTGCATTGCCGTCCCTTCTTTCGCCAGCTCCGCATCCCAGGCAGCAACTTCAGCGGGCGCTCCCCCTTTTCGGAGAATCGCATTCCTTTGTCGGAGCAGTTTCTGAAAGCGCTTCCACGCCGGAATATAGGATTGTTCCACGTGGAACAATCCCCAATCCAGGAACTGGCGCCGGTATGCAGGTCCTTCTTCGAGCAACTGGTGTAAATTGCCGCCCACCCACTGAATCGGGAACAGTGCCGCCAGATCCGACAGCCGCTTTACGTTTTCGCCATCCATCCGTGCGATCAACTGCTTTTCGTTTCGCCTAATGCCCACCGGGACGACGCGGCCACCGTCCAGGCTGACTTTGGCGACGATCTGGAAACCAGAAGTACCAGTTTGAGTTACTTTATCAAGATGACGGGTACGGAATGAACGGGCTCTTCCGAGGATAAACAACGCTTCGAGGATGCTTGTTTTACCTGCCGCATTGGCGCCAGTAAAGAGGTTCAGGCGCCGCGAAAATGACAGTTTGGTCGGCTCCAGGTTTCGAAACTGATCGATTGAAAGGTTATGCACCGGCATCACTAAACACAGGACCTGTAGCCGGGGCGTCGACGTCTACAACCGCATGGGCATGACCACATAGCGGTATTGCTGGGTACCTGGCTGGCGGATGAGGCAACTGCTGTTTGAATCGCTTAGTGTAATTTCTACATTTTCGCTTCGCACCGATCCCAGCACTTCCAGGAGATAGGTGACATTGAAACCGATTTCCAGCGGCAAACCATCATAATCAACTTCAAACTCTTCGTCCGCCTCTTCCTGTTCCGGATTATGCGCTTGAATTTTAACGTTATTTTTCTCAAGGTTCAGCCGTATTCCCCGGTATTTCTCATTCGACAGAATCGAGGTGCGGGACAGCGCCTGGCGGAACAGATCGCGATCCGCCACCACAATTTTATCGCCGCCCTTGGGCACCACTCGATCATAATCCGGAAAGCGACCGTCAACGAGCTTGGAAGTAAAGCTCACCTCCGGCGTCCGGACCCGCACGTGGTTGGTTCCGACCTCTACATTCACGGTTTCCTTGCTGTCTTCCAGCAGGCGCTGCAGTTCCTGAATTCCCTTGCGCGGCACAATAACCTGCCGCGTATGGTCGCTGGCAAGATCCACGTTCATATCACACAGCGCCAGCCGGTGACCGTCCGTTGCGACCGCGCGCAACAGCCCCTTGCCAATTTCCAGCATCAGGCCATTCAGGTAATAACGGACATCTTGCTGGGCCATCGAAAACTGGGTCCGATCGATGAGTTCCTTGAGCTTGCCCTGCTCGATGGAAAAGTTGCTTTCGCCCTGCACCTGATCGACCACGGGAAAGTCCGTGGCTGGTAAGGTCGACAGCGTGAAGCGGCTCTTGCCGGAGCGTATCTGTGCTTTCTGATCCTTGATCGTGACCTGGATACTGGCGCCTTCCGGGAGCGCTTTGCAGATGTCGATCAACTTGCGCGCTGGCAAGGTGATCTCGCCTGCTTCATCAACACCGATCTTTGCCGTCGCCTGGATTTCGACTTCCAGATCAGTGGCAGTTATCTGCAAGCCATCCTTACCGGCGATTATCAGCAGATTACCTAATACCGGTAAAGTCTGACGACGTTCCACAACACCAATGACTTGCTGGAGGGGTTTAAGCAGAGACTCCCGGTCAACCGTGAATTTCATTAATCTTATATCCTTTACTTAGGTCTATTGTATTTATTAGCACCGTCTTCAGCTGTACGTAACTCAAAAATCTTCACTAAATTCAATCGCTTGAACAAGATTCACCGGTTCGCAACATGCCCCGTAAGGTGTTGATTACCTGTGGATAATATCGGAAAACTTTTGGGCGGCAAATTTATCAACCGGTTATCCACATTATGTGGTCAGTATTCTCCACAGGTTACTGTAATCCTCGGCGATACGCAGATCCGCTTCCTTCAGTTCGACGACCTTTCGGCAGGCGTGCATTACGGTGGTGTGGTCGCGTCCGCCAAATGCCGCGCCGATCTCCGGCAAACTATGGCTGGTCAGTTCTTTCGCGAGAGCCATTGCGATCTGGCGTGGCCGGGTTATGGAGCGGGTCCGGCGAGCGGACAGCAGATCCGCAACCCGTATTTTGAAGTACTCGGCTACGGTCTTCTGGATGTTGTCCATGGACACGAGTTTGTCCTGCAATGCCAGCAGGTCGCGGAGCGCTTCTTTCGTGAATTTCAAGTCGATGGTGCGGCCGGTGAACCGGGCGCTGGCAATCACCCGCTTCAGTGCGCCCTCGAGTTCGCGCACGTTGGAATGAATCCGTTTGGCGATAAAGAAGGCGACTTCATTGGGTAAATCGACATTCCCCTGACTGGCCTTGTTGACCAGGATTGCAACCCGAGTTTCCAGTTCCGGCGGTTCGATCGCCACCGTCAGCCCCCATCCAAAGCGCGATTTGAGCCGCTCTTCCAGACCTTTTATTTCCTTGGGATAGCGATCGCAGGTCATGATGATCTGGCTTTCACCTTCCAGCAACGCATTGAATGTATGGAAAAATTCTTCCTGAGAACGTTCCTTGCCGGCGAAAAACTGGATGTCGTCGATCAGCAGCGCATCCACTGAACGGTAGTGCCGTTTGAATTCATTGATCTGGTTGTGCTGTAGCGCCTTCACCATGTCAGCAACGAATCGCTCAGAGTGCAGGTAGACGACCTGCGCATCCGGCTGCCTGGCGACGATCAGGTTTCCGACGGCCTGCATCAGGTGGGTTTTACCCAGCCCCACCCCGCCGTAGATGAATAGCGGGTTATAAGCCGCACCCGGATTTTCGCCGATCTGCATCGAAGCGGCGCGCGCCAGCTGGTTTGATTTGCCTTCCACAAAGCTATCGAAAGTGAAACTCTGGTTGAGGTTGCTGCGCGCCGGCGCCCGCGCTTCGCGACGCCGTTCCGCACCGAACTGTCCGGCTTCAGGCCGGGTGACTGGAGCCTGGACTTCCACGGCCAGCGATTTGGTGGAACCGATCTGCAGGGCGATGCGCATCTCGCCGTGCTCATGCAGCCCATTGACGGTATTCTGAATATCGCTGATGTAGTGGTCTTTCACCCAGTCGAGCACGAATCGATTCGGCGCCAGAAGTCGTAGCTCAAGCTCCCCTTCCTCCGCGTGCAGCGGCCGGATCCAGGTGTTGAACTGTTGTTCCGGCAACTCGTTTTCGAGCCGCTCCAGACATTGTTGCCAGAGAGTTCCGTGCAAAAATCAGCCCTCGGTGAATACATGACGTGGCGTTGAATTGAACGCGTCAGTCTAAACTTCTCGCCACTGCTTATCCACAACTTGCTGCCGGTGGGAACGAACACCGTTCTTGACAAACAGAACAAAAAACCAGTACCCTGCGCGACCTATTTTTGGCCTGTGCGAACAAGCCTGTAACGATTTTTTTGGGAAACCAACGGCGCCATGAAAAGAACCTTTCAACCCAGTAATCTGAAGCGTAAGCATACCCACGGCTTTCGTGCCCGGATGAGCACCAAGAGCGGTCGCCTCGTCATCAAGGCTCGCAGGGCAAAAGGCCGCGCACGTCTGTCTGTCTGAACCCGGTTCGTTGTCTGGCGCCGACGTGCGCTATCCTCGCGCGCTGCGGCTGCTCGCACCCGCTCAATACCAGAGGGTATTCCGCCTTTGTGAAGCCAGGTCCAGTGACAAGTATCTCACCGTTCTGGCCTGTTCCAATGCATTGGCGCACCCGCGACTGGGTACCACCGTATCGATCAGGAATGCCGGGAATGCAGTCAAACGCAACCGTATCAAGCGTCTGATAAAGGAAAGCTTTCGGCTTAATCAGCAGCAGCTGGCCGGCTGGGATCTGGTGGTAGTGGCGCGCGCCGGGGTCAGTTCGAGGACCAACCGGCAATTGTTCAACACTCTGGAAACTCACTGGCGTAAAATCGCGGCTCATGCGAACACTGGTACTGATACTGATTAAAGGCTATCGCCTGCTAGTGAGCCCATGGCTGGGCAATCACTGCCGCTTTACGCCCAGTTGTTCTCAATATGCCATTACGGCCATAGAACGCTTCGGCCTGCTGCGCGGCGGCTGGCTGGCACTGCGCCGCATCGGCTCCTGCCATCCCTGGCACGAGGGCGGCGTCGATCCGGTGCCCAACGCCTGCGATCACAAAATGGCCAAACACCTGCAGAAGAACAATCATGGATAATCCCCGCTTACTCCTCGCCATTGCATTGGCATTTCTCGTTATGTTGATCTGGCAGACCTGGATGCAGGACTACGGTCCTCAGCCACAACCTGCCGCACCGGTTACGACAGATACCGCACCGGATGCCACGACACCGGCTTACGATGAAGATCTGCCACCTGCTGCGGCTGATCCACTTCCCGATGTGGGCCGCGAGGAAACCGCTGGCGGGACCTTGCCGGTCGGTCAGCGCATCGAGGTGGTTACTGACCTGTTCCACGCAGTCATCGATAGTCATGGCGGCGACCTGCGCCAGGTGGATCTCCTCCAGTATCCGGAGACGATGGACGACGACAGCGAACCTTTCCGTCTGCTGGAAGACGACGCCACCCAGATGTTCGTCGCGCAGAGCGGCTTGCGCACCGGCAGCGGTGCTGAACCGACCCACCGTGCGATATTCAATGCCGATCAGTCGCGCTTTACGCTGGATGCCGGTCAGGAAGTGCTGGAAGTCCCGCTGCGCTGGAGTGATGGCAGCGGCATAGAAGTGACCAAGATATATCGCTTCACGCGCGGCAGTTACGTGGTGGAAGTCGAATTCCGGATAGACAACAACAGTGGCAATGACTGGTCGCCGCGGCCTTACTGGCAGTTGCAGCGCACACCGCTCGCGGAAACCTCACGCCTGCTTTACACCTACACCGGCGGTGTGTTGTACAGCCCGGAAGAGAAATACGAAAAAATCGACTTCGGTGACATGGAAGACGAAAACCTCAGCCGTACCGTTGCAGACGGCTGGGTCGCCATGCTTCAGCATTATTTTCTGGCCGCCTGGATCCCCGGCACGGATCAGACGCTGCGTTATTACACGCGCGCACTGCCTGGCGAACGCTATGTCATCGGTATGATCGGCGCACCGGTGCAGGCGCCTGCCGACAGCACCGCCAGCACCCAGGCACGCCTGTTCGTGGGGCCGAAGCTACAGCGCATCATGGAGGAGGTCGCACCGGGTCTGGAACTGACCGTCGACTACGGCAAGCTCACGGTGCTGGCGAAGCCGATCTACTGGCTGCTCGAGAAGATCCATGCGCTGGTCGGCAACTGGGGCTGGTCGATCGTCTTTCTCACCATGCTGATCAAGCTGGCGTTCTTCAAGCTGTCAGAAGCCAGCTATAAATCCATGGCTAATATGCGCAAGCTCGCGCCGCGTCTGCAGGCTCTGAAGGAACGCTTCGGGGATGACAAGCAGAAGCTGAACCAGGCCATGATGGACATGTACAAAAAGGAGAAGATCAATCCGCTGGGCGGGTGTCTCCCGGTACTGGTGCAGATCCCGGTCTTCATCGCCTTGTACTGGGTGTTGCTGGAAAGTGTCGAGATGCGTCAGGCGCCGTTCATGTTATGGATAAATGATCTGTCCACCGCTGATCCCTATTTCGTGCTGCCGCTGATCATGGGCGTGACCATGTTTATTCAGCAGAAGCTGAATCCGGCGCCACTGGACCCCATCCAGGCCAAGGTCATGATGGTTCTGCCGGTCGTGTTTACTGTGTTCTTCGCATTCTTCCCGGCCGGGCTGGTGCTCTACTGGGTGGTCAACAACACCCTGTCGATCGCCCAGCAGTACGTTATCACCCGGCGCGTGGAACAGCAGGCCTCCTGACCGGCGCCGGCGCTTCGGGCTCCGCCATTGAATGCGACCACCGACACTATCGCGGCCGTCGCGACGCCGCCCGGCCGCGGCGGTGTCGGGATCATCAGGGTATCCGGTCCAGGCGCCAGCTTCATTGCAGAACGCCTGCTTGGCAGTTTGCCGGCCCCGCGCCACGCCCGTCTGCAATCCTTTCACGATGCCCAGGGTAATGTGATCGACGAAGGCCTGAGTCTGTATTTTCCGGCGCCGCATTCTTTCACCGGTGAAGATGTGCTCGAGTTACACGCACATGGCGGCCCGGTAGTGCTGGACCTGTTGCTGGCCGCGGTGCTGGCAGCCGGTTCGCGACCGGCCCGGCCGGGCGAGTTTTCCGAACGCGCATTTCTCAACGACAAGCTCGACCTGGCACAGGCCGAAGCCATTGCCGATCTGATTGACAGCAGTACTGAAGAGGGCGCCCGCGCTGCACTGCGCTCGCTGCAGGGAGAGTTCTCGCGGCAGATCGAAGCGCTGGTGGAGCAGTTGATCGCGCTGCGCCTGTTCGTGGAAGCGGCCATCGATTTCCCCGAGGAGGAAATCGATTTCCTCAGCGATGGCCAGGTGCAGAATCGACTGGATCAAGTCATGGACCGGCTGCACCAGGTGCAGGCACAGGCGGGTCAGGGGCGCCTATTGAGCGAGGGCATGACGCTGGTGCTCGCTGGCCAGCCCAACGCCGGCAAGTCCAGCCTCCTGAATGCGCTCGCCGGTCATGAAGCCGCCATTGTCACACCCATTGCAGGCACCACCCGGGACGTACTGCGTGAACATATCCAGATCGACGGCATGCCGCTGCACATCATCGATACCGCAGGTCTTCGCGACAGCGCCGATCCCATCGAACAGGAAGGTGTGCGCCGGGCCTGGCAGGAAATAGAACAGGCCGACCGGCTGCTGTTGATTATCGACGATCAACTCGGATTCACTGAACAGGATCAACGCATCCTGGATCGGTTGCCTCGCCATCTGCCGCACACGCTGGTGTTCAACAAGATCGATATCACAGGCCGCCCGGCAGTTGTCGAACGGCAGAATGCGGATGCCCGCGTGGCGCTCAGTGCACAGTCGGAGCATGACGTTGCGCTGCTCAAAAAACATCTGAAAGATGTCGCAGGTTTTCACGACAGCGCCGCCGCCGGTTTCAGTGCACGCCGTCGCCACCTCGATGCACTGCGCAATGCCGGCTTGAACCTCAGCAATGCCCGCGGCTGCCTGGACCAGGGCGCGGGCGAACTGCTCGCCGAGGAACTGCGCCTCGCACAACAGCAGATGTCCCGGATCACCGGCGAATTTTCCAGCGATGATCTGCTGGGCGAAATCTTTGCCGGGTTCTGCATCGGAAAATAGCACCACCACTCTCCCTGCTGGAATAAAAGCATTGCCCGTCTCCTCTAGTGACCGGAGCCGATGTTTTGCGTGCTTCAGAAAGTCCAATTACCGCCTGGAGGAAATGATGAATCAACGTATTTTGCCAACGCGATGGCTAGTGGCAGCACTCGCGCTGCTCGCTGCCTTTGCCGTGTCCGCAGCGCCGGACGACAAGCCTTTCGCTGAGGCGAAGGTGGTTTTGCAGATCAGTGATGAGGATGCGTACAAGCAGAAACTGGTACTGAATGTTGCGAGCAACCTGGTCAAACACTATGGACCGGACAAAGTCGATATCGAAATTGTCGCCTTTGGTCCCGGACTGCGGCTGTTGTTTGCGGATAACTCGAACGCCCAGCGTATCGAAAATCTTGCTGATGATAGCGGTGTGCGTTTCAGCGCCTGTGAGAACACCACGCGTAATGTGGCTTCGGTCCTGGGTCATGCGCCGGAATTTAATGCCAGCGCCCGACACGTTTCCGCAGGCATTGTCCGCATCATCGAACTGACTGACCAGGGATACACCCTCGTCAAGCCATGAATATGAAAACGATTATTAAATATCGGAGAAACAATATGCGAATGAATCAAGTTGCCCTGTCGGTATGTCTCGCGGCTGGCGTGAGCGCCTCGGCACATGCGGCGAACTGGCTGGCACTGCAGGGCACCGAGCCCGCCGGATCAGCAGATCGCGCCGTGTTGTGGGGCTTCGTGCAACCGGAATATACCTATACGGAAAACACGACGCTCGAGGCCGGACCCTTCGCCGGGCAGGATGCGATTTTCAATCAGGCTGCACCGGCGCGGGATTCGAGCAACACCTTTCTGTTGCGCCGGGCACGTATCGGCGTGCGCGGCACCAATTTCCCGCTGGACAGCAAGACCAACTACTTTTTTCTCGTGGAAGCAGGCAATAACGGCATCACCCATTTCGATTCCTCGGTGGCGATGACTGATGCCAGTATCACTTTGAGCCATATTCCGCACGCCAGAATACGCGCCGGTCAGTTCAAGTACCCGGGCTCCGAAGAAGGTCTGCAGGCGATCCATGTGTTCGACTATATTAATTTCACCAGCGTGACCGATCAGCTGCTGCTGGAGCGATTTGTCGATGAAGACGGTTCGCGGGCTGGTGACTCCAATGACCTGAACGGTTCGGTCGGCGCCTTCCGTGATATCGGCGTGCAGGTGTTCGACATCAAGCGTTACGGTGACTGGGAACACAGCTATGCGCTCATGGTTGGCAACGGCAACGGACTCAACCGCAACGACAACAATAACGACAAGGACCTGTACTATTACTGGTCATCGGAGCTGGTGTTCGGTGGAGCCGGCGCACGCCGCGAGGGCTGGAAGATGTTCGCCTGGCACCACACCGGTGAGCGCACACTGGATTTTGTGAATGGTGTGGCCGGCGAGCAGGATTTCGATCGTGACCGCAGTGGCATTGGTACCACGTTTCGCAAGGGCCGGTATCGCGCAGCGGCTGAGTACATCGATGCCGATGGTATGATTTTCAACGGCAGTGATGGTGGCGCAGTACCAGGCTCGGTGGGAACCAACAATCCCGCTATCGTTGCATCCTTTAATATGGCACCTGAAGGCGAGGCCGAAGGCTACTATGTTCACCTCGGTTATGCGGTAACACCGAAGATCGAGTTCGACCTTCGTTATGATTACTTGGCGCGTCTGAGTGACAGCGACGCTGGCGAGCGCGAGTTCACTAACTGGACACTGGGTATGCAGTATTTCTTCAACAAGAAAACGCGTGTCACAGTGAACTATGAGATACGTGATCTCGAGGCCCCTGGGCTTGCCTCCTCCCATCCGGCAAACCAGATTGTCGATGGACTGGACGATCGGCTGGGCGTGCAGTTGCTCGCGATCTTCTGATCGATGCCTCTACGAGCAGGGCCATTCCGGCCCTGCTTTCTTTCTGATTATGTTTTAAAGCGCGGTGCCGGCAGCGGGTGCCGAATTGTGACTGGCGTCGACCAGTGACTCAGCCTTTACATAGGTCCAGCCCGATTGCAGCCGTGCGACGATGTGCTGGAGCGCGGTCTCGTCGGTATCGACATTACTGATGATGCCGGGTTCGATGCCTTGCAGTTCCAGATTACGAATGGCATTTGAGCAGGCGACGAAACTGACATTGCCGTGCCGGTTGATCATGTCGACTACCCGCTGTTCATAAGGTGACAGGCCGGAGCGCATCATGTCGAGTCCGCCGGCATTCGCGACGACTTCGATCTCGCCGCCGCCGCCGGCATATTGCTGCAGGAATGTGTCGACATAGTTGAGGGCAGCGATGAACTGCCGGGGATCCGAGTCCTCGATATGCAGCACTACGTGATTAGTCTGCTGCGGCACCGGAGCCGCTGATAGCTCCTGCATCGCCTGTCCAGCCTGCATAGTGCCTGAGCCGGTGAAGGAGTAATCCAGACTTCCGGCGGAAAAACCGATCCCGAGCATGGCGACTGAAGCGGCCAGTGCAAATGCATGGCGCCGCGTGAGCCCGATCCGCCAGGACGGCGGTTTGGCGGCCGACGACGTGGCGCCTCCAAATCCAAGCTTCACCAGATCCGTGGCGCGGCGTAACTGGTAGACCTGCTCGCGCAGCTCGAAACTTGCATCGAGGGCACGAATCACGGACGAGCGGTCGGTTTCATTCAACTGTCCGTCGACAAAGGCACCCAGCGTCTTTTCATCGATATGATCGTGACTGTTCATAACCTATTTTACTATGTGCATGTGTTTTTTGCCGGTGCCCGATTCCGCCACCGGAGCGCTCAGCCGGGACAACAGGCTCTTTCGAGCTCGGTGCAGGCGGCTCATTACGGTGCCTATCGGAATCTCCAGAATCTGCGCTACGTCACAGTAGGAAGAGTCTTCGAGATCAACCAGTGCAATGACCTGGCGCTGTTCGAGTGGTAGCGAAGCCACTGCCAGGCGCACCTGCTCGATCAGTTCGAGCTCCTGGCAATTGCTGCGCGGCCCGGTTTCGCTGTCGTCGGCCAGCTGGTCATCCAGCTCGTCATGATTCTTGCGGGCGCGCAGATGGCTGCGCCAGTTGTTGTTAAGTATGCTGTAGAGCCAGGGGAACAGGCGTTTCTCGTCGCGCAGCTGGTGTTTCTTGGCAATGCCGTTAGCCAGCGTCTCCTGGACCAGGTCGTCTGCGAGCATCGGATCACCGCACCAGGCCAGCGCCACCCGGTACAGGCGACCGCGTGCATCGGCGATCCGCTGTTTGAGGGACTGGTTGGCACAGAAGGAAAGTTTTCTCATCACCCAAGTGTAGATGCGCCAGCCTGGGTAATTATTCTCCGCCGCGGAATTTTTTGTGCTGATAAGCCGAGCGTCCATAAATAAAATAGCCAGCACTGCGGTCATTTAGGGATCAAAGGTCTGATGCGCATCGTGAATTCAGTACTGGGCGACGCTACCGGAGGACGCTGGCAGGTGGTATGTGACTATAGCCGAATGTTCTCGGGACAGGGCCACAGCGTGCTGATGCTCCTGAGCAGTAACCATGCGCCGGATGCGAGTCTCATTCCGCCCGGCGTCGAGGTGGAGGCCATCCGCAATCGTGGCCACTATGATTATCCGGCGGCGTGGCGCGCGCGCCGGCAGCTGCGGCTGTTTGCACCGGATATCGCCATCGCGCACTGTAGCCGCTCGGTTGCGCTGCTGCGCCGGGCGCTCGCGGGCACTGCGCCACTGGTTGCGGTCAGCCACAGCAACAAAGTAAGACGTCTGCTCGGCGCAGATGCCTTCCTGGCGCTGACCGCGCATATCGAAGAGCAGATCCGCAGCCAGAGTCGTGGCAACAGGTCCAGGCCCTGTTTCATTATCCCCAACATGGTGCAGATCCCGGACACAGGACCATTGCTGCCGATGCGGCGCCACCAGCCGGTGCGAATCGGCGCCCTCGGGCGCTTCGATGTGGTCAAAGGTTTTGATGTGTTTGTCGAGGCGCTTGGCCTCCTCAAGGCACGGGATCTGGAATTCGAAGCGGTGCTGGCCGGAGCTGGACTGGAGGAAAACGCACTGCGGAATCAGGTCGATCGACTGGGGCTTGGTCAGCAAGCGGAATTCCCCGGCTGGGTCCAGGATACTGCTGGATTCTTCGCCGGGCTCGATATGCTTTGCGTACCGGCGCGCTCCGACGCGTTCGGACTGACGCCTCTGCAGGCCGCCGCGGCCGGAGTGCCGCTGCTGCTTTCGCGGGCCAGCGGCCACCGCGAAATGTTTAACGAAAACCACGAGGCCCTGTTCTGCAATATCGGAGATTCAGCGGCTACCGCATTGCAACTGGCGCGGCTCCTCGCTTCGCCCGAGTTGGCAGAAAACCTGCGCCAGGCGGCGTACCAGCGAGTGAATCGCTGCTACAGCGAAGCTGTGATCACCGAAAAAATTATACAAGCTATTGATTATATATATAGAAATAGCATACTATAAAAATAGGTAATACAGTTGAAAATTATGTAGCTATATATCAAGATAGAACATCAAAACTATTCAAGGCTCTATCGAGGGTGTATTGCGGGACTAGGGGAAAGGTATCCGCCTGGGTTATAATTTCGATCTTTTCAGCCGGTTAAAGTCATGGAATTCCAGCGTAGATTTGCAGTGATCGTGGTAGGCGGCGGCCACGCCGGAACCGAGGCGGCGCTGGCTGCAGCGCGCACCGGCGCCCCTACCTTGTTGCTCACGCACAATCTCGAAACGCTCGGCCAGATGAGCTGCAATCCGGCGATCGGTGGTATTGGCAAGGGTCATTTGGTCAAGGAAATTGATGCCCTGGGTGGCGTCATGGGCGCAGCGGCCGATCGCGCCGGAATCCAGTTTCGACGTCTCAACGCCAGCAAAGGTCCGGCAGTGCGCGCCACCCGTTGCCAGGCTGATCGCCAGCTCTACCGGCAGGCGATCCGGACGACCCTCGAAAATCAGCCCAACCTTTCGTTGTTCCAGCAGGCAGTCGATGATCTGATCGTCGAGGGTGATCGCGTCACCGGTGTGGTCACCCAGATGGGACTGCGCTTTTATGCCGACAGCGTGGTGTTGACGGTCGGCACCTTTCTGGGCGGCCAGATACATATCGGGCTCTCCAACTATCAGGGCGGACGCTCCGGCGATCCTCCCGCCAACGCCCTGGCGGCGCGGCTGCGCGAACTGCCGTTCCGGGTGCGGCGCCTGAAGACCGGCACCCCGCCGCGCATCGACGGACGCACTGTGGATTACAGCAAGCTCGTCGAACAGCCGGGCGACCAGCCGATTCCGAGCTTTTCGTTCCTGGCCGGTGCCGCTGATGTTCATCCGCGGCAAATCAGCTGTCACATCACGGCCACGACCGAGCAGACCCACGACATCATTCGTGCCGGGCTGGACCGCTCGCCAATGTATTCAGGCGTCATCGAAGGCGTTGGGCCGCGTTATTGCCCATCCATAGAAGACAAGGTGATGCGCTTCGCGGACAAGACTTCACACCAGATTTTCGTGGAACCGGAGGGGCTCGAGACCCACGAGATCTACCCCAACGGTATCTCCACCAGTCTGCCGTTCGATGTGCAGAGTCGCCTGGTGTGTTCCATACCGGGTTTCGAAAACGCCCATATCACGCGCCCCGGTTATGCCATCGAGTATGATTTTTTCGATCCGCGCGATCTGCGCGACACGCTCGAAACCAAATTCATCGAAAACCTGTTCTTTGCCGGCCAGATCAACGGCACCACTGGCTACGAGGAAGCAGCCGCACAGGGACTGATCGCCGGATTGAATGCCGCACGCCGCGCTGCCCAGCAGCCCGGCTGGAGTCCGCGGCGCGATGAAGCATATACAGGTGTACTGATCGATGACCTGATCACGCGCGGGACCAGCGAACCTTACCGCATGTTCACCAGTCGCGCCGAATACCGGCTGTTACTCCGCGAGGATAATGCCGACCTGCGCCTGACCGGCAGCGGTCATGACCTGGGCCTGGTCAATGAGACGCGCTGGCAACAGTTTTCCGCCAAACGCGAGGCGATCGTTCGGGAGCAACAACGCCTGCACGCTCTCTGGGTGCGGCCCGGTAGCGCCGCGGCCCGGCAGTTGCTGGCCGCTACCGGTGAAGCACTCGGCAGCGAGCAACGGGTTGCCGATCTGCTCCGCCGCCCGACGCAAAGCTATGCGGACCTCATGCAGCTTGACGATATCGGTCCGGGCACTGACCAGCCGCGGGTCGCCGAACAAGTGGAGATCCAGGCCCGCTATCACGGTTACATCGAGCGTCAGCATGAGGAAATCGAGCGGCAGCGGCGTCACGAAGACAGGCGGCTACCGGATGCCCTGGATTACCATCAGGTGCGCGGGCTGTCCGCAGAGGTGCAGGAAAAGCTCGCGGCCGCACGACCGGAAACACTGGGTCAGGCTGCCCGGATTCCTGGGGTAACACCGGCTGCGATCTCGCTGTTGCTGGTGCATCTGAAAAAAACCGGTCTGGCACGCAAGTCCGCCTGAGCCGACTGTGCAATCTGAAACACTACTGCCGGAACAGCTTGCGACGGAAATTGGACAGGGCTGCGACAGGCTTGGCCTGAGTCTCGACGTCGCCACCATCGATCGCCTGGCCCGGCTGGTCCTGTTGCTGGAGAAATGGAATCGCATCTACAGCCTGACCGCAGTGCGCGATCCCCGGGCGATGGTTACCCGACATATCCTCGACAGTCTGGTGGTCTTGCCCTGGCTGAACGGTGTCACGCTGATCGATGTCGGCACCGGCGCCGGTCTGCCCGGCCTGCCGATTGCAATTGCGCGACCGGACTGCAGGGTAACGCTGCTCGATAGCAATGCAAAAAAATTGCGCTTCGTGCGCCAGGCCGCGTCGGAGCTGGGTCTGGATAACGTCGAAGTCGTTCAGCAGCGCATGCAGGAGTATCGGCCGGCGCAGGCATTTGATATGGTGATCAGCCGTGCGGTTGCGACCATCGCCGACCTGTATCAGCAGACTGTTCACCTGGTCAGACCGGGCGGACGGATGCTGTTTTTGAAGGGCGCTGTTCCGAGTGCGGAAATCGAAAGCTTTGAGCTGCGTGAGCGGCTCGCAGTCGAGCCACTCCAGGTGCCGGGGCTGGATGCCGAGCGGCATCTGGTTTGGCTAGATACACAACAGGAAGTCGAATCCATTCAGTCATGACCCGAATTATTGCCATAACCAATCAGAAAGGCGGTGTGGGGAAAACCACCACCTGCGTGAATCTGGCTGCTTCGCTGGCCGCGACCCGCCGTTCCGTCCTGCTGATAGATTTCGATCCCCAGGGTAACGCAACCATGGGCAGTGGTGTCGACAAGCACGAACTCGAGACCAGCGCCTATCACCTGTTGATGGAAGACCTGCCGGTCGAGCAGATCATCGTCGACGCCGCGGACGCCGGCTATCACCTGTTACCCGGCAACAGCGATCTCACTGCGGCGGAAGTCCAGTTGATGCAGGTGGCCGGACGCGAGACCCGGCTTCGCGAGCGCCTGGCGCCGGTGGCAGACCGGTATGACTACATCCTGATAGACTGTCCACCGTCGCTGAATGTGCTTACGGTCAATGCGCTGACTGCCGCGGAAGCCGTGCTGATTCCGATACAGTGCGAATATTATGCGCTTGAAGGCCTTAGCGCGTTGCTCGAGACGGTAGACCAGATCCGTGCTGCAGTGAATCCGGATCTGCAGGTCGAGGGCTTGCTGCGCACCATGTTCGATGCGCGCAACAATCTGGCCACGGAAGTTTCCGACCAGTTGCTGGAACACTTTGGCGACAGCGTTTATCGCACTATCATTCCGCGCAATGTACGGTTGGCGGAAGCGCCAAGTCACGGCGCGCCGATCATCAAGTATGATCGCGCCTCGCGCGGCGCTATTGCGTATCTGGCGTTGGCGGGCGAGCTGGTGCGCCGCGAGCAGGAGCGCACACAGCCGTCGCAAGAACCTGCCAGGGCTTGATGGGAATTTGTGGAGTTTGGTTATTTAATGATACTGATTAACAACTTATGGTAGCCAAAAAGCGCGGTTTAGGACGCGGTCTGAACGCCCTGCTGGGGCCTGCGCGGGTCGAGGCGAGTCCGCAGGCGGCGCCGTCAGACAGATCCACGGATAGCCGGGATAGCGGTGCCGGCGGCGTGCGCACTCTCGGCGTCGAACAGCTGCAACGCGGCAAATATCAGCCCCGCTCCGACATGCATACGGAAAGTCTGGAGGAGCTGGCGGATTCAATTCGCGCGCAGGGGGTGGTGCAGCCGATCGTGGTGCGCCCGATCGACACGGGTGGCTATGAAATCGTCGCCGGCGAACGCCGCTGGCGGGCCGCCCAGCTGGCGGGTCTGCAGGAAGTCCCGGTGGTGGTGCGCAAAATGGACGACCGCAGCGCCATTGCTGTCGCACTTATCGAGAACATCCAGCGCGAAAACCTCAATCCGCTGGAAGAGGCGCTTGCGCTGCAACGCCTGATCGATGAATTCGAGATGACTCACCAGCAGGCGGCCGAGGCGGTCGGCCGTTCGCGCGCCGCAGTCTCCAACCTGCTGCGCCTGCTCGATCTCGGCGAAGTCACCGCCGGCCTGGTGCAGCGCGGCGAGCTGGAAATGGGGCATGCCCGCGCCCTGCTGGCGCTCACTGGCACCCGACAGACCGAAGCGGCACGCCGGGTGGTGGATCAGCGGCTTTCGGTTCGCGCCACAGAAAGCCTGGTCAAGAAGTTGCTGAGCGCTGCCAGCGCGCCGCATCCCGCCGCCCCCGTCCGCCGCGATCCCGATCTTGTGAGCCTGGAACAGGACCTGTCGGACCGGGTCGGGGCACCGGTACAGGTTCAGCATGGCCAGAAGGGCCGCGGCAAACTGGTGATCAATTACAACAGTCTCGATGAACTGGACGGCATCCTCGAGCACATCCGCTGACCGGTGCCAGCCCGTCCGCTCGCGAGGCCGCACATCCACAAAGGCTATATCGATTGTTGACCCCGGCTATCGACGATCCTTATAATCGCCGCCGCTTGCTGCCGGTTGAGCCACCGGAAAAAGCGCGGCAGCGTTTCCATTCCAGGGGCCTGCGCGGACGGCACTAGCATTGGATATCGGGATCCGCAGGCTGTTACTGTTTCAGGTCGTTGGTCTGGCAGGCACGTCAGCCGTGTTTCTTGCAATTTTCGACATTTTTTCTGCCGTATCGGTATGGTACGGCGGTGGTATCGCGACCATCAACGGCTTATTGCAGGCGCGTTGCCTGTGGCGCGACGAGCAGGCGCCGCAGCGATCGCCGCAGCAGAGCCTTGCCGCTGCAGTGATCTGCATGCTGCAGCGCTTTGTCGCCGTCGCACTGTTATTCGCGCTGGGACTGGCGATCCTGAAAATGGCGCCGCTCGCGGTGCTGACCGGCTTTATCGTCGGCCAGTTCATATTGGTAGTATCGGGAACCAGACAATTAACTCAGAAGTAGATCATGGCCAACGCACCGGAAACTTCAGCAGAATATATCAAGCACCATCTGACCAACCTGACCTACGGCCGGACAGATAGCGGCTGGGGTTTTGCCGAAAACGCTGACGAAGCTGCGCAAATGGGCTTCTGGGCCATCAATGTCGACAGCATGTTGTTTTCAGTCGGCCTGGGCGTACTGTTTCTCTGGGCCTTCCGCATGGCGGCGAAGACGGCTACCAGCGACAGTCCGGGCGGCTGGCAGAATTTCGTTGAGTGGATCATCGAGTTCATCGATACCAGCGTACGCGGATCCTTCAGCGGCAAAAACGCAATGATCGGTCCGCTGGCACTGACCATTTTCGTGTGGGTCTTCCTGATGAACTTCATGGATCTGCTGGCGGTCGACCACGTGCCTTATCTGGCCAGTCTGCTGGGTGTCGGATACCTCAAGATCGTGCCGACCACAGATCCCAACATTACCTTCGGAATGTCGCTGTCGGTGTTCGTGCTGGTGCTTTACTACAGCGTGAAATTCAAGGGTGTCGGTGGATTTTTTGGCGAACTGGCGTTTCAGCCGTTCCCGAAATTCATGGCGCCGATCAACCTGATCCTGGAAGGTGTCACGTTGATCGCAAAGCCAGTCTCACTGGCGCTTCGACTGTTCGGCAACATGTACGCCGGTGAAATGATCTTTATTCTGATTGCGCTTATGTACAGCGGTGGTATCGCGATGGGCCTGTTCGGCGGCGTCCTGCAACTGGGCTGGGCAATTTTCCATATCCTTATTATTACCCTGCAGGCCTTTATCTTCATGACACTGACCATCGTCTACCTCGATATGGCCTGCCAGGAACACCACTAAACCACATTCATCTTTAAATAACTGAACGTAAACTTTAGGAGACAACAATGGAAAACGCTCTGCTCTATATTGCTGGCGGTCTGATGATGGGCCTCGGTGCGCTGGGTGCCGCAGTCGGCATCGGTATTCTGGGCGGCCGCTTTCTGGAAGGTGCTGCTCGCCAGCCGGAGCTGATCCCGATGCTGCGTACCCAGTTCTTCATCGTTATGGGCCTGGTCGACGCGGTTCCCATGATCGCGGTCGGTCTGTCCATGTACGTCATGTTCGCAGTCGTCGGCGGCTAAACTGCACGAGGTGCAACAATGAATTTCAACGCAACGATTATCGGGCAAAGCATCGCGTTCCTGGTGTTCGTGTGGTTCACCATGAAGTTTGTGTGGCCGCCGATCATGAATGCGTTGACCGAGCGCCGGGAGAAAATTGCTGAAGGTCTGGCCGCCGCCGACCGTGGCAAGCACGAGCAGGCGCTAGGACAGAAAAAAGCGACCGAAACGATCCAGGAGGCCAAACAGCAGGCCGCCGAAATCATCAGCCGTGCCGAAAAGCGAGCGGTTGAAATCGTCGAGGAATCCAAGCACGCGGCGCGCGAAGAAGGTGAACGCCTGATCGTGGCGGCGCAGGCGCAGATCGAGCAGGAAGTGAACCGGGCGCGCGAAGATCTGCGCGGCAGAGTCGTCGAAATTGCGACTGCCGGTGCCGGACGCATTCTCAAGCGCGAGCTGGATGCCACCGCGAACGACGATTTGATCCAGGACCTGGTGGCCCGGATCTAGGTGATGGCAATGACAGATTCCACTCAAGACGACGAAAAGCAGCAGGGCGAAGCCTCTCTGGCCCGCCCCTATGCGCGGGCGGTATTCGAGCTGGCCCGCCAGCAGGGGCAGTTGCAGCAGTGGTCGGAGAAACTGGCGCTGATGTCGGCAGTCGCCGGCAATTCCACTATGCAGATGCTGCTGGATAATCCGCGCCTGACGCGTGCCGGTGCCGCCAATCTGGTGATCACCGCCTGCGGCAGCGATATCGATGACCAGGCCGCCAATCTGCTGCGCATGCTGGCGGAGAATGGCCGGCTCGACCAGCTGTCGATGATTGCCGCGCTCTACAGTACGCTTCGCGATGAAGCGGAGGGTACAGTCGACGCGCAGGTGATTTCCGCCACGCCGCTGAGTGACGCGCAGAAGAGCGCGATTACCGAGGCGCTGAAAAAGCGCCTGGGTCGCGACGTACAACTGATTTGTTCCGTGAATGAAGACCTGGTGGGTGGTGCAGTGATCCGCGCAGGCGACCTGGTAATAGACGGGTCGGCTGTGGAACATCTGCGCCAGCTATCCAGCGCCTTGGTCCACTAACCCGGGCCAGACTAGAGGACGCACAAAAAATGCAATTGAATCCATCCGAGATCAGCGATCTGATCAAAAAACGCATTGAAGGTTTTGAAGCCACCTCCGAAGCACGCAGCGAAGGCACGGTCGTCAGTCTGACCGATGGTATCGTACGCGTGCACGGTCTGGCCGACGTCATGCAGGGCGAAATGATCGACTTCGGCAATGACCTGTACGGCATGGCACTGAACCTGGAGCGCGACTCGGTCGGCGCAGTTATCCTCGGCGACTACAAGTCAGTGTCCGAAGGTGACAAGGTCAAGTGTACCGGCCGTATTCTGGAAGTTCCGGTCGGTGAAGGGCTGCTGGGGCGCGTCGTCGATTCGCTCGGAATGCCCATCGACGGCAAGGGTCCGATCCAGTCCGACCAGACCGCGCCAATCGAAAAGATCGCCCCCGGCGTTATTGAACGCAAGTCAGTCGATCAGCCGGTCCAGACCGGGCTGAAAGCCATCGATGCCATGGTGCCTGTCGGCCGCGGTCAGCGCGAGCTGATCATCGGCGATCGCCAGACCGGCAAGACCGCTGTCGCGTTGGATGCCATCATCAATCAGAGAGGTACCGGCGTTAAGTGCGTGTACGTTGCTATCGGCCAGAAGAATTCATCGGTGGCCGGGGTGGTGCGCAAGCTCGAGGAACACGGCGCCATGGATCACACCATCGTGGTGTCGGCCGGCGCTTCCGAGTCCGCCGCCATGCAGTTCATTGCGCCTTACTCGGGTTGTTCGATGGGCGAGTATTTCCGCGACCGCGGTGAAGATGCGCTGATCATTTATGACGATCTTACCAAGCAGGCCTGGGCGTATCGTCAGGTGTCGCTGTTGCTGCGTCGTCCGCCGGGCCGCGAAGCCTATCCGGGCGATGTGTTCTATCTGCATTCGCGCCTGCTGGAACGTGCGGCACGCGTCAATGCCGATTATGTCGAGAAATTCACCAATGGTGCCGTGAAAGGCAAGACCGGTTCGCTGACCGCCCTGCCGATCATCGAGACCCAGGCGGGTGACGTTTCGGCGTTCGTACCCACGAACGTCATATCGATCACCGACGGCCAGATCTTCCTCGAATCCGATCTGTTCAACGCGGGTATTCGACCAGCCATTAACGCGGGCCTGTCGGTGTCGCGTGTCGGCGGCGCTGCGCAGACCAAGATCATCAAAAATCTCGGCGGCGGCGTGCGTCTGGCTCTGGCCCAGTACCGCGAACTCGCGGCATTCGCCCAGTTTGCATCTGACCTCGACGAGACGACCCGCAAGCAGCTGGAGCGCGGTCAACGCGTCACAGAGCTGATGAAGCAGGCGCAGTACGCGCCCCTGTCGGTAGCCGAAATGGGGCTGTCGCTGTTCGCTGCCAACGAAGGCTTCCTGGATGCTGTACCGGTCAACAAGGTCGTGGCTTTTGAGGCGGCATTGATGGCGCATTTCCGTTCTCAGTACGCGGCGGAAATGGAAGCGATAAACAGCAATCCGGACTACAACGATGACGTGGCGGCAACGCTGCGCAAGATTCTCGAGGATTTCGCCGCGAACGGCGCCTACTAGCGCGGATTGACAGGGCGCGCCCACTGGCACGCCCTTTTACACGAGACAAAAACAGGACAGGCACATGGCTGGCGCGAAAGAGATACGCACCCAGATCAAGAGCATTCAGAACACGCAGAAGATCACCAAGGCCATGGAAATGGTCGCGGCGAGCAAAATGCGCAAGGCCCAGGATCGCATGCGGGCGACCCGTCCGTATGCGGCAAAAATGCGCAATGTCGTGCATCACATGGGCAAGTCTCATCCTGAATACCGGCACCCTTACCTGATCGAGCGGCCGGTGCAGCGGGTTGGTCTGATTGTGATATCCACCGATCGCGGCCTGTGCGGCGGCCTGAACATCAACCTGTTCAAGAAAGCCGTCGCCGCCATGAAGGAATGGCACGCGCAGAACCTGGAGATCGAGATCGCGATCATCGGCGCCAAGGCCGTATCGTATTTCAACCGTCTCGGCGGCAATGTCGTGTCGCAGGCCTCGCACCTCGGCGATGCACCTGGCGTGGAAGAGCTGATCGGTTCGGTCAAGGTCATGCTTGATTCCTATGACAACGGCCGCATCGATCGCCTCTATCTGGCGAGCAATGAATTCGTGAACACCATGACCCAGGCGCCTGGCATCGAACAGCTGCTGCCGATCGTTGGTGATGAGGACGACGCTAACCTGAAGCATCACTGGGACTATCTGTATGAACCTGATGCAAAGGAAGTGATGGATGACCTGCTGATGCGTTACATCGAATCATTGGTTTATCAGGGTCAGGTGGAGAATATCGCCTGTGAAATGGCAGCGCGCATGGTCGCGATGAAGGCGGCTTCCGATAACGCAGGCACCATGATCGATGAACTGGCGCTGGCCTATAACAAGGCGCGCCAGGCGGCAATCACTCAGGAATTGTCCGAAATCGTCAGCGGTGCAGCAGCAGTTTAATTGAATATTAGAACTTGATGAGGAACCCGTTATGAGTTCTGGGAATATTGTTGAAATTATCGGCGCGGTTGTCGACGTGGAATTTCCGCGCGACAGAGTACCGAAAGTCTATGACGCGCTGATGGTGGAAGACGTCGGCCTGACCCTGGAAGTTCAGGCGCAGCTCGGCGACGGTGTGGTGCGCACCATTGCCATGGGTACTACTGACGGCGTCAAACGCGGCATCAGCGTATCCAATACCGGTGCGCCGATTTCGGTTCCGGTAGGCCAGGGCACACTGGGTCGGGTTATGGACGTACTGGGGACGCCGATCGATCAGGCCGGTCCTATCAATGCGGACAAGAAGATGCCTATTCACCGACTGCCGCCGAGCTATGAAGATCAGGCGGCCAGTGTTGAAATCTTCGAAACCGGAATCAAGGTTATCGATCTGATCATGCCGATCGCCAAGGGCGGCAAGATCGGCCTGTTCGGTGGCGCCGGCGTCGGCAAGACCGTTACGTTGATGGAGCTGATCCGGAACATCGCGGTCGAGCACTCCGGTTATTCGGTGTTTGCAGGGGTGGGTGAACGTACTCGCGAAGGCAACGACTTCTATCATGAAATGCGTGAAGGCGGCGTGCTCGACAAGGTGGCGCTGGTGTACGGCCAGATGAACGAGCCACCGGGCAACCGCCTGCGTGTCGCCCTCACCGGCCTGACTATCGCGGAGAACTTCCGCGACGAAGGTCGCGACGTGCTGATGTTCATCGACAACATCTACCGTTATACCCTGGCCGGAACCGAAGTCTCTGCCCTGCTGGGCCGTATGCCTTCCGCGGTGGGTTACCAGCCGACGCTGGCGCTGGAAATGGGCGAGCTGCAGGAACGTATCACCTCGACCAAGACCGGTTCTATTACTTCATTCCAGGCGGTGTATGTGCCGGCGGATGATTTGACCGATCCTTCCCCGGCCACGACCTTTGCTCACCTTGACGCAACACTGGTGCTTTCGCGGCAGGTTGCGGAACTCGGCATCTATCCGGCCGTGGATCCGCTCGATTCCACCTCGCGCCAGCTCGATCCGCTGGTCGTGGGAAGTGAGCACTATGATACGGCGCGTGCTGTGCAGGGAACTTTGCAGCGCTACAAGGAACTGCGCGACATCATTGCCATTCTCGGCATGGACGAACTGTCGGAAGACGACAAGCTGGCGGTGGCGCGTGCGCGCAAAATCCAGCGTTTCCTGTCGCAGCCCTTCTTCGTCGCGGAAACCTTTACCGGTACGCCCGGCAAGTATGTTTCGCTCAAGGACACTATTGCGGCCTTCAAGGGCATCGTCAGCGGCGAGTATGACAGTCTGCCGGAACAGGCTTTCTACATGGTCGGAACCATTGATGAGGCGGTAGAGAAAGCCAAGACGCTGTAAGGCGTAACGGGGTATACAGGTATGGCCATGACATTTCATGTTGACATCGTCAGTGCCGAGGCGGAAATCTTCTCCGGCAAGGCGAATATGCTATTTGCGCCGGCGGTAATGGGCGAACTCGGCATTGCACCGCGGCATACGCCGCTGCTGACGCGGCTGAAACCGGGCGAAGTCCGGGTGCAGATGGAAGGTCAGGACGAACAGGTGTTCTTCGTGTCCGGCGGCATGCTGGAAGTGCAGCCGCACGTCGTCACGGTGCTGGCCGATACCGCCATGCGGGGCAAGGATCTTGACGAGGCGCATGCTTTGCGGGTGAAGGAACGTGCCGAAAAAGCCATGGCGGACAAGAAAACCGAATTTGATTACGCCAAAGCGCAGATCGAACTGGCCGAGGCTATTGCGCAGCTGCGCACGATCCAGCACATACGGGATAAAACCGGCGGTCGCTAGCGCCGGATTCCTTTATGTCTGAGCCTGTCGTCAGCAAGCACAAAGTCATTGCTATCACCTATTCGATCGTCGATCAGTCGGGTGTCATTCTCGAGCAATCAGACATTCCTTTGTATTATGTGCACGGCGGCCCGAACGAAATGTTCGAACAGGTAGAAGCCAGGCTGGAGGGAAGCCACATCGGCGACACCGTCGAAGTGGTGCTGACGCCGGAACAGGCGTTTGGACAGCATGATCCGAATCTCACTTTCACGGATGACATCGATAACGTGCCACCCGAGTTCCGGCGAATCGGTGCCGAAGTGCAGATGCAGAATGACCGCGGCGAGACGCGTTCGTTCTTCGTCTCGAAAATTGGTGACGACAAGCTGACCGTGGACGGCAACCACCCGTTTGCCGGCAAGACGCTTACCTATTCGCTGACCGTAGCGGATATTCGCGATGCTACAGAAGAAGAAAAGCTCAACGGCGTCACCCGACCGGTTCTCCATTAGCTTCCAGCCATCGCCTCCGACAGTTTAAACATGCCGGGGTATTGCAGTATCATCAACGGACTTCACTAACGGAACAGCGCTCTTGCTTCTTCGCCGCGGATCTTCGCTATGAGTCTCAGTGTCGTTATTCTGGCCGCCGGTCAGGGTACACGTATGCGCTCGGCGCTGCCCAAGGTGCTGCATGCGCTGGGCGGCGAGCCGCTTCTGAAGCATGTCATCCGCACCGCGCGCCAGTTGCAGCCGACCACAATACAGGTCGTCTACGGCCACGGCGGCGAGCAGGTTCGCGATGCGCTGGCCGGTGAAGCTGTCGAGTGGGTGCGGCAGGACCAGCAACTGGGCACCGGCCATGCAGTCGCCCGCGCCATGCCCCTGATCAGTGATGAGAATACCGTGCTGGTCCTGTACGGCGATGTTCCAATGATCAGTGGGGAAACGCTCGCCGCGCTGGTCGAAAAAGCCGCCACTGGCGGTCTTGCGGTGTTGACTGCCGAGCTGGACAACCCGCACGGCTATGGACGTATGTTGCGTGATGATGCAGGCCGGCTGATCGGGATCGTCGAACAGAAAGATGCCGCCCCGGCGCAGCTTGCGATCCGGGAAATCAACAGCGGGTTTCTCGCGGCACCGGCAGCGCAGCTGCGCAACTGGCTGGGGCGGCTGAACAACGGGAACGCGCAGGGCGAATATTATCTCACCGACATAGTGGCGATGGCGGCCGCTGATGCGGTGGCAGTAGAGAGTGTTTGTGCTGCGCACGAACACGAAATTCTCGGTATCAACGATCGCGTGCAGCTGGCAGCATTGGAACGCATTTATCAGCGCGGTCAGGCTGAATGCCTGATGCGCAGCGGTACTACTCTCGCCGATCCTGCGCGCATCGATGTGCGCGGTACCCTGAGCAGCGGCATCGATTGCTGCTTCGATGTGAACGTGGTGTTCGAAGGAACAGTCGAGCTCGGCGAGCGCGTAAGCATCGGTCCCAACTGCTATATAAAGAATGCCCGCATCGGTGATGACGTCCAGGTGTTAGCCAACTGTGTTATCGAGGACGGTGCGATTGGCAGCCGTTCGCGCATTGGGCCCTTCGCGCGCATACGCCCGGACACGGTGCTCGCCGAACAGGTACATGTTGGCAACTTTGTCGAAATCAAAAAATCGCGTATCGCTGCAGAATCCAAGATCAATCACCTGAGTTATATCGGCGATACCCACATGGGTGCGCGCGTGAACATTGGCGCGGGCACCATCACCTGCAATTATGATGGCGCCAACAAACATCTGACCCAAATTGGCAATGATGTCTTCGTCGGGTCGGACACCCAGTTCATTGCTCCGGTCACCATCGGCGATGGCGCGACTATCGGTGCCGGTTCAACCATTACCCGCGACGTGCCTGCGGATGAACTGGCGCTCAGTCGCAGCCCCCAGAAAACCCGGTCCGGCTGGAAACGTCCGGTCAAAAAGCCGCGCTGATGGCCGTTAGCAGCGCGGACAAATGAACAATGGAATGACCATATGTGTGGAATCGTAGGCGCTGTCGCCAGGCGCGAAGTGGCGCCGATCCTGCTGGAGGGGCTGCGGCGGCTGGAATACCGTGGTTATGACTCGGCCGGCGTCGCGGTTGTGAATCAGGCTGAACAACTGGAACGCGTCCGCACGCTGGGCAAGGTGGCGGAACTTGCCAAAGCGTGCGAACAGAACCCGGTGCAGGGAACTATCGGCATTGCCCATACCCGCTGGGCGACGCACGGTCGACCCAGCGAGAGCAATGCGCATCCGCACGTATGCCGCAACAAGGTTGCCGTCGTTCACAACGGCATCATTGAAAACCACGACAGCATGCGCGCGCGACAAAAAGAGCAGGCGTTTTCCTTCACGTCCGAAACCGACACCGAAGTCATCGTTCACCAGCTGTGTCATCACCTGGAGCAGGGCGAATCGTTACTGGATGCCGTGCGGCATAGTTGCAGTGAGCTGGATGGCGCTTACGCACTCGGCGTGATCGGCATTTGCGAACCCGGGAGACTGATTGCTGCGCGTCGCGGCAGTCCACTGGTTATCGGTATCGGAACCGGCGAGTATTTCATCGCTTCCGATGTTGCAGCGCTGTTGCCGGTAACTCAGCAGTTCATATTTCTCGAGGACGGTGATATCGCCGACCTGAGCTGCGACGGCATGGTGATCTACGATGCCAGCGGCGCGCCGGTGAAGCGCGTCCAGAAGACATCGCAATTGACTGCCGACGCGGTGGAGCGTGGCGAATATCGCCA
Organism: Thiogranum sp.; assembly: GCA_032251035.1. Classification (GTDB taxonomy): domain Bacteria; phylum Pseudomonadota; class Gammaproteobacteria; order DSM-19610; family DSM-19610; genus Thiogranum. The sequence goes on along the minus strand of JAVVEV010000006.1, from coordinate 104,512 downwards.
CTACATGCTCAAGGAGATATTCGAACAGCCGCGCGCCATCGCCGATACGCTGGAAGGTCGCCTGTATGACGGGCGCGTACTGGAGGCGGCATTCGGCCACGGTGCCGCGGAAGTTTTCGACAAGGTCCAGGGCGTACATATCATCGCCTGCGGCACCAGCTACCACGCGGGCCTGGTTGGCCGGTACTGGATGGAAGCACTGGCAGGCATCCCATGCAGCGTCGAAGTCGCCAGTGAATTCCGTTACCGCAAGCCGGTGGTGCGTAACAGCTCATTGATCGTGACCGTATCCCAGTCTGGCGAAACCGCTGATACGCTGGCCGGTCTCGAAGAAGCAAAGCGGCTTGGCTTCGGTCAGTCCCTGACCATTTGCAATGTGCCGGAAAGCTCATTGATCCGCGCATCCGACCTGGTGTTGATGACCCGTGCCGGACCCGAGATCGGCGTGGCGTCCACCAAGGCCTTCACCACTCAGCTGGTTGCGCTGATGTTACTCACCATCGTGCTGGGCCGTCGGTTCGGCATGACCGAGACCGCCGAGCGCGAGCTGGTAAAACAATTGCTGCACCTGCCCCGCCAGATCGATGATGTGTTGGGGCTCGACCGTCAGATCATGCAGCTGGCAGAACGCTTCGGCGACAAACAGCACGCGCTGTTTCTGGGCCGCGGCGCCCAGTATCCGGTGGCTATGGAAGGTGCGTTGAAGTTGAAGGAAATTTCCTATATTCATGCCGAAGCCTATCCGGCCGGCGAGCTGAAGCACGGGCCACTGGCGCTGGTCGATGCCGCCATGCCAGTGGTGGTCGTGGCTCCCAATAATGAATTGCTGGAGAAACTCAAATCCAACCTGCGTGAAGTCGGCGCGCGCGGTGGCGAGATGCTGGTGTTCGCAGATCAGAACACCGGGATCGCCTCGGACGAAACGACCACTGTCCTGCCGGTCGCGCCGACCGATGATTGCGTGGCACCTATCGTCTTCACCGTGCCCCTGCAGTTACTCGCCTACCACGTTGCCGTGCTCAAGGGCACCGATGTCGATCAACCGCGCAATCTCGCCAAGTCGGTGACGGTGGAGTAAGTGCCCGAAAAATCAGAATCAACGAACCGGTTGATAATCTGTCCTTGAGGTGGAGGCGCCAGGGACCGCTGAGTCGTTGCGGGCCCCGACCACAACGAACGCACATTCTCCCCGCCCCGGACGCAACGCTTCGATTTCCCGCGTCTCTGGCAGCGGATGCGCGAGCGTCTGGCCCCAGGCTTCGACGACGAAGCCGCTGGCGGCCAGCATGCGTGCCACTTCGTCGGCCGAAAAGAATGTGGCGTCGCGGTAAAAAATGTTTTCCGCCTGGTGCGCGAGATACCCCCGGCCAAGGGTGCTGTCGCGGTCGATGAAGCCGATGATCAGGTGTCCACCCGGTTTGATCACCCGGCGCGCTTCGGCCAGCATCGCGGCCGCTGAATCGACAAAGCAGATGGTTGTCACCGCCAGTGCATAGTCGAAACTGCTATCGGTAAACGGCAGTGCCTCGGCCGAACCGCGTACCGTCTCTACGCCTCGCGCTGCCGCATGGTCCAGCATTGCTGGTGAAGGGTCGACCCCCACTTCCACTCCCAACGGCGCCGCGAAGCGCCCGCTGCCGACGCCGATCTCCAGGCCGCGCCCGTTCCGGGGTACAAACGACCGCAGGGCGAGCAGTTCGGAGATGTATGCCGCCTCGTGCTTGACGAACCAGCTCTCGTAACGCTGGTGGTGTGCTTCGAAGGGCGCGATTTTAGGCATTGTCAGTCAGGCTCATAATCATCTGTTCAACTATATCCCAATGTTCCTTGTCTGCGCTGTGTAATTTGTTCCTGCCATAAATATAATGCTTACTAAAAGTTTATATTTATCTATTTTTAGTTTTATTATCAGTGAGCTGTAGGGGTATGTCTGGTGACCGTGGCTGCACATCCTTTCCGCCGGGGTGTTTCCTGTACCAGTCCATGCCTTCCGGTTTAACCTTTTATAAACAAGGTATTATTGAAGATTTGTCGTAAAAATGGTACATTTCGCGGTTCTCTGACAGGAGCAACTTTGGCAGCCGTTTCGTCCGCAGTCATGGTCCCTTCATATGTCAGCCCAGTACCTCGCCCAATCCGGGGCAAAACAGGAGGAGCCGTCGGTGGCCAAGGATTTGATGTTTTACTGCATTCCCCAGAAGGCGTACATGCGTACCGAAAACTGCACCAACCTGCGTCGCCGGCCTGCGGGAAAAGCGCCAGCCGGAGCCCAGCCCATGTTGCGCGCCTGCGAAAAATGCACTATGTATGCGCTGGTAGATAACGAGAAAGTACCCACGATCAGCCTGGACGCCTATCTCGGCGGCGGCAAACCCAAGATTGCCAATCTGCAGGCCAGTGCCAACAAGAAAATCATCGCTGCCAGTCAGGTCCGCGCGGACTGAGTAGCCGACGGCCGGCGGAGCAATCCGCCGGTACCTTTTCCTCCTGTTGTTCCTGGAATTCGCTGCCCGTCTGGAGCGGGTTTTCGCATGCCCGGGAGGGCTGCGCAGCCTGGCGACTTGCCGCTATACTGGCGAACAGGGCGTTTGCGTGGGCCAAGGAAATGAACCCCTGGATTTACGAGATCATCAAAAATCTCGACGAGGCGAGTGAAGAAGAGCTGCGCAGCGCGCTCGACGAACTCGAATACCTCTTCGATGCGCTGGACGAGATTGACCGCGATACAGCGGAACAGCTGATCGGAAAACTGACCTTTCGTCTGGAGCAATTGCGGGGCGCGACATGAATCCCTACTACGGCGTGCGTCGTCTGGGGCCGTACCTCGGTGTCATCCAGGTGATCGATGTCGGTGATGCCTGCGCCTATTCAACCAATGGCCGTACCTGGCGGATCAGGCAGCAGACTGCCTCGGGACGCTTTCGCTGGGGCGTGACGCACGAAACCGAAGAAGGAATGGAACACCCCCGCATCGTCAATGCCGATGCACTGGTGGATGCGCTCAGGAATCATCCTCCGGTACCTTTTCCAATCCGTGATCGCTATGAGCTATGGCTGCTCGATAAACGAACCCGCGCTCCGCTGGTCCTGCTGAAGACCCGTTACCTGTCGCTGGAGATGGATGAGGTCGGCGACCCGCACTGGCGCCCGTTTATGCTCACCGACACCGGCTTCATATCACCGACTCTGGAAGAAAAGGAGCGGCGGCAGCCGGTGCGCGGCTGGAAGACGCCGCATCGGGATCAGCTGGAAAGTCAGGTGAACATGGCCTCACGGCCTCTGCCGGCAGCGCAATGGTTCGAACGGCAGAGCGACGGGAGCGGCGTCGGTCGCCAGGGACTGCGGCTGGCTGAGGAAGAAGTCGGCCGAGTCCTCACGGTCGATGCATTCCCCGAACTGTTGATCAGTGACAGCTGGCCGGACGAGGTCCAGCGCGGCCTGGTCGACGACTACCATGACTGGTATGCGGCTCCGCTGCTGGCACATCAGAACCTGCGGTACGAAACGCGCGTCCGCCTCGAGCAGGCCGCCTGCCGTCGTCCTCAAAGCCTGTTGACCTGGTATCCGCTGATCCCTGAATTTATCGATGAGGATGCCATCCAGGTCGCGCTGGTCAGCGCTAAACTGATGAATGCATCATGAATCCTGAAGCGCCTTCTGAAATCCACGTCACACAGCGGCGCGCGGCACGATCATTTATAATGGTGTTCTTTTCCAGCCGATAAAAGGACTCCTGCCATGCGTCGCTTGCTGCCGGTGCTTTTGCTTTTAACTCCCCTGTCACTCAGCGCCGAAACGCCAGTGTCTTCCGAAGCGTCACCGGCCGGTGCGGCACTGCAACTTCCTGAAGACATACGGGTGCTGCTGAATCAGGAAATGCAGGCAGTTCGCAAGGGCATGGAGGCTCTGGTGTTCGATGTCGCCTCGGGCAACTGGGAGGCGATACAGAACACCGGTGACGACATTCGCAATAGTTACATCATGGCCCAACACCTCAATGAGAGTCAGCGCCACCAGTTGCACGACGCACTGCCAGATGGTTTCAAACAACTCGACAACCGGTTCCATCATTATGCGGGGATGCTCAGCCACGTCGCGGAGGAACGGGATATCGAGCTGGTGCATTTCTATATTTATAAAATGAACGAGGCATGTACTTCCTGCCATTCGCGCTATGCGCAAGACCGATTCAAGGCATTCGCAGCGCCCAATCGGCACGAGCGTCATTCGCACTGATTCCAGCGCTTGCGCGGCGGCATACATTCGGTATATCGCTGCACTCCTATCGGGTATGCTCGTAAGTTATGCTTTCGAGTTATCTTGTCGATCTGGTGATTCTGCTGGCGGCGGCTGTGGTGGCCGTGCCTCTGTGCCAGGCTGCCCGGCTTGGCGCCGTGCCGGGTTTTCTGATAGCCGGGATGCTCGTCGGGCCTTCGGCGCTCGGCATCATCGAGAACATCGATGCGATAAAATATTTTGCTGAAATCGGCGTAGTGCTGCTGCTGTTTGTTATTGGCATGGAGCTGAAGCCGGCACGACTCTGGGTTATGCGCCGCTTCGTTTTCGGTCTCGGCAGTCTGCAGGTTCTGTTGACCGGACTGGTGATCAGTGCGGGTGCGGTGTTGCTGTTCGGGCTACCGCTGTCGGCCGCACTGCTGGTGGGTCCGGCACTGGCGCTATCTTCCACAGCATTTGTATTACAGCTGCTCGTCGAGCAAAAAGCGCTGCATTCGCAGTACGGGCGCGGTTCGTTCGCCGTACTGTTGCTCCAGGACATCGCGGTGGTGCCTTTGCTGGCGCTGATCCCGCTGCTTGCGGCACCCGTTGTCTCGGCCGGTGAAGGCATGGCTCTGAAACTGATGATATCGCTGGCAGTGCTGACGTTGGTGGTGGTGGCCGGTCGCTATCTGCTGCACCCGGTGTTGCACCGCGTCGCGCTGTCCGGAAATCCAGAACTGTTTACTGCTTCAGCGGTGCTGATCGTGCTGGGCACCGCGCTGGTGACCGAGCACGTCGGATTTTCCATGGCGATGGGCGCTTTCCTCGCTGGCCTTCTCATGTCTGACTCGGCGTACCGGCACCAGGTCATGGCGGAAATCAAACCATTCCGCGGTCTGTTGCTGGGCCTGTTTTTCATGTCTATGGGTATGTCGCTGGACCTTGGCCGGTTGTTCGAGGCGCCATTGCTGGCGTTGGGCCTGGTGGGCGTGCTGGTGGCGACGAAGGTACTGGTGCTCTGGCCACTGGCGCATGCCTTTGGCTTGCGTGGCAGGACCGGTCTGGCTGTCGCGCTGGTGCTGGGGCAAAGCGGCGAGTTTGCACTGGTACTGTTTGCGCTGGCCTACCAGGCGGCCCTGATTGACCAGCCGCTGTTTCAGGAACTTCTGGTGGTGGTTCTGTTGAGTATGCTGGTGACTCCTCTGCTCGCGCACCTGGCGCGGAAGCTGGCGCTAATGCCGCAGCTGGACGACGGTCCTCATGAGAGCCCGCTGCCGGCCCCGGTGGTGATCGCGGGCTACGGCCGGGTCGGACACCGGATCGGTGAAATTCTTACCATCGCCAGACAGCCTTTCGTGGCACTGGATCTGGATGCGGCACTGGTCAAAAAGGCGCGCAGCCAGGGACGTCCTGTGTATTTCGGCGATGTGCGTCAACCCGAAGTGCTGCTCGCCGCGGGTGCCGCCGACGCACGGGTGGTCATCGTCACGCTCAATGATACCGAAGCCACCGAGCAGGTAGTGATGTCGTTGCGGGCCAATTACCCCGGCATGAATATTTTCGTGCGCGGCCACAGTCTCGAACAATGTCAGGTACTGCGACGCATGGGCGCCTCGGCGGCGGTGTCGGAAAATGTCGAAGCGAGTCTGGAACTCGCGCGTATCGCGCTCGCCGAAGTCGGTGTGAATGAAGAGGAGCGCACCGGCATTCTGGATGGCTTCCGGCGCACTTACCGCGCGGCGATCAACGAAGTCGACAACGACACCTCGCACAACCTGCGGAATTAACGGATCAGCCCCGGCAACAGTGGGGTATACGCGCTGAATCATACGACTTATGCTTTGCAGCATGAACAGGAAACCCGACATTCTGACGGCGTGCCCACTGTTGCGCGACCGGCACAGCATCCTCGCCAGCCGCGCGGAAGCGGAGCGGGCTGAACCCGTTCGTCTGCACGATCAATTCATCATGCTGAAACAGGCCGGGCAAAATGCCGGGTCACCGCCGCGAATCGTCTGGGGTCTGCACGCCACGCCGTTCGGCGACATGTTGCTGGCGGCGACAGGGGGCGCGATCTGCTGGCTCGCATTCATTGCGGAAGTGGGCGTGTCGAGCGAACTTGAGCGATTGCAGGCCCGGTGGAGGGATGCCACATTTGCTGAGGGTGCCGATGCCACGGCCGCCCTTGCTGCGCAGGTGTTCGCGGTGCAGCGGTGTGCCAGCGCACCCTTGCAACTGGAAGTTCGGGGGACGGATTTTCAGGTCAGGGTGTGGCGGGCATTGTTGAACATACCCGCGGGCGCCGTGGCCAGTTACCAGGCACTCGCGGATTCTTTGGGCAGCGCCTCAGCAAGTCGCGCGGTTGCCAGCGCCATTGCGCGCAATCCGGTCGGTTATCTTGTTCCCTGTCACCGGATCATTCGCTCGGACGGCGATCCGGGCGGGTTTCGCTGGGGCATTAACATGAAGCGCATGATGCTGGAGCGTGAGGCGACTCTGTCGATTCGGGAATATGCCGCGGGTTAAGTTACACTTGCCGTTCGTGAAATTAAATCAACAACAGGGAGCTGGCCGATGAAAGTCGCTTACATTTTCTCAACCCAGGGACATTCCGTATCTTACAAGCTTGGCCAGATGATTTTGCCGCAGCTCGAAGCGGATGCGCACGGTGTTGAGGTGGTCGGCATGTTTTTTTTCGAGGACAACAGCTACGTGCTGGTGAAAGACAATCCTGTCGGTGAACGACTGGCGACGGTCGCGAAGCGGAGCGGTATGCTGCTGATGGCGTGCGACAAGTGCGCCTACGAACGCGAGATAGACGGCATGCTCGTTGACGGCGCGGTGATTGGCTGTTTTCCGGATCTGTACGCTGCGCTGGCGGGCAATATGCCGGATCAGGTGATTACGCTCTAGCGGTATCAGTATTGTAGGTGTGGAGGTGGTGATGGTAGCAAATCCGGTATGGCCGGCAGTTATACGCTATGCGGACGTCGATGAGGTGGTGTTCGTTCGTGATCAGGCGCACTGGAACGACGATCTCGATCTAAATGATTTCCGTTACATGGAAGCGGATGTGCTGATCGATTCCGAAGGGCAGGTGTTTCAGTTTGAAGCTGCTCAGGCGGCCGGCCCGGTGCTGCTGAAGAAAGCTGGCGAGCGTTTGTCACCCCAACAACTGTCAGACGCCGTGCAGAAACATCTGAGCGCCGCAAACCAATGCTGCGTCAGCAAGATCGTGTTCGACAGCTACCACGAGTGTTTTGAACTGCTGGAAAAAACCGCGGAGCAGTAGCCGCCGGCATCATGCATGCATATCTGGGTAGACGCAGACGCCTGTCCGGGCGTAATCAAGGAAATTCTGTACCGTGCGGTTCAGCGCACCCGCGTAGCAATGACGCTGGTTGCCAATCAGCCGCTGAAAACGCCACCCTCGCCGCTGATCCGTTCCATTCAGGTGGGTGCCGGTTTCGATGTCGCCGATAACGAGATAGTCGCCCGGGTGCAGGCGGGCGATCTGGTCATTACTGCAGATATTCCGCTGGCCGCGGATGTCATCAGGAAAGGTGGGCTGGCGCTCAATCCGCGCGGCGAACTCTACACCGAACAGAATATCAGCCAGCGTCTGAGTATGCGTAACTTCATGGACGAACTGCGCGGTTCGGGCGTGCAGACCGGCGGTCCACCGGTCCTGCATCAGCGCGATCGGCAGGCCTTTGCCAATCAGCTCGATACGCTGCTGCAGCGACTCAAAACTGCTGACCGACCCTAGCGGGTTTCTTCGTCGAACCAGTTCACCAGGTGTTCAATCAATTCATCGGGATGAACGTAGCGCTCGGAAACAACCTTGTCGCGAACCGATATACCTGCATCGTGCACGCTGTCCGGATCCCCGGTCAGCAGCGGATGCCAGTCGTACAGCGGCTTACCCTCCGCCAGCAGTCGATACGCGCAGGTTTCCGGTAGCCAGATTTCGTCGCGTGCCACCTCGGGTGTCACTTTGATGCAATCCGGCACCAGCCGCGAACGCTCTCCATAGTGTGTGCAGCGGCAACCGCGGCTGTCGAGATACTTGCACACTACATTGGTGTAGAACAGTTCACCCGTGTCCTCGTCCTCGATCTTAATCTGGCAGCAGCGCGCGCAGCCATCGCACAGCGCCTCCCATTCCTGGTGGTTCATATCGGCGAGGGCTTTGTTTTCCCAGAAGCGCGGTTCCAGCATGACGGCTACCTTAAAGAGTGACATAAATATCATAACGGGTTTTCTTGCTTTCGATGGCGGCGGAGGGCTTTTTTCCGCCGACCCAGTCAGCATGACGTGGCCGTTTCACCACGACCCGCCGAGTGGCTGCGCCCAGGGCGCTTTCCAGCAGTGCGGAGGAATCGCTGTCGGCGCCGACCAGTCGTTGCAGAGCGCGCATATCTTTTTTAACCAGCACCGAGGTCTTGCCGGCAGGATACATCGGGTCCATGTAAACGACGTCGGGACGCTGTTCTTCAGCGAGATTCCTCAGCAGCTGCACGGAATCGCCAAAAATCAGCTGCATGCGCTGTTCGATCCAGACGCCGATGTCGGCATCCAGCGCGGCTCGCTGCAGGCCATCCTGAATCAGTGCCGCCAGTACTGCGGAACGTTCGCACAGAATGACCCGGCTGCCCAGGCTCGCGAGTACCAGCGCATCCCGACCGAGGCCGGCGGTGGCATCCAAGATGACCGGGGTGTGGCCGGATTTCATGCCTGCCGCCCGCGCAAGCGGCTGACCGCGCCCGCCGCCAAATCGTAACCGGTGGGCGAGCATGCCGCTGGCGAAGTCGACCCGCACCGGCCCCGGCACCTGTTCGCCGGCTTCCCGCAGTTCCAGCCCGCCAGTGCCCAGGCATAAATAAAAGCCCGTGCACGGGGCATTGCGCAGCGTGGCAAATCCGTAACGTTCTGCCAGCGCGCGAGCTGTCGGGGCCAGAATCCGGTCTTCGGTCCAGAGGCCGGGTGTGGAAGGGGCAGCAGACACCGGCGTATCTTACATGCCGGGCACGCGCGGCGCGCTAGTGCGGTTCGAATTTTTGTGGAAGCTGCTCCGCCCAGTAGAAGCGATTGTCGGATTTCTTGCTGAGTTCCTCGGCCTTGCGAGTAGCCTCGCCGAAGGTCATTACATCATCCAGCATTTTACCGGCCTCGAACGCCTGCTTGTCCCGCCAGGCGACGATATATCCCGGCGTATCGAGTGGGTGGGGATCGATTGTGCTCATCTGTTTCTCCTTTATCTATGGGAACCGGATATTCCTGAACCGGACCCGATCAGCATAGCTGAGCGCGGCAAAATTTAAACCCGGCACAAATTAACTGTATTGCGGCCCTGTCGACCGGCCCGGTTTGTTAGAATGCACGGCATGGACGTTTCTTACATTATTGATCCACTGAACGACGCGCAGCGCGAGGCCGTGACTGCTCCTGCTACACCGCTGCTGGTGCTGGCCGGTGCCGGCAGCGGCAAGACGCGGGTGCTGGTGCACCGGATCGCATGGCTGATCCAGGTGGAAAACCTGTCGCCGTTCGGCATTCTCTCGGTGACTTTCACCAACAAGGCGGCCGCCGAGATGCGCACGCGCATCGAGCAACTGGTGGACATGCCGGCGCGTGGCATGTGGGTTGGCACTTTTCACGGGCTGGCGCACCGCCTGCTGCGCCTGCACTGGCAGGAGGCCGGTCTGCCGCAGAGCTTTCAGGTGCTGGATTCCGACGATCAGTACCGCATCATCCGGCGCGTGCTGAAGGCACTCGATCTGGATGAAAGCAAATGGCCGCCGCGCCAGCAGCAGTGGTTTATCAATGCCCGCAAGGATGAAGGCCAGCGCCCGCAGCACATCGATCACAAGGGTGATCCGTATCTGCGCCAGCAACTGGCGATCTATCAGGCCTACGAGGAGTCGTGCCAGCGCTCCGGGCTGGTGGATTTCGCCGAACTGCTGTTGCGCGCGCACGAACTCTGGCTGAAGCAGCCGCAGATCCTCGCGCATTACCAGCAGCGCTTTCAGCACATCCTGGTCGACGAGTTTCAGGACACCAACACCATCCAGTATGCCTGGCTGCGGGTGCTGGCCGGGAGCGATTCGCGTATTACGATAGTCGGTGACGATGACCAGTCCATCTACGGCTGGCGCGGCGCCCGGGTCGAGAACCTGCAACGGTTCGAGCGCGATTTTCCAAATTCGCGCACTCTGCGCCTGGAGCAGAATTACCGTTCGACGGGTGTGATCCTGCAGGCTGCCAATGCCCTGATCGCACACAATGACGGTCGCCTGGGCAAGAACCTGTGGACCGCCGGCGAAGACGGCGAACCGATCCAGTTGTATACGGCGATCAATGAGCGCGACGAAGCGCAGTTCGTCATCGAGCGTATTCGGGCGCAGATGGACAATGGCCTGGCGCGCCGTGAAATGGCGATTCTTTACCGTTCCAACGCCCAGTCCCGGGTTTTTGAGGAACAATTGCTACAGCACAATATCCCCTACCGGGTGTACGGCGGTCTGCGCTTTTTCGAACGCCAGGAAATCCGGGATGCACTGGCCTATCTGCGCCTGTGCCAGAATCACGAGGACGATGCATCCTTCGATCGCATCGTAAATCATCCGCCGCGCGGCATCGGCGAGCGCACGCTGGACGTGGTGCGCCAGCGCGCGCGCCTGGACAAGATTCCGCTATGGACCGCGGCGCAGGCAGTCCTGCACAACGCGGAACTGACGGGCCGGGCGCAGAAGGCGCTGGCGGGATTTCTGGCACTGATTGACAGCTTCGCTGCTGATATCGCCGATCGGGCGCTGGGCGAGCAGGTCGCACATATCGTGGAATACAGCACTCTGAAGGATCACTACGTCAAAGAAAAAGGCGAAAAAGGCCAGGCGCGCCTCGAAAATCTTGATGAGCTGGTAAACGCGGCGCGGGAATTCGAATATGAGGATTCCGGCGAAGAACTCCCGCCGCTGGTCGCGTTCCTGTCGCATGCCGCACTGGAAGCCGGTGAAGGCCAGGCACAACGCTGGGATGACTGTGTACAGCTGATGACACTGCACTCGGCCAAGGGCCTGGAATTTGACAGCGTATTTCTGTGTGGCCTGGAAGAAGGTCTGTTTCCGCACCAGCGTTCCGTGGAAGAACCCGGGCGGCTGGAGGAAGAGCGCCGCCTCTGTTATGTTGGCATCACACGGGCGCGCAAGCGTCTGTACCTGTCGCATGCGGAGAGCCGGCGTCTGTTCGGCAGCGACTCTTTCAGTATTCCGTCACGCTTCATCAGTGAACTGCCGCCGGCGCTCGTCGAGGAAATCCGCCCGCGCATCCAGGTGCGACGGCCGATGACCGCGACGCCGGTCGCCGCCAATGCCTGGAATGCGCCGCCGCCGGGGTTCAGGCTCGGGCAGGCGGTACAGCATGCCACTTTCGGTGAAGGCGTGGTGCTGAACTACGAAGGGCAGGGTGCACAGGCCCGGGTGCAGGTCAATTTCGCGGCTGCAGGGTCCAAGTGGCTGGTGGTGGCCTACGCCAATCTGCAGCCGGCCTGAGGTGCAAATGGTGGTTCAGTCGAGATGGCTGAGCCCCTGCACCCGCGCGGTGGGGAAACGGGTAATATTCATCAGCGCCTCGCGCGGCTTGCCAATATAGTTGCCCTGCGCAAAGTCGACTTTATAGCTGCGTAACAGCTCCAGCGTGCGGGCATTTTCGACATATTCTGCGATCGTCTGTTTGCCCAGCGCGTGAGCGACCTGGTTCATGGACTGCACCATGGCCTGATCGATCTGACTGTCCGCCATGCCCTGTACAAAAGAACCATCGATTTTCAGTTTGTCGACCGGCAAATGTTTCAGATAAGCGAACGATGAGAAGCCGGAACCGAAGTCATCCAGTGCAAACTGACAGCCCATGCCTTTCAGCGCAGTAATAAATTTTTCCGCTGCTGACAAGCGGGCGATGGCGGCGGTTTCGGTGATTTCAAAGCACACCCGGGACGGGTCGATATTGGTGTCGTCCAGCAGCTCCTTGATCATCGGGAGCAGGGCTGGATCTTCAAAGGCCTTGCCGGACAGATTGATGGAGAAGCGCACATTCTCACCCTGCTGGTGCAGCCGTGCCAGATGGGTCAGCGCCCGCCGCACGATCCAGCGGTCGACACTGTTGATCAGTCCAAAGCGCTCGGCGGCCGGCATGAAGCCACCGGGCAGAATGATTTCGCCGTCATCGCAGACCATGCGCACCAGCACTTCATAATCCTGCACCTGCTCGTCGTGAAGCGACATGATCGGCTGGTATACCAGCTGGAACTTGTCCTGTTCGAGCATCTCGCGCACTCGCGACGCCCAGCCCATGTCTTCCGCCATACCGGCTTTGTTCCTGTCGCTCGGGTCATACAGATTGGCGCAGTTGCGGCCATGTGACTTGGCCATATTGCAGGCCAGGTCGGCATGCGACAGCGCTTCCTCCGCGGACTCGACCAGCTGGTCGATCAGCGCTGCACCTATGCTGCAGGTGATATTCATGTTCTTGCCGTCCTGTACGAACACGAAACCCTCGAACAGCTGGCGGAAGTGTTCGGCGGCCAGCATGACGTCGGCGGCGCGGATGTTGTACAGCAGCAACGTGAATTCATCGCCGCCGAAGCGCGCCAGCAGGTCGCCGTCGCGAACGTGTTTAAGCAGCAATTCGGTAATTTCGATCAGCAGCCGGTCGCCGGCTGCGTGGCCGAGGGTGTCGTTGATGTACTTGAACTGATCGAGATCGATGTAGAACAGTGCGCAGGTGGTTTCCGGAGTGCGCGCTACCCTGGCGACGGTGCGCTCCAGTTCGCCCTGGAAGTAATGCCGATTGAACAATTTGGTCAGCGAGTCGTGCTCGGCCTGGTAGGTCAGCTGCTGGTGAAAGGCTTTCTGGTCGGTGACATCGCGGGCGGTGCCGCTGATCTGCAGGATGTTGCCCTGATCATCGCGTTGCGCCTTGGCATTGAAACTCAGATTGCGCGGCCTGCCGTTGATGTCCACATGCACAGTTTCGTACTGATAGAGATCCTTGCCGGCAAACAGCTCATCGAAGGCCTGCTGATCGGCATTCCGGAAATCGGCACTACAGAACTCGGTAATGGGCCTCCCGATCAATTCCTCGGCTTCAACACCATAGATAACCCGGGATGAGGAATTCAGATAACTCCAGCAGCCTTTCACATCTATGCTCCATACCAGGTCATGCGCAGTTTCGACCAGTGCCCGGTAGCGCCCTTCGGCAGCCAGAAGTTGGCGTTCCGCTCCCTTGCGCTGGGTGATGTCAGCAACCAGGCAGGTGAACATGGGCCGGCCACTGATATCCATACCGGAGATGCGCAGCGAAATCTGGATTGGCGATCCGTTGCGGTGCATGCCTTCGACTTCGCGTTCTTCGCTGTGCGGTTCGATCGACTGGCGCACCTGGAATACCTGCGGCAGCAGTGATGCGAGGTGACGACCGCGGATTTCCTGCGCCAGATACCCGAACAGGCGTTCAGCGGCTGGATTGAAGGTTTCGATCAGGCCCTGCTCGTCGACCACGATAATACCTTCGGCGGCAGTATCCACTACTGCGCGCATGTGCGTCTCCTGGTCGCCGAGACGCTGAAATACCTTGCCCAGCATTTGTGTCAGGTGTCCGATTTCATCGATCGACGCCGGGCGTAATCTGGCCAGGTCTTCATGCGTCGAAGCGCCGCTGCGGTTGAACAGCTGTTGAAAGGGTCGCAATGCCTGCTGCATGCTGCGAATCGACAGCATACTGATGGTGGCGGTGATAATGCTCAGAGTCAGCCAGGTAACCAGAAAGCCGCGTTCGAGAGTGCCGCTGCTCAACCAGTGGTATTCAGTCAGCACCGTGTATGACAGCAGCGGCACCAGACCGGCCAGTAGCAGCGTGCGCGATTGCAGGCTGACCTGCACTTGTTCAAGGCTCAGATGCCCCGCGAGCTTGCCCAGCTGGTGCAGGCCGAACAGATACGCAGGCACGCCGACCAGCGCTGCAGTGATGCCCTGTAACAGCAGAAAATGCAGGAATGGCGACTGATTGACGCCGCCAAGTCCACCATCCAGACTCCAGAACACCAGCAGCGGGCTGACCAGGGCGTGCAGAGCAATCAGGCTCCAGAAATCACGACTGAAGCGGTGCGCCAGGCGCTGCAGGTGCGATGGCGCGTTAGTGCCCTCCGGATTTTGCAGTGACCAGCTGATCAGCGGGGTGATCAGGCGCTGGATCTGGAACAGAGAAATAAACACCAGCGCCACATAGAAGGTCGGAACGATGCCGGTCGCCAGTACCTGTTGCAGCTGCTGTTGGGTAAGCACGCCGAATTCGACTGCGGCCCCAAAGCCCGCCAATGGCGCAAGAAGAAAACCAAGAAACAGAACAATCGAAAAACGGGCGCCTATGCGCTCGGGTGCGTCCAGCATGTTGCCCCCTGTGAACTGCTGTTGCCGGTCCTGCGTATTCCGTTACTGAAAGACACGCCTGTGTCCAAAGAATCTGTTGTTTTGCAAAATACTATGACAGATTCCAAAAAAAGTGGAGAGCATAATGGCATAACCCAATATATTTGCAAGAATTGTTTTTTCAATTGTTTGGCGAAAGCGCCAGCTGTGGCTGTGCAGCAGCGTTCGCATACCCGTACAATGGCGCGACTCCACCAGGTGAGGCAGGGCCATGATGAAAAGACGACTGTTTTTGCGGCAACTGGGCGGCAGCGCGTTGCTGGCGGGCGCTACGCTGGGCGCCGGCTGCACTCGCCAGGATGAGCCGGCAGCAGCCAGTGACGAAAAAGCCCCGTTCAAACCGGTGCAATGGAAGATGGTGACCACCTGGCCAAAGAATTTCCCCGGGCTGGGCACGGGTGCGAACTTCCTCGCCGATCTGATCACCCGAATGAGCGGCGGTCGCATCCAGGTCAAGGTGTTCGGCAGCAATGAACTGGTGCCGGCTTTCGGGATCTTCGATGCGGTGTCGCGCGGGACGGCGCAACTGGGGCACGGCTCCGCCTATTACTGGAAAGGCAAGAGCGAGGCCGCCCAGTTTTTCTCGGCAGTCCCGTTCGGCCTCACCGCGGACGAAATGAATGCCTGGCTGTATCACGGGGGCGGCATGGAGCTGTGGCAGGAGACTTATGCCCGGTTTGGTCTGGTACCGCTTGCGGCTGGTAATACCGGGGTTCAGATGGCGGGCTGGTTCAATAAGGAAATCAATTCGATAGATGACCTGCGAGGCCTGAAGATGCGGATTCCCGGTCTGGGCGGCGAGGTGCTGGCGCGGGCCGGCGGTACGCCGGTCAGCCTGCCCGGAGGCGAGCTGTTCACGTCGCTGCAGTCCGGTGCCATCGATGCCACCGAATGGGTTGGACCGTATAACGATCTCGCCTTCGGCTTCTACAAAGTCGCCAGGTACTATTACTATCCGGGCTGGCACGAGCCGGGCACCACGCTGGAATGCATGGTTAATCAAAAGGCCTTTGAGGCGCTGCCGGAAGATCTGCAGCTGATCGTCAGTAACGCCGCCCGGGTGGCCAACCAGGATATGCAGACTGAATACATCGCGCGCAATAATCAGGCGCTGCAAACCCTGGTCAACGAACATGACGTGGAAGTTCGCCGCTTGCCCGACACGGTGCTGGAACGGCTGCGCGATTTGTCAGCCGATGTCGTTGCCGAACTCGCTGACAAGGACCCGCTGGCCCGGCGCGTCTACGAGTCGTTCGAAACATTCCGTTCGCAGGTCATCCAGTGGAGCAATATTTCGGAGCGCGCCTATCTGAACGCGCGCGGCGGTTAGTGGCGCTCTGAAGCGCGATTATCCGCCGTAGATTCTGGTTGGCAGCCAGGTTGCCAGGGCTGGCCACAGTGCCAGCAGGCCAAGCATACCGAGCTGAATAGCGATGAATGGCATCACGCCGCGGTAGATGTCGGTGGTGCGGATGCTCTCCGGCGCAACCCCGCGCAGGTAAAACAGCGCAAAGCCAAACGGCGGCGTCAGGAATGATGTCTGGAGATTGATGGCGATCATGACGCCCAGCCACACCGGGTCCAGGCCCATCGCCAGCAGCACCGGACCCACGATCGGCACGACGATAAACGTGATTTCGATGAAATCGATCACGAAGCCGAGCAGGAACATCACCAGCATCACCACCAGCATGGCGCCGAATACGCCGCCCGGCAGCCCGGTCAGCAGTTCCTCCACCAGGATGTCGCCGCCGAAGCCGCGGAATACCAGCGAAAATACCGAGGCGCCGATCAGGATCAGGAAGACCATGCTCGACACTTTCATGGTGCTGCGTACCACCTCGCGCAGGACCTGGGTATGCAGGCGATCGCGCAGCCAGGCCAGCAGCATGGCGCCGACTGCGCCTACCGACGCCGCTTCGGTCGGTGTGGCAACGCCGCCCATGATGGAGCCCAGTACTGCAAGAATCAGCAACAGCGGAGGAAGCAGCGTGCGGAGCACCGCCAGTACACCTTTGTGCTGACGTTGTTCGCTGGACAGCGCCGGCATCGTGTGCGGCTTCAACCAGGCCAGAATTAGCAGGTAGCCGAGATAGAGGCCGACCAGGGCCAGGCCCGGCAGCAGCGCGCCCGCGAACAGATCACCCACCGAAACGGTTTTTGGAGAAAAAATGCCCTCGTCGAGCTGCGCCTGCTGATACGCCGCTGACAGCACGTCGCCCAGCAGCACCAGCACGATCGACGGCGGAATGATCTGCCCGAGGGTGCCGGACGCGCAAATGGTGCCGGTCGCGACCCGCGGATCGTAGCCGCGACGCAGCATCAGCGGCAGTGACAACAGGCCCATGGTGACCACCGTAGCGCCGACGATCCCGGTGCTGGCCGCCAGCAGCATGCCGACCAGGGTGACGGAGATACCCAGTCCGCCGCGCAGATTTCCGAACAATCCGCTCATGGTGTCGAGCAGATCCTCGGCGATGCGCGAGCGTTCCAGCATGACACCCATGAATACGAACAGCGGTACCGCCACCAGTGTCTGATTGTTCATGATTCCGAACAGGCGATTGGGCAATGCCTGGAGAAATGCGAAGTCGAAGGCCCCGAACAATTGTCCGACCATTGCGAAACCCAGCGCGGTGCCGGCCAGTGTGAAGGCAACCGGATAGCCGGTCAGCAGCAGCGCGAAAATCACGCCGAACATCAGCAGGGCGATTTCGCCGTTCATGGCGTCTCGTGCTCCGGCGACAGCAGCAGGCCAAGGCTGGCCAGCACCTGACTGAGACCCTGCAGTATCAGCAGCACCGCGGCCACCGGAATCAGTGTTTTCAGCAGGTACACATAGGGCAGGCCGCCGGTCTCACCGGATCCTTCGCGCAGCGCCCAGGCAACGGCAACATAGTCCCAGCTGACCCACAACAGAAATCCGCATACCGGCAATAACAGGAAAACTGCGCCCAGCAGGTCGACCAGCGCCTTGCGGCGGGCGGAAAAGTCGCGGTAGAAAATATCCACGCGCACATGTTCGTCGAATCGGAGCGTATAGGCGGCGCCGAGCAAAAACAGGCTGGAGTGCAGATACAGAGCCGCCTCCTGCATGGCGATCCAGCCGAGCCCGAACGCGTAGCGCAGTACCACGATCGAAAACGTCAGCAGCACCAGCAACAGCGCCAGCCAGGCGCTGAAATTGCCGACGCGTTCTGAAAAACGGTCAAGACGGGAGGCCAGGGATTTCAGCAGGACGGGCGACATGGGCGGCGATTATAACCGCCGGACTGCGCCTGAACGAGTACCGCTACCGGACACTTACCAACGGAACAGGACCCAGCTCGGAATCAGCAGGTTTGGCTCGATTTCGCTCGGGCTCGAATCCAGAGACCCGTCGCCGTCGGTGTCTACCAAGTAATAGGCCGGTGCGTTCTTTGGCGTTATCTTGATCATGTAGACCTCGCCATTGACACTGTACTCCTCGATCCGGTCATCGCCGCGCTGTCTGATGGTGACTTCGGGTTCGATGCCGCTTTCGCCCGGCACCGCGCTTGGCGGTGGAAGCGTGTCGGGCGCCGGCGGCTGGGCATATACGCCACCAGCGAGAATCAGCAGGAGGGCAGAGAGGCAGGCGCGTTGCATGGCAGTATCCTTAACGTTTACAGGTCGAGCAGAATTTCCTGCTCGCGGGGTGAGGGGCCGAAGCCGCGTTTGTCGTAGTGGGCAAAAATTGCATCGACGACTTCCTTCGGGGTATCGAGAATCTGGAACAGGTTGATATCCTCGGCATCGATGGTACCCGCCTCGACCAGACTGTTACGGAACCAGTCGATCAGTCCCTCCCAGAATGGCCGGTGCACCAGGATGATCGGAATCCGGCGGGTCTTGCCGGTCTGCACCAAAGTGAGAATCTCGGCCAGTTCATCGAGGGTGCCGAAGCCGCCCGGCAGCACGACATAGGCTGAGGCATATTTGACGAACATCACCTTGCGCGAAAAGAAGTGCCGGAAATTGAGAGAGATGTCCTGGTAAGGATTGCCAACCTGTTCGTGCGGCAGAATGATATTGAGACCGATGCTCGGCGAAGGGCCGGCAAAGGCGCCCTTGTTGGCCGCTTCCATGATGCCCGGTCCGCCACCGCTCACGACGGTGAAGCCGCAATCGGAAAGCGCCAGAGCGATTTCCTCGGCCAGCTTGTACCAGCGGTGATCCGGCGCGGTGCGGGCGGAGCCGAAGATGCTCACCGCCGGCCGGATTTCCGCCAGGCGCTCAAAACCTTCCACGAACTCCGCCATGATCTGGAAAATTTTCCAGGATTCGCGCGACAGTTGCGCGTCATTGACGGGTTGCAGGCGGCGTTGCCGGGTGTGCTGGTCCATGGCGATCCTTGTGGTTTCGACGACCATCGGAATGGCCGCACTGTCGTTGCCGTGATGATACCATCGCACCCTGATTAAACCGAGATATCGCAGCATGCAATCTGACACCCGGCCACCGCTGATCCTGGTAGATGGATCCTCCTATTTATACCGCGCATTCCACGCCTTGCCGCCGTTGAGCAATTCGCGTGGCGAGCAGACCGGGGCGGTGTACGGGGTGCTGAACATGCTGCGCAAGCTGATCGCGACCTATGAACCGCAGTTCATGGCGGTGGTATTCGACGCCAGGGGAAAAACCTTCCGCGACGATCTGTACAGCGAATACAAGGCGCATCGGCCATCCATGCCGGATGAGCTGTCTGCGCAGGTAGAGCCGTTGCTGGAGCTTGTGGAGGCGATGGGCATGCCGCTGCTGCAGGTGTCCGGCGTCGAGGCGGACGACGTGATCGGCACGCTGGCAAAACGTGCCACCGCGGCTGGCTGGTGTACGGTGATCTCGACGGGCGACAAGGATCTGGCGCAGCTGGTCGATGGCCAGGTTTGCCTGATCAATACTATGACCGATACGCGCCTGGACGCCCCGGCGGTATACGACAAATTCGGTGTCAGGCCTGACCAGATCATCGACTATCTGGCCCTGGTTGGCGATACCTCCGACAACATTCCCGGGGTGCCCGGCGTCGGACCCAAAACCGCGGCGAAGTGGCTGCAGCAGTATGGCACTATCGATGAGCTGCTCGCCCACGCCGAGGACATCAAGGGCAAGATCGGCGAGAAACTGCGCAACAATCTCGACCAGCTGGCGCTGTCGAGACAGCTGGCGACTGTGCATTGCGATGTAAAACTGGAAGTGGAACTGGAGCAACTGGTGCTGCGTTTGCCCGATACCGCGAAATTGCGGCACTGGCTGGAGCGGCTGGAGTTCAGGAACTGGTTGAAGCAGCTGGATGAACAGACTGCCCCTGCTGACAGCCACACCGAAATAGCGACCCCCGCCGCTGCGGCACTCGCTGTCGAAAACGACTATCAGACGATTCTGACGCGCGAGCAGTTCGATGGCTGGCTGCAGCGTCTGCAGAAAGCCGAATTGATCGCCGTGGATACCGAAACGACCAGTCTGGATTACATGCGTGCCGAAATCGTGGGTCTGTCGTTTTGCATCGAGCCGGGCGAGGCTGCTTATCTGCCGGTCGCACACGATTATCCGGGCGCTCCCGATCAACTCGATCGCGACTGGGTACTTGGCGAGCTGAAGACGTTGCTGGAGGACGAGGGTAAGGCCAAGCTGGGCCACCATCTGAAGTACGACCGCAGCGTGCTCGCCAATCATGGCATCGAGCTGCGCGGCATCCAGTACGACACCATGATCGAATCCTATCTTCTGGACAGCACCGCGACCCGTCACGATCTGGACTCGCTGTGCCAGAAATACCTGTCTCACACCAACGTGTGTTTTGAGGACGTTGCCGGCAAGGGCGCAAAACAGATCACCTTCAACCAGGTGCCGCTCGAAATCGCCGCGCCCTATGCGGCTGAGGACGCCGATATGGCACTGCGCCTGCACCACCTGCTGTGGCCGCGGCTGACGGCAACCGGCAAACTGCAGGGCCTGTTCGAGGACCTGGAGCGGCCCCTGATCAGCGTGCTCGGCGATATAGAACGGCGCGGCGTGAAAGTCGATGTGGCGATGCTCAAACAGCAGAGCACCGAACTGGCCGTGCGCATGCAGGAAATCGAAACGGCCGCGCATCGGGAAGCCGGCGAACCATTCAACCTTGGATCGCCGAAGCAGATTCAGGCGATTCTATATGACCGGCAGTCACTGCCGGTGCTGGCAAAAACGCCCAAGGGAGCGCCATCGACTGCGGAGCCGGTATTGGCGGAACTGGCCCTGACCTATCCATTGCCGAAACTGATTCTGGCGCATCGCTCGCTGAGCAAGTTGAAGTCAACCTATACGGACCGGTTGCCGGAGCTGGTCAATCCGCATACCGGAAGAGTGCACACGTCTTACCACCAGGCGGTGGCCGCGACTGGCCGCCTGTCATCGTCTGATCCCAATCTGCAGAACATCCCGGTGCGCACGGCGGAAGGCCGGCGCATCCGCCAGGCCTTCGTGGCGGAACCCGGCGCACGGATCCTGGCCGCAGATTATTCACAGATCGAACTGCGCATCATGGCGCACCTGTCGGGAGACCAGGGGCTGTTGCGCGCCTTTGCGGCCGGTGAGGATATTCATACCGCGACTGCCGCAGAGGTATTCGGTGTGGCTCGGGACGCCGTGAGCAGCGACCAGCGCCGCTCCGCCAAAGCCATTAACTTTGGTTTGATCTATGGCATGTCGGCATTCGGACTCGCTAAACAGCTCGGGCTTCCGCGCGGCGAGGCGCAGGCCTATGTGGACCGGTATTTCCAGCGCTACCCAGGGGTCAAAGCCTATATGGAAACCACCCGAACCCAGGCGCGCGACCAGGGCTACGTCGAGACGCTGTTCGGTCGGCGACTGTATCTGCCGGATATCAATGCACGCAACATGCAGCGGCGCCAGGCAGCGGAACGCACTGCCATTAATGCGCCTATGCAGGGCACTGCAGCAGATATCATAAAAAAAGCCATGCTCACGGTGGATACATGGATTAAATCCGCTGACACCGGCGTCTTAATGATTATGCAGGTGCATGACGAACTGGTTTTCGAAGTGCCCGCGGAAGAATGTGGTGGTGCGGAAGAGAATATTCGCACCAGAATGGAGCAGGCAGCGCAACTACTGGTGCCGCTTGTCGTTGATGTCGGAGTGGGTGATAACTGGGATGAAGCACATTGACATCATTGGGTTGCGTGCAGCTTTACTGCGGTAGCCAAAGCCTCTGCGCAGGCGTATTTAAAGTAATCTATAGTTACAGGTAGAGAACGGTTTCCTTATTATGAACGAGGTGCAATGAGAAGGAACTCCAGTCCCTGAATGCGGTCACACCGTATAGATTTAATGGACGCTCCCGTTCAACCTGATTAGTGATTGAGCGGCAATTCCTCCAGCCCGGTTTCCCCAAGCCGGGTGTTTTTAGCCCCGGTGCTTCCCCCCCTTGCATTCCGGGGTTTTTTTTTGCCTGAAGAAAACTCACTGTGTCAGCCAGTCGGCCACCACCTGCCGGGCTTCTTCGACGCCGATGTTTTTCAGCGCGGAAAATAATTGCACAGTGGCGGCCGGATGAAATTCAGGCAGGCGTTTGCGGACCTGCAGCAGGCTGCTGCTGGCGGCGCCGCGCTTCAACTTGTCAGCTTTGGTGAGCAGGATGTGCACCGGCAGATCGGCCTCTGCGCACCATAGCAGCAGCTGCTGATCGTGCTCGGTGAGCGGATGCCGGCAGTCCATCAGCAGTATCAGTCCACGCAACGATTCGCGCGTCTGCAGGTACTCCGCGAGATGCAGTTGCCACTGCTGCTTCATGGCCAGCGGCACCTTTGCGTACCCGTAGCCGGGCAGGTCGACCAGCCGGAACAGATCGCTGAGCGCAAAAAAGTTGATTTGCTGGGTACGGCCGGGGGTTTTGCTGGTGCGGGCCAGCGCCCGATGCCGGGTCAGCGTATTCAGCGCGCTGGACTTGCCGGCATTCGAGCGCCCGGCAAAGGCCACCTCGGCACCGCTATCAGCTGGCGCGAGCGCGGCGGTCGGAACACTGGTCAGGAAACTTGCATCGTTGAAATTGACAGTCATCGGCGGATTTTGGCACAGTTTGGCGCTCCGCGGTGAAGCGGTTCAGGACCGCGCGGTGGCATTGTAGTTGACCGACGCCGGAGCGCTTGGTATACAATGGCCCACTTTTTTGCGCGGCATCCGGCATTTTTCGGCCGCCGCCTCCAGCATCTCCGGAGATCGTAACAGAATGAACAAGTGGCTTGTTATTGCAGCGGTTATTTCTTTATCCAGCGCCGGTAGCGCGGCTTATGCGGAGGGCGATGCCGCGGCCGGGGAAGCGAAATCCGCAGCCTGCGCCAGTTGTCACGGCGCCGATGGCAACAGCGCCAATCCGGAATGGCCCAAACTGGCAGGGCAGCATCCGCTCTATCTGGTGAAGCAGCTCAAGGAATTCAAATCCGGAGCCCGCAGCAATCCGATGATGTCGCCCATGGCGGCACCGCTGAGCGAACAGGACATGGCCGACCTTGCGGCCTACTATTCGGCGCAGAATTCCCAGCCGGGCGCTGCCGACGAGGCGCTGGTAGAAGTGGGTGAAGACATTTACCGCGGCGGCATTCCGGCCACTGGCGTGGCAGCCTGCATCGGCTGCCACGGCCCTGCCGGCGCCGGCAATCCGGCAGCAAAGTTCCCGGCTCTGAGCTGGCAGCACAGCAACTACACGGTCAACCAGCTGCAGGCGTTCAAAGCTGGCCAGCGTAACAACGACGCGGGCAAAATGATGCGCAATGTAGCCGGTCCCATGACAGAGCAGGAAATAAAGGCCGTGGCCTCTTATATCCAGGGACTGCACTAAACGAGACTGCTGATCCTGTTTGTGTCTGAAAGGCGGCCGGAGGGCCGCCTTTTTTGTTAGAATCCTAACCCTCGAAACAGTTCCTGGCGCATCGATCAGCGAACTTCGCACCGGTGCCGCGGTCTCTTAAGAGTAACTTTACCGGAGGATGAAATGAAAAAATGGATAGCATTGCTGGCCTTGCTGACGTTCGCCCCCTGGGCAGCGAGTGCAGATTTTGAGGAAGGCGTCCACTACGAGAAAATAGACAACCCTCAGCCGACCTCCGGCGAGGCACAGGTCGAGGTGCTGGAATTGTTCTGGTACGGGTGTCCGCATTGTTACGAACTGGACCCGAAACTCGACAAATGGGCCAGCCAGCAGCCTGAGGATGTAGCCTTCGTGCGGATGCCGGCGGTGCTCGGCCAGAGTTGGGAATTGCTGGCGCGCGGATACTATACTGCTGAACTGCTCGGCGTCATGGACAGGATCCACGAGCCGCTGTTTGCGCGTCTTCATGATCAGAAGAAGCCGGTACGTACACCTGCGGAGTTGAAGGCATTTTTTGTCGAGCAGGGTGTTCCTGCAGACGATTTTGATAAAACCTTCGCATCCTTTGCTGTCATTACCAAAACCAACCGCGCCAAACAGGCCCCGAGAATGTACGGCATCAGCGGAGTGCCGGCGTTGATCGTGAATGGTGAATACCTGGTGACGGCGCGTCTGGCGGGCGGTAATGAGAAAATGCTGGAAGTGGTGGATTATCTGATCGAGCAGGAGCGTGCTGAAGCCGGCGATACCCGCGCCGCCGTCGTACGCTGATTGCGTCTCCCGTAACTTAGAACGGGCCAGTGTGATAACGCTTCACGCTGGCCCGTCGTCGTTTTGAATTCCTGACAGATCAGGTCGTGATATGAATGCAGCTCAACTGTTCGTGCAGTGCCTGGAGAATGAAGGCGTCGAATACATCTTCGGCATTCCAGGCGAGGAAAACCTCGATTTAATGGATGCACTGCTGGATTCGAAGATCCGTTTCGTTACCACTCGCCACGAGCAGGGCGCAGCTTTCATGGCAGATGTATACGGACGCCTGACCGGTCGTGCCGGCGTCTGCCTGGCGACCCTGGGTCCGGGGGCTACCAATCTGGTGACCGGCGTCGCGGATGCCAATATGGATCATGCGCCGGTGGTGGCGATTGCCGGCCAGGCCGCGACCAACCGGTTGCACAAGGAATCTCATCAGGTGCTCGATTTGCAGAACATGTTTCAGCCGATCAGCAAGTATGCGTCGCGGATCCTGTCGCCGGGCGTGATTCCGGAAGTGGTGCGCAAAGCCTTCAAGGTCGCGCAATCTGAAAAGACCGGCGCAACCTTCA
The DNA here is from genome assembly GCA_032251035.1 of Thiogranum sp. Lineage (GTDB taxonomy): Bacteria > Pseudomonadota > Gammaproteobacteria > DSM-19610 > DSM-19610 > Thiogranum. The sequence goes on along the minus strand of JAVVEV010000006.1, from coordinate 79,592 downwards.
TCGAATTTCCGGAGGATGTCGCCGGGTTGCAGACCACGGGCCAGCCGCTGCCGGTGAATCGTCCGTTCCCGCCGGAGCCTGCGCAGGAGCAGGTGGAGCGCGCTGCGGAGCTGATTTCCGCGGCGCGCCATCCGCTGATCCTGGCCGGTAACGGAGTGGTGCGCGCGGGTGCCTGGAAACAACTGACCGATTTTGCCGAGCAGCTGAATATCCCGGTTGCGAACACTTTCATGGCCAAGGGCGTGGTTCCATTCCACAGCCGGATCTCGATGGGCAGTGCAGGATTGCAGGCGAATGACTACATCAGCAGCGGTTTCAGCCGCGCCGATGTCATTGTTTGCGTGGGCTACGACCTGGTCGAATATCACCCCTATCTGTGGCATCCGACCCGCGACCGTACCATTATCCATATTGATCGTACCCAGGCGGAAGTCGACGAGCATTACAACGTTGCGGTGGGTGTGCTGGGTGATCTTAAACACAGTCTCATGCGCATCGCCAAACTCGTCACGCCGCACCAGGGTCACGTGATGCGGCCACTGCGCAAGGCGTTGATTGAAGACATGGACCGGCACCGTGATGACGAGGGTTTTCCGGTGAAGCCGCAAAAGATCATCTGGGATCTGCGCACGGTGCTGGACCTGAAAGATATCGTGATCTGCGATGTGGGCGCCCACAAGATGTGGATGGCGCGTATGTTCCGCTGTGAGTTTCCGAACACCTGCATCATCTCGAACGGTTTCGCCAGTATGGGCATTGCCGTGCCTGGCGCCATCGCCGCCAAGCTGGTGGCGCCGGAGCGTGCCGTGGTCGCGGTCACGGGTGATGCGGGATTTCTGATGAATTCCCAGGAAATCGAAACCGCAATGCGGTTACAGGTGCCGGTGGTGATTCTGATCTGGAACGATAACGGGTATGGACTGATCGAGTGGAAGCAGATGAACCAGTTCAAGCGTACCTCAAACGTCAAGTTCGGAAATCCCGATTTTGTCAAATATGCAGAATCGTTTGGCGCAACCGGCTATCGTGTCGACGCACCCGGACGTTTGCAGGATATACTTAAGACTGCACTGGCACAGCCGACTCTGACGATCATCGATTGTCCTGTCGACTATAGCGAGAACCTCAAATTGACCGAGCAACTGGGCAAACTCGTATGCCCGATTTGAACTAGAATGCAGAATCCGGCAAACGCAACCCGAACAGCACCTGATCCGGCGCGGATACTGCGCCTGTTGAGTTACAACATTCAGATCGGCATCAGTACCCGGCATTACCGGCAATACCTGACGCATAGCTGGAAACATCTGCTGCATCATCCGCAACGTTTCACTAATCTCGATCAGATCGCGATGCTGATGAGCGACTATGACCTGGTCGGTGTGCAGGAAGCGGATGCCGGCAGCCTGCGCAGCAATTTTATCAATATCACCGAATATCTGGCGGCACGTGGCGGTTTCGCTTATTGGGAAGATCAGACGAATCGCCGCATCGGTCGCATCGCACGCCACAGCCTCGGCATGTTAAGCCACTATCGACCCACCGGCGTTACCGAACACAAACTGCCTGGCATGGTTCCGGGTCGCGGCGCCATGGCGGTGCGCTACGGTGATGGCGATGAATCACTGGTAGTGCTGATCGTACACCTCGCCTTGAGCCGCCGTGGCCGCCTCAGCCAGATGGATTACCTGAGTGACCTGATTAACGACTATCGTCATGTGGTCATGATGGGCGATCTCAACTGTTGTTCAGACAGTCCTGAAATCGAACTGCTGCTCAACAGGACCTTGATGAGTGAACCGCTGCACGGGATGAATACCTTCCCCAGCTGGCGCCCGAAGCGTAACATCGATCACATACTCGTCACTCCGACGGTCCGCGTTGAACGTGCTGAAGTGCTCAGTTGTTCAGTGTCTGATCACCTGCCGCTGGCCATGGAAATCATAGTTCCTGAAGGTGTGGAGCTGCATACCAGATAAAAAAGAACGAGGGCCTGCCGTTTGGATACAGACAAAGATGCGCTGGAGGCGGTCCAGTGGAAAACCCGTTACCTCGATCAACTTGAAGAATCAGAGCGCAAGGAAAAACAGTGGCATGCAGCCGATGATCTGTTGCGCAGGACCGTATCCCGGCTGACGCTGGCGGCTGACGGCATCGATGATTTGCTCGACAGGCAATTGCGGGACCTGCGCAATGCGATTCGCGATCGTGCCAGTACGGCAAATCTGGGTTCTCTGGTGGAGGATATGTCCAGGACTCTGGTCCGGCTGGACAAGGGTCGTAAGAAACATGAACCGCAGCAGGACCAACGGCGCCCGCTGCTCGAACTTCTCGAGGCTCTGAAACTTCCAGAGAACAGCAAGCGCCGGATCAAAAAGCTGAAAAAGCAGCTGAGTTCTGGGGATGGCGGTGACAGTAAGGCGGCAATAGAGGCATTTGCCGCACTGATCGGCGACGCGTGCGCGGCATCAGCCGGCAAAGACGCGCCTGAAGTCAGCCCCGGTCTGCTGGCGCGGCTGTTTCATTCGAAGCAACGCCCGCAGCCGGGCCACTCCGCACACGCTCCCCTTACGGCTCCCGATATCCCCGCACCACTTCCGATGCCAGTGGCGCAGCCGCAGGCGCATACGGAGGCGATATCTGCTGCGGTTACTGACATCCCGCACCAGGAAACGCTGGATACAGTTCGTGAAATTCTCATTCAGCTGCTGGAGCGCCTGTCGCTTCCGGACGAACTCATAGACCGGGTGGAGGCGATCCGCGACCTGATCGATCACGTCGGTGACGGTGATTCCTGGGACTCCGTGCTGGAACAGATTGCTGACCTGATCCAGGCGATCCGCGCCCAGACTCAGCAGGAACGACAGGGCATTACCAATTTTCTTCAGCAACTGACCGAGCGTTTGCAGGAAGTGGATCGGCAACTGCAGGGCAGTGAACAGCATTTTGATGACGCCCTGGCGGCCGGCGAACGGCTGGATACGGCAGTGAAGGATGAAATGAGCGGGATGGAAGTCCAGGTGCGGGATGCACGGGACCTGGATACCCTGAAGCAGGTGGTGCAGCTGCGTATTGATACGGTGCTGGAGCACATGCAAATCCACCAGAACACTGAACAGCAGCGCTATTCGCTGGCTAAACAGCAGATTGCTCATATGGGCGGGCGTCTCAGGGACCTGGAGCGGGAGACCGGCAGCCTGCGTGAGCGCATTCGTGAAGAACATAATCAGGCGATGACCGATGCCCTGACCGGCATTCCCAATCGTTTGGCGTATGAAGATCGCCTGCAACGGGAGATCGCCCGCTGGAAACGTTTCGGCACGCCGCTGGTGCTGGTGATGTGGGATGTCGATCTGTTCAAGCGCATCAATGACGACTTTGGGCACAAGGCCGGAGACAAGGTGCTGCGGACTATTGCGCAGGTTCTGGCCCGGGGGGTGCGCGAGACGGATTTCGTAGCGCGCTATGGCGGTGAGGAATTCGTGCAGCTCATGACCGGTTCGTCGCTGGTGGATTGTTTGCCGGTGGCGGATAAATTGCGCGCTGCTGTGGAGGCAACAGGCTTCCACTTCCGGCAGAACGCGGTAACCATCACCGCCTCCTGTGGACTTGCCGATTTCCGTGCGGGCGACACTGCAGAACAGTGCTTTGAGCGCGCCGATCAGGCGCTTTACCGGGCCAAGCAGCAGGGACGGAACCGCTGTGAAGCAGCTGAGTAATAATTAGCCAACGGTTCGCTGTTCAATAGCCTGACTCCTTAGTATTTGTTTTTCAAAATAATAGTGCTATATCTATATTTTGGTTAGACTATAATAACGCCTTTTGTGGTCCTGCGGCGAATCAAATAATGCTTTACCTATATATGGAGTTCTCTATAATTCTGCACCATGCCTTCACTTAGAGATAAAAAGTTCGCCCGTACGCGCCTGGCTCTGGCGGGCGCTCTGGCAACCGCCTTGGCCGAACAATCGCTGGCTGATATCTCGGTGAAACGTCTGTGTTTCGAGGCGGAAGTTTCAGAGGCGACGTTCTTCAATTATTTCCCCAGCAAGTCCGACCTGATGACGTACCTTGCGCACCTCTGGTTGCTGGAACTCGGCTGGTATATGCAGCAGGCAAATGCACGCACCCGTGGACTGCCGGCCATCGACGAGCTGTTTGCTCACGCTGCGGCGACCTGTGCGCGCAAACCTGGCGTGTTCAGGGAACTACTGGTGTGGATCGCCCGGGGAGGAAAGCTCGATCCGGCCCTGGAGATCAGTGCGATAGAAAAACAGCTGGCATTTCCTGGCCTGGCGCAGATCGACCAGACACCATTAAAAGGTATCGACGCCTGGCTGGTGGCCGAGCTGCAGGCGGCTATAGCGGCGGAAACATTGCCGGCGAATGCGCTGCTGCCGACATTGCTGGCGGCCTCGGTGACGATTCTGCTGGGGGTGCCGTTGACGCTGCTCTCCAGCGCGCCGGACAAGGTCGCGGGCATGTATCGCCAACAGCTCGCGCTGCTATGGGCGGGCGTTCAGGCTACTGCAGGATATCGCGCCTGAGCTCGGGCGAGCCGGATGGAATTATTCGACAGCCTCTGCCATCTCGATGATCCGGCATTCGATCAGGACCGGGCGCAGGTATTGCAGGATGCGCGCCGCAACGGGGTGCGCCAATTGCTTGTGCCTGGCGTCGCCGCGTCCGGCTGGACCGGGATCACCGAACTGTGCCGGGATGATGATGGACTGTTTCCCGCGCTGGGCCTGCATCCGGCATTCCTTGAGCAGCATGAACGCAGTGACATCGAGTTGCTCGAACAGATGATTGCGCAGCAGCGGCCAACAGCGATTGGCGAGATCGGCCTGGATTTTTTCATTCCGCAGCCTGACCGCGACGGTCAGCAGGCGCTGTTCGAGGCCCAGCTGGAAATTGCGCGCAGCGCGGATCTGCCGGTGGTGTTGCATGTGCGCAAGGCGCACGATCAGGTGCTCGCCGCCTTGCGGCGCATCAGAGTGACAGGCGGAACGGCGCATGCCTTCAATGGCAGTTTTCAGCAGGCACAGCAGTATATCGATATGGGATTCAAACTCGGCTTTGGCGGCACCCTCACCTACGCGCGTTCAAGGAAAATCCGTGCACTCGCGCGCGACCTGCCGCTGGACGCGCTGGTGCTGGAGACAGATGCGCCCGATATCGTCGTTGCTCCACACCGGGGCGAACGGAACAGCCCGGAGTATCTGACTGATTGCCTGCAGTCTCTGGCGGAAATTCGCAACGAGGCGCCGGAGTACCTGGCGGCACAGACTACAGCGAATGCCCGTGCGGTGTTTCGGCTGGACGCGTCATTACAGTGACTCTTACGGACGCGGATTACGACCGGCGGTTTGCCGGGCTGCGACGCCTGTACGGCGAAGCCGGCGCGTCCCGTATCCGCAGCATGCATGTCTGCGTCGTCGGTATCGGCGGCGTGGGATCCTGGGCAGTCGAAGCCCTAGCGCGCAGCGGTGTCGGTGCTATTACCATGATCGATTACGATGAGGTGGCGGAAAGTAACATCAACCGGCAGATTCACGCCCTCGACAGCACTCTCGGTGAGAAAAAAATATCCGCCATGCTGCGTCGGGTGCATGATATCAATCCACATTGCCAGTGTACTGTTGTCGATGATTTCATTACCGACAGGAATCTGTTCGAGCACCTGCCGGTCGCGAGGAACTTTGATTACGTCATCGACGCCATTGACAGCATCAAATTCAAGGCCGCGCTCATCTATTATTGCAAGCGCAACAAGATTCCAGTCATCACAACCGGTGCAGCGGGTGGCCTTACGGATCCGTCGCAAGTCATGATCAAGGATCTGACGCGTACCTATAATGATCCACTGGCTGCCAAGGTGCGGGCCCAGCTACGCAGCGTACATGGATACACGCGTAATGTTCAGCGCTACTTCGGCATCGAATGTGTATTCTCCGCGCAGCAACAGGTGTATCCACGCGGAGATGGAAGTGTGGGCCACCAGAAACCCGGCATCCACGGTGTACACCTCGACTGCAGTATGGGCTACGGCTCTGCAAGTTTCGTTACCGCGACCATTGCGTTCGTGGCAACGGCACGCGTCATAGAAAAAACATTGCAGAAACTCAAGATGGTGTCTGCTGATGTTCCTGTTGCTGCTGCGGCCGATACACCGCTTTCAGCCTGAGGAGTGGGCGTGATGCCTGTTCCTATTGACGCCCTCCGCCCATGCCACCCATGCCGCCACCAGGACCCATACCGCCACCATGGGGGCCACCCGTGCCGCCGGTGGGACCCATACCGCCACCGGGACCCATGCCACCCTGCTGCATACGTTGTTCCATGCGCATCTGCTGATGCTGCTGGTATTCCTGCTGACTGACTCTTCCGTCGCCATCACCATCGATGTCGCCGAACTCCGGTGCATTACCCATGTTACGCATCATGCGTCCTGCCTCTGTGCGCATGCGTACGCGCTCGTCGCGCATATGGGTAAACTCCTTCTGATTGATGTAACCGTCACCGTCCTGGTCCAGGGTGGCGAAAGGTACAGGTCCGGCCGGGGGCATCGGTTCGTCCTGAGCCAGTACCGAACTGACTGCAACAACCATAGCAACCGCTGCAGCCAGAGATGTGAGTGAATGTTTCATGAAACTTCTCCTTGCTTACGTCCTGAAACTGGAACTGATCGGGTATCCAGATACCAAGCATAGACCGGAAAAACTAATCTGATCGAATTGCCACTGGGGAGTCAATGCTCAACTCAGCCTGTGGAGTGATTTCTTCGTTCTTTCAGCTAGACTCAATCGTGGAGGTTTGCTGTTCATCGTTGGATCTGGAGGTAGATCATGCAAAAAAAACCGGTGTTACGCCGCTTGAATCTGGTGCTTGCTAGCGGCTTGCTGCTGACGGTCCAGGCGCCCGGCGCCGTGGAGCGCGTTGAAATCAACCGCGGCGCCATACTGAGCGCCTCCTGTGCCGGTTGCCATGGCACTGACGGCGCAAGCCCCGCTGCTGTCCCGAACATCGCAGGCAAATCGGCGGAATTTATCGAAAATACGATGCTGGATTTTCGGTCCGGCAAGCGCCCCGGAACGGTCATGAACCGGCACGCCAGCGGTTATACAGATGAGGAAATCAGGCTGATCGCGGAATTCTTCGCCACACGGGAGTAGGAGACGATGATGAAACAGCTTTCAAGAAGACGCTTTATCCGGCTGCTGGGCGCGGGGGGCGCAGCATCTGCTTTAGGAGCACTGGCCATTCCCATGCGCGGGTATGCCGCGACCGGAAAGGCAAACCCGCAGGGTCGCGTAGTCATCATCGGGGGAGGATTCGGCGGCGCCACCTGCGCCAAATATCTGAAACGATTCTCGCCTGGTACCGCAGTGACGCTGATCGAACGTGATCAGCAGTATGTTACCTGCCCGTTCAGTAACCTTGTTCTGGGTGGCCTGCATGATATGGATTACATCACTCACGACTACCAGCAGCTCCAGAACAAGTTCGACATTAAAGTCATGCACGATGAAGCTACTGCCATTGATCCAGCCGCTCGAAGCATCACCCTGAAGGGTGGAAGCAAGGTCGATTATGATGCACTGATTATTTCGCCAGGAATCGATTTTCGCTGGGATGCGATAGAGGGCTATGATCCGGAGGCCGCTGAATCGATCCCGCACGCATGGAAAGCGGGATCGCAGACGCAAATTCTGCGCCGTCAGCTGGAAGCCATGCCGGATGGAGGGACTGTGATTATCGCGCCACCGGGCAATCCGTTCCGTTGTCCTCCCGGCCCCTACGAGCGGGCCAGCATGTTTGCCCATTATCTGAAGAACAACAAGCCGCGCAGCAAAATTCTGATTCTCGACGCCAAGGACAAGTTCTCGAAGCAGGGCCTGTTCATGCAGGGATGGGAGAAACTGTATCCTGGCATGATCGAGTGGGTGAAAGGCAGCGATCTCGGCGGCACTATCGATCGCGTCGATGCGGCCAAAAAAACCATTTACACAACTTTCGACAGACCTTTCAAGGCGGATGTCATCAATCTGATTCCGCCCCAGAAGGCAGGCGCGATCGCGCATACAGCCGGACTGGTAAATAATGACGGCTGGTGTCCGGTCGACCAGAGAACCTTTGAATCGACCATGCAGAAGGATATCTATGTCATTGGCGATGCCAGCATAGCCGGCGCAATGCCAAAGTCGGGCTTTGCCGCCAGCAGTCAGGGCAAGGTTTGTGCGGCAGCAATCGCTGCCAGGTTCCTTGGTGTCGACATGCCCGATCCTTCGTATGTAAACACCTGCTATAGCCTGATTGGTCCGGATTACGGCATCTCGGTGGCGGGCATTTACCGGATCGATGATGGCAACATCAAAAGCGTGGAGGGAGCTGGTGGTGTCAGTCCTATGGACGCAGACGCGGCCTTCCGTCAGGCAGAGGCGCGTTATGCCACGGGCTGGTACCAGAGCATTACCTCGGACATGTTCAGCTGAATTTGCGCGCAAGCGGAGACGTAATATGGCTGATGGCAAACCACCCGACGAAACCGAACAGGTCGAATGCAAAGTCTGCCGCAAGGAAATTCCGCGATCCGAGGCCACGAGCGACGAAGCGACAGACTACGTAACGTACTTTTGTGGTCTGGACTGTTATGAAAAATGGAAAAAGCAGTTCAACGACGCTAAACAGGAAGGCCCGGGCGGATCTGACCGGAAGAGTTGAAGGTCCGTCCGGGCCCGGTGTCCGAACCCAGTGTGATCGGCGTTGAGCCACTGGCGTGCGGCAGATTATGCGATCAGGATCGGTTGAAACTCGGACGTTATCTGGAAAGCGTGGAAATATGGCGCGCCCGACAGGAGTCGAACCTGTGACCTTCGGCTTCGGAGGCCGACACTCTATCCAGCTGAGCTACGGGCGCTGATACAAGCCGCATAATACAGGCAAGCGGCTGGATGATGCCAGCCGCTTGCGTTAAATGTGGGGGAGGAAAACCGAGCGCCTGTTCAGGCTTTTTCGTCGAGGAGGGAGCCGATCATGGCGTCGGCGGCCTTGATGACTTCCGCTGATGCAGAAACCTGCAACCGATCCTGTGTCAGGCCGACGAGAGATTCAGCAATGCGAGGTGGATTTCCGCCGCCACTCGTCTGCTCAGCGCTGGCAATCTGACTTGCATGATTGCGGGCACTGTCGACGCCTTGCTGCACACCGGTGATCGCCTGGATAAGAGTGCTCTCAACTTTCATATCTGTATCCTCATACGTTTACATCGAGCAGCGTACCAACAGGCGGCGCTGCCGCAGCAGCATCCGATTGATATCCTGAATCAGCCGGAGCCGGGGAGCCATGTTCTCTGGCGTCCAGTTCCCGACGCGCCTCGATCGCCATGCGGTTCGCCTGCGCGGCAACAGCGTGATCCTGTGCCGAGGGCTGCGCCGGCGCATGCGCAGCGCGGCGGACGGCCTCGGCCTTACGGATTGTCGCCTCGGCATCCCCCTGCACTTTGGATACATCGATACTCACTTCGCCAGCCACTGCGTAGCGACGCCCGTCAGAGCCATTTTCATATTCGAATTGAGCGGATCCGCGTGCAAGATTTCCGGCCGCATTCTTGTGTGCCGCTTCATGCGCCCGGACTTCACGATCGCGAGCAGCAAGTCTTTCCAGCGCCTGCTTTTCCTCTGAAGAAAAGTCTGCGTCCTGGCCCGAGCTGCGGTTATTACCATCCGGGGGGCTCTGGTCTGGACGTTTGTCTGACGGAGCAATTTCCTTGTGCCCCTGGTGTTGAGCTGCTTCAGTATGGTGGGGGCGTTCGACAGGGCGGTTGCTGATTTGTTCGGCAGGTTTGTGCACCGCACGTGTGGGTGAGGCGATTGCAGCGAATGGTTGTGCTTGTGTGTCGATATTCATGAGCGCCTACCTTGGGGCAATCCGCTCGCCGTCAGCCTGTCCTTCAGGATAACTGTCGGCAAATTCGGGGTTTACTGAATTAAAAGGCTGATGGCTGGCTGTTTCGCCGGCTGGCCTTAGGGGCTATACTTGCGCGCCAGTTTTCATGCATGGCGGCCAGCCAGTGGCTCCGTGAAATCCGGACTAATATAGCTAACATATTGATCTTTGGAGGATTAGAGTGAGCCAGGATAAAGCGTTAATGCGTACTTTCGCAGTTGTACTCTCGGTTTTGGTCGTAATTGCCATCGGTTTCTACATAGTTGCCGACGTGGTTACCAGCGGCCTGGAGGTTGATGAGCCGAATCAGCGCCAGCAGGCGAAAATGCTGGAGAACATCGAGCCGGTTGCCCGGGTAAATATCGGCAGCGCGCCTGCCACTGCGACTGAGGGGGCCGGGGACGCAGCTGCCGGTCGCAGCGGAGAGCAGGTGTATAGCTCGTACTGCGCAGCCTGCCATGTCGTGGGGGTTGCTGGTGCGCCAAAAACCGGCGACACCGCTGCCTGGTCGGGGCGTGTGGAAAAAGGCATGGATGCGGTGCTGGCTAATGCCACCAATGGTCTGAATGCCATGCCGCCTAAAGGAACCTGTGCCGACTGTTCTGCCGATGAATTGCGCGCGGCGATCGAACACATGCTTAAAGAATCGGGTTTATAGACAGTCAGAGCTTCAGATAAGACGGGCTGCCTTTGGGCAGCCTTTTTTTTGTCTGACCGGCGCGTCATCAGGAAAGCATGCCGCGGAGCTGCGCCAGATGCGCCTGCCCCCGCTGCTTCTGTTCCTCGGGCTCACGGACGGTACCGGGACGGTCCCACTCGACGTCATCTGCAGGAAGCTCACCAAGAAAACGGCTCGGTTCGCAGCTTTCCCATTGCCCGGCGCGACGGCGTTTATTGGCGTAGGTCAACGTCAGGGTTTTCTGCGCTCGCGTGATTCCGACATAGGCAAGCCTGCGCTCTTCGTCGAAATCATCGGCCTCCACGCTGCTGCGGTGAGGCAGCAGATTCTCCTCCATGCCTACCATGAAGACGTGTGGGAATTCGAGGCCTTTGGCGGCATGAAAGGTCATCAGGCGCACGCAGTTGTCATTGCCCTGATCATCGCGGTCGAGTCGGTCGAGCAGGCTGATCCGGTTCACCATTTCGGTCAGACCGACGGATTCACCGCCTTTTTCCGCCATACGTTCCAGCCAGCTGATCAGTTCGCCGACATTTTGCAGCCGTCGCTCCGCATCGCGCGGATCTTTGGCGTTGTCTACCAGCCATTCGTTGTAATTGATATCGCGTATCAGCTGATGGACTACTGGCATTGCATCGCCACGCTGCACCTGGTCAGCAAGCGCGACAACCCAGTCGGCAAATTCCCGCAGGCGTGTCAGCGCACGGTTTTTCAGTACCTTGCTCAGTTCCTCTTCGAAACAGGCGGCCAGCAAGCTGACGCCGCAGTGCAATGCCACGGCGCCGAGTTTCTCCAGTGTTGCTGCGCCCAGTTCCCGGCGCGGTGTATTCACCACACGCAGAAATGCACGGTCGTCATCTTCATTCGCCAGCAGGCGCAGGTAGGCAAGCAGATCCTTCACCTCGGTATATTCAAAGAATGAAGTTCCACCGCTGAGGTGATAGCTGATGCTGTGTTCGCGCAATACCTTTTCGAAGCTTCGCGATTGATGATTTCCCCGATAGAGAATCGCGTATTCTCCGTGGCGTGTGCCGTGTGTGAACTGGTGGTGCAGGATTTCCGAAACCACGCGTTCCGCTTCGTGTTCTCCATCCTGGCAGGCGAGTATCTTCAATGGACAGCCATAGCCCAGCGCGCTCCACAGGCGTTTTTCTATGACGTGCGGGTTGTTGGAGATCAGCTGGTTGGCGCATTTGAGAATGCAGCCTGCGGAGCGATAATTTTGTTCAAGCTTGACGACTACGAGGCGCGGGAAGTCGGTTTGCAATCGGTGCAGGTTTTCCGGGTTCGCGCCGCGCCAGGCGTAGATCGACTGGTCGTCATCGCCGACCGCAGTAAAAGGCGTCGTGGCTCCTACCAGTAGCTGGACCAGGCGGTACTGTGCAGCATTTGTGTCCTGGTACTCATCCACCAGCAGATGGCGCACGCGCGCCTGCCAGTGCTCGCGGACCTCATCCTGTTCCTGCAGAGCCAGGACCGGTTGCAGAATCAGGTCGTCAAAATCGAAGGCGTTGTAGGCTTTCAGGTTGCGCTGGTAAGCGGAATACAGCACTGATGCAGCCTGCTTGAATTCGGTGTCTGCCTGCTGAACGGCTTCGGGGGGCAGGATCAATTCGTTTTTCCACTCCGAGATCTGGTTGCGCAGAGCATCGGACGGGTAAGCACTGCCACCTTTCCTGAGTAACTCATCGATCAGGTGCATACTGTCCTGGCTGTCGAAAATGGAAAAATTGGATTTAAATCCGATCTGGTTGGCATCGCGGCGCAGCATGCGCATTCCGAGCGTATGAAAGGTCGAGACCTGCAGGCCACGACCGGCGTCCTTAGGCAGCAGCTTGCCGACGCGGCTATGCATTTCGCGAGCCGCCTTGTTGGTGAATGTGACTGCAACGATATTCTGCGCAGACATGCCCCAATCCTTGATAAGGTGAGCAATTTTCTGCGTGATAACGCGGGTCTTGCCGCTGCCAGCGCCTGCCAGCACCAGCAACGGTCTGTTCACCTCGCGCACTGCAGCGAGTTGTTCAGGATTCAGGTCGGCCATGGATCAGATCGTTCGTGGGGGATGCGGCATGCCGGCATTGTAGCGGGCATCGCGGACGCGCGGCAGCTTGAAAAAGATTTTGTTTTCACATTCGGAAGTGCCACTGGTTATTTCCATCAGCTTTGCGGTTGTCGCTTGTCGAGGCAGCGATAGTTTATTGCTTCGCTGAGGTGGGGGAGTGAGATTGCATCGCTCGCATCGAGATCGGCAATAGTGCGCGCCACTTTCAAAATCCGGTGAACCGAACGCGGTGACAGACGGAAGCGGTTCATCGCCTGTTGCAGCGCCTGCTTTTCCTGAGTCCCGAGAATACAACTGATCTCCATCTGGGGCAGTGGCAGATGGGCGTTCAGATGCCCGCGTGACTGCTGGATCGATCTGGCGGCTACCACCCGGTGACGCACCGTGGCGCTATCTTCCGCGGCGCCGGCCTGTAACTGTTCCCACGACAGCCGTTGCATCTCGATCTGCAGATCGATGCGATCCAGCAAAGGACCGGAGATCCGGCTGTGATAGCGATGGATCTGGTCGGCACTGCAGTTGCAGCGGCTGTCTGCGTCACCGAGATAGCCGCAGGGGCACGGATTCATGGCCGCGACCAGCTGGAAACGCGCTGGAAATTCGGCATGGTTAGCGGCACGTGAAATGGTAATGCTGCCGCTTTCGAGCGGCTCACGCAGCACCTCCAGAACATGGCGACTGAACTCGGGCAGTTCATCCAGAAACAATACGCCCTGGTGGGCGAGCGAGATTTCGCCGGGGCGAGGGTGCGAACCGCCTCCCACCAGGGCTGCCGCCGAGGCGCTGTGGTGCGGAGCGCGGAACGGCCGGCGGCGCCAGTGCCGAGCATCGAAACCACCCTGGCTCACCGACATGATGGCCGCAGTTTCGAGCGCCTCGCCGGTGCTGAGTCCGGGTAACAGCCCGGGCAGGCGACTCGCCAGCAGTGTTTTGCCGGTGCCGGGCGGGCCCACCAGCAACAGGCTATGACTACCGGCGGCGGCAATCTCAAGTGCTCGTCGGGCGTGGTGTTGCCCACGTACTTCGCGTAAATCGGGTGCCGTTATGGGACTTTCCCGAGCTGCGACAGCCTGTGCCTGTGGCAGCGGTTGCAAACCCCGCAGATGTTCACAGACCTCGAGTAGATGGTCGGCAGTGTGGGCGGCTGTCGCGTCGACCAGCGCCGCTTCCTCACCATTAGCGGTTGCGCAGATCAGGGTGCGGGCACTTGCCCTGCTGGACAGCGCTGCGGGCAGAATTCCCGGCACCCGGCGCGTGGCACCGCTGAGTGCGAGCTCGGCAACGAATTCATAGTCGTCAAGGCGGTCCTTCGGCAGCTGATCGGAGGCGGCCAGAATGCCCAGCGCTATGGCCAGGTCATAGCGGCCGCCCTGCTTGGGCAGATCTGCCGGAGCCAGATTGACGGTAATACGGCGGGCTGGAAACTCGAAACCACTGTGCATGAGTGCGCTGCGTACCCGCTCGCGACTTTCCTTGACGGCCGTTTCAGGCAGGCCAACGATCGATAGCGCGGGTAATCCATTGGCGAGGTGTACTTCGACAGTAACAAGCGGCGCCTGCACGCCCAGTTGCGCACGGCTGTAGAGAATTGCGAGAGCCATTGTGTTCCATCCTTGGAAACACGTCGTTGCGAGCGTAGCGCGGCAATCTCAAACAGTGGTAGCAACTGTCCGGGATTGCCGCGTCACTGCGCCCATAGAACCCCTTCGGGTTTCATTACGGGTATCTTACCCTTCGGGTCAAGGCATCCTCGCAACGACGTTCTGTTTGTCAGTCTTTTTGTACCAGTCGCGCTTCCAGCAGAGCGACCTGCTTTTCCAGTTCGTCCACCTTGGCGCGCGTACGCGCCAGCACCTTGGTCTGGACGTCGAATTCCTCGCGTGTCACCAGTTCGAGCCGGTTGAATACCGACTGCACAGTACTGCGCAGGTTCTTTTCCATGTCCTGTTGCAGGGTTTTGGCCGCCGGTGGCATCGCGTCCGCTACGCGCCTCGTTATGTCATCGAGAATTTTTGGATCGATCATGAAATGAACCATAGCGAAGGGAATGGCATGCGTCCAGTGGTTAACCGGTATTGGCGCACCAACAGTGCGCACGAAAACAGTGCATCAGCTCGATTCTCCCCGATTTGGTGCGCCTGATTCAGGTGCAAAGGCGAAAAAAATACATAACAAACTGATTTAATTGCAATAAATCAGCTGGCACGGGAACTGCAAAAGGTCTGCTCAGCCTTCGCAGGTAATCGTTTTTAGCCAGGGCAAAACTTTTAAGCAATTTTTACGGCAATGTAAAAAGAGGAGTCGCCAAACCATGAAACTTTCCAGAACCGTTCTTGCCTCCGCTCTCGTCCTAGCCAGCGGGCTCGCCCAGGCGGAACTCGATGCCAGCCTGGGAGTGGCAAGCAACTACTACTTCCGCGGTGTAAGCCAGACCGATGATGCCGCAGCTATCGCCGGCAGCGTGGACTACACCCACGACTCCGGGTTTTACCTCGGCACCTGGATGTCCAATGTCGACTTCGGCGGTAAAGAAGATATGGAAGTCGATCTATATGCCGGATTTGCCGGAGACATAGGCAGCGGTGCCGGGTATGACATTGGCCTTGTGCAGTACTGGTATCCGGGCGCCGGCGGCGATGCCCAGGGCGGCGAGCTGGATTATACGGAACTCGCCGGCAGCCTGAGTTTCGGCCCGATGACAGCGAGCATCGCCTACACCATTGATTCCGAACAGGACACTGACGATGCGGCGTTTATCGAAGGCGATATCTATTACGGCCTGAGTGCGGATCTGCCGGTTGATGTGGAGGGTTTCGGCCTGGGCGTGTTTGTCGGGTACTACGATTTCGATGCGGATGGCGATGCTGCCGTCGGTGATATCTCCTACACCCACTGGGGCGCCAGCTTCAGCAAGGATGCAGGTGACTTCGGTGCCTTCAGCGTGAATTACGAGGAAGCCGAGGAAGAAGCCGGTGACGACAATCCGAATTTCTGGGTCGGTTGGACCAAGGATTTCTGATTTTAACTTTAAGTAAACAAACAGGCCCGCTCTACGGAGCGGGTTGAACCGGGAGACCTTCTGATGAAGCTAGTAACTGCAATCATCAAGCCCTTCAAGCTCGACGATGTGCGTGAAGCGCTGTCCGAGATCGGTGTGCAGGGCGTTACGGTCACTGAAGTAAAGGGATTTGGACGCCAGAAAGGACACACGGAGTTGTATCGCGGCGCGGAATATGTGGTGGACTTCCTGCCCAAGGTCAAGCTCGAAGTTGCTATCAACGACGATTTGATCGAACGGGTGATCGAAGCCATCAGCAAAGCGGCCAACACTGGCAAGATCGGTGACGGAAAAATCTTTGTTTATCCGTTAGAGCAGGCGGTGCGAATTCGTACCGGTGAAACCGGCCCTGACGCCCTCTAATCCGGAGGAACTAAAAGTGGACGCAATTCTCGAAACCAAATACGCGCTGGATACCTTTTATTTTCTGGTGTCGGGTGTACTCGTTATGTGGATGGCGGCTGGCTTTGCCATGCTCGAAGCCGGTCTCGTCCGTTCCAAAAACACAGCCGAGATCCTGACCAAGAACATTTCCCTGTTCGCCATAGCCTGTGTCATGTACATGCTCATGGGCTACGGCATCATGTATCCAGGGGATGCGGCGGTTAACAGCTGGTGGCCCGGCTTGAATGGCATTCTCGGTACTGCTGACAATGATGCGGCTGCGGTAGTTGCCGGTGGCGATGGTGCACCGTATTACTCCAATCTGTCGGATTTCTTCTTTCAGGTCGTGTTCGTCGCAACGGCTATGTCGATTGTCTCCGGCGCAGTAGCCGAACGCATGAAGCTGTGGTCGTTTCTGGTATTCGCGGTCGTGATGACCGGCTTCATCTATCCGATGCAGGGCTACTGGAAATGGGGCGGCGGCTTCCTCGATGGAATCGGCTTCAATGATTTCGCAGGTTCCGGCATCGTGCATCTGTGTGGCGCAACAGCGGCTCTGGCCGGGGTGTTGCTGCTGGGTGCGCGCAAAGGGAAGTACGGGCCGAATGGCGAAGTCCATCCAATCCCGGGTGCCAACATGCCGCTGGCGACGCTGGGCACATTCATCCTCTGGATGGGCTGGTTCGGGTTCAATGGTGGCTCTGAACTGAAAGTCTCCGATGTCGGTGAAGCCAACGCAGTGGCGCTGGTGTTCGTCAATACCAACATGGCTGCTGCCGGCGGTGTGGTTGCCGCGATGCTGACCTCGAGACTCATGTTCGGCAAGACTGATCTCACCATGGCACTGAACGGGGCTCTGGCGGGTCTGGTAGCAATCACTGCCGAGCCTCTGGCACCAACTCCGTTGGTCGCAACTGTGGTCGGCGCGATCGGCGGTATCCTGGTGGTGTTTTCCATCCTGGCATTCGACAAGATGAGAATCGACGATCCCGTCGGTGCCATATCGGTGCACGGTGTGGTTGGTATGTGGGGCCTGATTGCGGTTGCCTTTACCAATGAAGAGGCGACATTGACTGCACAGCTGATCGGGCTGGTAACCATCTTTGCCTGGGTCTTTGTAGCCAGTTTCATCACCTGGCTGGTCGTCAAGATGGTGATGGGTATCCGCGTTACTGAACAAGAAGAATTCGAGGGAGTCGACCTTGCCGAATGCGGCCTGGAAGCCTACCCCGAATTTACCGGAACGCGCGGTTCCGGTATCTGACTCCTGCTTCCTCCGGCAGGGTTCCAATTGACGGGCGCTTCGGCGCCCGTTTTTTTCACAATGATTTATGGCTGCCGTCGCAGAACGGCTGATCGGCACTTTGTTTGCAACCGCAGAGCCAGACTTTGGTTTTACTCTCGATCTCGAACTTTACCGGGCTGATACCGGTGCCTTTATGGGAGCCGTCGCAGAACGGCTGATCGAGTGATTTCCCGCAGGCGCACCACCAATAGGTGCCCGGTTCGAGTTCAACAGCATAAGGCTCACTTTGCGCTATACGAGGTTCCGCCATATCCTTGTCCCTTTTGACTGGCGAGCGGTCCCCTGGACTGCCCACATTGATCGAGTTGATTCTGGCTGCCGACACTACGCCGGCGGCCTCTGCAGGTAAAGTCTAACCCGGGAACTGCAGGTGTTTGAAGTTATCGATCTGAAGGGGCCGCAGTTGCCCGCAATTTCATTCAGGCTGCGAGCCGGCGAGCTGGTGTGTCTGTCGGGCCCCAGTGGCGCCGGCAAGACGCTGTTGCTCAGAGCCCTGGCCGATCTCGATGCCAATAGCGGTCGCGTTGTTCTTGATGGCGTCCCGCGGCAGCAGGTGGCGGCTCCGCTGTGGCGTCGCCAGGTCGCCTACCTGCCGGCTGAAAGTCGTTGGTGGGCGGCGACTGTCGGTGAACATTTTCCGGATGTGCAGCAATCGCTGCTGACCGAACTCGGGTTTGCTCCGGATGTCGTGAACTGGCAGGTGGAACGGCTCTCGAGTGGTGAACGTCAGCGCCTGGCCCTGGCGCGAATGCTGGCGAACCGGCCGCAGGTGCTGTTGCTTGACGAGCCGACGGCCAACCTGGATCCCGAAAATATCGCAACAGTCGAGCGCCTGGTGACTGAATACATCCGGGTTCAGCAGGCGGCCTGTCTGTGGGTGACCCATGCGCCGGAGCAGATTTCGCGCCTCGCCGATCGCGCCCTGTATCTGGACGCGGGACGCATCAGTGAGCGCAAGGCAGCATGATCCAGCTGAGCCTGCTTGACCTGTCGATCGCCGCTTTGCTGGTGATCGCGTTGGCATTTACCTCGGCGCGTATTTACCCGGGCCTGGCTCGCCAGTTGCTGGTGGCCGCGCTGCGCACCGCCATTCAGCTGACGTTGATAGGCCTGATTCTCAAGGTGCTGTTCGCGAATGCTAACCTGCTGTGGGTAGCGCTCATGGCGCTGGTGATGCTGGCGGTTGCCGGGCGTGAAGTGATGGCTCGCCAGCACCGGCGTTTCACCGGCCGCTGGGGTTATGGTATCGGCGCCGTGTCGATGTTTATTTCTTCATTCGCGGTGGCACTGTTTGCGCTGATCGTGGTGATCGGCAACGATCCCTGGTACCAGCCACAGTACGCGATCCCGCTGCTGGGCATGCTGCTGGGAAATACCATGAACGGTATTTCGCTGGCACTGGATCGACTGACGCAATCTGCCTGGGAGATGCGCGAAACCATCGAAGCGCGCCTGATTCTCGGGCACCGCGCAGAAGATGCGGTTTCAGACATTCGCCGCCAGGTGTTTCGCAGCGGCCTGATTCCTATTATCAATGCCATGGCGGCGGCCGGGATCGTCAGCTTGCCGGGCATGATGACCGGCCAGATACTGGCCGGGGCCGAACCGACCGAAGCGGTAAAATACCAGATCCTGATCATGTTTCTGATCAGCGCCGGCGCCGGCTTCGGTACCCTGGCAGCGGTGCACCTCGGTGTACGGCGGCTGTTCGATGAACGAGAGCGCCTGCGCCTGGATCGCTTGCAACGCCAGGTTTGATTCAGCTGTTGAAGAATTCCGGCGCTGCCAGAGCGCCGGCGTGGATGCCGGCATTATAGTAGCGGGTCGTGAACGTCTTGCCTTGTGCGGCGGCGGTGCGGAATTCCTGTACCGGACGCTTGCCTGCCAGAGTCGCGGACCACCAGCCCGACGGATAGCAGGGCTGCGGGAACGGCAGTGTTACACAGTCGCTGAAGCCGGCATCGCGCATTGCTTTATGCATCGGTTTGATGATCGAGTCGTAGTGAAACAGCGGCGACTCGCTCTGTTGAACGATGACGCCGTCGGCGCCCAGTGCGCTGTGGCAGGATCGGAAAAAAGCTTCGGTGAATAGTCCCTCTGCCGGCCCCACCGGATCGGTACTATCGACAATAATGACATCCACGCTGCCGGCCGGCGCCTGCTTCATCCATTCAATGCCATCGCCGAAATATAATTCCGCGCGCGGATCGTCATTGGATTCACACAGCTCGGGAAAATACGTCTCCGCAAGGCGTGTAACACGTTCGTCGATATCGACCTGCAGCGCGTGCTCCACCCCCGGGTGCTTGAGTACTTCGCGCAGGGTGCCGCAATCTCCGCCGCCGATGATCACCACCCGCTTCGGATCAGGATGTGTAAACAGCGCCGGGTGAGACATCATTTCGTGATACAGAAAATTGTCCAGGCCGGTGAGCATGTAGCAGCCGTCGATGACCATCAGATTACCGAAGTGGGTCGTGGCATAGATCTCGATGTGCTGATATGTCGACTGCTCGTCGTGCAGCTTTTCGCGCACCTGCAGGGAGAAGGCGGAGCCGGCTTGCGAGTGAATTTCGGTAAACCAGTTGTTGTCATTGTCTTTGATCATGCGCGGGTCAATCCTGGGTTCCTGTCTACATTGGAGCGCGTAAGGCCCGGTAGTATAGTAAAGAATTGCCTCCGACCCCAATTAATCTGTACCCTGTGCAACACTATGAACTGGTCAATAGAAGCATCCAGAAAACGTTATAACCTCTCCGGTTGGAGTGATGGTTATTTCGATGTCAATGACAGGGGCAACCTGCTGCTGCGCCTCGACAAGGGCGGCGAGAATGTAGAGGTCGACCTGTTCGAACTGGCGGGCGATATCGAGCGTTCCGGTCTGAACTGGCCGGTGCTGGTGCGCTGCGGTGGAATTCTCGAAAATCGCGTCGACCGGCTTTGCACCGCATTCGATAATGCCCGACAGCAGTCGGATTATATGGGCGGCTATACCGCCGTTTACCCGATCAAGGTCAATCAGCAGTTCAGTGTCGTGCAACAGATACTCGCCCACGGAGGTGACCGGGTGGGTCTGGAAGCCGGCAGCAAACCGGAATTGATGGCAGTACTGGGGCTATCGCGGCGCGACGGCCTGATAATCTGCAACGGTTACAAGGATCGCGAGTACATCCGCATTGCACTGATGGCGCGTCGCATGGGGCAACGCATTTTCCTGGTCATAGAAAAGCTCTCCGAGCTGGAGCTGGTGATCGAGCAGGCCCGCGAACTCGGGGTGGCGCCGCTGCTGGGCATTCGCGTACGCATGGCGTCCATCGGCGCCGGAAACTGGCAGAACACCGGTGGTGCCAAGTCCAAATTCGGTCTGCACGCGGCGCAGGTGCTGCAACTGATCGAGCGCTTGCGCGACACCGGCATGCTGGAACATCTGCAGCTGTTGCACTTTCATCTGGGATCCCAGCTTGCGAATCTGCGCGACATCAGGAGCGGCGTGCTCGAGGCGGCACGTTTTTTCGCGCAGTTGCATGCGCTGGGCGTGCCGATCGAGGTGCTGGATGTCGGCGGTGGTCTGGGTGTGGATTATGAAGGTACGGGCTCGCGCAGTTTCTGTTCCATGAACTATGGCGTTGATCAGTATGCGGCAGCTATCGTCGAGGTGGTCAGCCGTATCTGTGTGGAAAATAACCTGCCGCACCCGGAGCTTGTTACTGAGTCAGGGCGCGCCATGACGGCTCACCACGCGCTGTTGATCACCAATGTTATCGATACCGAACAGGCGCCCGGCGCGGCCGAACCGCACCCCCTGCCCGAAGTGGTGCCGGATGTGCTGCGCGACCTCGAAGCCCTGTATCAGCAACTGCAACGACGTTCGCCGCTGGAGATATTTCACGATGCCGGCCAGGCGCTCGACGCAATGCAGCAGGCGTATAGCCAGGGCTTGCTCAGTCTGCCTCAGCGCGCGCATGCCGAGCAGTATCACTTCGCGATTCTGCAGCGGCTGCGTCTTATGTTGCAGCCGCAGCGCCGCGAACACCGCGAGCTGTATGACGATCTGAACCAGAAGCTGGCGGACAAATATTTCTGCAATCTGTCCATTTTCCAGTCGCTGCCCGACGTCTGGGCGCTGGAGCAGATCTTTCCCATTGTGCCGCTGCACCGACTCGACGAGGAGCCATTGCGCCGCGCCACGATCGAAGATTTGACCTGCGATTCTGATGGACGTATCGATCATTATGTCGATGGCGAAGGCGTTGAAAACAGTCTGCCGGTGCATACGGTGCGGGGCGATGAACCGTATCTGCTCGGGATTTTCATGGTTGGCGCCTATCAGGAGATTCTGGGCGACATGCATAATCTGTTTGGCGATACCGATGCGGTTAACGTGGAGATAAATGCCGACGGGTCGTACATACTGTGTCAGGCTGAGCACGGTGATCGGGTGGACGAACTGTTGCGCTATGTGCATTTCGATCCGGACCGGCTGCGGGCCGTGTACCGGCAACGGGTACAGGCTGCGCAATTGCCTGCCGCTGAAGCGGCGCGTTATCTTGCTGAACTCGAAGCCGGCCTGACCGGCTATACCTACCTGGAAAAATAACGTGTCGCCGCGTGCCGCGTTCATTGGTCTTGGCGCGATGGGCGCACCTATGGCGCACAATCTGCATCGCGCAGGACAGCTCATCGCAGTCTGGAACCGCAGCCGCGAAAAAACCGACCTGTTCATCCGCGAACATCCCTCTGTCCGTGCCGCAGCGGATCCGGCGCAGCTGGCTAAACAGGCGCAGGTAATCATCACCTGCGTGTCCGCCGATGCCGATCTGGCCGAAGTTGTCGAACTGCTGTTACCGGGGCTGGGCGCGGAGTCGGTAGTCGTCGATTGCTCGACGGTAAGTCGTGCCACGGCTACAGCTGCTGCGGCCCGGGTGGCGACGCGTGGCGCCGGATTCCTCGATGCACCGGTGTCCGGTGGTGTCGAGGGTGCGCGCCAGGCCAGCCTCGCCATGATGGTGGGAGGTGATGCAGAACTGCTGGAGCAGGTGCGACCGCTGCTGCAGAGCCTGGCTGCGCGCATCGAGCATATGGGGCCGGTGGGCAGCGGACAGGCCACCAAGGCTGTCAACCAGATCATGGCGGCAGGGATAAACCAGGCTGTCAGTGAAGCACTGGCATTCGCCAGCGCCCAGCAATTGCCGCTGGAAAAAGTCATTGAGGTGGTGGGTTCAGGGGCCGCTGCAAACTGGTTTCTGAAGCATCGTGGCAGCAGCATGACGTCTGACAGTTTCGCGCCCGGGTTCAAGGTGGCGTTACACCACAAGGACCTGCTGATCTGCAAACAGATGGCTGAAGAATTCGACGTTGCCTTGCCGATCGTCGAAATGACTCTGGTGCACTACCGGCGTCTGATGGCGGCCGGTTTCGGTGATGAAGATATCTCGGCCCTGTTTCGGGAAAAAATCGCGCTGTTCCGCCGCTCCTGAGCCTAGCTCTTCAGCCGGATCAAAATTGCATCGATGCCGTTTTTCTTCAGTGCGCTGCGTGCCTTGTTGAGGTCAGCCAGGTTGCGGAACGGACCGACCCGCACCCGGTGCCAGGACTGGCGATTATCGATACTCACCATCTGAATACTGGTTTCGTAACCCAGCAGTCCGAGGCGTGCACGCAGCTGCTCGGCCTGGTCCTGGCTGCGGAATGATCCCGCCTGCAGCAGGTAAGTGCCCGGCTCCTCCACTGGCTTGACACCCTCCGGAGTTGGATCACCCTTCAGTTCCTGCTCCGGCACCACCACCTCCATCTCCGGCAACAGGTCGTAAAAATCGAAGCGTGGTCTGGACGGTGCCGGTGGCGCTTCTGGTGGCGTGACCTGGACAGGTGGCGCAGGCGCAGGCACGGCCAGCGGTTCGGTGGGCATTGCCGACACGGCGACCTGCTGGTCGGCCGGTTCGCGCATTTGCAGGAATACCAGGAACGCGATGAACAGACCGACCATGAGCCCGGCCAATGTCCATAACCAGGGCGCAGGCGCGCGCCGTTTGCGGCGCCCCGAGGCGCGGTGTTTGTAGTCTCTGGCCATTCGGTAATTACATCTGCCGTTCGTTGTTACATGCTGTCGGGCGCTGATACACCGAGCAGGTTAAGGCCATTGGAAATTACCTGCTGAGCTGCTTTGATCAGAGTCAGGCGTGCGTTTCGCAGCGCTGCATCCTCGACCAGGAACTGGTGCGCGTTGTAGTAGGTGTGGAACTCGTTGGCCAGATCGCGCAGAAAGTGTGCGAGCTGGTGCGGCTCGTGTTGCAGCGCCGCGACTTCGACCACTTCGGGATAACGCGCGACGCTCACCAGCAGCGCATCTTCGTGCGCTTCACTCAGGCGCCCAAGGTTTTCCATGCCGGCTCCATTATCCCACTGCAGGTTTTTTTCCTGCAGCTGGCGGAACACGCTGGCGATCCGTGCATGCGCATACTGGATGTAGTAGACAGGATTGTCACTGGACTCCGACTTGGCAAGATCGAGATCGAAATCCATATGCTGTTCGCATTTGCGCATGACATAGAAAAACCGGGCAGCGTCGTTGCCGACTTCCTGCCGCAGTTCCCGTAGAGTCACGAATTCGCCAGAGCGCGTCGACATCTGTGCTTTCTCGCCGCCGCGATACAGAATGGCGAATTGTACCAGCAGCACATCCAGTTTGTCGGCGTCGTCGCCCAGCGCGCGGAGCGCTGCCTTTACACGCGGCACATAGCCATGGTGATCGGCACCCCAGATGTCGATGACGCGGGCATAGCCGCGTTCCATCTTGTTCATGTGATAGGCGACGTCGGAGGCGAAATAGGTTGTCTGGCCGTTGTCCCGCACCATCACCCGGTCTTTTTCATCACCGAAGTCGGTGGAGCGAAACCACAATGCACCGTTCTTTTCATAGGTGTAACCGGACTGCTGCAGCCGCTCGATAGCACGCGTCACGGCGCCGGTATCGGCCAGTGAACGCTCCGAGAACCATTCATCATAATGCACGCCGAATTCTTCCAGATCGCGGCGGATGTTTTCCAGGATCGAGTCGAGACCCAGGTCAAACACCTCGCGATAACGCGTCGCGTCCAGCAGGATCTTGCAGCGTTCGATCAGTCCGTCGATGTGTGCTTCCTTGTCGCCGCCCGCCGGCTCATCCGCCGGCACGCCCTCGAACAGCTCAGCGGCACTGTATTTTAATTCATCACCGTACTTGCGGTGCAGGCTGGCTCCGATGTCCCAGACGTAATCGCCCTTATAGCCATTCGAGGGAAAGGTGAATTCGATGCCACACAGGTCGAGATAGCGCAGATAGACGCTGGTAGCCAGAATATCCATCTGGCGCCCGGCATCGTTGACGTAATATTCGCGATGCGTTTTGTAGCCAAGCGCGTCCAGCAGGTCTGCAACCGTCGCACCGTACGCCGCGCCCCGCCCATGACCGACGTGCAGCGGTCCGGTGGGATTGGCAGACACAAATTCCACCTGTACCGGCTGACCGGCGCCGATCCGACTGCGGCCATAGGCCTGGCCCAGCTCGAGTGCCTGGGCGACTGCGTGGTGATAGGCATCGCTGGTCAGGAAGAAATTGATAAAACCCGGGCCCGCCACTTCGACCTTGCGGATCTGCCCGGAAGGCGGAAGTGCAGCGATCAGCTGTTCGGCCAGCTCGCGCGGTTTGCGCCGCGCAATCTTGCTCAGCACCATGGCCAGATTGCTGGCAAAGTCACCATGGCTGCGGTCACGGGTACGCTCCATGCCGATGGCGATGTCGGTGTCGACCGGCAACACACCCTGCGTCTTGAGCGCTTGCAGCGCTTCGGACAGAAGTTGCGATAGATGCTGTTTCATGAAGGGTCAGGCCTGGCCGGAAAGCCGCCTATTATTCAGGGCCACCAGTCCGGATTCAACAGGCGACGGGAATTCTTTTGTGGAACTCTGGCCAACCGGATAAAGCAGGACTTCAGCTATTTCAGTGTTGGCCTCATCGGCCGGTTCTGGCGTACTCAAAAGGTGTCTACCGGATCGACATCGATCGACCAGCGTACCCGCCGCGCGGATTTGCTCTGTTCCAGCTGCGGCATGAGTGCGCTCAGCAGACCCTGCAGCGCTACACGTTCCTGTGCCTGAAACAGCAGTTGTGCCCGGTAGCGTCCGGCGCGGCGTTCCATGGGTGCCGCGACCGGCCCCCATATCTGCACCTGTTCGCCGGCGAGTGGTCCGGCGGCGGCCCGGGCGGCTTCCAGAAATGCCTGGGGCGCCTGCGCCTGTGGCGCTTCCGCGCGCAGGATCGCCAGGCTCGCGAATGGAGGCAGCAGCGTTTCGCACCGCTCCTGCAGAGCCGCCTCGGCAAAAGCGGCATAGCCCTGTCCCACCAGCTGGTGTAAAAGAGGGTGATCCGGCTGATGCGTCTGGATGATGACTTCGCCGGGTTTTTCCGCGCGCCCGGCGCGTCCCGCTACCTGAATGATCAGCTGAGCCATGCGTTCGCTGGCGCGAAAATCAGCACTGAACAGTCCCTGGTCTGCGTCAAGAATCGCGGCCAGGCTGACGCCCGGAAAATGATGCCCCTTCGCCAGCATCTGGGTGCCGAGCAGGATGTGCGCGCGGCCGCTGCGCGCTTCGTCCAGCGCATCGTCCAGTTGCCCCTTGCGACGCGTGGTGTCTCGATCTATGCGCAGCACCCGGTGTTCCGGAAAGCGTTCCAGTAACACCTCCTCGATGCGTTCGGTGCCTTCGCCGATGCCGATCAGCTTGCTGCCGCCGCAGGTCGGGCAGCTGACATCGATGCGCCTCTGGCTGCCGCAATGATGGCACCGCAGAGCACCGCTGCGCTGGTGTAAGGTCATGCGCGCGTCACAGCGAGAGCATTCGGCCACCCACCCGCAGGCGTGACACAACAGCACCGGGGCAAAGCCGCGGCGGTTGAGAAACAACAGCACCTGTCCATCGCGCGCCAGATGCCAGCTCATGGCGTCGATGAGCGGCCTGCTCAGCAGATCGCGCATTGGTTGATTGCGCAAATCCAGCAGGCGCATGGCAGGTGGCGCCGCCGCCCCGGCACGCTCCGGTAGATGCAGATGCCGGTAACGTCCCTGCTGAACGTTGAAAAGGCTTTCGAGTGAAGGCGTGGCGGAGCCGAGCAGCACCGGGATGTTCAGCTGGCGCGCGCGCCACACCGCCAGGTCGCGGGCGGAATAGCGGAAACCTTCCTGCTGCTTCAGGGAGGGATCATGCTCTTCATCGACAATGATCAGGCCGGGCCGCGCCAGTGGCGTGAAAATGGCAGACCGGGTACCCAGCACCAGTGGTGCCCGACCGGCGGCTGCCTGTTGCCAGGCGTGTAGCCGCTGAGTCTCGTTCAGCCCTGAATGCATGACCGCGATAGCGACGCCGAAGCGACGCTGAAAGCGGTCCACGAGCTGCGGCGTCAGTCCGATTTCCGGCACCAGCACCAGCACCTGGCGACCCTCCGCAAGCAGCGGCTCGATCAGGTGCAGGTAGACTTCAGTTTTACCGCTGCCGGTAACGCCGTCGAGCAGCAGCGCCTGAAAATTCCCGAATGCGCTTTTGACGGCATCCACAGCCTGCTGCTGGGCATCGCTCAGCGCGTGTGCCGAACCACTATCGCCGCCGACCGCGCCAGGTCGCGTGTCTCGGCTCAGCACCTCGCTGCGAATCCAGCCTTTGTCACGCAAGGTCCTGAGTACTGAAAGCGGCGCATCCAGTGCATCGCGCGCGAGACCGCCGGGCTGTTGTTGAAGCTGCATCATCACACGCGCCTGGCGGGCGGCGCGGCCCTGTTCCTGAGGGTTGTGCGCCCGGCCCTGTTCAGTGAGCGTCCAGACCTCGATTTGTGTCTGTGCCCGACTGCCTGGCTTGCGCAGCAATACCGGCAGCGCAGTGCTGACGACATCGCCGATCGGATGGTGGTAATAGCCCGCCGCCCACTCGAGCAGCTGCAGCAGCTTTGCGTCAAATACCGGTGCATGGTCGAGAATTTCCAGCGCGGGTTTAAGTTTCGCGCGGGCGACATCGGTGTGCTGCCGGACTGCCATCAGTACGCCCACGACCTCACGGCGTCCGAATGGCACGCTCACCCGCACACCCGGGACAGGCGGAGCACCCTGATGATCTGCTGGTGGCAGGTAGTCGAAGCTGCGGTATAACGGCGAAGGCACAGCAACGGCGAGGATCAGCGGCGCGTCACTCATGCGAGCGCGCCTGGCGCGGGTATGACCCGATGCAATGACGGACGTGAATTTCCAGTTGCGGGCAAGAAGGGCGCGGCCTTTGAAAAATAACAGGTTCTACTGGCATCGCCGTGATGGCTCCGCACCGCCATGGTACCAGAGGATGCGGGTTGGCGCGGCCTGTCGAAAGCTGTACTAGACTGGTGCTCCAGAATCCCGGAAAACCACCAATTGCCAGTGAGGGTAAGCTTATGAATACAGTAATTGCAGCCGACGCCGACGCGCAGGGCTATCGCAATGCGATGGGCCAGTTGCTGGTGCTTTATACGCAAGTGGACCAGCTGATCATGGAAGCCTGCGCGGAGCGCATCGCAACGGCGCCTGACCTCAAGGCGAAGCTGGGACTCGCGAAGCAGGTCGGGGATGAATCCAGACATGTCGCTATTCAGCGGGAATGGATGCAGTGCTTTGGCACCAGCCAGGCGCCGCTGCTTTCCGAGGCGCAGCAAAGTACGATCCGCGACCATTTCCGCGATCTCGACTGGGCCGATTTCCTCACCGACATGTACCTGTGCGTCGAAGCGCTGGGCAGCGATGCTGTCGAGCAGGTGGTACCGCTGGCCGATCCCGGGACCCGGGAATCGCTGCGCCTGCCCCTGCAGGACGAGCTGGATCATGTTGCATTTGGTGTCGAACGCCTCAGGCAGGCGCTGGCCGCTATGCCGGCATCGGACCGGCAGGCGCATCTGGAAGCCATCCCCACACGCATCAATGCGCTAGGTAAGGTCTTCCTGGGCATGGGACTGGAGTTGCGACCGCTGTTCGAAGCGGTCGGCGCCGATTTCGATCAGCTGATCCATTCAGTGCAACGCCGGAAAACGGAAGTTCTGGACGCAGTCGCCGTGCCGTGCGGCTGAACTGCGAAGCAGCCGCGCATCACAGCTGTTTGGCCTCCGCGATCAGCTTGCCGGCGACTTCCTGTCCGTCTCCGTACAGCATCCGCGTATTATCGAGGAAGAACAGGGCATTTTCGATGCCGGAGAAGCCCTTGCCGCGGCCGCGTTTGACGCAGATTACATTTTTGGCCTTGTCGACATCGAGGATCGGCATGCCATAGATCGGGCTCTCGGGATTACTCCTCGCCACCGGATTGACCACGTCGTTGGCACCGATCACGAGGGCCACGTCGGCCTGCGGAAATTCACTGTTGATCTCCTCCAGATCGAAGATCTTGTCGTAAGGCACGCCAGCCTCGGCCAGTAGCACATTCATATGACCGGGCATGCGGCCGGCCACCGGATGGATGGCAAACTTGACGGTAACACCGCGCTCTTCCAGCAGCCGGGCGAAGTCCCAGATCTTGTGCTGCGCCTGGGCTACCGCCATGCCATAGCCAGGTACGATGATGACCTTGTTGGCGTAAGCCATCATCACCGCGGCATCGGCGGCATCGATTTCTTTCATGGTACCTTCAGGTCCGGCTTCACCCACCGCCTCGACGCCCGAACCGAAGCCGGAGAACAGCACGTTAGCGAGTGAACGGTTCATGGCTTTGGCCATCAGCTGGGTGAGCAGAGTACCGGCGGAACCCACCACTGTACCGGCAATGATCATTGCTGCGTTGCCAAGCACAAAGCCTTCAAAGGCGACGGCCAGCCCGGTCAGGGCGTTGTACAGAGAGATGACCACCGGCATATCAGCGCCGCCGATCGGCAGGGTCATCAGCACGCCAAAGGCCAGCGCCAGACTGAAAAACATCAGGATATTGAAACCTGCGGGCTGATCGGCGCCCATCAGCAGCAGACCGAACACCAGGGTCGCGCCGAATACTGCCAGGTTGATCAGCTGCTGTTGCGGGAACAGTAATGAACGCTTCATGAGACTCTGGAGCTTGGCGAAGGCGACCATGGAGCCGGAAAACGCCACGGAACCGATCAACCCGCCCAGTACCGCCAGGACCTGGAAGGTGGATGACTGAAACTCGCCGCGCATCAGCTCGACAGCGGCAATCGCTGCTGCCGCGCCGCCACCCATGCCATTGTAGATGGCGATCATTTGCGGCATGTCGGTCATGGCGACTTTCTTGCCGGTGTACCACGCAAGTCCGCCGCCGATGGCGATGGCCAGTATCATCAAGCCATAATTGTGCATGCCCGGCCACATGAAGGTGACCAGAGTCGCGACCACCATGCCGGCGCCGGCCCAGACAATGCCGCCGCGCGCCGTGACCGGTGAACTCATGCGCTTCAGGCCGAGAATGAACAGCACCGCCGCAAGAAAATAACTAAGCTGAATCAGGGAATTCATCAGCGATTGCTCCCTTTGCTGCTCTTGAACATTTCCAGCATGCGTTCCGTGACCACATAGCCACCGACGGCATTACCCGCGGCCAGCATTACACCGATGAAACCGACGATCTTTTCGGCGCCAGTGCCAGCATGTCCCAACGCTACCATGGCGCCTACCAGTACGATGCCATGCACGAAATTGGAGCCGGACATCAGCGGCGTGTGCAAAATGACCGGCACCCGGGCAATGACTTCATAGCCGGTAAAGGCAGCCAGCATAAAGATATAGAGTGCAGTAAAGCCTTCGATCATCATGATGCGGTTCCTTCGATCTGTGCGCGGGTCGGAGCATGCCTGATCTCGCCGTCGCGGGTCAGAGTGCTGCCGGCGATGACTTCGTCCTCCCAGTCAGGCGCAAATTCGCCATCCTTGATCATGGGGGTCAGGAAGTTGAGCAGGTTCTTGGCGAACATTTCGGAGGCATGGATCGGCAGTTCGCTCGGCACGTTCAGCGGTCCGTAGACCATGACGTCATTGTGCATGACGCGCTCGCCGGCACGGGTGACTTCGCAGTTGCCGCCGCCCTCGGCCGCCAGATCGATTATGACTGCGCCCGGCTTCATCTGGTCGACGACTGCGGTGCTGATAATCCGGGGTGAAGCGCGTCCTGGAATGGCGGCGGTGGTAATGACCGCATCTGCCGCGATGACATGTTTTTCGAGCACCGCCTGTTGCTGCTGCTGTTCTTCTTCAGTCAACTCGCGCGCATAACCACCGGCGCCCTCGGCAGACACGCCGGTATCGACAAAGCGTGCGCCGAGAGACTCGACCTGTTCCCTGGTGGCGCTGCGTACATCATATCCTTCGACCATGGCGCCCAGGCGTTTGGCCGTGGCGATCGCCTGCAAACCCGCCACTCCGGCCCCGATGACCAGCACTTTGGCCGGGCGTATGGTGCCGGCGGCGGTGGTCAGCATCGGAAAGAAACCATCGAGGCTGTCCGCCGCCATCAATGCTGCCTTGTAGCCGGCTACCGCCGCCTGCGACGACAGCACATCCATACTCTGGGCGCGTGAAATCCGCGGCACCAGTTCCATGGCGAAACTCAGGAGCCTGCGCTCGCACAGCTGTTTGACGCGTTCCGGATAGCGGTGCGGTGTCATCATGCCGACGACCACGGCACCATCCTTGAGCATGGAAATCTCGGCTTCGGTGGGCGGCTGCACTTTGACGACGATATCGGCCTGCTGGTACAGGCTTTGCGCATCGGCAACCATGGTGGCGGCGCTATAGGCGCTGTCGGGAAAATGACTGCCGGCACCGGCACCATTCTGCACCAGCACCTCGACCCCCAACTTCGCGAACCGCTCGACGATGGCCGGAACCAGCGCGACCCGTCGCTCGCCCTGTTCGATTTCTTTGGGAACGCCCAAACGTATCGGCATCTATAGCTACTCCAGGCTGTGAACCAGATTTCCGGCCGGGTCCCGACCGATCGCTGCAAAAGGCGGCATGATAACGGATTCCGGACACTGATGAAATGTTGGTTCCGCTGTGGTGACTGGCTATGCACTGGCCATTTACAAAACCGGGTTTATCTGGGATAAAGTATCCAATCCTGAAACAGGAGGACTCTGTGTACGATTTAAAGACTCAGGTCTTGCGAACCGATGCTGCCGGTATGCCCCTTGAATGGGTCAATTACCAGGATGCCGTGCGGCTGTATCACACCGGCCAGGTAGCCTACAGCTGTGGCATTCGTCTGTACCGTGTGCACGGCGGTATCTGCGCGCTGACCGGCCGCCAGAGCTATATCGATGTCAATTCCATCATCGCCACCCACGGCAGCAGCCAGGCATTGTTAAAAATCCGCGATCGCTATGTCCCGCCGTTGAATAACCCGGCTCTGTTCAAACGTGATGCGTATCTGTGTATGTATTGCGGTGAACGTTTCCGGGTTGCTGATCTGTCTCGCGACCATGTAACACCCGTCAGTCAGAAGGGTGCAGATCACTGGACCAACGTCGTTACTGCGTGCCGGCGCTGTAACTGTCACAAGGCCGGGCGCCGCCCGGAGCAGGCTGGCATGGAACTGCTGGCGGTGCCGTTTACGCCCACGCATGCCGAATACATTTTTCTGCAGGGCCGCAAGGTGCTCGCTGACCAGATGGAGTTTCTGCGAGCGCATTTCCCGCGCAGCAGCCCGATGCACGCCCGCCTGCAGATGTAATGGCGGCCACGGGTTGCGACCTGTGCCCTGTTAGTCCGGTGTCATGCCAACAACAACATCGTTATGGAAACAAGTCGAGTCGCAAATCGCGGCCGCGCTGGGGCACGAGGTGTCTCTGTCGGAACCGGCTGCCGTTGGTGGCGGCTGCATCAGTCAATCGGTGCGCGCCAGATCCGGCCGCGACAGCTTCTTCATCAAGCTCAACTCTGCTGACATGCTCCCTATGTTCGAGGCCGAGGCCGATGGCTTGCGCGAACTTGCGCGCAGTGATGCGCTTTGTATCCCCGCACCCATCTGCGTGGGCATCGCGGATGGCCAGTCCTACCTGGTGATGGAGGGGCTGGATCTGGGCGGGCGCGGCAGTTCAATGGCGCTGGGGGAGGGGCTTGCGGCACTGCACACTATCAGCGCGGAACGATTCGGCTGGCATCGCGACAATACCATCGGCAGTACGCCGCAGCCGAACCGTCAGCATGACGAGTGGATCGGCTTCTGGCGTGAGCAGCGGCTGGGTTTTCAGTTGCAGCTTGCGGCTCGCAAGGGTGCGCCGGCACGGACGCTGGCGGCTGGCGAGCGTTTGCTCGAAAATCTGGAGCGGCTGCTGGAGGGTCACCGGCCGATTCCGTCTTTGCTGCACGGGGATCTGTGGTCGGGCAACTACAGTTTCACTGCAGCTGGCGAACCGGCGATTTTCGATCCGGCCGTTTATTTTGGTGATCGTGAAACGGATCTGGCGATGACAGAACTGTTCGGTGGCTTCGATCGTGACTTTTATGCCGCTTATCAGGCGGCCTGGCCTTTGGAGCCGGGCTATGCGCTGCGCAAAAAGCTCTACAACCTCTACCACGTGCTGAACCATTACAACCTGTTCGGTGGCGGCTATCTGGCGCAGGCGCAGAGTCTGATAGACGGGTTGTTGAAGGAAGTTCGCTAACGCTTCGGCGTGTCGCCGGGAATATAGCGTCGGCTCTGGTTGCGTCCGCCATGCTTGGCCTGATACAGAGCCTGATCGCTGCACTCGAGCCATTCACAATGGCTGCGGATATGCTCGCCACATTCCGCGAGGCCGAGACTGACGGTCCAGGTGATTTCGACAGCTTCGTGGCGTACGCTGCTGGCAGCGACTTTCTGCCGCAGGCGTTCGGCGAAGACCTCGGCGCCTTCGATATCGGTGTCGATAAGAATGATGACGAATTCTTCCCCTCCGTAGCGGCCGGCAATATCGGTGGCGCGTTTGCTCTCGAGAAGCAGTCGAGCAGTGGCACGAATGACTTCATCGCCGGCCTGATGACCATAGGTGTCATTAACCAGTTTGAAATGATCGATATCGAAAATTATCAGTGTGGATGGCGCGCCGGTACGCATGGCGCGTTTGTGTTCGGAATCAAGGCACTCTTCCCAGTAGCCCCGATTGTTCAATTGCGTCAGGCGATCGGTGCGGCTGAGAACTTCCAGCTGGCCATTGACGTCCTGTAGCTGCGATTTACCGACTGCCATATCGGTAACATCGTAAATGATGATGCCAATATGTTTGACCGTGCCATCGCTCGACAGCAGGGGGATGAGGGTGATGTTCTGGTACATGAACTCCGCAGTGCCGGTGATGGGGCGGTAGTTCTTGAAGCGGAACAGGTAGGGACGTTGTTCCCAGGTGGTGAAGGCGCGGTTTTTAAGGAGAAAAACCGAGTCTGCCTTATTCCGGAACCAGGCTTCCGGGATACTCTCGAACAGCTCGAACAGATTGCCTCCAATCACATCATGAGGTGCTCTGCCGCTGTGGTTGGCCATAAAACCGTTCCAGACCTGGATTGCATAGGTGCTGTCAATGACCACCAGACCGACATCGATGGTCTGGATCATGTTCATGAGCCAGTGGAATTCCTTTACCTGGTTCTGGTCGGTCACGGGCTAATCCAGCGCATAGGCGAGGCGCTGGTTCAGCGAGGGCAATGAATCCTCGGTGAACAGCAGCAATAAATCGCAGTTGATGTCGTGGTTCTCGATGGAATAGGCAATCTCGATAGACAGCGTCCGGTCCCATTGTGCAGAGCCGCTCCTGAGCAGATCCTGTATCTTCACGTGGCGGCCCAGTACTACCGGATGACTCTGGCTGAAACTGATGTCCAGCTGATCGGCGATACCTGTCAGGCAGGCGCCGATCAGCACGCTGGCGATATCCATGAGCAGCTCAAGCTGCGCACTGTCATCGACTTCGCCCCGATACTTCATCAGGGTGGCAATATCGGCGAAACTGGATTCATTGAACATTAACAACGCTTCACCGGCAATTCCTGCCCCGATGAATCCCTGGCAGACTCCGGACAGGGTGTCGTCATCGGCAACCCGCTCCAGTGCCATACGCAGTTCCGCAATCTCGATCATGCGGACCTTGGGAATCGGCAGCACAACGAATACGCCCAGCAGGCGGGCGAGCAGATCACCGGCGCGGCCCATGGCCACATTGGCAACCTCCTGGTAACTGTCCATCGGGTCGACATCCACTTTGACGTCGGCCAGGCTGCCCTTGCTCTCGCCGCGAATGCCATACCGGTTGAGCACCTGTTCGATCTGCTCAGCATCCACCGGTTTCTTGAGAAAAGCCAGTGCCCCCATTTTCATGACGCGTTGGTGTGCTTCAGGTTGTATGTCGCCCGATACCACGATCACCAGGGTAGGAAGATCCTGCGCACGGATCGCTTCGAGAACCTGGTATCCATCCATCACCGGCATATTGAGATCAAGGAACAGGACTCCGCCTTTGCCGGCTCTGATGGCTTCCAGGCCTTCGAGTCCATCTGCCGCAAAACTTATTTCGGCATCCCAGTCCGGCGGCAGGGCGCGCGCCATCTGCTTACGTGCCATTCCCGAGTCATCACAGATCAGAATGGCGAGCGTCATTATGTTGTCAAGCTCCGCTCCACGTCACTGATGGTAGGGCACGCTTAGTTCGTGCACCGCTGTAACCATGGCTGTGACATGTTCGGGAGGGATGCCAGGATGAATGCCGTGGCCCAGGTTGAATACGTGGCCGCTGCCCTTGCCGAAACTCGCCAGCACTTTTCCGACCTGTTCGCGGATATGTGGCGGCGATGCATAAAGTACCGATGGATCGAGATTGCCCTGCAGCGCCACCTGTCCGCCGACCCGGCGGCGTGCATCGGCCAGATCGGTCGTCCAGTCCAGTCCCAGCGCGTCGGCTCCGGTATCGGTCATGGCTTCGAGCCACTGGCCGCCGTTCTTGGTGAATAGAATCACCGGAATTTTCTTGCCGTTATACTCGCGCTGCAGCGAAGCAATGATGCGTTCCATCGGCTTGAGCGAAAACCGGCAGTAGTCGCTTGGTGTCAGAGCGCCGCCCCAGGTGTCGAAGATCATCACGGTTTGTGCGCCGGCGGCAATCTGGGCGTTGAGGTACAGCGCCACCGAACGCGCGACTGTGTCGAGCAGTTGATCCAGCAACTCCGGTCGTTCGAACAGCATGGCTTTGATGGTGCGGAAATCCTTGCTGGAACTGCCTTCGACCATATAGGTTGCGAGCGTCCAGGGGCTGCCGGAAAAGCCGATCAGTGGCACCCGGCCGGCGAGTTCACTGCGAATCAGTCGCACCGCGTCCATCACATAGCGCAGTTCCTGTTCCGGATCGGGCACGCCGAGTGCCTTGATCTGGGCTTCGGTGCGGATCGGGTTTTTAAAGCGCGGCCCCTCACCTTCGCTGAAATACAGGCCCAGGCCCATGGCATCGGGGATGGTCAGAATGTCGGAAAACAGAATCGCCGCATCGAGCGGGAAACGCTCCAGCGGCTGCAGGGTTACTTCGCAGGCCAGTTCCGGATTGCTGCACAGTTGCATGAAACTGCCGGCTTTCTCGCGCGTGGCGCGATACTCGGGCAGGTAACGTCCGGCCTGGCGCATCATCCAGACCGGAGTGACATCGACGGGTTGACGGAGCAGCGCGCGGATAAAACGGTCGTTTTTCAATTCAGTCATCTGGGTATTAGACCGCAATTGCCGCTAACGCGGCAAATCCGAAACACCCATCAGAAACTCATCGATTGCCCGCGCGCACTGACGGCCCTCACGTATCGCCCACACCACCAGCGATTGCCCGCGCCGCATATCCCCCGCCGCAAACACCTTGTCCACTGAGGTTTTGTAGGCCTCGCGGCCTTCTGTGTCGCTTTGTACGTTACCCCGTGTATCGTAGCTCACGCCGAGGTCGTTGAGCAGGCCTTCCTGTACGGGGTGCACGAAACCCATCGCCAGCAGAACCAGGTCGGCATCGAGTTCGAATTCGCTGCCAGGAATTTCCTGCATATTCCAGCGGCCCTGGGGGTCTTTCTCCCATTCCACCCGTGCACAATGGATTTTCTCAACCTTGCCGTCGTGCCCGGTCAGCATTTTGGTGGTCACCGACCAGTCGCGCTTCGCTCCTTCTTCCTGTGAAGATGATGTGCGCATCCGGTTTGGCCATTCCGGCCAGGTAAGTTCCTTGTTTTCCTTTTCCGGGGGGCGCGGCAGGATTTCCAGCTGGGTGATCGACTTGCAGCCTTGCCGGATCGATGTGCCGATGCAATCGGAACCGGTGTCGCCGCCACCGATGACAACGACGTGTTTGTCTTTGGCGCTGATCGCGACGTGGTCGGGAATCGTGTCCCCGGCGTCGCGTTTGTTCTGCTGCGGCAGAAATTCCATGGCGAAATGCACGCCATCCAGCTCCCGCCCCGGTACCGGCAGGTCGCGCGGGTGTTCCGCACCGCCCGTCAATGCCAGCGCATCGAAATCCTTCAACAGCTGCGCGGCGTCGATATCCACGCCAACATGTACGTTGGCTTTGAAGATCACGCCTTCCGCTTGCATCTGTTCAATGCGGCGATCGATGTTCTGCTTTTCCATCTTGAAGTCAGGAATTCCATACCGCAGCAGGCCGCCGATGCGGTCGCTCTTCTCGAACAGTGTCACTGCGTGACCGGCACGCGCCAGTTGCTGGGCGCAGGCCATGCCGGCCGGTCCGGACCCGACCACGGCGATCTGTTTGCCTGTCTGCACAGCGGATGGCTGTGGTTTGACCCAGCCGTTCTCCCACGCCTTGTCGATGATGGCGCATTCAATAGTCTTGATGGTCACCGGTTCATCGGTAATGTTCAGGGTGCAGGATTCCTGGCAGGGGGCAGGGCAGATGCGGCCGGTGAACTCGGGAAAATTATTCGTGGAGTGCAGCACTTCGATGGCATCCCGCCATTCGCCCTTGAATACCAGGTCGTTCCAGTCCGGAATGATGTTGTTGACCGGACAGGCCTCATGGCAGAAGGGGATGCCGCAATCCATGCAGCGCGCACCCTGGCGGCTCAGTTCCTGTTCATCCAGTGGGATCACGAATTCCCTGAAGTGCCTGATGCGCTCTTCAACGGGTTTGTAATGTCGGTCGTGGAGAGGGTACTCCATGAATCCGGTAGGTTTGCCCATCGACTACTGTCCTCCGGCCGCCACGTCAGGTTGCGCGGCATGATTCTGTGATTGTTTTATCTCTTCGAGTGCGCGCCGGTAATCCACCGGCATGACTTTTACGAATCTGGGCAGGTATTCATTCCAGTTGTCGAGTATGCGCGCTGCCACAGTGCTGCCGGTATGGTGCAGATGTGCCTTGATCAAACGCTGCAGTCGTAGTGCGTCATAACGCGTCATGTCCGCACTGATGTCCACCATACCATGGGTTTCCAGATCGCCGCCCTGGTGCTCCAGAGCTTCCAGAGCTGCATCTTCTTCCGGAACCGGCTCCAGCTCCACCATGGCGAGGTTGCAACGGTTTTCAAAGTTGCCGTCCTCGTCGAGCACGTAGGCGATACCGCCACTCATGCCAGCGGCGAAATTGCGCCCGGTTTCTCCCAGCACCACGACCACACCGCCGGTCATGTATTCGCAGCCATGATCTCCCACCCCTTCGACGACCGCACTGGCCCCCGAGTTGCGCACGGCAAAGCGTTCGCCAGCCACACCGCGGAAAAAACATTCGCCGGTGATGGCGCCGTAGAGCACGGTATTGCCGACAATAATGTTCTGCTCGGCAATGATCGGGCAGTCGCGCGGCGGATAAACGATGATGCGACCGCCGGACAGGCCCTTGCCGACATAATCGTTGCCTTCACCCTCCAGCTCCAGGGTCGCGCCGTGTGCCAGCCAGCTGCCGAAGCTTTGGCCGGCGACGCCGTTCAGCTTGATGTGTATGCTGTCGTCCGGCAGGCCTTCATGTCCATAGCGTCTGGCGATATGCCCGGACAGCATCGCACCCACCGTACGGTTGACGTTCTGTACCTGTGTCTCGATACGCACGGCTTCGCCGCGTTCGAGCGCTGGCCTGGCTTGCTCGATCAGCTTGTTGTCCAGCGCCTTGTCGAGTCCATGATCCTGTTTTTCGCAGTTGTAGCCAGCAACGTCCGGTCCCGCGTCCGGCCGGTGCAGGATGCGCGAATAATCGAGGCCATGCGCTTTCCAGTGATCGAGTGCCTTGCGCATGTCCAGCTTGTCGACGCGGCCGATCATCTCGTTGATGGTTCGGAAGCCAAGCTGTGCCATCAGCTGGCGCATTTCCTCGGCAACGAAAAAGAAGTAGTTGACGACGTGCTCCGGCTTTCCGGTAAAACGTTTGCGAAGTTCCTCGTCCTGGGTTGCCACCCCGACCGGACAGGTGTTGAGATGACACTTGCGCATCATGATGCAGCCTTCCACGATCAGCGGCGCAGTCGCGAAACCGAATTCATCCGCCCCCAGCAGCGCACCGATAACGGCATCGCGTCCGGTGCGAATGCCACCGTCCACCTGCACGGCAATGCGGCCACGCAGTTTGTTGAGAACCAGTGTCTGATGGGTTTCTGCGAGGCCGATTTCCCAGGGGCTGCCGGCGTGCTTCAGCGAGGTCAGCGGCGATGCGCCGGTGCCGCCGTCATACCCGGCGATGGTGACATGATCGGCATGGGCCTTGGAAACCCCCGCAGCAACCGTACCGACTCCGACTTCCGATACCAGTTTGACGCTGATGCGTGCTGCGGGGTTCACGTTCTTCAGGTCATGGATCAGCTGCGCCAGATCCTCGATGGAATAGATGTCGTGATGAGGGGGTGGCGAGATCAGGCCGACGCCGGGCGTGGAATGTCGAACCCGGGCAATCCATTCGCTCACTTTATGTCCAGGCAGCTGTCCGCCTTCGCCAGGCTTGGCGCCCTGCGCCATCTTGATCTGGATGTCGTCGGCATTGACCAGGTATTCAGTGGTGACCCCGAAGCGTCCCGACGCAACCTGCTTGATCGCCGAACGCATGGAGTCGCCGTTTTCCAGTGGTTTGAAGCGACTGCGCTCTTCGCCACCTTCACCGGTGTTCGACTTGCCACCGATGCGATTCATGGCAATTGCCAATGTGGTATGTGCTTCCCAGGAGATAGACCCGAATGACATGGCGCCCGTAGCGAAGCGCTTGACGATTTCCCGGGCCGGTTCGACTTCCTCGATGGGTACGGGTTCCGCGGCAAGCTTGAGGTCGAACAGGCCGCGCAGTGTTTTCAGGTTGCCGCTCTGTTCATTGATGAGCCGGGAATATTCCTGATAGGTGCGCGGGTCGTTGGCGCGGGTTGCGTGCTGCAGTTTTGCGATGCTGTCGGGAGTCCACACATGTTCTTCGCCACGGACCCGGAAGGCGTAATCGCCGCCTACGTCCAGCGCGTTGGCATAGATTGGATTTTTCCCATACGCATCGCGGTGCCAGCGCACTGCCTCTTCGGCGAGTTCTTCGATACCTATGCCTTCGATGGTCGTGGCGGTGCCGGTAAAATACTTCTCCACAAAGGCGGTTTTCAGACCGACGGCGTCGAAGATTTGTGCGCCACAGTAGGACTGATAGGTCGAGATACCCATCTTCGAACAGACTTTCAACAGCCCTTTACCAACCGCCTTGATGTAGTGCTTGTTGATGGTTGCTTCATCGAGGTGGATGTCGAGATTAACGTTGATGTCATCTTTCATAGACGCCAGCGTCTCGAATGCCAGGTAAGGATTTATCGCTTCAGCTCCGTATCCTGCAAGCACGGCGAAATGGTGCACCTCACGCGCGGAACCGGTTTCCACGACCAGTCCAACTTCGGTTCGCAGGCCAGCGCGCACCAGATGGTGGTGGACGGCTGATGTCGCCAGCAGCGCTGGAATTGGAATCTGTTGCGCCGACACGGAACGATCGGAGAGGATCAGAATATTGTAGCCTTCTGCTACAGAAGTCTCGGCCTGCTGGCACACGGCTTCGAGTGCCGCAGCCATACCGCCGGCACCCAGTTCGGCCGCATAGCAGATGTCGATGGTTCCGGTGCGGAATGCGCCGCTGGTCGTTGTTTCGATATTGCGAATCCGTTCCAGATCCTTGTTGCTCAGAATTGGCTGGCTGACTTCCAGGCGCATGTGTTCGCCGCCGGAGTGCAGGTTGAGCAGGTTGGGGCGCGGACCGATGAGCGAAACCAGCGACATCACCAGTTCTTCGCGAATCGGGTCGATCGGCGGATTGGTGACCTGCGCAAAATTCTGTTTGAAATAATTGAACAGCGGCTTGGCTTTGCCGGATAGCACTGCAACCGGGTTGTCCGAACCCATTGAGCCGATTGCCTCCTGACCCACTGCGGCCATTGGCAGCATCAGCAGCTTTAAATCTTCCTGCGTGTAACCGAACGCCTGCTGCCGATCCAGCAGAGTATCGGGATCGCTGCCGTTGCCGGGTACGTCGGACGGCAGATCCTTGAGATGAATCTGGGACTTTTTCAGCCACTCCTGGTACGGCTGGCCGTCCGCGAGTCCGGTCTTGAGTTCCTCGTCATCGATAATGCGGCCCTGTTCCATATCGATCAGGAACATCTTTCCGGGCTGCAGGCGCCATTTCTTGACGATCTTGCTGGCCGGAATCGGCAGAACTCCCATCTCGGATGCCATCACGACCATATCATCGTCTGTGATCAGGTAACGCGCCGGGCGCAGGCCATTACGATCCAGTGTCGCGCCGATCTGGCGTCCATCAGTGAAAGCCACAGCTGCGGGGCCATCCCAGGGCTCCATTAATGCCGCGTGATATTCATAGAACGCGCGGCGTTTGGCGGGCATCAACGGATTGCCGGCCCAGGCTTCCGGAATCAGCATCATCATGGCGTGGGCCATCGAGTAGCCGCCGGCCACCAGTAATTCCAGGGCATTGTCGAAGCAGGCCGAATCGGACTGACCTTCGGGAATCAGCGGCCAGATTTTTTCCAGATCTTCGCCGAACAGTTCCGAAGCCATGGAGTGTCGGCGCGCGCGCATCCAGTTCACATTGCCGCGCACAGTGTTGATTTCGCCATTGTGGGCGATCATGCGGAATGGATGAGCGAGATCCCAGGACGGGAAAGTGTTGGTTGAGAAGCGCTGATGCACCAGCGCCAGCGCCGACACCATACGCTCGTCTCTGAGATCCTGATAGTAGGCATCAACCTGGTCGGCCAAAAGCATCCCTTTATAAAGGAGCGTTCGGCTGGACAGTGACGGCACGTAAAAATGTTCGTGATCCTCCCAGTCAGAGGCGCGCACGGCATTTTCGACGACCTTGCGGATCACAAACAATTTGCGCTCGAAGTCGGTTTGACTGGCACAGTCTTCACCGGCGCCAATAAAAATCTGGCGCACGACCGGTTCGACCGCCTTCACGCTGTCGCCCAGGCCGCGATTGTCAGTGGGGACATCGCGCCAGCCGATTGACACCTGCCCTTCCTCACCGATCGTCTGCTCGAAGAGCGATTCGATCTTCAGGCGCGTCTGTTGCTGGGATGGCAGGAACACCATACCGACTGCATAGCGGCCCGGGACCGGCAGCTCGAGGCCCAGGTCAGCACAGGTTTCGCGCAGGAACTGATCCGGGATCTGGATCAGGATGCCGGCGCCATCGCCCGCCAGCGGATCAGCACCCACTGCGCCTCGATGGGTGAGATTTTCCAGAACCTGAAGTCCCTGCCTGATAATCGCGTGGCCTGGCACACCTTTGATATGGGCGACAAACCCGACACCACAGGCGTCATGCTCATTGCGGCGATCATACAGGCCCTGGTTTTCCGGAAACGCACCGTGACTCATGTCTGACCTCTGTAACTGCTTGTAATAATGTTCGGAAATTGTGCGTTGGGCGCACATACAACCGCCTGCTCACAGGAGAGGCGGTGTAACCCGTCAGTTAAAAAATTGGGCCCGAAAGGATAATTGAGACTGCAGGTTTTCGCCAGTGTTTACGTATAAAACCTTCCGGTTTCAAAGGGAGCGTCGTGCATCAGTTTTCCTGCCCGGCGCCGGTTTTCTCCGGCATTGCCGCCTGAATCGCCTCATGCACAACCTCCAGCTTTCGCGGCCAGGGCTTCGCCTTGCGGACTGCTTGCGGCAACGTGCCCAGACCTTGCATCGCTGCATCCCGCGAAGGAAAAGCGCCATACATCACTACGAACCAGTCAGCGTCCTGATGAAATCCGCGGTAATAAGCGGTCTGCGCAGGATCCAGCTGGTGGCGCTTGATGAAGTCCGTCACGGCTTTTTCGCTGCGAGAGCCCAGCAGCTGCAGGCTGAAATGGCTGGCGGGCTGGTCCAGAAGCCAGGCGGCGTTTCGCGGCGGGGCTGCGGGTTCGGTTGTCGCTACGACTGCAGGCTCAGGTGCCTTTGCGGCTGGGACTGGAGCCGTTTCGGCGGGCGGTTCCGACGGTGTCGGAGGCTGACTTTTGTCCAGGCTCGAAACGGACGATTCG
Organism: Thiogranum sp.; assembly: GCA_032251035.1. Classification (GTDB taxonomy): domain Bacteria; phylum Pseudomonadota; class Gammaproteobacteria; order DSM-19610; family DSM-19610; genus Thiogranum. Next base: position 36,654 of record JAVVEV010000006.1, on the reverse strand, counting down.
AGCGGCTCAACCAGGCTCATCAGCGACGGTTCCTCTGTGACCGACGGTGCATCTTCCTGGCGCGGCTGTAGCTCTTCGGCAGGCAAGCTGCCGGGTGCTTCTGCCACCGGAATTGCGGCCTTTGTCGCAGGAGTCTCATCAGAGAGCTCCGGTGTTGGCACATCGATGGCGGGTTCCTGAGGCGCTGCGCTATAGCCTGGCAGGGGAGACACGGCTTTTGCGACAGGCTCTGGTGCTGGTTCGGGCGGCAGAATCAGCGCGGTTTCTTTCGCAATGGATGATGCGTCCTGATTCTGTTCCGGTGCATAAAGAGCCTGCCAGGTGAAGGCCGCGCTGATAGCCAGGATGGCGGGTACTGCCAGCCAGCGGGGTCTGCGGCTGCGTTCATGAGTGATGACAGGTCGTTTTCCGCTTCGCAGCATGTTGTCCCTTAATGTTTGATCGGCAAGTTGGTTAATTGCGCCGGGCCAGCCATCAGCCGCTTTGCAGATGGCCCGGATTTCCGTAGTGCTGAACGGGCTTTCACCGGTGTATCCGGCGACGGACAGCCGGTACATCAGGTAAGCCGCTGTTTCTTCATCAGAAAGGCGTGGAACGTCCAGTACCTGACAAGCGCCTGTAGAGCCAAGTTTCGTCAATGACTCCTTGAGCATCGCTTGCATGCTGGCGGTTCCGAACAGCAGCACGCGAACGCGCTCTCCCTGCGGCCTGTCCAGCAGTTCGCAAAGTGTGCGGCAGGCATCGCTGTCGAGATGGTCAGCGTCATCAATAGCGATGACGAATAAACGCGAAGCATCCGTCTCGCTGTCCCAGCGCTCCAGCAATGCATCGATGCCGGTGTCCAGGTTCGTGTCCCCGAGCGCGTTTGCAAATTGTGCGGGCAGCGATTCCAGCGAATCAGCAGTCAGCAGGCACAAATACCAGCGGTTGCTGGCTCGCGCAATGAACTGTTCCAGCATTGTGCTCTTCCCGCTATCGGGCGGGCCGACGACCAGAATCAGTGGTTCGCCGAACTGGGTCAGATGGGCGAGCAGATCGAGGCGCTGCATCAACGCAGTGCTCCCATAAAAGCATTCCGGATCTGCGGTCTTCTCGAAAGGGGGCCGTGCGAGCGCGTATTTCTCCAGGTAATTGAGTGGCGCGGGGTGTGGCGATCGATGGCTATTCATGACTGTCCCTGCATAAATACGACCTGGTAACCTTTTTCGATTTGCGCATCACGGACCTGGAGCAGGGCATTCTCGGCACTGTCGCGGTCAGGATAATGATCTTTGACCATGCGTCCGCGCGCCCCTTGGTAACCCCATTCCCGTACCAGAGTCCAGCCCTCGATCAGATCTTCCTGCAGGTGCAGGTGATAGAACTTCGGTGCGCCGGTGTCGCCAGGCGGAATTTGCATATAGATGCGCATGAGAAAAGTTCTGGCAACGGCCAGGTATCAAGTCAGCTCCCCGGGATTATAGACCCGCGCATATTCTTTAATAGCGTAACGATCTGTCATGCCGGCGATGTAATCGGCCACGGCACGTGCCTGGCCATCCTGCGTTTCCGAACGGGTGAAACTCTGCTGTGCGTCTTCCGGCATCAGGCGGGCATCTTCAAAGAAAGCAGCGAACAGGCCACGAATCACGCGCCCCGCCTTGGCGCTCATGCGGTGGACCCGGTAATGCCGGTACAGCTTGTCGCGAAGGAATCGCTTCAGCTCCAGATTCCTGTCTTCCATTGTGGCACTGAATGATATTAATGCTCGAGGCTGTTTTCGCACTTCGTCCAGGGATGCCGGACGATGTTCGTCCAGTAATTCCTGGCTCGTCTGCACCAGATCCACGACCTGACAATTGATCAGACGGCGCACCACCTCATGTATGACGCGGCGCTGGGAGAGACGCGGGTAACAATCCCGCACCTCGGTATATTGTTCGAGAAACAGGGGAATCTCCACCAGTTGCTCGACTTCGATCAGCCCGGAGCGTAACCCATCATCAACATCGTGGCTGTTATAGGCAATTTCATCGGCCAGATTGGTCAGCTGGGCTTCCAGGCTGGGCTGAAGCTTTTCAAGAATGCGTTCGCCGATCTCGCCCAGTGCTTCGGCGTTCTTCCGCGAGCAATGTTTTAAAATGCCTTCACGGGTCTCGAACGTCAGATTGAGGCCGGGAAAGTCTGCATACTTTTCTTCCAGCTCGTCGACGACACGCAGCGACTGAAGATTATGCTCAAAACCTCCGTAATCTTTCATGCACTCGTTGAGGGCATCCTGGCCGGCATGTCCGAAGGGTGTGTGTCCCAGGTCATGCGCCAGTGCTATCGCCTCGGTAAGGTCTTCATTGAGATCGAGGGCGCGGGCAATCGACCGGGCGATCTGCGCTACTTCGATGGAATGGGTAAGGCGCGTGCGGAATAAATCCCCTTCATGATTGACGAAAACCTGGGTCTTGTATTCAAGGCGCCGGAATGCTGCGGCATGTATTATGCGATCCCGATCGCGCTGGAACTCACTACGGTAATTCGGTGGCGGTTCCTGGACCAGGCGGCCGCGCGAAGCGCTGTCTGTTGCTGCATAGGGGGCCAGTGAATTCCCGCCGGGTGACTCAGACAGGCGCGCTGTCATGAGAGTATCGCGGCGGGTTTACGCTCCAGGGTTTCATTGAGCATTTCGCCATCATAATCACTGCAGACTTTTGCCTGGCCTATGGCATCGAGCAGAATCAGTCGCAGGCCATGATCATCAGCCTTCTTGTCGACTGCCATGAGCTCCTGAAAACGTTCGCCGTTCATCGAATCGGGCGGTGCCACCGGCAAACCCGCCGCCGCAAGCAACGCATCGATACGAGCGACGTCGGCGTGGTCCAGCCAGCCATGCCGTGCGGACAGATCCGCGGCCATTGCCATGCCGGTGGCGACCGCCTCACCGTGTAACCAATTACCGTATCCCGTACCAGTTTCGATAGCATGTCCGAAGGTGTGGCCAAGATTCAGCAGCGCACGCTGGCCGCTCTCCCGTTCATCTGCGGCGACAATCTCAGCCTTGCATTGGCAGGATCGTTCAATCGCGTAGATTAATGTTGCGGTATCCCGATTCTTCAACTGCTCCATATTTTGCTCCAGATAGGCGAAAAATCCGGCATCGCCGATCAAGCCGTATTTGATGATTTCCGCGATTCCTGCTGACAGCTGGCGCCCGTCGAGAGTGTTCAATGTCGTGGTGTCCGCCAGCACACAACGGGGCTGATGAAATGCGCCGATCATGTTTTTACCAAGCGGGTGGTTGACGCCGGTTTTGCCGCCCACAGAGGAATCCACCTGGGCCAGTAGAGTCGTCGGTAGCTGAATGAAATCCACGCCGCGCTGATAGGTTGCAGCAGCAAAGCCTGCCATGTCGCCGATTACGCCGCCGCCAAGCGCAACAAGGCAGCAGTTCCGGTTGAAGTGGTTTTTAAGCAGGGCATCGTATATGAGGTTCAGGACGTCCAGGTTCTTGAATGCTTCGCCGTCCGGAAGAACGACCGATTCCACCTCATAGTGCGACAAGGCATTGCGCACAGCGTCTGCATACAGGGGTGCAACGGTCTCGTTAGTGACCAGCATGATCTGGCGCCCGCGAATATGCGGTTCATACAGCGCAGTTTCGGAGAGCAGTCCAGGTCCGATATGTATCGGATAGCTGCGCTCGCCCAGCTCCATTCTCAATGACTTTCTCATCAGTTCCCAAGAATACGGAAAATCTGTTTAGATTTCCTCAATATGTTGAATAATGTTTTGCACTACCTCGCGCGCCCGGCAACCATCCGTATCGACGGTCCAGTCGGCGATGCCCTGGTACAGCGGATCGCGCGTGGCAAGCAGGTCGCGCAATTTCTCCTCCGGATTTTCCGTCTGCAACAGGGGGCGATTACGATCATGAGCAGTGCGCTGAAGCTGCTGCTCGACCGAGGTCCTCAGGTAGATGACGTAGCCCCGGGAGCACAGGTTGCGGCGATTGATATCATCGAGAATTGCGCCGCCGCCCGTGGCAAGAACGATTCCTGGTCTCGCGGAGAGCTCCTCGATGACTTCTTGCTCCCTCTTTCGGAAGCCTGATTCGCCTTCCAATTCAAAGATTAAGGGAATGTCAGCGCCGGTGCGTTTCTCGATTTCCCGATCGCTGTCGAGGAAGCGCAGATTGAGCAGGCGCGCCAGTTGGCGCCCGATGGTGGATTTTCCGGCCCCCATAGGGCCAACCAAAAAAAAACTGCCCGGCTTTTTCATGCCGGGCAGATATGCCAGAAAACTGGCTGCGGTACAAGTAGCGTCTATTCGAGAATCATGCCCTGCTTGAGGATTTTCGGTGTCACGAATATCAGCAGTTCGCTCTTGTCGTTCACATTTCGCTCGGTCCGGAACAGCCAGCCGACAGCAGGCAGCTGCCCGAAGAAGGGTACGCTATCCACTTCTTTTCCGCTTTCCTGTTCATAGATGCCACCGAGCACCAGGGTTTCACCATTGTCGACCAGCACCCGTGTGGTGACGTTCTGAGTGTCGATGCTGGGAATGCCGAAGAATATTTCGCCGATATTATCTTTGCTGACAAAAAGATCCATGATGATGCGGTCATCCGGTGTGATTTGAGGCGTCACAGTCAGCTCCAGAACAGCTTCCTTGAAGCTGACTGTTGCCGCTCCGCTCGATGAGCTTTCCAGATAGGGAATCTCGACACCCTGTTTAATCGAGGCTTCCTGCTGGTCGGAGGTAATGACACGCGGGCTGGAGATGATTTCGCCACGATCTTCCATCTGCATGGCACTCAGCTCCAGCTGCAGTACATTGCTGCCCAGCTTGCCAAGCGCCATACCGATGGAACCAGTTGAACCGAGAACCGGAAGGTTCACCAGCAGTGGCTCGCCGCCGGAGCCAGGGACAGTGCCGCCCTGGGTGCCGCCGATATTAAGGAAGCGATCATCGTCAGTGCTCGAATGACTGATGCCGAACCTCACGCCCAGATCCTTGGCAAAGTCATTATTCGCCAGCACGATTCTCGACTCGATCAGCACCTGGCGAATTGGTACATCCAGTCGCGCAACCATGCGACGAATCTGCTCCAGCTTGTCAGCCGTATCCTGAACCAGCAGGGTGTTGGTGCGCGAATCCACGCTGACTTCACCACGCTCCGACATCAGCGAGCTGCTGCTGCTTTTCAGCAGCGCAGCCAGATCGGATGCTTTCGCATAATTGACCTGAATATAATCGGAGTACAGAGGAGCCAGTTCTTCAATCTGCTTCTGGGCTTCAAGCTCCATCTTCTCGCGGGCGGCAATTTCCTCGCTGGGAGCGATTAACATGACGTTGCCGTTTTGACGTTTCGCCAGGCCCTTGGTTTTCAGAACGATGTCCAGAGCCTGGTCCCAGGGTACGTTTTGCATCCGCAGAGTGAGGCTGCCTGTCACGGTGTCACTGACAACCACGTTAGTGCCGGTGAAATCGGCGAGCAGCTGCAGTACGGACCGAACCTCGATGTTCTGGAAGTTCAGTGACAGCCGTTCGCCAGTAAAACCGAACTCTTCCTTCTTGCGTTGCTCCTGCTCTTCCTTCGTGGTTTTGCGAATCTCGACAGTAAACTGATCGCCGGTCTGGTAGGCCAGGTGCTCATATTCTCCCATCGCTGTGATGGCCATGCGGACACCATCGCGGGTGCTTTCGGTATCGATAGTCTTGACTGGCGTGGCGAAGTCAGTCACATCAAGGCGACGCTCCAGCTCTGCAGGAATACTGGCACCTTTAAAGTCCAGCACTACTTTGCCTGCTTCCTGGCGCATATCCACCGGTATCGCTGGATCGGACAGAGAAATGACAACGCGTCCTTCACCCTGATCGCCGCGTCGGAAATCAACTTCTGATATGCCCGCCTGGCGGGATACGGCACCGCCTGATGCGGACGCGGCAGCCGGAGCTGCAACCGTGGCAGCGCCTGTAGTGGCGCCCAGCACCACAATGATCTGATCACCTTCGGCACGTGTTTCGTAGGGAACCATTTCAAACAGGTTGAGAACTACTCGCGTCCGGCCTTTTACCTCGACTGCGGTAACGCTCTTGGCGGGCCCCACTCCAATGGCTTTTGAACGGTTTTCTAATTCGCTCTTGGTAGCTGGCAGATCGAAGGCGATGCGCGCAGGGTTATCAATTGTAAAACTCGCCGGCGCAGGAGCTGGCTGACTGAGCTTGAAAATAATCTGAACCTGGTTTCCTGGCAGACCTGCGAACTCTATTTCCTGCAACGCGTTCAGCGGCGGGGCCTCCGCATGAGCAGGCGACCACGAGCCAGGCAGCAACAGCATACCCAGGGTCAGTAATCCGTAACTGACCAACTGAGTGAGGCCGAGCGAGCCCCGCTTCGTAACGTTCCAGGTCATCAAATTCACGTTCATGGTTTTATTCTCCAATTACTCACTGAGTGCCAGTGCTGCCTGGCGTTCAATCCATCCCCCGAGGCCATCAGGAACAATCTCGGCCAGCTCTACTTCTGATTCAGAAATCTGCACGATTTTCCCATGGTTTTCCCCAAGAAAATTGCCCGGTTTGACGCGATGAATGGTGCTGTCGCTCATGCGCACCAGGGCCCATGAGTTGCCGTCACGTTCCATGGTTCCCACCATCCGCAGACTATCCAGGGGCTCTGACTCCAGCGGTTCGCGCGGTCGATTGAAGTCAGGTGATATGCCGTTACCGACCGGTCCCGCTACCTGTGTCGCCGGTGCAGAATTCATCGGGAGACTGAATGGGTCGCGACTATCGCCTGCCTGATAAATATAATTTTCATAAGGTGCAAATTCTGGCAGCGGTTCGACGCGTGCCGTTTGCCGTGACTTTACCTCTTCGACATAGACACGCAGATCCTCAGTGTTGTTACTGCTGCACGCCGACAGGGCGGCGGCCAGCAAGCTGATGCTGAAAGCGTGTGATGTTCGTAGTGAGCTCATTGTGCGCCTCCCTCGTTTTCATCCATATAACGATAGGTTTTGGCAAGAATGTTCATTGACAGATCTCCGGCCTTGTCCTGATTGATGTTCACGTCATGGATCGTTACGATTCGGGGCAGGGCGGCGACGCTGCTGACAAAGGCTCCAAACTCATGGTAGCTGCCCTTCACGCGTATGCTGATAGGTAATTCGGCGTAAAAATCCTTCGGATTTTCGTTCTCCGGTTTGAAAAGCTCGAATTCCAGTCCGCTGGAAAGTCCGGCCTGGGAGATATCTACCAGCAGCTCCGCGACTTCAGTTTTGTTCGGCAGTTGACGGAGCATCGCCCCGAAAGTTTCTTTCATTTCTTCCAGCTGCTGAACGTAGGCTTCCAGATTGGCGGCTTTCCTGGCCTTGAATTCGAAGGTGGTGCGTAATTCAGTTTCCTGTTGTTCAGCCTTTTCCAGCCTGATGCCCTGATCTTTGATATCTAACCAGTAACCTGCTGCTAGTACACCAGCAAAAATTAAAGCGATAACCGCGATTCTGGCCGGTAGAGGCCAGCTGGCGATGTTACTGACATCAAGTTCATTGAGTTGAGAAAGATCCATTAGCTCTGCTCCTCGCCAGTCTTGCTGGTCGGAGTTACCTGCTGGGCGCGCATGACGAATTCAGCATCCCGACGCACCTGGTTTTGCTTATCTTTTGTTTCAATGACATCGAGCTTGGGTTGCCCCATCCAGCTGGAATCATCGATGTTGCGCATGTAAGCTGAAACGCGTGCATTCGACTGTGCCACGCCGTTTACAGTCAACGTCTTGCCCTTCTGGGATATTTGCCGCAGATGAACACCATCAGGCAAGGTGAACACCAGCTCATCCATCAGGTGAACGCTCTGCGGGCGGCTGCGCTGAAGCTGCTGAATGATATCCATACGTGCCAGCAGAGCTGCCTTGGTTTTTTCCAGATTCTTGATACGAGCGATTTTTTCATCCAGTTCTGTTATTTCGGCTTCAAGAAAGCTGTTGCGGTCGGTCTGCTTGTCGATCAAGCCTTCCATTTGCATGTGGACCAGAAGGATCAGCAGCCCACCGAGAACCGCCGATCCCGCTGCGACAACAGCAAATTGCTGCTGCTTTTCTTTGCGGAGTTCCTCGCGCCAGGGTAATAGGTTAATGTGTGCCATTAGTCGAAACTCCTCAAAGCCAGGCCGCAGGCAATCAACAACGCCGGAGCATCATTGCTTAAGGATTGTGGTTTAACGCGTGAAGACAGTGACATGGAGGCGAAAGGATTCGCAATAATGGTCTCGATGCCCAGTCGCTCCTGGATCATTTCGGTAGCGGCGGGAACAGATGCGCTGCCGCCTGCGAGGATAATCTGATCGACGCTGTTGTACTGACTTGAGCCAAAGAAGAACTGGAGCGAGCGGCTAACCTGTTGACACATCGCTTCACGGAACGGTTCCAGGACTTCAGGTTCGTAGTTCTCGGGCAAACCACCCTGTCGTTTGGCCATACCCGCCTCTTCATAAGAGAGGCCATAGCGGCGCATGATTTCTTCTGTGAGCTGTTTGCCGCCGAAGACCTGGTCGCGGGTGTATATCAATTTGTTGTCGTGCAGCACGTTGAGCGTGGTCATGGTGGCACCGATATCGATGACCGCGATTGTCTTCTCCACACCTTGATCAGGGGCCTGGTCCAGTAGAAGCTGGAACGCATTTTCGGTCGCGTATGCCTCTACATCGACGACTTTGGCTTCCAGCCCGCCACTCTCGACGGCTGCTGTGCGCATTTCCACAGTTTCGGTCCGGCATGCGGCGAGAAGCACGTCAACCGTATCCGGGTTGTTGTTGCTCGGACCCAGAACTTCAAAGTCGAGACTCACTTCTTCCAGCGGATAAGGGACATACTGATCGGCTTCAAGTTCGATCTGGTTGTGCAGCTCGTCTTCCGATAAAGTGTTCGGCATGGGAACCACTTTGGTGATGACGGAAGAACCTGCGACTGCGACTGCCGCATTGCGGATGCGAGCGCCCGAGCGTTTAACGGCTCGCCGCACCGCTTCTCCGACAGCCTCTACATCGGTGATGTTTTTTTCGACGACGGAATTGGGTGGCAAAGGTTCGACTGCGTAACTCTCGACGCGGAAGCGGTTACCATTGCGACTGAGTTCGAGTAATTTCACTGCTGAGGAGCTAATGTCGAGTCCCACAACCAGCGGCTTTTTCCTTGTAAACAGTTGCGCGATTTGCACCTTAATTTCCCTTTAATTCACTGCAATTTGCAGTGTATTTATACTGTGGTGGATTAAAGAGCATCAGCAAATACTTGTCAACAAAGAGCTCTTCAATCGTATTTGGTTCGATTCCATGTATCGGAAGCTTTATACTGAAGTTTAGGAATGCCATTGATTTTTAATTTGAACCTGATCACATCCTGCCAAATTTATGACACCAGTTTTTAAAGTGCTACGCCTCCTTTTCGGGATAGGTTTTGTATCCCTCGTGATCGCTGTGCTGACTGTTCTCGCAGTGTATTTGTATATCGAGCCTCAACTGCCGGATGTCGATCGGCTACAGGACGTACAGCTGCAGGTGCCGTTGCGGGTTTACTCGCGCGATCTGGAGCTGATCGCAGAATTTGGAGAACAGCACCGGACGCCCATCCGGTATGAAGACCTGCCTGAGCCGGTCATCCAGGCGATCCTTGCATCCGAGGACGCGCGCTTTTTCGAGCACCCGGGCGTCGACTACCAGGGTTTGCTACGCGCTGCCGTGGAATTGATCCGGACCGGTGAAAAGCGCCAGGGGGGGAGCACCATAACCATGCAGGTCGCGCGCAATTTTTTCCTGAGCGCCGAAAAAACCTATTTGCGCAAGCTCACGGAGATCTTTCTGGCGCTGAAAATAGAGCGGGAGCTGAGCAAGCAGGAGATTCTTGAGCTTTACCTGAACAAAATCTATTTCGGCCATCGAGCCTATGGTATAGGCGCTGCTGCCCAGGTTTATTACGGGGTGGCTGTAGACGAACTCGATCTTCCGCAAATCGCCATGATAGTTGGCTTGCCCAAAGCACCATCGACGAATAATCCGCTCACAAATCCGGAGCGGGCGCTACAGCGCCGCAACTATGTATTGGGACGCATGTACAGCCTCGAGTTCATTGACGCTGAGCAATACCGGGCTGCATTGAATCAGACGGATAAGGCAAAGCTGCATCGGGCCGCGGCTGAGATAGAGGCGCCCTATATCGCTGAGATGGTCAGGAGTTTCATGGTCGAGCAGTTCGGTGACGAGGCTTATATCGGTGGCTACAGCGTCATCACAACAGTCGAGGGTAAGCGACAGACAGCGGCTAATGCCGCACTACGCAGTACTCTGCTTGATTATGACCGGCGCCATGGATATCGCGGTGTTTCCGGACACGTTGACCTCGATGATCAGGCTACTGAGCAGGACTATGCGCGGATTCTGGAAAATTCGATGGTCGTGGGCGGTCTGCGCGAAGCGATCGTGACCGCTGTGGACGGTCAATCAATGAAGCTGCATGTTGCGGGTTATGGTCCTGCCGAAATGGATTGGGAGGGAGTGTCTTGGGCACGGCCCTACATATCGGCCAATAACCGGGGCGAGGCGCCGCAAGCTGCTGACCAGCTGTTCCAGCGTGGTGACTTGATCCGTGTAGAGAGCCTGCCAGACCGTCGTTGGAGTCTCGCGCAGGTGCCGGCTGTTTCGGGCGCTCTGGCCTCGCTCCGACCGCGGGACGGTGCGGTTCAGGCGCTGACGGGCGGCTTTGATTTTTCACAGAGCAAGTTCAATCGCGCAGTACAGGCGCAGCGTCAACCTGGCTCGAGTTTCAAGCCTTTTATTTATGCGGCCGCGCTCGCCAAAGGCTATACACTGGCGAGCATCTTTAATGATGCACCTGTTGTTTTTGACGACCCTTCGCTGGAAACTGCCTGGCGTCCGGAAAACTACAGCGGCAAATTTTATGGCCCCACCAGAATGCGGGAAGCGCTGACACGCTCGCGCAACCTTGTGTCGATACGGCTCCTGCGCGCAATTGGTGCCCGATATGCGGCGCAGTACGTGCAGCGCTTTGGTTTTCAGTCGGAGCGAATTCCAAAAAATCTGTCGCTGGCGCTGGGCACCGGGACGGCGACTCCACTCGAAATGGCCCGAGCCTATAGTGTATGGGCCAATGGAGGATTTTATGTGGAGCCGTATTTCATCGAAGAGGTGCGGGACGCTCGGAATAATGTGGTGCTGAAGGCAAATCCTCCGGTCGCTTGTCCCGATTGTGTGTCATCTCCTGACGCACTGGAGAGCATTGCGGCAGAGCCGATTTCTGAAGTCTCGAATCAGATAGAACAAACTGCTGTCGCGAATGTGCCGCCCGGCATGATGCTGCCCCGGCCTGATGCGCCACCGGTATACGCGCAACGGGTGGTAGATGCAGAGACTGCTTACCTGATGAATTCGATGATGCAGGATGTGATAAAAAGGGGAACCGGCCGTCGCGCAATGCAGCTGGGGCGTACCGACCTGGCGGGAAAGACCGGCACTACCAATGATCAGCGTGATGCCTGGTTCTGTGGTTTTAACGGCAGTGTCGTGGCAACCGTATGGGTCGGCTTCGACAGCGCTCAGCCATTAGGCAACGGAGAAACAGGTGGCCACGCAGCATTGCCGATGTGGATCAACTACATGAGCACAGCACTGCAAGGTGTCCCAGAGATGCTGCCCCCGCAGCCTCAGGGTCTCGTCACTGTACGTATCGATCCCAAAACCGGCTTGCGCCTGCGGTCGGGGCAAGGGGATGGGCTGTTCGAAATATTCAAAAGCGGAACAGTGCCGGAAGAATACAGCGATTCTGCCGCGAGCGCCGGTAATGGTGTTTCCAGTGAAACGGCAGCGGATCCGCTTTTCTAGCTGCGATGGCGCGTAATTCCGGACGTGATCAACAGATGCGTGCTCGTATCGCCCAGGAGGCCGCACGTCTCATGGCAGAACAGGGGGTGCAGGATTTTTATCTCGCCAAACGCAAGGCGGCTCAACGCCTCGGGGCACCAGACACTAAAAATATGCCGCGCAATGTAGAGGTCGAAGCTGCGTTGGCGGAATATCACCGTTTGTTTCAGGGCGACGCGCAGGTGAATCATCTGCGTACGCTGAGAACCAGCGCTGCGAAGGCAATGCGCTTTCTGGCGCAATTTTCCCCGCGTCTGGTGGGTTCGGTTTTAACCGGCTCCGCCGGACTCCACACAACCATTGACCTGCACCTTTTTGCTGATACGCCCGAAGAAATAAGTTTTTTCCTGATGGAGGCCGGCATTCCGTTTCAGGTGTCCCAGCAGCGGATGCGTATTGGTAAGGAAGAATGGCGGGATTTTCCCTCGTTCCATTTTGTTGCCGGTGAGCATGCAGTAGACCTGGTGGTCTTCCCTCGTGAGGGTTCACGTGAGGCGCCGCGCAGCCCGGTGGACGGGCGACCGATGGTGCGGGCTGCTTTGAATCAGCTCGAGGTTTTGCTCGAATAAATTATAAAGGAAAAGCCGTTCATGAAAATTGGAACGCCGTTATCGCCAGGCGCCACGCGCGTGATGTTGCTTGGCAGTGGTGAATTAGGCAAGGAAGTGATTATTGCCTTACAGCGCCTGGGGGCAGAAACCATAGCCGTTGATCGCTATGCGAATGCACCGGGACATCAGGTTGCACATCGGGCGCGGGTTATCGATATGACCGATGGCGCTGCGCTGCTGGCGCTGGTCGAGCACGAAAAACCGCATATCATTGTTCCGGAGATCGAGGCGATTGCGACCGATATGCTGGCGGAGATCGAAGCCCGCGGCCTCGCCAGGATCATTCCAACGGCACGTGCGGCACAGTTGACAATGAACCGTGAAGGCATACGTCGCCTCGCTGCCGAAGGACTGAACCTGCCGACGTCGCGCTATGCGTTCGCTGAAAGTCCGGAAGCACTTCAGGCGGCGGTGGAGAATGGCATCGGTTATCCCTGCGTCATCAAGCCGGTCATGTCTTCTTCAGGAAAGGGCCAGTCACTGGTATCGACTGAGGACGAGTTGCCGGCAGCCTGGGAATATGCCCGAAGCGGCGGGCGTGTCGATGGTAATCGAGTCATCGTCGAGGAACTGATCCGGTTCGACTTTGAAATCACCTTGCTCACGGTTCGTGCATATGGCCAATCCGGCACAGTTGAAACATCGTTCTGTGCACCTATCGGGCATATTCAGCAGCACGGTGACTACGTGGAAAGCTGGCAGCCGCAGGTCATGAGTGAAGCGGCACTCGCCAGGGCGCATGAAATTGCCGCCCGTATTACCGACAGCCTCGGTGGTTGCGGTTTATTTGGCGTCGAGTTGTTTATTGCTGCTGATCAGGTTTGGTTCAGCGAGGTCAGTCCACGGCCGCATGACACGGGTATGGTAACCATGATCACCCAGTGGCAGAACGAGTTTGAGCTGCACGCTCGCGCTATTCTTGGTTTGCCGGTCAGCACGGCGCTACGCAATGCCGGAGCGAGTGCTGTCATCTACGGCGGGATGGATAGAGAAGGTATTTCTTTCGACGGTGTCGATGCGGCGCTGAGCATACCGCAGACCGAACTTCGTCTGTTCGGAAAACCCGAGGCCTTCTGCCGCCGCCGCATGGGTGTCGCACTCGCCTATGCGGATGATGTGACGGACGCGCGTGAGCGCGCCGGTCGCGCCGCAGATCTTGTCACACCCGTAGCCTGACGGTTAGGGATTTTTCAGTCTTGCGACACCCGAGTCGATAGCGGCTTTTGCGACTGCCGCCGGAACAAACTCCATCAGCCGGGGATCGAACGGCTTGGGAATGATGTACTCCGGGCCAAAGGCCAGTTCGGCTAGTCCATACACATGCAGAATCTCGGGCAGTACCGGCTGATGCGCAAGAGCCCGCAGGCTTTCCACTGCAGCAATCTGCATTTCGCGATTGATCGTGCGCGCCCGGACATCCAGCGCGCCGCGGAAAATGAAGGGGAAGCCAAGCACGTTATTTACCTGATTGGGAAAGTCGCTGCGGCCGGTTGCCATAATCAGGTCATCGCGCACCTGGTGTGCCAGAGACGGACTGATTTCCGGATCCGGGTTGGAAAGGGCAAATACAATCGGGTGGTCCGCCATGCTTCTTAGCATCGGTTCGTCTACCAGGTTGGGTCCGGAGACGCCAATAAAGACATCAGAACCGCGCATAGCGTCTGCGAGTGTGACGCGGTCAGTTTCTACAGCAAACTCCTGCTTATAGATGTTCAGGTCAGAACGCCGGGTGCTGATCACACCTTTGCGGTCGACCATGAGTATGTTTTCGCGTGCTGCCCCAAGCGCGATCAGTAACTTCATTGATGCAATTCCAGCCGCACCTGCGCCCAGGCATACAATCTTCGCTTCAGGTAGCGATTTGTCCTTGATTTCAAGTGCATTCAGGAGCCCTGCGCAGATAATGATGGCGGTGCCATGTTGGTCATCGTGGAAGACGGGGATATCAAGACGCTCGATCAGAGCCTGCTCGATTTCGAAACACTGCGGCGCCGCTATGTCTTCGAGATTGATTCCGCCGAATCCGCTGGCGATGCGCGCTACAGTGTCGATAAAATCCGTCGTATTGTCCGCATCCACTTCGATGTCGAAGACGTCGATATTGGCGAAGCGTTTAAACAGCACCGCCTTGCCTTCCATGACCGGCTTGCCCGCCAGCGCGCCAACATTTCCCAGTCCCAGCACCGCGGTTCCATCGGTAATGACGGCGACCAGGTTGCCTTTGCTGGTGTAACGGAAGGCATCATCCGGGTTGGCGGTAATTGCGCGTACCGGTTCCGCGACGCCTGGCGTATAGGCCAGCGACAGCTCCGATTGCGAGGTGCAGGGCTTGGTGATCTGCGTCGCTATTTTTCCGGGGTGGGGAAGGGCATGGTAATCGAGAGCTTCTTGTTTCAGATCTTTGTACATAGGGTTTCCATTAACATGTGTCTTTTTAGCAGGGGCAGCGGCGCGCCTGAGTGGCTAACGCACCACTTTGATTGATTCGCCGGCGCGAGGCTCTCCGACCGGATACTGGCCGTTGAGAAGACGAAGCTCTGCTTCGGCGTGATTTTCAATTGGCGATCGTCGAGCCAGATCTGCAAAGCGGGTGCCGGTATCGGGTTTTATAATCTTCAGGCGCAAGCCTTTCGCCAGCTCCTGTTCCCGGGGGTCGAGTTTATGGTAACTACGCAGAATTTCCAGAAACGTTTTATCGTACTGGTGAAAATGCTGATCGTTGCGGCTGACACCCGTGAACAGGAAGGTTTGTTTGCCATCGCGCAGTGCGGCAACGCGTGCTTTGTGTTCGCCTTTGTTAGTGTTGATAGCTGTTTCGCCCGTATAGGCCGGTAAGCCTTTTATATCCAGAGACACAGCACTGTGCAGATTCCTGATGTTCTTCTCCGCAAGGTAACGCTGGGGCGAATATTCGCCGGAGTTGGAGTCCACCTTGATTTGCATAAATGCAGCATCCTGTGGAGCAATGACGAGCAACTGATCCGGGAGGTTTTCGACTCTCCAGCGTTCGGGAATATCGAGGCCGAAATCGAGCGGTCTGTGCAGGAAAATGTTGTTTCGCACCATCCCGTCATTCTCACTGTCGCCAAACGCCAGACCGTCGATATGCGCCAGGAATTCAGTTCGCCCGGCACGAGTGGCTGCGGTCGTTTTCAGGTGTTCAGCTTCACCAATCACTTCCTGAAGCCGGCGATCATTTTCGGGATGGCTCGCGAACACGCCGTGATAGGCGCGTGGCTCTCGCCCCTGTTCGCGGGCGCGCTCGTTTTCAATCAGCTCCTGATTTTTTAACACGCCGATCACATCGAGCATGGCATCGGGGCTATAGCCGCTGCGCGCCAGATATTGAGCGCCGAGCCGGTCCGATTCCAGTTCATGTTCACGTCCATAGCCACTCAATATGGCCTTTCCGGCTACGTTGAACAGATCCTGTGAGCCGCTGATTCCGGTGGTAGCCTGCAGCAGAATTCCGGCCATCCCCGCGGCAGTCGTGGCGCTATGCTGGCGCACCGAGTGACGTGCCGTTACATGGCCAATTTCATGACCCAGCACAGCAGCAAGTTCGGCTTCAGAGTTGAGATACGCAAGCAGACCGCGGGTTATGTAGATATAGCCGCCCGGCAGCGCGAAGGCGTTGACCTGAGTACTGTCGAGTAGAGTGAACTGATAAGCAAGCTGTGGCCGGTGACTTTCCCGGGCAAGGCGTTGGCCAATGTTATCAATGTAAGATGCCAGCTTCTGATCCGGATAGACCGGCATCTCCTTGATAATCTCCTGATGGTAGCGGGCGCCGAGCGCAAGTTCCTCGGTTTCGGACATCAGCACGAAATCCGGTCCTCCCGTTACAGGGTTGGTCGCGCATCCGGACAGGTGAATCAGCACCGCAAGAAATAGCGTCAGCCAGATCAGGTGGACGAGAGGCATTCGGCGAGGCGGAGGGCTCATGGTGGTGCCGTTGCAGTCCTGTGACAAAGAAATGATGTTACCGAAATCGAGCCCGGCTGTGCAGGTAATTCCGGATCACTGTAGCGGCTGGAGAGTGATGGCAGCCGGATGCTGGACGCTGACCCGCAGTTCGCCCTTGATTTGTTTTACCCAACCGCGCACTTCAAGGTTTCGGCCAACCCATGTTTGATCCGGAGACGGACTGAACCAGTGCCGGTGCTTGTCGGGGATTCTGATAGCAAAGCGACCTTCCAGATTGATCCAGGTAGCGCCGCCGCCGCGGTTGACGCGGATAACTCGGCCCCGTACGCGTTGAAAACCGGTGCTGCGCAGAGAGAGGCGCGCTGAATCCGTGGCAGCGAATGCGGGCCGGTTCCAGACGCCCCGCGAAGCGGCGCGCGCGTCGCGCTCGGCTTCAAGATAACAGTCCAGCAGTCTGATGTTGGGAGGGATAGCGAGAGCCCAGCCCAGACCTTCACGGAGCAGCAGTGCGGTGAGATTCTGACCGTCAGGCGTCCACAGGTGTGCCAGGTTGCGCGCGTAATGATCAGTTTGCTCCTCTCCAGGTAGCATGTGGGCCTGATTTCCGCTGCCGAGCAGGATCTGACGGACCCGGTTTCGGGCTTCGAGCGACAACGGCTCAGCCGGCGATCCAGGCCTCGCCGCCTCAGGAGTATTTACGCCGATTAAGCGTATCTTGCGCTGGTCGGCGAGCATCAGCGTATCGCCGTCGTACACATAGCTTACGGTCACTGCCGCCGGCGTATCGGGTGGCGCGCAGTCTGCTGCAAGTGCGGACTGCTGCGAAAAACATGCGAGCACAAAAAAGGCGCCCACCCGGGACGCCTTTATGCATGCGCCTGAAAACCGGTGCATCAGGACGATTTGTTGATACCGTATTTTTTGCGGAAACGGTCCACTCGACCACCGGTGTCGAGCATTTTCTGCTTGCCGGTGTAAAACGGATGGCACTGCGCGCAGACTTCGATATGCAAATCCTTGCCCACCGTGGACCGGGTGGTGAAGCTGTCGCCGCAACTGCAGGTGACGGTCACCTCTTTATACTCCGGATGAATATCTGCTTTCATGAACGTTTTCGCCTCAAAAAATTCTGGCCGACCGTCGGATGTGACGTAGCCGCCGAAAGGCCGGGAATAATACGGTATACCGCCTGCCTGGACAAGCCCCGCGAATGTGCGGGGCTGATTGAATCGCTCAGGATACCGAAGGAAATTTCAGGACAGCGGCGGCTGGAGGCCGTTCATACTCGCCTGAACGCAGACGATTCAGCGATTCGTTCAATCCTCCCGGTCCGGTGAGCGATTCCCACATCATTTCGCTGATTTTTACGCAGGCGCCCATTGGCGTGCGCGCCCGGTTGCGAACCTGGTCGATCTTCCATTGCAGACACCGCATGCGCTGCTGCTTGTGAACCGGCATGGCGCTGATAGTTTCTTCAATGAAACGGACCCGCTGCAATTCGAATGCTACGGGATCGGACTTCGCGAGCGCCGACCACTGGTCAAAATCGATGAGTGGCTGGCGGGGTTCGGTCGCTTGTTTTTCTAGTCTGGGCATAATGGTCTCCGACACCTGATCGACAGTTGTTTCTGCTCTTTTCTTAATGTCAGGCTGGAGAATATCACAGGGTTGTGCGCTATCCCTAACGCTCTGCAGAGAGGCGACAAGCTATTGATATAGTTGATTTATAGTTGAAAAAAGTGGCTGATCACCAGTTGCATTTGTGGAACGAACCGACAATTGCTTACAGCTTGGGCGCCGAAATCCGCATCAGCGTCAAGGTTTCGACTCGACGTAAATCAGCGACTTGCGCTGCCTGGGTCAAAGGCTGCCAGATTATTGGCGACTGGTGCGGCTACCACACGGGCGCTGATTAGTCGTCGTTACGACTTGCAGTAACGCCAAGCAGAGTGCCGTCGCCATCGACTTCGGTGCTCATTTCAATCGGCTGACAGCAGACCGGACAATCTTCCACGTACTGCTCGCTGCCGCCGGAACAATCGACGCTGATCTCGATATTCTCGCCGCAGTAAGGGCAATCAATTCGGGCGATTTCCAGCATTGCATGTCACCTCCGGTAAAAACTGCGCCACCAGGTCGTCCAGAAACAGCCAGCCTTTTTCGCTGTGACGGACTGTTTCACTATCCAATGTCAGCAGGCCATCAATTTCCGCCTGGCGCAGTATGGGAATAATCCAGCTGCGCGGCAGACCGCTACGCGCTTCAAACTCATCCAGGCTGAACGGCTGTCTGAGCCGCAGTCGGTTCATGGCGTATTCGAACAGCGCCTCTTCCGCACTGAGTTGGCGCTGCCCGTCGATGAAGCCGCTGCAGCCGGCGGCTTCCAGATACGCCCGGGGATGCCGTTTGCGCCAGGTCCTGCGTATCGTGCCCGCTCCTGCGTCTGTGATCTTGCCGTGTGCGCCAGCGCCTATGCCCAGGTAGTCGCCGAAGCGCCAGTAATTCAGATTGTGCTGACTGATTCTGCCGGCACGTGCGTAGGCGGACACTTCGTATTGAGTATAGCCATGCTCCTGTAACAGGCTTTGTCCGGCCTGCTGAATCGCCCATCGCTCATCGTCATCAGGCAGCACCGGCGGGTGTGCATGGAAGAGCGTATTGGGCTCCAGGGTGAGTTGATACCATGACAGGTGCGCGGGTTGCAGCTCGACTGCTGTCAGCAGGTCGGCGACCGCCTGCGCTGTCGTCTGCTGCGGCAATCCGAACATCAGGTCGAGATTGAAATTATCGAATCCGGCAGCACGCGCCGCGCGTCCTGCATCTGTGGCTTGCGCAGCAGCATGGATGCGTCCCAATGTGCGCAGCTGATTATCGTCAAAGCTCTGGACGCCGATCGAAAGCCGATTGACTCCCGCTTCACGGTAGCCGGCAAAACGTTCCAGTTCGACAGTGCCGGGATTGGCCTCAAGGGTGATTTCGGCGCCAGGCGCCACGGACAGGCGCGCCCGTACACCGCTCAACAGGCGTTCGATGGCGGCCGGAGAAAACAGGCTCGGCGTACCACCGCCCATAAAGATTGTCTGCACGGTGCGGCCCCACACTGCAGGTAACTCGAGCTCCAGATCTTTCAGCAGGGCTTCTACATAGGCATTTTCGGGCAAATCGTCATGCAGGGCATGGGAATTGAAATCACAATAGGGACACTTGCTGACGCACCAGGGAAAATGGATATACAGCGATAGCGGGGGTGGCGCGGAAAATTCAAACACGGCCGGGCTGGCGTAATGCCTCAACAAGCTGACGCAATGCTTTGCCGCGATGGCTCAAGCTGTTCTTGATGTCGGCGGGCAGTTCCGCCGAGCTGCAGTTGCGCTCCGGTACGTAGAACACCGGGTCGTAGCCAAACCCGTTGGCGCCGCGCGGTGCGCGCAGAATCCTGCCTTCCCAGCTACCCTGGAAAATACGCGGCGTCGGATCGTTGGCATGTCGCAGGTACACCATGACGCACTGAAAGCGCGCGCTGCGGTTCTCATCATCGACATCTTCAAGTGCCTGCAGCAGCTTGTGCAGGTTATCCGCATCACTGGCATCGACGCCGGCATAGCGCGCCGAATAGATTCCGGGTGCACCGTTCAGTGCATCGACTTCCAGACCGGAATCATCGGCAATGGCTGGCCGACCGGTCAGGGCCGCAGCATTGCGTGCCTTCAGCAGCGCGTTTTCGACAAAGGTGAGGCCGGTCTCTTCGATATCCGGGACCGACAATTCCGATTGAGGCACCACTTCGAATTCACTGCCGCTCAGCAACTCGTTGAATTCCCGGACCTTACCGGCATTGTTGCTGGCCAGCACTATTTTAGCCGGCATTATCGACCTGCTGCTCCAGCACCTTCTGCTGCTGTTCAGTCAGCTCTGCAATGCCTTTTCTCGCCAGTGCCAGCATCTGGTTCATTTCCCCTTCTGTGAACGGATGCCCCTCGGCGGTTCCCTGGACTTCAATGAAATGACCCTCATCGGTCATCACTACATTCATGTCCGTTTCTGCGTTGGAGTCTTCGGCGTAATCCAGGTCCAGAATCGGAGTCCCCTTGAATATGCCCACCGAAACCGAAGCAACCGAGCCAACCAGCGGGTTCTCATTCACGATGCCGTCGGCAACCATTTTCTGAATTGCATCGGCCAGGGCGACGAAACCGCCGGTGATGCTGGCTGTGCGTGTGCCGCCGTCAGCCTGGATCACATCGCAATCGATAGTTATTGTGCGTTCGCCCAGCTTTTTCATGTCGATGACCGCGCGTAGCGACCGACCGATGAGGCGCTGGATTTCCATCGTGCGGCCGCCCTGCTTGCCATGCGCCGCCTCGCGACCCATGCGCTGATTGGTGGAGCGGGGCAGCATGCCGTATTCCGCCGTTACCCAGCCCTGTCCCTTGCCGCGCAGGAATCCCGGTACCCGTTCTTCGATACTGGCATTGCACAGTACTTTGGTATTGCCGAATTCCACCAGCACCGAACCCTCGGCATGCATTGTGTAGTTGCGGGTCAGTGTGATGGGACGCATCTCGTCCGGCTTGCGGTTGCTGGGGCGCATGAAATTTCCTCGGTAATGCTTGCGATTCGGGCGCTGATTATACCCGAGGAAGGTTGCCGGAGGGGCATCCGCTCAGTGAGCTATTTCTTCATTTCCGCGGCGTAGTCGAGCATGGCGCGGTGAATATCATCTTTAGCCTGCTGGACAGGATCTGTGGTCTTCTTTTCGGTTTTGCGGCGGGACGTGGCAGGATCAGTTGCTGTAGTGGCAGGTTTTCCGGCCGAAAGCCAGCGCAGGCAAACCACGCTGATGTTGTCGCTTTGCGGATAACTGGCCGCTTCGGCTTCCGCTGTAAGTTGCCTGACGCTGCGATCGAGATCGCCATATCCCGGAATTGCCAGCAGCTTCTGGTCGGGAAGTGCTGACCAGAGTCCATCGGAACAGAGCAACAAAATATCATCCGGTTTGAGGCGAGCCTGGTCGCTGGAAATATCAGGTGGACGCGCCATTCCACCCAGACAGCGACTGACGCTGTTTCGTAGCGGGTGAGAACGCAATTCGTCTTCGCGGATCACTCCACTTTGCAGCAGTTCTTCCACCGGGGTGTGGTCGCGAGTGCGGGCGACCAGAGTTCCTGATCGCAGCAGGTAAAGCCGGCTGTCGCCGACGTGCGCCCACCACGCCTGATCAACCTGGACCAGGCAGACCACACAGGTGGTACGGGGAGTGATCGGCGGGTGTTCACTGCGACCTGCACACACCACCTCCCGGTGCGCTTTCTGAAGCGCAGCTTTGAGGAAAACGCGCGGTTCCGGGATCGAGCCAGTTTCGGCGAGGAACGTGCGGCGCAGGCTTTGTACCGCAACCTCGGCAGCCAGATCGCCGCGTGCGTGGCCACCCATTCCATCGGCAACTGCCAGCAACATCCGTCCCGGTTTCTCCAGCACCAGGCAGCGGTCCTGATTGCTCGAACGATTCCCCAGATGGCTTGACCAGGCGGTAAGTGCCTTCATGAGCCCCCCCGGCCGAGCAAAGTGGTCGTCAGCCAGCCGAAAGCGGAGCGCGGCTGCTCCGGTTCCAATGCGATGTCCGCAGTGAGCGCGGCACGGAAGGTGGCCACATTCTGGGGGCGCAGCAGGGGATCGACTTCCATGGCCCAGTCGATGGCGCGCAGCAGATTATGCGAATAGCGTTTGCGAAACGCGTGCTGTGCCGGGCGTAGACTGTCATGATCGTGGCGCTTGCGCGCATTCAGGGGAGCCCGACCTTCGATGCATGCGCGCATGGTGGCACCGAGTGCATAGAGATCGGTCCAGGGGCCGACATAGCCGCGATTGTCGTATTGCTCGATTGGCGAGAAGCCGGGGCTGATGACCTGGCCGGGCTGTTCCTGGCGACTTTGGGGAAAACCATGTACCGCGCCGAAATCCAGCAGCAGCGGTTGTCCGCCGCGCTGAATGTGGATATTGCCGGGCTTGATGTCGAGGTGCAGCAGGTCGCGGGAATGAATGAGTTCCAGGCCATCTAGCAGGGACGGGAATACAGTGCGCAGAAATCTTTCGCTGAGGCCCCCGCGGCGGTTGGCGAGATAGTGCTGCAGGTTTTCGCCATCCTGATATTTCATGACCATGTAGACCGTGCCATTGGCCTGGAAAAAGTTGAATACATCAACAATATTGCTGTGCTTCAGCGTCGCCAGCGTGCTGGCTTCCTGAAAGAATAGTTTACGACCGCGGCTGAACCGGCTTTCGGTTTTTTCACTGCGCGCCTGCACCTGCCCGCTGCGATCGCGTCGTGCCAGTCGATTGGGGATGTACTCCTTTATTATGACCCGTTCGCCGGTGTCCAGCTGCCGCGCCACATAGACCACACTGAAGCCGCCTCCGCCCAGCGGTTTTTCCAGCTCGTAGCCGTCCACACGCGTGCCGGGCTTCAGACTGTCTAGCTTTTTTCGTCCGATCATCTAGACTGTCGCCTTTGTTCCGGTGTTGGCTTTTTCATAAAACTTTTAATAAAACAGGTTGTTGCGCGGCTGTGTAACGGCATACCGAAGGGATGACTTGAGATGATACGCAGCATGACGGCGTTTGCACGAATCGACGTCTCGCAGGACGAGGCCGAGCTGACCTGGGAGATTCGGTCGGTTAACCACCGTTACCTGGAAGCCTTCGTAAAGCTTCCCGAAGAGCTGAAGGCGTTGGAGTCGCAAGTGCGCGAGCGACTGAGCGCGCGGATGGGACGCGGCAAACTGGACTGCACGCTACGCTGTCGTCTGGCGCCCAGTCAGGCGATGAGCATGCAGCTTCAACATGAGCGTCTGGATGCGCTGCTGGAGGTTTGTCGGGAAGTCGAGCGACGTTCCGCCGAAGCGAGTTGGCCGAGCGCCATGGAGCTGCTGCGCTGGCCGGGTGTGGTGCAGGACGCGGAGCCGAATACCGGCTCACTTCAGGTACAGGCCCTGGCCGCGCTGGACGCGGCATTGGATGAACTGATCGCTACCCGCGAGCGGGAAGGAATGCAGATCAGGGACCTGTTGCTCACGCGCCTCAGTGGCATCGAGCAACAGATCGTGAAGGCGCGCGACCGCCTGCCGGAGGTGCGGGCGCGGACGCGACAGAAACTCGAGGCCCGGCTGGCCGAATTACAGGTGGATGTCGACCGGGATCGACTGGAACAGGAGCTGGTATATCTGCTGCAGAAGATGGATGTAGACGAGGAACTGGACCGCCTGGATGGTCATGTCATCGAAGTGCGACGGGTTCTGGAAAGCGACAAACCGGTTGGTCGGCGGTTGGACTTTCTGATGCAGGAGTTCAACCGCGAGGCCAACACCCTGGGGTCCAAATCTGCAGATACCGAGTCCACAGCAATCTCGGTGGAGCTCAAGGTGCTGATCGAGCAGATGCGTGAGCAGGTGCAGAACATCGAATGAAGACTAATAAAATGACTCCTGGAAGCCTGTATATTGTTTCGGCACCTTCTGGCGCCGGGAAAACGAGTCTGGTCAAGGCGCTACTGGAACGTGCAGACGGCATTACGGTCTCGATCTCCCATACAACGCGCCAGCCGCGCCCGGGTGAGCGCGATGGCGTCGATTACCATTTCATCGACAAGAGCGAATTCGAACGGCGCGTGCAGGCAGGACAATTCCTGGAGTACGCGCAGGTTTTCGATAATTACTATGGCACCAGCCGCACAGGTGTTTTCGAACAGCTGGAAAACGGCTGCGACGTGATTCTGGAAATCGACTGGCAGGGTGCGCGTCAGGTCAGGGAGTCTGTGCCCGAATCGATCAAGGTGTTCATTCTGCCGCCTGACCAGCAGGCCTTGCGGGAGCGTCTCACCGGACGCGGACAGGACAGCGAGGCCGTAATCGAGCGCCGGATGCGCGATGCGCGCAGTGAAATGTCGCACTTTGAGGAGTACGACTACCTTGTGTTTAATGATGAATTCGAACGGGCAGTCCGCGAACTGGAGGCACTGTTCATCGCTCAGCGCCTGCGGCGCGCGCGGCAACAGCAGCGGTACGCGGAAGAGTTACGCGGCCTGCTGGAACCGGGCGGCTGATTCGCGTACACTTTCCCGTCCACCAACAGTTCAGGTCTGGCGAAATCAATTATGGCTCGTGTCACAGTAGAAGATTGTCTCGGTAAGGTTGATAACCGTTTCCAACTGGTTCTGGTTGCGACCAAGCGGGCGCGACAGCTCGCGAAAGGAGCCCAACCCTTCGTAGAGTGGGAAAATGACAAGCCCACAGTAGTGGCGCTACGTGAGATCGCCGAGGATTTCGTGACGCCGGGGATTCTCGATGAGAAGCCGGACGATCGCGAAAATGCGGAAACACCCGCAATGCCTACAATCAACGAGGTGGTTGCGCAGATGCCCGACCACTTCGCGGAAGACTGATTCCTGAAGAAGACACGCTTCAGTATGCATACCGGGGCCGTTTCAGGCGTAACTGAAGCGGCCTTTTTTTTACGCAGGCAGGCGGCGGTTCAAGCTTCACCTATGATTTGGGCGCGGGATCGATGCGGCGGGCAATAGGCAAATGGCAAAACCGGCAGTAATTGCTGTTCCTGAACAATCACGTTTCCTGATCAGCGATCTGTGCGATCTGCTGGATACCTATCTTGATAAAGATCAGGTGCGGCAGGTTTACAGCGCCTATCTGTTCGGCGCCGAAGCCCACGAAGGGCAGCACCGCATGTCGGGCGAGCCGTATATCTATCATCCGCTCGAAGTGGCGCGCATCCTGGCCGAGATGCACATGGACTACCAGAGCATCGTCGCGGCCATTTTGCATGATGTCATCGAAGACACCGACACCATCAAGGAAACCGTAACCCGGGAATTCGGCGAGGAAGTCGCGGAACTGGTCGACGGAGTCAGCAAGCTTACCCAGATCAAGTTCAACAGCCAGGCCGAGGCGCACGCGGAAAACTTCCGGAAGATGATGCTGGCGATGGTGCGGGACCTGCGTGTGATACTCGTCAAACTCGCCGATCGCCTGCATAACATGCGCACCCTGGGCGTCATGCGCACTGACAAACGCCGCCGGATCGCGCGTGAGACGCTGGATATTTATGCGCCCATAGCGAACCGGCTCGGCATGAACCAGATTCGACTGGAGCTGGAAGAGCTTGGTTTTGCAACGCTCTATCCTATGCGCTACCGGGTACTGGCTGAGGCGGTGCGCAAGGCGCGTGGTAACCGCAAGGAAATTCTCAACAAGATCGAGTCGGCGATTCAGAGCCGACTCGATCAGGAAGGGCTTGGATACCGCCTGCAGAGCCGCGAAAAACATCTCTACAGTCTGTACAAGAAAATCCGCGACCGGGTCGGGTCATTTGCGGAAGTGTTCGATGTGTATGCATTCCGGGTCATCGTAGATAGCGTCGACACCTGTTATCGAGTGCTTGGGATGATGCACAATCTGTACAAGCCGGTGCCCGGCAAATTCAAGGATTACATCGCGATCCCCAAAGCCAACGGCTATCAGTCGCTGCACACGGTGCTGTTTGGCCCTTACGGCGTGCCAATCGAAGTGCAGATACGCACCGATGACATGGAGCGGGTTGCCGAAGCAGGCATTGCCGCACACTGGCTGTACAAAAGCAGCGAGCGACCGGCCGGTAACAATGCCCAGACACACGCCCGGGAATGGCTGCGCGAATTGCTGGAAATGCAGCGCAACGCCGGCAATTCTCTTGAGTTTCTGGAAAACGTCAAGATTGATTTGTTTCCCGACGAGGTCTATGTGTTTACGCCAGCCGGGGATATCCTGAACCTGCCACGTGGTGCGACTGCCGTCGACTTTGCTTACGCGGTGCATACCGATGTCGGCAATACCTGCATTGCGGCAAAAGTCGATCGTCGGCTGGCGCCGCTGCGTACTCCGTTGATGAACGGACAGACGGTGGAGATTATCACCGCAACCGGGGCTCATCCGAATCCGGCCTGGCTCAATTTCGTAGCCAGTGCCAAAGCCCGTTCCAACATTCGTCACTACCTGAAGAATCTGCGCAACGACGAAGCTACAGAACTGGGGCAGCGGATGCTCGATCGCGCCTTGCACAGCATCAACCGGGGACTTGCCGATATAACAGTCGCGGAGTTCGACCGGATTATGATGGAGTCCGGCTTCAAGGATCGGGATGCGCTGTTCGCCGATATCGGCCTTGGGAATCGCATGGCCATGCTGGTGGCGCGGCGACTGGTGCCAAGTGATGAAGAGGGCTCCGAGCGCGCTGCTGATACGGCCCACAGCAAGCCGCTTGCGATTCGCGGTACGGAAGGCATGGTGGTGCACTTCGCACGTTGTTGCCGGCCGATTCCCGGCGACAACATTATCGGCTTTGTCAGCGCCGGTCGCGGTCTGGTTATACACACCGAAACCTGTAAAAATCTCGCCGATTATCGCAGCCGTCCGGATAAATGGATCGACGTCGAGTGGCAACCTCTTACTGAGGGAGAGTTTCCCGCTGAAATCCGTGTCGACGTCACCAATCAGAAGGGCGTGCTGGCGACCATTGCGGCGGAGATTTCAGAGGCCGGTTCGAACATTGAAAATGTGGCCATCGAAGAGCGGGACGGTCTGGACACGGCGCTGAAGTTCACCATCACGGTTCGCGATCGCCAGCACCTGGCGCGGGTCATGCGTTGCGTTCGCAAGGTGCCGGCCGTGATGCGGATCAGCAGAAGCAGAAGCTGAAGGAGCTACTATGCAACGCAAGGTTATACACACGGATCTCGCACCGAAAGCCATAGGCACCTATTCACAGGCGGTGCAGGTAGGCGATACGGTTTACCTGTCGGGCCAGATTCCGCTGGTGCCCGAGACTATGGATCTGGTGGAAGGCAATATGGAAATGCAGATTCGCCGGGTCTTCGATAACCTCGCCGCGGTCGCAGAGGCTGCCGGAGGCAGTCTGGCGCACATCTGCAAGCTGAACATCTTTCTCACTGACCTGCATCATTTCCCACTGGTCAACCAGGTAATGGCTGACTATTTTCAGGAGCCGTACCCGGCGCGCGCAGCGGTCGGTGTAGCGGCGCTGCCGAAAGCGGCACAAGTGGAAATGGATGCAATCCTGGTGTTGTCCGACTAAGTCATTTGCAGGAACAATCGCCACCCACCCTGGATGCACTGCCGGTATCCGCGTTGCGCGGTGTCGGTCCCAGGGCGACCGCCCGCCTGGCCGCTTTCGGGATCGAAAGCGTGCAGGACGTTCTGTTTCATTTGCCGCGGCGTTACGAGGATCGCACACGCGTCATGCCGATAGGCGGATTGCGCCCCGGAGACCGGGCGGTCATCGATGCGATTGTAGATCTCGCTGAAATCAAGTTCGGCCGACGCCGCAGCCTGCTGGTGCGAGTCAGCGACGGCAGCGGATCGCTGCTGCTGAGGTTTTTCCATTTTAATAAACTCCAGCAACAGGGCTTCGAGCGCGGCGCGCGGGTGCGGATATTCGGTGAAGTCCGGCGCGGGCCGGTGATGCTGGAGATGGTGCATCCGGAATACCAGCGACTGGAAGACAGCGAAAGCCGTCCTGTCGATGAGCAGTTGACTGCCATTTATCCCACCACGGAAGGTGTGCACCAGCTTGCCTTGCGTAAACTCAGCGATCAGGCTCTGGCACTGCTGGAAACCAGTCGCTTGCCTGAATGGTTGCCCGACACGCTTCTCGATGATCTGCAGCTGAGTGATCTGCATTCCGCCTTGCAGTATGTGCACCGACCGCCGCCGAATGCTGATCTTGCCGCTCTGGAGGCGGGCACCCACCCGGCGCAGCAGCGACTGGCGTTCGAAGAAATGCTTGCGCATCATCTCAGCCTCAAGGCTATGCGCCAGCGTGCCGAGCGCCACAGCGCCATACCGCTGCTCGGCCAGCAGGCACTGCTGGAACAATTTCTTGCGGCGCTGCCTTTTGCCCTGACGGCCGCTCAGCAGCGGGTCCTTGGCGAGCTGCAGCATGATCTTGTTCGTTCGCACCCGATGATGCGCCTTGTGCAGGGCGATGTCGGCTCGGGCAAAACCGTAGTCGCGGCGGCCGCTGCCATTCAGGCTGTCGCAAGTGGCTGCCAGGTTGCGATCATGGCTCCCACCGAGCTGCTGGCGGAACAGCATTTTCGCAATTTTGCCACCTGGTTCGGGTGCCTGGATATTCAGGTGGTCTGGTTGTCGGGGAAAGTGAAAGGCAAACCGCGAGCCACAGTGCTGGCGGCGTTGCAATCCGGCGAGGCGCAGGTCGTGATCGGCACGCACGCGCTGTTCCAGGACGACGTCGTGTTTCGGCAGCTGGGACTGATCATTATCGATGAGCAGCACCGTTTCGGGGTTCACCAGCGCCTGGCGCTTCGGGACAAAGGGCGCGAAAAACAGCTGCTGCCTCACCAGTTGATCATGACTGCAACGCCAATACCCCGCACTCTGGCGATGTCTGTGTATGCAGATCTGGATTCATCGGTGATCGACGAAATGCCTCCGGGGCGGGTGCCCGTTCATACAGTTGCCTTGCCCGACGGCCGGCGCGTCGAAGTGATTCAGCGAGTGCGTGAAGCCTGCCGGAAAGGACTTCAGGCCTATTGGGTCTGCACCCTGATCGAGGAATCAGAAACGCTGCAATGTCAGGCAGCAGAAGATACTGCTGTGCTATTGCGCGAAGCACTCGATGAACTCAGGGTCGGACTCGTGCACGGCCGCATGAAAGATTCAGACAAGCAGCAGTGTATGGACGCGTTCAAGCGTGGTGAAGTGGATTTGCTGGTGGCAACCACAGTTATCGAAGTGGGCGTGGACGTGCCCAATGCTTCGCTGATGATCGTCGAAAATGCCGAGCGCCTCGGCCTCGCACAATTGCATCAGTTGCGTGGCAGAGTGGGGCGGGGGGCTGCGCAAAGCAGCTGCGTGCTGATGTACCGGGCCCCTCTGTCGGCGCTGGCGCGTCAGCGACTGGCAGTGCTGCGCGAAACCAGTGACGGCTTTGAGATTGCGCGCCGTGACCTTGAGCTGCGTGGGCCTGGCGAGGTGCTGGGCACTCGCCAGACCGGAATGGTCCAGTTCCGGATTGCCGATCTGTTGAGGGATCAGGACCTGTTGGACAAGGTGGAGCAGGCAGCCGATTATCTTTCGCGTCATTGCGCCGAAAGTGTACAGCCGGTGATTCGGCGCTGGCTTGGCCGTATGGCCCGCTACGGGGGAGTTTAGCGGCTGCCGCCGGATCAGGCGCTGCGCGCCAGGCCCGGCCGCGATTCGGCGCCCAGCCAGCTGTGCTTGTACTGGTTGATCAAAGCCTGTGCATGGTTCGCCAGTCTTGCATCGAGTTCCCCGGCGCGCTGCATGGCATCACATCCTTCCAGTGTGTGTCCGGCTGCGAGCATGGCCTCTCCGCAGGTAAAGCACACCGCCGCATCATCCGGATTGGCGCGATACATTTTCCGGAACACGCTGATGTTCTGTTGCTTGTCCAGAAATCGTCGCGCCAGACGCACGAAATTGATTGCCGAACTGCCGCGCAGATCCTGTTCCTGTGAGCGCCTGTTCAACTGCTCAAAGCGGTTTTTCTCGGCCTGGAATTCAGCATGCCGCTGATTCCATCTGGGTGCGATGCACTGCTGCCAGTGCTGATCCAGGGCTTTGAGCACGCCTTTTGTCCTGATGATGCATTCGAAGGCGCTGCGCTCCGGTAGTGCCGGGCACTGCAGGAAATCGAGCTTCAGTTCGGCAAGCAGATCCTGCAGGATGCGCTGAGTGTTGCCGGAGCCCGCCTGCGCTTTGAGCAGCCAGCGACGCGCCGCATCTTCTGTAAAGCTTCCCTTGAGCAGCAGGTCGAAGTGGCTGAACGGACGCGCTATTGGCTGTGGGCAGTGGTCTGCGCCCCTGAACATCATCGGCCAGTAGTGCCAGTTAACGAAAGAAGACGCCAGCACCTGACAGCTCAGCAGCTCACGCGCCGTCTGCTCGTCTGTATGGTCGAGAATCCAACGGGTTTGCGCCTGTAAAACTCCCGTCTCAACGGTGTAGCCGAGTGTCTGGTTGGCCGCCGCTATCCAGCGGGCAACGGGCAGCAGTAACCGCGATACGAGCACGGGCTTCTGTTCCAGACTCTGGACAATGACGGGCCAGTCGCGGACTGCCTGTGCTGCCCAGCCGGAGAGGCTGCGACGCGTCTGCGCACTGGCTGCCACTGCTCCGGCCAGCGCCAGCCGAAACTGTGGCTCGGAAATGAAAAACAGCAGAGGTGCACCGACACTCAGCGTGTAGGAATGCAGCAGTGGAACCGGCCAGCGCGGGGTCGCCACTACCGTCAAGCCAGTATCGGTGCCAAGTTTCACGCCAATCAGAGGCTGCAGCCTGAAGCGCTTCAGGCGGCGCTGAAGTATCGGAAACAACCGGGGCTCCTGAGCTGCATTGAGCGTCACTCCGTCGGCGTCAACCGGATGCAGTGTAGAAAGCTGATAGCATATCCACCCTGTTACACAACTTAATACCGCGCACACCCCTAGCAGGAACCAGTCCAGTGGACCCTGGATATTATTCGCAATCAGGACCGCAGCACTCATGAACCCTGCTGCAATCAACAATGGTGACAGCAGCATCAGGCAGCCGCCCGCGTTCAGCGCAATCATCAAAGCAGTGCGCAAGGCTGCGGAGCGTTCGAGGGTGCGCCGCAGTCTCAGGACTACGCGTTGCAAGTGGTTGGAAAGCTGCTCGTTTATTATTGAGTATTGAGCCATCGCAAATCTCCTGGCGGAATGATTTGCATAGCAGTGTACTGCCGGGGCATAACGATTCCGCGAGCTGCTTCACACTCGGCCCCACCGGTTCTGCGAACTCCGTCAAAAAAGAACCGATCTGCCGGCTGTGCCATAATCGGCTTTTTGCTGATCCCGGAATCGCTCAAGTTGCTGCCTGCTCCCGATCGCCCTGCCAGCATGCCCGCGTGGGCTCCTTACCCGCGTTGGCTGCGCAGCCGTATTCCACCGGATCTGCGGCCCTGGCTGCTCGACGCCGGATCTCTGACCGACCGTGTGAAGCAGGCTTGCGCCGGGTGTTTCGAGGTGCGGGTACTGCACCAGGGATGGCAGCGCCCTCGACTCGACGAAGCGCGTGCGCTGGGGATTCCAGTGGCGCGTGCCGCCTGGGTTCGTGAAGTACAGTTGCTTTGCGACGGGCGTCCCTGGGTGTTCGCCCGCACCGTGGTGCCGGTAACGACGCTCAGCGGATCGCAGCGTCGCCTCGCTCACCTCGGAAACCGTCCGCTGGGCGCCTTTCTGTTTGCTGATCCCTCCATGTCTCGAGGAGTTGTCGAGCTGGCGCCACTCAATAGAAAGCGCGCGATGTATGCGCGCGCGGTGGCGGATCTGACCCGCCAGCCCGAAGAAATCTGGGGTCGACGTTCAATTTTCAGGGTCGGGGGCAAACCGCTGCTGGTCACGGAGGTTTTTCTGATCGCCCCGAACCGGGTGTCAGCGCGATTGTAGATACCGCATCGTACTTGTACGATGACACGCTGCTTATGAAAGAACGACTCGCTCAATATGCATTGCTGATGCGGCTCAACCGGCCGATCGGGATTTACCTGCTGTTGTGGCCGACACTATGGGCCCTGTGGATCGCCGGTGAAGGCAGCCCGGATCTTCTGGTCCTGCTGGTATTTGTAGCGGGTGTGGCACTCATGCGCTCGGCGGGGTGTGTCATCAATGATTATGCTGACCGGGATGTCGACCCGCATGTTAAACGCACCAGTGACCGGCCGGTAGCGGCGGGGCGGGTGAAGCCGCGAGAAGCATTGTTCCTGTTTGCGATCCTGAGTCTGACCGCCTTCGGGCTGGTGTTGCTGATGAACAGGCTCACTGTTTATCTGTCTCTGGTGGGCGTCGTTCTGGCGGCGACATATCCTTTCATGAAGCGCTATACCCATTTCCCCCAGGTGTATCTGGGCGCCGCGTTCGCATGGGCAGTGCCGATGGCCTTCGCAGCGCAAACCGGGGGGGTGCCAAAAATCGCCTGGCTGTTGTTTGTCGCGACAGTTCTGTGGGTGACCGCCTATGACACTCTCTATGGGATGGTAGATCGCGAAGACGACCTGAAGATAGGCGTGAAATCGACGGCCATATTATTTGGTGATGCCGATCGCAGCATTGTGGCGATGATACAGATTCTGCTGATCGGGGCGTTGCTGCTGACGGGGCAGACCGCCGGTCTGGGCGGCTATTATTACTTTGGGCTGCTGCTGGGCAGCGGATCACTGCTATACCAGCAGTACCTCATTCGTGATCGCGATCCTCGCCAGTGTTTTCAGGCCTTTCTGAACAACAACTGGTTTGGTGCTGCAGTTTTCATTGGCATCGTTCTGCATTATCTGGCGGAATAATTACGCAGGGTTCGTGCGATCACCCGCGCCTCGACCCGCACTGCCCCGGCGCGCTTCAGTGTCGCCGCCAACTCGTTGAGTGTGGCGCCGGTCGTCAGCACGTCATCGATGAGCATGACGCTCTGCCCGCGGACTTCGGGAGCTGCTGAAAAAGCATCGCGCAGGTTCGCGCGCCGTCGCGATGCCGGCAGATCCGACTGCGCATGCGTCGGTTTGTGCCGTCGGCAGTACCTGGGTTTCAGCAGGTAGCCGCGTTGTTGCAACGGGCGCGCTATCTCCAGCGCCTGGTTATAGCCCCGTTCAGCCAGGCGCTGGCGATGCAGCGGCACCGGAATTACCAGGCAGTCCGGTGGCGCGTTCGGCAGGCGATCTGCCAGCAGCTTTCCGAGCAGGTGCGCGGCCGCCAGATCCTGGTGAAATTTCAGGTTTTGCACCCAGGCGATAACAGGCTCCCGATAGCCAAACAATGCTTCGCAGTGGTCGAGTGCCGGCGGATGTCTCAGGCAATCCGGGCAGCGGCTCACCGGCGCGTCGGATGGCAGCGGCCGGGCGCAGCCGTGGCATGTATGTATCAGCCAGGGAAGCTCGCGTGCGCAAGGTCGGCAGATGTCCAGCCCCGGCTGGCCGGCCGCACAACATAATTGACAGATTGGCGGGAACAGCCATGATTGTGCGCGTTGTACCCACTTGTAAACCATATGCCACCCTCCATGGTTGACAATAGATTGTTTCCGGCTGCATAGTGCGGCCCCATTATCCGCACCAGTGTATCTGATGACAGGCATGACCGAATCTGAAACTTCCAGTTCGTTGCATGGCACGGTTCGGCTGCTGCCGGGCAATAAAGCACGTACCGCGGCGGCAGTGTTCAACATCGGTAATATTGTCGCCATTATGGTTCCGATCCCGCTGGGCATGCTGTGGTTGGGCCTGTCGATGCTGGTCTACGCGATGAACCGGCACCATCCCAACGAAAAGGTCGGGTATTACACCCAGCATGCGGCGTACCGTTTTTATGGCGTCACCGGGTTTTTTGTCGCCGCCGCTGCTTTCATTCCGGGTGGCGGCTGGCAGTATTACCTTGTTGCCTGGGCGCTTGCAGCCCTGGTACTGATCCCCTGGTCGATCGTCGATCTGATCCGGATTCGGCGCGATGACTGGATCGATATGGAGTTACCGGTAGAAATTCATGACACAGACCGCCACACTTGAATCCACGCAGCAGTCAGCGGAAGGACTGCGTTTCGACTGGCAGCATGACGAAATCGCAGCTTTATTCGAGTTGCCCTTCAATGATCTGTTGTATCGTGCCCAGCAGGTGCATCGCGCACATTTTGATCCGAATGCTGTGCAGATCAGCACGCTGCTGAGCATCAAAACCGGCGGCTGTCCGGAAGACTGTAACTACTGCCCACAGAGCGTGCACTACGAAACACCGGTGGAGCCGGAAAGCCTGATGGACGTGGAAGCGGTAGTCACCGCCGCCCGGGCCGCCAAACAGACCGGCGCCAGCCGTTTCTGCATGGGAGCCGCCTGGCGCAATCCGCGCGGCCGCAATTTCGAGCGGGTGCTGGAAATCGTGCAGCGGGTTCAGGCCGAGGGTCTGGAAACCTGCATGACGCTGGGCATGCTCGATGAACAGCAGGCCGAGCGTCTGAAGGCTGCCGGTCTGGACTACTACAATCACAATCTTGACACCTCGCCGGAGTTTTATGGCGAAGTGATCACGACACGCACCTATGAAGATCGCCTGCAGACCCTGAGGAATGTTCGCGCTGCCGGTATGAACGTCTGCTGCGGCGGTATCGTGGGCATGGGTGAGGCGCGTCATGATCGTGTGTCGCTGCTGAAGCAACTGGCGCAGCAGTCGCCGCATCCGGAGAGCGTGCCCGTAAATATGCTGGTGCGGGTGGAAGGAACGCCCCTGTCTGATCAGAAGGCGCTGGATTCGTTCGAGTTTGTCCGCACCATCGCCGTCGCGCGGATACTGATGCCGGCTTCACATGTGCGGTTGTCTGCCGGGCGCGAACAAATGAGCGATGAGATGCAGGCGCTGTGTTTTCACGCCGGAGCCAATTCGATTTTCTATGGCGAAAAACTGCTCACCACTGCGAATCCCGAGGCCACCGAAGACCAGCGTCTGTTTGAGCGACTGGGCCTGCATCCGGCTTAAGCACACAGATGCGTCCGTGAGAATTTTTCATGCAAAACCTCGCAACGCAATTAACCGAGCGGAAGCGCCTGCAGCTGTACCGCAGCCGGCAGACGCTGGAGACACCGCAAGGTGTGCTGGTCCGCGTCGAGGGGCGCGATTATCTTTCGTTCTGCAGTAATGATTATCTGGGTCTCGCAAATCACCCGCAACTGATCGAAGCGTTCAAACAGGGCGCGGACCGTTTCGGTGTCGGCAGCGGAGCCGCGCATCTGGTTACCGGCCACAGCTATGCTCATCAGGCACTGGAAGAAGATCTGGCGGAATTTGTCGGCAGACCGCGCGCACTGCTGTTCTCCACTGGCTATATGGCGAATCTGGGAGTCATGTCGGCGCTGACCGGCCGCGGCGATGTTGTCTATGAGGATCGGTTGAACCATGCATCGCTCATCGATGCGGCACAGATCAGCAACGCCAGGCTGGTCAGATACCCACACCTCGATCTGCCGCGGTTGACCAGTAAGCTGGCAGTCCAGACGCGCGGTCAGCGATTGATTGCCAGCGATGGTGTGTTCAGCATGGATGGAGATTGCGCGCCGGTCGCGGAGCTGGCGCGCATCGCGGAGCACGCTGACAGCTGGCTGCTGATTGATGATGCGCATGGCTTCGGCGTGCTCGGACGCGATGGGCGCGGTTGTTGCGCGGAGCAGATTGCAGCGTCTTCGAATGAGCTGATACTGATGGCAACGCTCGGCAAAGCCTGCGGCACGTTCGGGGCTTTCGTAGCGGGGTCTGAACAGTTGGTGGAAACGCTGATTCAGCAGGCGCGCACATTCATCTATACCACCGCCCCACCTCCCGCGGTCGCCTGGGCTACCCGCAGGGCGCTGCAACTGGTGCGCGAGGCGCAACCCCTGCGCGATCATCTGGATAATCTGATCGAGCGCTTCCGCATTGGTGCGGGGCAGCTCGCTTTACCCTTGCTGCCCTCCACTACACCGATCCAGCCACTGCTGGTCGGCGATTCCGGCGAGGCGCTGCGACTCAGCAAGGCGCTGAGCGAGCGCGGCATTCTGGTGACTGCCATTCGGCCGCCGACGGTACCGGTTGGCACCGCACGCCTGCGCATCACTTTCTCGGCACAGCACAGTGTCGAACAGGTTGATCGCCTGCTGGATGCGCTTCAGGACCTCTGGGGAGTTTCACGCGATGTTGCACGTTGAGCACTATGGCGAGGGGCCTGAGCTGATGCTTCTGCACGGCTGGGCCATGCATGGCGCGGTGTTCTCCGACTGGACGCGGCTGCTGGGCGAGCACTTCCGGGTCACGGTGGTGGACCTGCCGGGGCACGGTCACAGTCGGGAGGCGGAGCCTGGCGAGCTTGCGCAATGGGCGGAAGCGGTGCTCGAAGTCGCCCCGGCGCGGGCGGCCTGGATTGGCTGGTCGTTGGGCGGACTGGTGGCATTGGCCGCCGCTGGCGCCGCACCGGAACGCTTTCGAGCCCTGGTGTTGCTGGCCTCGACGCCGCGCTTCGTGACCTGCGCCGGTTGGCAGACAGCGGTCGATGCCCAGGTGTTTGATCAGTTCGCAGGCCAGCTCGATGCAAGCGTTGAACGAACCCTGTCGAGATTCATGGCCTTGCAGGTGCGCGGC
>JAVVEV010000069.1:0-523 GCA_032251035.1 Thiogranum sp. | reverse complement strand
GGCGGAAACCTGAGCCAGAGTATGATCCTGAATAAAAACATGTCGGGCCGCGACATTCAAACGGCTTCCGTGACAGGCAGGGCAGGGTTGTCTTGACAGGTACTTCGCCAGCTCCTCACGCACCAGATTGGAATCGGTTTCGCGATAGCGGCGCTCCATATTGTGCAGCACCCCTTCAAAACTGTGCACCCGTTTCTTGCCGCGACGGCCACGGTGACCGGGATAGTGAAACTCGATTTTTTCCTTACCGCTGCCGTAGAGCAGAATTTTTTTAAACTTCTTGCCCAGCGCCTTGAAGGGCATTTCAATGTCGAAACCATAATGGCAAGACAGCCCCTCAATAATGCTGAAATAATAGGCGTTGCGTCGATCCCAGCCTCTAATCGCGCCTCCAGCCAGACTTAAATCAGGATTGGTGACTACGCGCTCGGCATCAAAGAACTGATTGTGGCCGAGACCGTCACATTCGGGGCAGGCCCCGGCAGGGTTATTAAAGGAGAACAGCCGAGGCTCCAGCTCCGAC
>JAVVEV010000068.1:0-539 GCA_032251035.1 Thiogranum sp. | reverse complement strand
GAAGCCGGTGCGCTGATCCAGCGCGAACTCATGGACCGGCTTGGGATCATCGACTGGCTGGGCGAGCGCCTGGAGGACCGTCGGGATGCCAGCCGGATCACCTATCCGCTGGCCGATTTGATCCGCACGCACCTGTTGCTGCTGGGCCAGGGCTGGCGCGATCAGGATGATGCCGATCGCTTGCGTCAGGATCCCGCGCTGCGCGTGGCGCGATCGTCGTGCCGCGGGCAAACGCCGCTGGCCGAGGGGCAGGTACTGGCCTCGCAGCCGACGCTGTCGCGGCTGGTCGACAACCTGAGCACCGACCACAACCGCACGGTGCTGCGCGAGGCGATTACCGAAACCGCGATCCGGCGCATCCGCATGACCAACAAGGGCCGCAAGCGCAAGACATTGACGTTGGATGTCGACAGCCTGCCGGTGGAAGTCCATGGCCATCAGGCCGGCAGCGAGTGGAACAAGTATTACGGTCGCCGCATCTACCACCCGCTGGTCGCCAGTTGCGCCGAGACCGGGGACTTGCTCGACGCGGTGTTGCG
>JAVVEV010000067.1:0-548 GCA_032251035.1 Thiogranum sp. | reverse complement strand
GGTCCAGCACCGGAGGGTTCATCAACACGAAATGCTTGCGCCCCCGGGGGGCGCCGGACTCGGTGACCGCCTCGATCTCGTCTTCCCCGGTGAGGCGGCGCGCCAGTTCCAGGGGGTTGGCGATGGTTGCCGACGACAGGCAGAACACCGGGTCGGCGCCGTGGAACCGGGCCACCCGCTTGAGCCGGCGCAACACGTTGGCCACGTGACTGCCGAAGATGCCCCGATACACGTGCATCTCATCGATCACCACGTAGCGCAGGTTGGCGAAGAACCCCGCCCAGCGCGGGTGGTGGGGCAAGATCCCCTGGTGCAGCATGTCCGGGTTCGTTAGCACCGCCTGGGCCTGGTCGCGCACCCGGGCGCGGATGTCCTGGGGCGTATCGCCGTCGTAGGTGTGGGCGGCCACCGGGCGGGGCAGAGCCGCGGAGAGTGCTTGCAACTCGGCCAGCTGATCCTGGGCCAGGGCCTTGGTGGGAAACAGATACAGTGCCCGTGCCCCGGGGTCGGTCAACAGCGCGCTCACGACCGGCAGGTTGTAGCACAGG
>JAVVEV010000066.1:0-553 GCA_032251035.1 Thiogranum sp. | reverse complement strand
CACCATGAAACGATCCCTTCTGGCCCTTTCCATTGGGGCCACGATCAGCATGCCTCATACAGTGCTGGCTCAGGACATGCCCAGTGCCGAGCAGATGTGGCGCATCATCCAGCAGCAGCAGCAACAGATCGAGGAGCTCAAGTCCAAGATCGGTGTCGACGAGGCGCAGCAACAGGAAATCGAGGAACTCAAGGCCAAGGTCCAGGACACCGACATGAAGGCCGAGGCCGCGGTCGAGGCAGTGGAATCCGGCAGCGGCAGCGGCGGTGCGGCCTGGGCGAAGAACACCCAGATCGGCGGCTATGGCGAACTGCACTACAACAACCTCAACGGCAGCGGCGGTGCCAATGACAAGGACGAACTGGATTTCCACCGTTTCGTCCTGTTCGTCAACCACCAGTTCAGCGACAACATCCGCCTTTTCACCGAACTGGAGCTGGAACACGCCCTGTCGGAAGGGGGCGAGGACAGCCCCGGCGAGGTGGAACTGGAACAGGCCTATGTGGAATTCGACCTCAACGACTACCACCGGGCCAAGGCCGGTGTATTCCTG
>JAVVEV010000065.1:0-601 GCA_032251035.1 Thiogranum sp. | reverse complement strand
GGGGAGGTGCGCTTCGAGACCCGCCATCTCACCGCCGACGGGCGGCTCCTGGACGTCGAGGTGACGGCGCGGCGGGTGGCGGGCGACGGCGGTGCGCGGCTCCTCGTCCTGCTGCGGGATGTCACGGAGTCGCGGCGTGCCGAGGCGGAGCGGCGCCGGGCCGAAGAGTTCGAGCGAGCGATCGTCGCGTGCTCTCCGGTGGCTCTCTATTCGGTGGATACCGAGGGCCGCGTGCTATCGTGGAACGAGTCCGCGACGCGGGTCTTCGGCTGGACCGAGGACGAGGTACTCGGCCGTCCGTTGCCGCTGGTTCCCCCGGGCAGCCGGGGCGACTTTGCGGTGCTCCGCGACCGGGTCCTGTCGGGCGAGGTCCTGACCGGCATCGAGCTCGAGCGGCTGCGGAAGGACGGGACGGAGATTCCCATCGCACTCTCCGCGTCCGCCCTGCGTGGAGCCGACGGACAGCCCATCGGGATCCTGGCGGCGGTGGAAGACATCACGGAGCGGCGGCGCACGGCGGCGGCGCTGGCCGAGAGCGAGGCCCGCTACCGCAGCCTGTTCGAGGATTCCCACTCCGTCATGCTGGTGATCGATCCGGAAC
>JAVVEV010000064.1:0-662 GCA_032251035.1 Thiogranum sp. | reverse complement strand
GGCCAAAGGCGATAAACAGGACCACTGCCTTGAACAGATCGGCACTGGCCAGCAACCGCCAGGCCAGCCACAGCAAGGTCGCGAGCAGCAACAGATCAAACAGTGAGGAGAGCAGGGTCACGAAAGCCTCCAGGGATCTTGCCCAGAGCGCAAGGCCCGGCGCGCGATCAGATGGGCGACGGTGGCTCCGGCCAGCAGCACCAGCAGCCAGATAAGCAGCAGGCGCGCCGCCGCCTGCCAGGAATTCGCCTGAACCATGAGGCCGAGAACGATCAAACCCAGACCCAGGTTATCCGCTTTGGTCAGGGCATGCAGACGACAGAAGACATCTGGAAAGCGCAGCAGACCGAGGGTGCCGGCGAGAAAAAACGGCATCGCCGTCAGCATGAGAAGGCCACCGAGCAGTTCCCTAATCTCCATGGTTATCCTCCCTCTGAGCGTACTCGTGTGTTTCGACACGACGCACGAAAGCCACCGCCGCCACCGCCGCCAGCAACGCAAAGACCAGAGCGGCATCCCACAGGGCAGGAGCTGCAAAGGCCTCTCCCAGTAGCAGCAGAATCGCCACCCCGGTGGTGCCGAACAGCTGCATCGCAAGCATGCGGTCAGCTTCGGTCGGTCCACGCAGTACCCGCACCAGTCCGGCAACAATCATCAGCAAC
>JAVVEV010000063.1:0-672 GCA_032251035.1 Thiogranum sp. | reverse complement strand
TAATTTGTCGTCACTGTGTTCCCCGCGCACGCGGGGATGAACCGTCCCCGGGATGGTTTGAATGCAGCTGGTGTGAGTGTTCCCCGCGCACGCGGGGATGAACCGGCACAGTGCGCCGGCAGTACGGACACGGACCTGTGTTCCCCGCGCACGCGGGGATGAACCGTTACCACCAATTTTAATCAAAACACGAACGCGGTGTTCCCCGCGCACGCGGGGATGAACCGTTTTGGGCGCGTCCTGCACAGGCCAACGTGGCGTGTTCCCCGCGCACGCGGGGATGAACCGCCCGCACAGGTTGATTCGTGAGTCCGGTACGCGTGTTCCCCGCGCACGCGGGGATGAACCGTTAACTACCACTCGCATGTGGATATGATGACCGTGTTCCCCGCGCACGCGGGGATGAACCGGTCGAACCGCTGGCGAAATCCGGCGATTACACGTGTTCCCCGCGCACGCGGGGATGAACCGTACACCATCCGACATTCCGAAATTACCTAGTGGTGTTCCCCGCGCACGCGGGGATGAACCGGCAATTACCACCGGGGGGCTGCATGAGCGCAAGTGTTCCCCGCGCACGCGGGGATGAACCGGACGGAAAAATCAATCAGTGTCATTGGTATGTGTGTTCCCCGCGCACGCGGGGATGAACCGGAGTTGGGCGTACCGGTC
>JAVVEV010000062.1:0-686 GCA_032251035.1 Thiogranum sp. | reverse complement strand
TTTGCCGGAGGGGAAAAGTCCCGGGCAAAAAGAAGGAGCCATGGAGAAAACGTTAACGCAACTGAGTTTCGGGAGCACCTCTTGATCGGCGCGATTGCGGGCGACATTATCGGCTCGGTCCACGAAGGGGCTGGCACCAAGACCAAGGATTTCCCGCTCTTTGCCGAGGACTGCCGTTTTACCGATGACACCGTCCTGACCGTGGCCGTTGCCGATAAAATTCTTCACGGCGGTAACTACATTGAGCTGTTTCATGATTACTTTTATGCCTACCCCCGCGCCGGCTATGGTGGCAGTTTCATAAAGTGGGCGGCGTTTCGCAAGTGCCGCCCCTACAACAGCTGGGGCAACGGCTCGGCCATGCGGGTGAGCCCGATCGGTCTCGCCAGTGAATCGCTCGATGAGGCATTGAGGGAGGCCAGGCGAAGCGCGGAAGTCACCCACAATCATCCTGAAGGGATACGCGGTGCCCAGGCGACGGCGGTCGCCGTCTTCCTGGCCCGAACAGGTTGGGGAAAACCCGAAATCAAAGCCCACATCGAACGGACGTTCGGGTATGACTTGAGCGGACGGCTGGACGATATCCGCAAGGTGTACCGCTTCGACGTCTCATGTCAGGGGTCGGTCCCCCAGGCGATCATCGCCTTTCTGGAGTCGTCCAGCTATGAAAATGCGGTGCGCAACGC
>JAVVEV010000061.1:0-713 GCA_032251035.1 Thiogranum sp. | reverse complement strand
GCGCTTTGGCAGTCATGGATTCCTCCATATCCATCATTTCTTCTTTTTGATCCATCGTGCCAGCAACGGCCATGCCGGTTAAGGCGACCATGCTGACGGCAATACTGATTAATAACAATTTCATCGTATCCTCCTTTACATGCTGGCGACAAATTGCAGAGAGACCGAATTGATGCAGTGCCGCTTACCGGTTGGTGCGGGACCGTCATTGAAGACATGTCCGAGGTGACCATCACAGCGGGCGCACAACAACTCGGTGCGGGTCACGAAAAAACTGCTGTCGTCTGCGGTGGCAATATTCTCGTCAGCAACCGGGGCGGTGAAGCTTGGCCAGCCGGTTCCGGAATCGAATTTGTCTTTTGATGAATACAGATCGAGACCGCAGCCGGCACAGCGATACGTTCCATGCTCGTAATGTTTGTCGTATTTGCCGGTGTATGCGCGCTCGGTGCCTTTCTCCCTGAGCACATGGTACTCTTCCGGACTCAAAAGCTCTCTCCATTCAGCGGCGCTTTTAATCACTTTCTCAGTTATGACATAGGCCCCTTTTTCCACGGAGTAAACTTTGATATGTTCGGCGGTCATTGTTGAATCGGCGGACAGGGCGGCCAGTCGTCGTGGCGAGAGAATCTCCAGCGCTGCCAGAGAGACCGACGCTCCGCCAACGAATACGGCTGTATTTTTTATAAAAGCACGTCTGTTCATTTCAACAT
>JAVVEV010000060.1:0-769 GCA_032251035.1 Thiogranum sp. | reverse complement strand
GCCTCTTTGAATCCATTTCCCAGCTCGAAAATGGCAAAGGGGTCGAAAAGGACTTGGGCGAGTGAAACTCATATTCTCGGAGCACGCCTGGAACGACTACCTTTACTGGCAAACAACCGACAAAAATATTCTAAAGCGCATCAACCTATTGATAAAAGATGTGCGACGTTCTCCATGCGAAGGTATCGGAAAACCAGAACCATTAAAGCATAGTCTGTCTGGCTACTGGTCGCGGCGTATCAATGATGAGCATCGCTTCGTCTACAAGGTAAGCGATGACTCTATGTTTATAGCTCAACTCCGATACCATTACTAACTCTCGCGTCACGTATAATCGGGATAGGGAGACGCCTCACGGCGCCTCTCCTCCCACAACACCGGGCATACGGAGCACGTACCACGGCGTTTCAAGTTAAACTCATTCATCGTGCCGCCAACTCTGGCAAACCCAAGTCTCTAAAGTACCGGTTCGGCAATGCGCGGTAAAGTGCAGGGCTCGCGCTCAAACGCCACGGACCATGGGCTGACTTGGCGGTGTTCCATGCCAGTTGCCTGTCCACTCCTAGCCGTCTGAGCTTACGATAACCGCTCCTACCCCACTGCTTCCACAGGTAACAGCGCAATTTCCGTCGAATCCATTTGTCCACATCACGCAGATGACTCAGCACTTCGCTAATATCGAAGTACGCTTTCCAACCAAGCAGGGTTTTCTTAACATCGGCAATGATGCGATTCAGACTATGGCCTCGTGTTCGACGGCTCAGTGTAC
>JAVVEV010000005.1:0-141439 GCA_032251035.1 Thiogranum sp. | reverse complement strand
CGTCGAACATCTGGATCACGCGCTCGGGCATGTAGAAGTCGATCATCTTCGCGTAATCCACGTCACCCATGCCCTGGTTGTTGCCGATGGTCAGGGTCAGGAAGGACACCAGCATGAAGCGGCCGTCGGTGACGTTGCGGTCGAACAGCTCCAGCGGGTAGGCGATGCGCATGTCTTCGCTGGCTGCATCGATGTGGTACACCAGCGCATCCACGCCCCTGGTGAAATCGTCGGTGGTGCTGACCTCGACGTTGGTGCCGGTGGATGATTCCGCAGCAAAGTGGGCGGCAGTGGCGAGATACTCGTAACCTGCCTTGGGTTTCATCCTGTAGGCAACCAGGATGTGTTTGCCGCCGGCAATCAGATCCTCTTCGGTAAGATCAAGGTTGGCGTAGCGGCTGGATTGATCGTGAGCCATGAAGTCCTCCGAATGAATGACTGAAAACAAATCGTGAAAATTCAATAGCACTATAATTGATAAGGGCTATAAGGTATATTCAGAAAATATGAGACAATATCAAAGTTCTACTTATGCCTAGGCTCACGCTACGCCAGCTCGAGATTCTCGAAGCCGTGGCCCGCTGCGGAAGCTTTTCCCGTGCCAGCAACGAGTTGCATCTCTCCCAGCCGGCTGTTTCGATGCAGGTCAAACAATTGGAGGGATCCCTGGGTCTGCCCCTGTTCGAGCATATGGGCAAACATATCCAGCTTACCGAGGCCGGGCGGGAGACGCTTCGAACCGGCCGTGCCATCGGACGCGAACTGGCCAACCTGGAACACGCGCTGGCAGACCTGCAGGGGTTGAAGGGCGGAACGCTCACGGTGTCGGTGGCCAGCACCGCAAGTTATTTTGCGGCACGGCTGATGGCGTTGTTCCGCCAGGTGCACCC
Source organism: Thiogranum sp. (assembly GCA_032251035.1). Taxonomy (GTDB): domain Bacteria; phylum Pseudomonadota; class Gammaproteobacteria; order DSM-19610; family DSM-19610; genus Thiogranum. The sequence goes on along the minus strand of JAVVEV010000005.1, from coordinate 140,549 downwards.
GGACGTGCGTATCAGCCTGAATGTGGTCAATCGCGAAACGCTGTTACAACACTTGACCGGGAACAGCATCGATCTGGCGTTGATGGGGCAGCCACCGCAAGGACACGACCTGACGGCGCAACCGTTCATGGACAATCCCCTGGTGGTGATTGCGGCCCCCGGTCATCCGCTGGCGGTGGCGCAGAAAATTCCGCTCGCGCGTTTTGTCGAAGAACCGCTGGTCGGACGCGAGCAGGGCTCCGGCACGCGTAGTGCGGTGGAGAAGTTTCTCGCGGAACATGATCTGAGCCTCACGGCAGCCATGGAAATGAACAAGAACGAGGCCATCAAGCAGGCGGTGGAAGCGGGTCTGGGTCTGGGCGTGGTGTCACTTCACACGGTCAAAACAGAACTGGCGACCGGTCAGTTATGCGTGCTGGACGTGCAGGGTTTTCCGTTGCAGCGGCAGTGGTACCTCGTGCAGCGCGAGGGCAAGCGCCTGAGTCCCGCCGCACAGGCGTTTGCGCAATTCGTGTTGAACGAGGCGGCGCGGCTTACGGGTTAGCGCAGTGCGTTTTGGCAAATGAGTCGGACAACATTAGCACACCGTTAGCGGGGGGTATCAAGAACAGGGGAGGGTATTTACCGATCAAGCTGCCACACGCTCAACTTTGCCCAGTGCCTTTTCAGCAGATTTTCTGGCCTCTTCCAGGTCGAAGTCAGCTTGCAGGCCCATCCAGAATTGTTCCGACGTCCCTAGTGCAAGCGCCAGTCTGATCGCAGTATCGGCGGTCACGGCACGTTTGCCATGCACGATTTCATTGATGCGGCGGGGTGGTACGCCCATAGCGCGTGCGAGTCGATTCTGGCTGATGCCCATGGGCTCGAGAAATTCCTCGAGCAGAATTTCGCCGGGATGAATATTCGGTAACTTCGCCATTTTAAACTCCTAGTGGTAGTCCACAATCTCCAGGTTATCTGCATCGCCTTTGGACCAGATGAAACAGATACGCCATTGGCTGTTTATCCGAATGCTGTACTGGCCTTTCCGTCTGCTCTTCGAAGGCTCGAGGCGATTGGCCGGAGGGATGCGCAGATCATCGAGCGTTCTGGCGTTGTTGATCATTCTCAGCTTCCGGCGTGCGACAGCCTGGATGTCATTGGGCAAGCGGCGCGAAGTGTAGCCCTCCCAGATCCTTTGGGTTTCTCTGTCCTTGAAGGTTTTGATCACCGTCAGACTATAACGCCAGACAACCTATAACGTCAAGCGTTATGCCACTCTGAAAATTCCGGAATATCCTTGCCGAGCAGTACGGAATTTGCGTTCGACGATAGCAGCGTCAGCAAAAAGCCCGCGTGATACCGTGTCGCCGGTCACTGCCCGTATCCAGATGACAGCCGCGCGCTCCACCTTGCGATCGCTTTTTCTCTCTTTGACGTGCTGCGCAATGAAGTTAACACGGTGGTTGAAGAGAATCTCGCAGCCTTCTCCACATTGATGATTCCGCTTTATGACAAGCATTATACGCACGAAGACATAAAGGGACTGGTGCAATTTTACAAGACTGAACTGGGTCAAAAAACGATAAAGCTCATGCCGGTTCTAATGCAGGAAAGCATGGCAGTGGGCCAGCAGTGGGGGCGGGCGCTTGGTCCGGAGATTCAACGGCGAATCATCCAGCGGTTCAAGCGGGAAGGGGTTGATTTGACGGCTTCGAGCTCCACCAGGTTCTTTAGGCATCGACAGCCGGCTTCGCAGGCTGCGGCCTGGGGTTGATTTTTTAACTCTTGTCTCACTACTGGCGAACACGAGCCCGGCTGCTAATTTCAGCCGTCGCTGCGGAAACTACGCTAACTTTTGCCCGGCCAGAAAGAGCGATAGCGCGTACGGGATGCTGGATGGGCATTTGTGATGTACATCTTGAAACTGACCAGCGTTCCTCGCTGGCCCTGACTTTTGTGAGTCTAATCACATACCCCCCGATGAATGCTGCTTATGTTCGCACTCGTGGCGACAAAGTTATTCATCAGAGGGTCAGGCGTATGAAACGAAGAATGTTGGTTGCGGGTGTAACAGCTGCTGTTACAGCAGTATTGTCGAGCCAGGCACTGGCTGAGAAACCGGTCGAAGTGGTCATGTGGAGCAACGGATTCCCGAGTGGTGAACATTTCAACCTGAACATCCATGGCAAGAAGGATGATTACAATTGTGATCCGGCTGCCGATGGCGGCTCGGTTTTCGTCCCCGAGTACGGCGACTCGGAAATTGATATCATTCAAAACAAGCGATCGAGTATAACTGGGCTTACTGTGCATGATAAGTGCGGAGGTTTCGACGGCGACGCGGCACTGGTTCAACTGCCGGCAGGCGAGTACCAGGTCTATGCGCGCATCCTCGCTAAACCTCAAAAGCAGGGGGAGTCGCGGGAGGTCGTCCTCTATCCGAAGCTGGTCGAGGCGTGTAACGACACCCTGAGTGTGCTGGATACAAATGGAAACGGTGTGATCGACCTGGGTGATCTGGATACGGATGGCGACGGTGTTCCCGACCAGGATCTCGACGGTAACGGTATTGTCGACGATGCGGATCTTGCACTCTACTATGAATTCCCGGATGCAGTAGACTGCACTGATTCTTTCCTTGTGGGCACAGGCGTCGTGACTTCCGGCGGTGCTTTCGATCTTGACTCCCAGGAGTTCACGCGGTCGTCAGGCAAGAGCAAGGCGGTGGACATTTCATCGCTGTTCCAGTGGAGCGGCTACGCCTGCGACCAGGTCTTCGACGCCAATGGCAACGGCGAAATTGATCTGGGTGATCTTGATATGGATGGCGACGGTATCCCGGATCAGGATCTCGACGGTAACGGCGTTGTCGACGATGCGGATCTGACGCTCTATCTCGGCACGTACTGCACCGCGTTCGACAGCGCGTGGATCTATGACATCGCTGATCTCGTGGTATATGGTTGGGATTATATGAACAACGGGGCGAAGCTGGTCCAGACTCGCTTCTATCCGGTGGATACCACGACCTTCGAATGAACCGGGCGCACAGCCTGCGTCATATGTCATGGTAAGAAAGAACGGGTCTGGTGGAGTTGCCGCCAGACCCGTTTGTCATTCCTCCGGTAGTCCGCCCATGACTTCGATCAGTCGCGGGACGAAGCGCGACAGTTCGGCATTCAGAATGGAAAATTCCGCATCAAAATTCGCTGCAGCGTCATCGCTATGCGCATCGTCGGCTTGCTGTTGAATCAGATCCAGGAAGCGCAGTCTTCTGATCACCAGGTCATCGCTGAGAACGCAGGAGAGTTGCTCATTCCATTCAATCGCCAGCCGCACAACCCGGCGCCCGGCGGCGAGGTGGGTTTCCACTTCGGTGCTCGCCAGGTCGACCTGTTTGCAGCGAACCACGCCGCCACCCTCTGCAGGTTCGCGCAGCTCGCACTCATCCATCAGGGTAAAGTCAGCCGGTGCCTCGCCGGCCACCCATGAGGTCAGGACGCTGGGCGGCGCTGCGGCGGTATCCAGCGGGCGCACCGGAAAACTGCCCAGACTTTCCCGCAACAGGCTCACCAGATCTTCGGCACGTGGCGCGCTGGCCGAGTCCACGAACAGCAGTTGCTGGCGTGGATCGATATAGGCAAACAAACGGGTCGAACGCGTGAACGCCTGGGGCATGAGTTCGGTTGTGATCTGATCGCGCAAGTCGGCCTTTTCCTTGCGTCCCAGATGCCGGGACTCGGCGTCTTCAATCTCCGCCACTTTGTCTGCGAGTACTTCCCGCACCACGGAAGCCGGCAGTAGCCGCTCTTCACGGCGGGCACAGACCATCAGGCAACCGTTTGCAGCATGTACCAGCGTCTGACCCTCTCGCCCCAGCGGCGGCTCCCATCCCATGGCATGGGTCTGCAGCGGCCCGCAGGCCCGGAAAGCGGCGTCTTGCAGCGCCTGGTCAAGATCGTCGGCAGTCAGATTGAACGGTTGTTGCAACAGGTAGATACGGAGATTACGAAACCACACAGAGAGAGACCTCCCGGTTAAAAGGCCGCGGAGTATGACGCAAGCTGTGATGTATCGCTACGTTGATCTGTTCGGCTGAATGTGCATACTGCAGTTCAAGGTTTTTAATGGAAACATTCGTTGCGACTGGCGCAAAATGGCTTACATGAATCAATATCCAAAATATATTATTTCAGCTGGCATGCCACGTTCAGCCAGTACGTGGCTGTACAATGCCATCCGGTTGGTAATGTTGAAACAACCAAACATGGCGAATAAATTCAGTAGTGGTTGGATAGGTGATTTGAATAAATTGCCGCAGAAAAATTATATGCTAATAAAAGTTCATGAATTTAATGATGATCTTGCCAGTGCATCTACTGCAATGTTTTATTCGTATCGTGACATTAGAGATGTAATCGCTAGCGTGGCGAGAAAATTCGGCGGAATTCCTTCCCTGGAAGAGGCTGGTAAATATATAGAGTCGCATGAAAACTGGATTCAGGCAGCCGATTTAACGGTGAAATATGAGTCAATGCTGCATGATAAAGAAAGTATTATCGTAGATATTGTGAATGCTCTGAATGCAAAGCAAACGCTACCATTCCAATGCGGTGAAGATGTTCTGAACGCAGAAGAAATTGTCAAGGAAATAGAAACACTGGATTTTAATTCTTCTGGAAGTCGAAATATTCACTACAACGAGATGAATCTATACCACAAGAGACACATAACGGATGGCAGGCATGGCGCATGGAAAGAATATCTAGATGCCAAACTAGTATCGTGCATTACTGATAAATACCAGTGGTGGTTTGAAAAATACGGTTACGATATATAAACACCATCATCACAAGATGCTGAAGCCGTCATTGAAGTCCAATCGAGAGCGGCGAGGAAACGGTACGGCATGAAAAAAGCACTCAAGACGATCGCCAGAAAGACGCCGCTGTATCCTCTTTACAGATTTCTCGCGAACCGGCTGAGAGTCCGGCGGTTTGTCCGGCAATGCCGGGAATGGTCCGACGAAGACCAAACGCGTTTTGATTTCTACCGCCAGTTCATTAATCCGGGTGACGTTGTTTTCGATGTCGGGGCGAATATGGGGAACCGTGCGAAAATATTCACTGAACTGGGTGCGATTGTTGTCGCAGTTGAACCTCAAGCCGAGTGCTCCGATTTTCTTTTCGCCGCTTTTGGAAACAAGGCCAACTTCCACCTGGTCAGAAAAGCGCTTGGCGCCGAGGTAGGGCAGGCCGAGATGCTGATAAGCAACGCCCACACTATTTCTTCTCTTTCGCACGACTGGGTGCGCTCGGTCAAGGAGAGCGGGCGCTTTGCTGGGTACGAATGGAATCGAAAGGAAATAGTGCCTGTTGATACTCTCGACAATCTTATCGCTCGTTATGGTTGTCCGGTCTTTGTCAAGATCGACGTTGAAGGGTTTGAGGGACAGGTTATTGCCGGGCTGTCCAGTCCTGTAGGCGCTGTTTCAATGGAGTTTACTCCGGAATACATGGACAACACACTCCAGTGCATTGATCATCTTTGCCGCATTGGTGATGCTGAGTTCCAGATAAGCATCGGTGAATCCATGGAGTTCCTTCTTCCACAATGGGTTAATCCAGATGAGATAAGGACAATACTGTCGGAGGTTCCGGCTGAATCCTTCGGTGATCTTTATGCACGCTTCAATGCCCGCTAAGGCGACGAATCTCTGACTACGTCATCCTATGCGTACCCGGAACCGCCGGGTTTTTCCGAAGCGCCGGTTCGCCCGGGCGATGCGTTCTACAGCAGCGATCTTCGCGAGTTCATTCTGCCCTATGCTGTGGTCCGGCAGGCGGCGGCGCCGGATGACAGGCTGCTTGAGTTTCTGCAGACGACCTATGAAGCGGCCGCCGATCTGGGCAACTGGGATCGGGCGTCGCTGGAACGAGTTTAAGGTCGCGCGGAGCGGAGGTAACAGATTGCCGCGGCGCTATGCCCGTAGAACCCCTTCGGGGTTCATTACGGGTACTCACGAAGAACAACTAACCTGAACAGCCTGCGCCCCGTCAGGCGGCGGGGCGGCCCAGGCTTCCATTCCCGGGTGTTCATCAAACGGCGTTTGCAAAACTGTCATCAGCCGGTCGATGGCGCTGTAGTCGCCGTCATCGGCGGCGCTGCGTATGACGGCTTCGGCGAGATGATTACGCAGGATGTATTTGGGATTGACCTGTTCCATGCTGCGGCTGCGCTCCTGCGCGCTGCGAGGATCGGCCTGCTGTCGTGCCTGGTAGCGTTGCAGCCAGGCGTCGCAGGCCTGCGGGTCCCTGAACAGGGGTCGCGCGGTTTCGGGTTGGGGTCCTGACAAGGTGCGGAACAGCAGGGTGTAATCCACATGGTTTTCTTCCATGAGGCTCAGCAGATCGGCGCAGAGAGCCTGGTCGCCGGGCATGGATTCCTGCAGGCCCAGCTTGGCGCGCATGCGCGCTGCATAATCGTCGGTGAATATGGCTTCATACTGCGCCAGTTCCGCCTTCGCCAGTTCCGCGGCCGCTTCGGGGTGCGCGTCGAGCAGTGGCAACAGTGTCTGGGCGAGACAGCTGAGATTGAACAGCGCTACGTCGGGTTGCCGGTTGAAGGCATAACGCCCGCTATGATCGGAATGGTTGCAGATGAAATCCGCCTGGTAGCGATCGAGGAAACCGTAAGGCCCGTAATCCAGGGTAATGCCGTGGATGGACATATTGTCGGTGTTCATGACGCCATGCGCGAACCCCACCGCCTGCCATCCGGCGATGAGGCGGGCGGTGGAGGCGATGACTTCGCGCAGCAGGGCGAGATACGGATCAGCGGTTTCGCGTAGATGACTGAAATGCTGTTCCAGCACATGATCGGCGAGGATGCGCAGTTCGTCGAAGTGCTGTTGGTAATAAAAATATTCGAAGGTGCCGAAGCGAACATGGCTGGGTGCCAGTCGCAGCAGCATGGCGCCGGTTTCGATTTGTTCGCGGTATACGTCTTCGCGGCTGCCGGTGATGCACAGTGCGCGGGTGGTGGGTATGCCAAGCCCGTGCATGGCTTCGCTGCACAGATACTCGCGGATGGCCGAACGCAGCACCGAGCGCCCGTCGCCGCCGCGCGAATAGCCGGTCTCGCCGCTGCCCTTTAATTGCAGGTCCCATTTCTCGCCCTGCTTGTTGCGCACTTCGCCAAGCAGCAGGGCGCGACCGTCGCCAAGGCGCGACACATAGTGGCCGAACTGGTGACCGGCGTAACACATCGCCAGCGGCTGGAAGCCCGGCAGCAGAGATCCGCCGGTGAGGATGTCGACGAAATCCGGCCGTGTGGCCTGTTCGGGATCGAGATCGATGAGGCGGGCGGCGGCAGCGTTGAAGTGCACCAGGTGCGCCTGCTCCAGCGGTACCGGCACATGCCTGGAATAGAAGGCGGGCGGCAGGCGCGCATAGCTGTTGTCGAAGTTGAGTTCGTGCAGCTTTTTCATGGGCGTGGATGTCGAATTGCGAAGTGCGCTTACTCAAGATAATCCAGCAGAACCCCTGTCGTCTGGCGCAAGCGCAGGCTGAGCAGCCTGGCAATCCGGCGGACGACCTGTAATCCCAGGGCCGGGAATGTCTCCGTCAGGTTATCAAAGTTGGTTTTGGTAATCAGGACCACGGTTGTATTTTCTTTCGCGATGGCGGTAGCCGAGTAGGGCAGTTCATCGAGAATGGACATTTCTCCCATGGTCCTGCCGGGGCGAATGGTGGTGATGCGCTTTTTATCGTGACTGTCGGCCTCCTTGAAGATATCGACGCAGCCGCTGGTGACGATGCACATAAAGCTACCCTTGTGGCCTTCATTAAAAATGGTCTGGCCCTTTCCTACGCTGTAGGCGCGCGCATAACCGGCCAGGGTCTCGATCTCGCCGCGGCTGAAATCGCTGAAAATATTCGCGCTCTCGAGCATCTGGCATAATTCCTCCTTGAAGGATTCGCCGTCGCCAATCAGGCTGAGTCCCTTTATCTCTGTAGTGTTCCCTGGCTTTTCTGCATTTGTCATAAAATCTTTCCATGCCGAAATTGATGTTATCGCGTCTGATCCGCGACCCCGCGACAGCTTACTTCAGTCAGGACCCGGACCGTGAGAGCTGCGTCACAGTCAGATGGCGGCAGCGGCTCCTGACCCCGCTGGGGGTTGGCTGAAAAGCGGTTTATACTTGCTTTTCTCACGCAACGAACCGGGCCGCTAATCGCGGGCAGGAGCGTCTGGAATGGTCAACGGGTTGATCAGAATGTATTCCAGGCGACAATTGTCGCCCTTCGTCGGCCAGATTCAAATCGCCGAGATCGACCGGGCGCGCGCGTTGAGCATCGACGGCCTGAACTGGGCGGTTCAGTACGCACTTACCGACGCGGCGCGGCAGCAGAAAAGGGAAGCTCTCGCAGACCCGGAGTTGCACTTCACGCTGGTGGCGACCATCGAATACGGCGAGCTCAAGCCTCGCCCCTTGCATCCGTTTCTCGATCCCCGGGACGTGCGCGCGGCCACCCACGACCTGCATAAAGAGGTGAAGGAAGCCGAGCTGCCGTTCGCTGCAGCGGACCGGTACGAGTACTGGCTGCTGGATGACAGCGGCGGACGGCCGCTCGCACTATTGCATTCCTGCGTGAATCAAGAAGATATTGAACTGACACCTGCGCGACCGGCGTGGGTCGCCATGCCCGCCGCGCAGCTCGAGGTGCCAGCTCCGGAAGCGGCTCCGCAAACCTACCTGCCCCCGGTTAATTATCGCTTGCAGGCACTCATCGAAGAGCGCGCCGGCGCCAGACCCCGGGCCGTCTGGTTCGATCGTCGCGATCCGGTCAGGCAGGATTTTCCGCCCTGCCTGATCAGGGAGAACTGGGACACTGAGCAGCGACAGCAGTTATGTGATCGCTATATCCGGCGGCTCGCGCCGCGGCTACTGATGGTGCAGGGGCTGCCGCAGTCGGTGCGCTGGCGGCTCGAACAGGCCGCACGTGATTACGTGTTCGACGTGGAGCGGTTTTTCCCCCTGTATCCCGAGGTGGTCGACAGGAACCTTTTGACTGCAGCTCGGGTCGAGGCCCGGTTGCGCCGTGCTGCCCAGGTCCAGGTGTGATGGGAGGAATCTGCGATGTTAAAACGCTGTCTGCGGGCCTGTATAGTCGCGGCCGGTCTGCTGTCAGTCACAGCAGGGGCTGGTGAAATATGCACGGACCGGATCGAATTTGAGACAAGCGGCTGGCAGCTGAAAGAGGTGCAGCAGGCCATGGATGATTATCTGCGCGATCACCGTATGCGAGCGAACTGGCTGAAAGAACCGCGGCCGCCCAGTGCGGTGGGCAGAGATTATTACGAATGGCTCTGGACCAGTGAATTCGGTGCCGGGATGAAAGCTGAGCTGGTGGAGCGTTATTGTGACGATTGATGCGGCCGCGCCGGCAATCCCGGGATCCACCCCGTGGGTTTACAGCCCAAAAAGGCGTAGTATGGCCTGCACCGAACCAGTAATAATTCATACCTATGACCAGACTCCTCACCCGGATGAAACGACTTGTTCGTCGCGAACGTCAGCGATTGCAGGCCGTCCATGCGTGGTGCCGTCTGGTCATTGGCGCAGGACTGGCCGCTCTTGGCTACTACGTCGGACGCGCGGCCGGGCTTTTTGAATCCGCGCGGGAAGCACACCAGCGCTTCGGCGACTGCGAAATGCGGCCGTCTACCATGCTCGGTGTCTATCGGGAAAGACACGCCGCAAGCATCATCGGCCTGGTTGAACAGGCCCGGCAGCGGGGTATGAAGATTGCGCTGTGGGCACTGGATAAACCCCTGCCCGAACTGTCCACCTGCACTGTCGGCTGCGGACCGGGTCCTCGCATGGAACTGTTGAATCGGCTTTGGAAAGCGGCCGGCTCCGCAGACTGTCATCAACTGGTCATCACAGACGATGATATATCGTTTACACGCGGATCCCTGGACCAGCTTCTGAGGGCCGCGATAACCTGCGAGTTCGGAATCGCGCAGCCCGCTCACGACTGGTCCAGTCAATACAGCTATCCTATAAACAGAAAGCGGCCCTTTCTGCTGGCGCGGCTCACGACCTTCGTCGAGCCCGGACCGATGTTCGTGGTGACGCAGCCGTGGATCAATCAGGTTATGCCGTTCCCGAAAAATTTTGGCATGGGCTGGGGAATCTGGGTTCTATGGCTGAAGTTGCAGCCAAAGGGCTGCAAGCTGGGCATTGTCGATTACGTGACCGTCAATCACAGTTCGCCGGTTGGAACGGACTACGCTCCGGCTTTGCAAGTTGAACGCCATCGCGTGCGGTCACTTCTCCTCGAACAAAATTTTCAGGAAGCCGGGGATGCCCAAAAGACATTGGGCGCCTGGAAAATGGGAGAAGCGAGTCCTCCATGGAAGTGAAACACAATCTCAGCGAAACAAAGATACCGATCATTCTCTCGATTGATGTGGAACCGGATCCGTTCCTGGTGAATCGTTCCGATCCCGAACCCTGGAAGGGCTATGAAGCGACGCACCCGTATCTTGCTTCGCTGCGATCGCGCTTTGAAGAAGCAACGGGCTCTCCCGTGCACTACACCTGGTGCTTCCGAATGGATCCCCAGGTCGCGGAGTCATATGGCAGTCCACTTTATGCAGTGGATCGTTATCCCGGCTTCGTCAAGGATATGGAACGTCAGAAAGATGCCTTCGGTGCGCATCCGCATGCCTACCGGTGGATCGAGGATCGGCAAATGTGGCTGGAGGATCTGGCGAACCAGCAGTGGGTGAATGAGTGCGTCGATATGTCACTTCAGGCTTATAAGAAAGCTTTTGGAACCGCTTGCGAAACTTTCCGCTTTGGCAATTTCTGGATGAATACCGAGACCGTCAATCTCCTTGAGGCCAGTGGGGTTCGTTATGAACTGACTGTCGAGCCCGGACTTTCTTCTGACGCGGGAGGCACGCTGGAAAAAGGCTACACAACCGGGCGTCGTCCCGATTACTGCCGGGTTGCCCGTGTACCTTATGAACCCGGCAGGGATGATTTTCTCAAGCCTGCTGCCCCCGGCTCACGATCAATCAAAATTATCCCCATTACGACCGGATGGCTTCAACTCGGGCGAAACCTGCGAGCGCGGTTGCAGCGGCTGCGCGAAAACGGGTTTCGCTATCGCTGGCAACATGAACGCCTGTCGATGTGGCGGCAATGGAATCCGCCCAACACCTTTGAGCAGATGCTCGACCGGGCAATTGCTGTTCAGAAGAAGCCCTACCTGTCATTCGCTATACGTTCCAGCATCGGCGTCGGAAAGTCGTTCAAGAACGTCGATCATTGCCTGCAAACGCTCCTGAACCACCCGCAACGCCACCGGTTTGTCTTTTCGACGCCAGAGGAAGCTATGGCGTTGCTCAATCCCGCTTCGCTCGCAATGACTTCCCGGGTGAGCTGACAAAACGACGTGGTTTTTTTGCGTACATGCACGCGCATAGGAAACTGAAACTCGTGCGCGATAAATCAATGGTCAGCAGATTGCGGATTATCAGTGAGATGCACTGAGATTGTTTCCTATACTTGTTCGGACGGAATCGTAGCGACATAAATCAGGGAGGTACTTTCATGCGAACCGATCATCTTATCGCCAGTGCTGTTGCATTGGCCCTGTCGGGACCCACTGCAGTAGCCCTGGCCCAGCAGCAACAGGATATGCAGCAGCAGCGGACCCAACAGCAGCAGCCGGTGCAACAACAGCAGCAGTCGACACAACAGCAGCAGTCGACACAACAGCAGAGCCAGTCACCCGGCGGACAGTCACAGGCCACTATGCAAAAGTTTCAGCAGGCTGACAGGAACCGTGATGGCTATGTCAGTATGCAGGAAGCGCAACAGGCTGCCTTGCCGAAGCTGGATCAGCAAAAGTTTCAGCAGGCGGATTCGGACAGGGATGGACGTCTGAACCAGCAGGAGTTTCAGACCGCAATGCGAGACAGCGGTCAGCAGCCTCAGACCCAGGCTCAGCAACAGGGTGGATCCGGGCAGCAGCGGGAGATCACCGTGCAACAGGAGCCCGCCCAGATCGACGTGCAACAGAAGCCACCGGAGGTCATCGTGCAACAGCATCAGCCTGATGTGACCATCAAGCAGCCGGAACCGGATGTGCAAATAAGCCAGCCGGAGCCGAAAGTGCAGATCGAGCAGGCAGAAGCGGACGTTACGGTGCAACAGCAGGGTAAACCCCAGGTGCAGGTCGAGCGATCCGATCGCGCGCAAGTCGATGTGGTTCGACCGGAAGACCAGCAGCAACAGCAGGCCGGTCGGCAGGTCGAAACTACTGGCACTGAAGGCCTGTGGAGCATGCGAGCCGGAGACCTGGAAGGTAAGCAGGTCGTCAATGCGCAGGGCGACGAGATCGGCGAGGTCGAAAAGCTCGCACGCGGAACTGACGATGAAGTCTATGCAATCGTTGCGGTCGGCGGGTTCTGGGGCATTGGTGAACGGAATGTTCCCATCGCGCTAAGCGATCTGCATTTGAAGGATGATCAACTGGCGCTAAAAACCGACAGGAGCGAGGAAGAAATCAAACAGCAGGCTGGATCGCAACGGATGCAAAATTATCAGGCGCTGGACGAGAACCAGAGTCTGGCTGAATACGCCGGCGGCGGAACTGGCACGGGCAGTATGACAGCCTCATTCCAGGAACTTGACGCGAACCAGGATGGTTACGTCACGCCACAGGAGGCGTCGGATAGCCAGACGTTGACCAATCAGTGGGGGCAGTCTGATCGCAACAACGACGGGCGCATCGACCGCAGCGAATTCAGTGCGTTTGAAACCCAGGCGCAGTAAGAGGATGAAGGGCGCGGCGCAAGTAACGTCGCGCTCGTTCTGCTCGGTCCGGAATTTTCCGGATCGCAGTTGCGATCTGTGTATCTTGACAGGGAGAACGAAATGAAACGATTGACCCGTTTGTTTTGCCTGTCGGCGCTGGCGTTGAGTCTCGCCGCCTGTGATGTCGAACAGACTGAAGAGGGGAGCATGCCCGAAGTCGATGTACAAGGCGGAAACGTGCCCGAATATGACGTTGAAACCGGGGATGTCAACGTTGAAGAGGGGGAGGTGACCGCGCCGACGCTGGATTATGATTCACCTGATGAAAATGCAGCAGAGGAGGGAGCCGGAGCCCGGTAATTGTGTCCGGCTGAGGCACAACACGCCCCGACCACTTGCGAAAGCCGCAAGACTGAGTATCTTAATGTGAACCGGGCGGAGAGGACCGGGTGCATGGATATCGGGAGGGGGAATATGTCGTCATCACAAATAGATCCGGAGCCGCAATCTTCCGGTCCTGAGGCATTGCCATTCGCTGCGCCCTGCGCAGTGCTGGATACCACTGCGCCATTGCGCTGGTTCGCACTCGGCTGGCGCGATTTCATGCGCGCGCCGCGCACCAGTCTCTACTACGGCGGATTCCTGGTGCTGGTTTCCTATCTCCTGACCTATGCTACCTGGAAACTGGGCGGCTACGTCCTGATCCTGAGCCTGGCGTCCGGCTTTGTTTTTGTCGCACCGGTGCTGGCTCTCGGCCTGTACTCCATCAGTTGTCAGCTCGAGCGCGATCTGAAACCGCAGATTGGTTACTGCCTGCGCGAGGGCCGGCGGCACCTGGGAGACGAACTGGTGTTTTCTGCCATCCTGCTGATCGTGGCGCTGGTGTGGGCACGCGCCGCTTCTATGGTGCACGTGTTCTTTCCGATGGAGAGCGGAGCCGGTCTTCGCGAGATGCTGGTGTTTCTGGTCATCGGCACCGGTGTCGGCGCCATTTTTACGGCCGTCGTTTTCAGCGCCAGCGCGTTTTCGCTGCCGATGATGCTCGATCGGAAAGTCGATACCGTGACGGCTGTAGTTACGAGCGTGCACGCTGTGTTGCAGAACAAACTGGCGATGCTGGTATGGGCGACAATAGTCGGCCTGTCACTGCTCGTCAGTTTTGCCACTGCGTTTCTGGGGCTTGCAGTGCTGATGCCGGTGCTCGGCTATGCCACCTGGCACGGTTACCGCGAAACCATTCATGCGCAGGCATGGCCTGAAAATACCAGGCTTCCGCTGGTCGAGCGACCGGAGTCGGAACCGCATTAGTGGTAGTATTGTCCACCATTGTGGCTCCGGGGACTTCAGTTGGACATTCGATTATCACTCTATGAGCAGCGCGTGATTGGCTGCCTTATCGAAAAGCAGCATACGACGCCTGAACAATACCCGCTGTCACTGAATGCACTCACCAACGCGTGCAATCAGAAAAGCAGTCGCGAGCCGGTACTGAATCTGGACGAGGCGACGGTGCAGGATGTTGTCGACGGACTGGTCAAGAGGCGCTATGTCAGTACCAAAAGCGGCTTTGGCAGTCGCGTCACCAAATATCAGCACCGATTCTGCAACACCGAGTTCGGCAGTTTGCAGCTCTCCGATCAGGAACTCGGCATTCTGTGTGTATTGATGCTGCGTGGACCGCAGACGCCTGGAGAACTGCGAACCCGTACCGAGCGCCTGTGCAAATTCGCGGATATTCATGAGGTGGAGTCGACACTCGAACACCTGGGCCAGCGCGACGACGGTCCGTTCGTGATGCAACTTCCCCGCGAACCGGGCAGACGTGAGGCACGCTTCGCACACCTGTTCGGTGAACAGATGGAAAGTCCCGCGGCGGTTGCAGCTGAAGCTGCATTTCCAGCCGAACGGGAAGATGCTGATCGCATCGAACAGCTGGCGCAGATCGTTGCTGAATTGCGCGTCGAAGTGGAATCCCTGAAGTCACGTATCGGTCAGCTCGAAAAACAGAACGTACGAGAGTAGCCGCCATTGCGAACAGTCTCGAAGACTCATGACAGACACGGCCTCATCTCTTTCTCCTGGCTCGCGGCCAATATCCTATTCTCCGCAAGCTGATTCAAGCATAGGATGACAGGCCGCCTTTTATACAGGCGGCGGTCTGGCGGGCGATTTCGAGTTCTTCGTTGGTCGGGATAACCAGCAGTTTTACGGTGCCGGTGTCGGTCTGGATTTCGAAGGTTCCACCGCGCTGGCCGGAGACATTTTTTTCGGCGTCGATGCTGATGCCGAGGTTGTCGAGTCCGTCGCACACCTGCTGCCGGATCAGGTGTGCGTTTTCGCCGATGCCGGCGGTAAAAACCACTGCATCGACGTGCCCCAGCGCTGCGTAATACGCACCGATATATTTCTTTATCCGATAGCAATACATGTCAATGGCAAGCCGTGCATCGGCGTCGTCCGCTTCAGCCAATCGTTGAATCTCTCGCATGTCATTGACACCGCAGATGCCTTTGAGACCGCTCTCCCTGTTCAGGGTCGACTCCAGCTCTTCGATATCTGCGCCGGTTGTCTTGCTGACGTGGAACAGGATGGCCGGATCGATGTCGCCGCAGCGGGTGCCCATGATCAGCCCTTCCAGCGGCGTCAGCCCCATCGAGGTATCGACGCAGCGTCCCGAGCGTATGGCGGCGGCGCTGGCGCCGTTGCCGAGGTGCAGGCTGATCAGGTTAAGGACGGCTGCAGATTGTTGCAGATATCCGGCGGCCTGATGCGCGATCCAGGCATGCGAGGTGCCGTGGAAGCCGTAGCGCCGTACCTGGTGCTCGCGGTACCAGGACGCAGGGAGGGCATAGCGGTAGGCATGCGCAGGGATCGAATGATGAAACGCGGTGTCGAATACCGCCACCTGCGGCACCTCGGGGAACAGTTCCAGGGCGACTTCGATGCCGGTCAGGTTGGCGGGGTTGTGCAACGGCGCAAGAACGCACACAGCGCGTATCGCTTCCACTACATGATGGTCGATCCGGGTCGGTGTTCTGAACCGTTCGCCGCCATGCACCACCCGGTGCCCGATGCCCGCGAGTGAATCGAGTTCCTGCATGCTTCCGGACTCGCGCAGCGCCTTTGTGATAGCGTCGAAAGCGGCTGCATGATCGGTGAGCTGCTCGTTATACGTCAGTTCCTTTTCCGCCCCCTGCGCATCGTTCCAGCGGTGCAACAGACTGCTCTCGCGCTCGCCGATCCGTTGCGCCTCGCCGCTGGTGCGCACGCTTTCATCATCCAGATCGAACAGCTCATATTTGATCGATGAGCTGCCGGAATTAATCACCAGAATTTTCACCTGTCAGTATGGCCACTTCCAGTTGTCGATTTCCGGTTTGTCAATTCCGTGTTTGTGCGCATAGGTGCGGCAATCGAGTTGCATGTCGCGCAGCTTTTCTTTCACATGGGCACCCGCCACCTGGAGTTGCGGCAGCCGGTTGATGACGTCGATTGCGAGACTGAAGCGATCGATTTCATTGCTGATCGCGAGTTCCAGCGGTGTATTGATATTGCCCTTTTCCTTGTATCCGCGCACATGCAGGTTGTGGTGATTGGTGCGCCGGTAGGCGAGGCGATGGATCAGCCAGGGATAGCCGTGGAAGTTGAAGATGATCGGCTTATCGCGAGTGAACAGGCTGTCGAAGTCGCGATCGGACAGGCCATGCGGATGTTCGCCCGCCGCCTGTATGCGAAACAGATCGACGACATTGATGAAGCGGATTTTCAGGTCCTCGAAATGCTCGCGCAGCAGCGCCGTGGCGGCCAGTGCTTCCTGGGTCGGGATGTCGCCGCAACCGACCATTACCACATCCGGCTCCACGCCCTGATCGTTGCTGGCCCAGTCCCAGATGCCGATGCCTTTGGTGCAGTGACGGATTGCAGCGTCCATATCCATGTACTGCTGGTGCTTCTGTTTGTCGCAGACGATCACGTTGATGTCGTTGTGACTGCGCAGACAATGATCGGACACCGACAGCAGTGAGTTGACGTCCGGTGGCAGATAGATGCGGGTGATCTGCGGGTTCTTGTTCACCACGACGTCGAGAAACCCCGGGTCCTGGTGTGTGAAGCCGTTATGATCCTGGCGCCAGACCGTAGAGGTGATCAACAGGTTGATGGAGGCAATCGGTGCGCGCCAGGGAATGTCCTCGCAAATCGCCAGCCACTTCGCATGCTGGTTGTACATCGAATCGATGACGTGCACAAAGGCTTCATAGGTTGAGAAGAAGCCGTGCCGGCCGGTCAGTACATAGCCTTCGTACCAGCCCTCCAGTGTGTGTTCCGAGAGCATCTCCATGACCCGCCCGTCGGGCGCCAGTTCGCCACCGTCCTCGTCCTCCGGAAGATATTCGCCCAACCACAGTTTCTTGCTGACTTCATAAATGGCAGTCAGCTTGTTGGATGTATTTTCATCCGGACCGAAGACCCGGAAATTGTCCATGTTGCGGCGCATGATATCGCGCAGGAACTGCCCCAACGGATAAGTGTTGCCGGCGCGGATCTGCGCCGGTGCAGCGACTTCCAGCGCAAAGTCGCGGAAATCCGGCATGCGCAGATCCCGGCGCAGCAGGCCACCATTGGCGTGCGGGTTGGCACTCATGCGCCGGTTGCCGTTGGGCGCCATGTTACGCAACTCCGGTACCAGCTTGCCATTGGCGTCGAACAGCGCTTCCGGTTGATAGCCTTTCAACCAGGCTTCCAGTTGCTGGAGGTGTGCCGGATTCTCGTGAACCCCCGACAGCGGCACCTGGTGAGCGCGCCAGAAGCCCTCGACCTTGTGGCCGTCGACTTCTTCGGGTCCGGTCCAGCCTTTGGGGGTACGCAATACGATCATCGGCCAGTGGGCGCGCGCGGCAACGCCCTTGCTCCTCGCCCAGTGCTGGATCTTGCGGATTTCATCCAGGCACAGGTCCATGGCAGAAGCCATGGTCTGATGCATGATATCGGGATCGTCACCTTCAACGAAGCAGGGCTTCCAGCCATAACCGCGAAACAGCGATTCCAGTTCATCGCGGGGAATGCGTGCCAGCAGCGTCGGATTGTTGATCTTGTAACCGTTCAAATGCAGAATCGGCAGGACCGCCCCGTCGCGTATCGGGTTGAGAAACTTGCTGGAATGCCAGGAAGTCGCCAGCGGTCCGGTCTCCGCTTCGCCATCACCGACGGCTACTGCAACGACCAGATCGGGATTATCGAAAGCGGCACCAAACGCATGTGAAAGGCTGTAACCGAGTTCACCGCCTTCGTGGATAGAGCCCGGCAGCTCCGGCGTGCAATGACTGCCAATGCCGCCGGGAAATGAAAACTGTTCGAACAGGCGCCGCATGCCTTCGAGGTCCTGGCCCACGTCTGAATACACTTCGGAGTAGGTGCCTTCGAGGTACACCGGCGCCAGCACCCCCGGCGCACCGTGGCCGGGTCCGGCGAGAAAGATTGCGTTCAGGTCATGCTGATTGATCAGGCGATTGAGATGCAGATACATGAATGACAGTCCCGGACTCGAACCCCAGTGTCCGAGCAGGCGTTTCTTGATGTGCTCGGCGCGAAGCGGCTCCCTGAGCAGCGGGTTTTCACGCAGATAGATCATGCCGGCCGCCAGGTAATTGCAGGCGCGCCACCAGGCATGCATTTTCGCGAGTTGTTCTTCGTCCAGCGGATTCCCGTTGGGTGTCAGTTTTTCCGCAGTCTGTTCCATTACGCAGGTTCTCCCGTTTGCTGTTCATTATTATAGCTGCGCAAACCGGGAGCACCGCCCGAGGCGGCATCCATCCGGTAGATTGAAAAACATCAATGTCAGCGCCAGGGGCCGCCTCTATTCTGGTGGCCCTCCAGCGTCACCGGCTCCAGGCAGGCGTGTGGAGGCGAAACTGGAGCGCCTGATGAACGCGACGACGTCCGAACCTGACAATGGGTCACAGCCACGGCAGGCACCGCCTGTTGGTGACTATGCGCTGATCAGCGACTGTCATGCCGCGGCGCTGGTATCGCGCGGTGGCTCGATCGACTGGTGCTGTATGCCGCGTTTCGATTCCGAACCCTGTTTCGGCCGTCTGCTGGACTGGCAGGGTGCCGGCCATTGCAGCATCGCGTCCACCAATGCCGGTGTCAGAATCTCGCGCCAGTACCTCGACGATACCATGGTGTTGAGCACGCGCTTCGATACTGCCACCGGTAGCGCACAGGTTTTCGATCTGCTGGTGCTGAAAGAAACCGGTAGAACCTTTTCCGGTCGCCAGCTGCTGCGCATTGTGGAAGGGCTGGAAGGAAACGTGGACTTTCATGTGGAGGTGCAACCGCGTTTTGATTTCGGCGATGTCCGGCCCTGGCTGCGCGAAGATCAGCCGGGCGTCTTCGTGGCAGTCGGTGGAGCTCACGGGCTGGTCATTTGCGGCGACATGGGACTGGAGCGCGAAGGCAAGTATTCGCTGAGCTCTGACTTCAGGGTCGGCTCCGGACAGCGGCGACGACTGTCGGTGCAGTTCTCGCATCCGGAGCTGCTGGATAATGGACCCGATCAGGTTCCGGACGCCCAACAGCTCGACCAGAGTCTGGAGCAGACCGGCTACTGGTGGCGGCACTGGTGTCGCAGGATCAACATCGATGATACCGGCAGTTTCCCTGGCATACGCCGCTCCGTAATTACACTCAAGGCGCTGAGCTATTTACCCACTGGCGCCATCATTGCTGCTCCCAGCACCTCGCTGCCGGAGGGACTGAGCGGCACCCGTAACTGGGATTACCGGTTCAGCTGGGTACGCGATGCTGCCTTCACGGCCAGAGCGCTGGTGGAAGTCGGATGTGAAGATGACGCCTACCAGTTCCGTCGCTTCATCGAACGCAGTTCTGCGGGCAGCGCCGCCCAGTTCCGCACCCTGTACGGGGTTGACGGTGGACGCCGTCAGGAAGAATTCGAGCTGGTGCATCTCGAAGGCTATCGCGGCGCCTCGCCGGTGCGTGTTGGCAACCGCGCCGCGAGGCAGATCCAGCTCGACGTGTTCGGCGAGACGCTTGAGCTTTCATGGTTATGGCACCGGCGCGGTTATGCCCCATCGCAAAGCTACTGGCAATTTCTGGTGAACCTGCTCAACCGCGTTTGCGCACATTGGCAGGAACCGGATCACAGTATCTGGGAAGTGCGCGGTGCGCGTCGTCATTTCGTGCATTCCAAGGTCATGTGCTGGAGTGCGCTCAATCGCGGCATCCATATCGCAGAGGAACTCGGCCGCGAGGCGCCGGTCGAGCAGTGGCAGCGCAGCTGTGAAGATATACGCGCCGCTGTCGAGGAACATGGCTACGATCGCGAGCGCGGCATATTTGTTCAGTCATTTGAAGAACCTTATCTCGATGCCGCGTTGCTGCGCATGTCGTGTGTCGATTTCATCGATCATCAGGACGAACGCATGCTGCGCACCACCGATGCGATCCGTGCCGCTCTGGAAGTGGACGGGCTGTTGCACCGTTACGACGCGCCGGACGGACTGCCGGGGCAGGAAGGTGCGTTCCTCCCCTGTTCATTCTGGCTGGCTGAATGCCTGGCATTCCAGCAGCGCCGGTCAGAGGCCCGCAGCGTCTTCGAGCGAGCGGTACGCACCGCCAACGATCTGGGCCTGTTTTCCGAGGAATACGATACCCGGCGGCAGTTGCTGTGGGGAAACTTTCCGCAGGCGCTGACCCACCTTTCCTACATCACTGCGGCACTTGCACTGCAGCGGCTCAGGGCCATCGATAACGGCCATGAAGCCGACGAAGTATTCCGAACGGCATCCGTAACTTCAGGAACAAGGAGACCTTATCATGAGTGAAACATCAGGAGATTTTTTGTTGCAGAGACTCAAGGACTGGGGCATCAAGCGCATCTATGGTTATCCCGGCGATGGAATCAACGGCATTATGGGCGCGTTCGATCGTGCCGAGAGCGAAGATTTCACCTTCATACAGGCGCGGCACGAGGAGATGGCGGCCTTCATGGCCTGTGCCCACGCCAAATTCACCGGTGAGGTCGGTATCTGTCTCGCCACCTCGGGGCCGGGTGCTATTCACCTGCTCAATGGCCTGTACGACGCAAAGCTCGACCACCAGCCGGTGGTCGCGATTGTCGGTCAGCAATCACGCGCCGCTCTCGGTGGCCATTATCAACAGGAAGTGGATCTTATCTCGCTGTTCAAGGATGTGGCGAGTGAGTATGTGCAGATGGTATCCACGCCTGCACAGATTCGGCACGTGATCGACCGGGCGGTGCGCATTGCCCGGACCATGCGCACCGTCACCTGCGTCATCATTCCCAATGACGTGCAGGAAATGGACGCAGTGCCGGTGCCGCCACACGCACATGGCACCATTCATTCCGGCATCGACTACAGCTCGCCGCGAGTAATCCCGGAGGATCGCGACCTGGATCGCGCAGCCGAGGTTCTGAATGCCGGCAAACGCGTTGCCATGCTGGTCGGCGCCGGCGCTCTGAATGCGACAGACGAAGTGATCGAGGTGGCGGAACTGCTGGGCGCGGGCGTGGCGAAAGCGCTGCTGGGCAAGGCGGCGGTTCCGGACGATCTGCCGTATGTCACCGGCTCCATCGGTTTGCTCGGAACCGAGCCCAGCTACGAGATGATGACCGAATGCGACACGCTGCTGATGGTCGGCTCGAGTTTCCCGTACTCGGAGTTTCTGCCCGAAGAAGGCAAGGCGCGCGGGGTGCAGATCGATCTGGACGGGCGCATGCTGAGTATCCGCTATCCAATGGAAGTCAGTCTGGTCGGCGACAGCGCCGAAACGCTGCGGGCGCTGATTCCGCGCCTGCAACGCAAGACCGATCGTGGCTGGCGCGAGCGCATCGAAAAGAATGTCGCGAAGTGGTGGAAGGTGCTCGAAGGCCGCGCCCACAATGAAGCCGATCCCATCAATCCGCAGCGCGTGTTCTGGGAACTGTCGTCGCGGCTTCCGGATAACTGCATCCTCGCCTCCGACTCCGGATCGGCAGCCAACTGGTATGCGCGCGATCTGAAAATGCGGCGCGGCATGATGGCATCGCTATCCGGAAACCTGGCGACCATGGGGCCGGGCGTGCCTTATGCAATCGCCGCCAAGTTCGCGTTTCCGGACCGGCCGGTCATCGCGCTGGTCGGCGACGGGGCCATGCAGATGAACGGCAACAACGAACTCATCACTGTGGCCAAGTACTGGCGACAATGGGCGCAGCCGAACCTGGTTATCTGCGTACTCAACAACCGCGACCTCAACCAGGTGACCTGGGAGCAACGGGTGCTGGGCGGCGATCCGAAATGGGAGACATCCCAGAACCTGCCCGATTTCCCCTATGCCGGTTATGCGGAGATGATTGGTCTGGAAGGTATTCGCGTCAACAAGCCCGAGCAGCTTGCAGATGCCTGGGAACATGCACTGCAGGCCGACCGGCCGGTGGTGCTCGAAGCCTACACGGATCCGAATGTTCCGCCACTACCGCCGCATATCACCTTCTCGCAGGCGAAGGCGTATGTGAACTCGCTGCTCAAGGGCGATCCCGACTCCAAGAATATCCTGACCCAGTCCATCCGCGAGTTTGCCGAGACACTGACACCTGGCAAGGAATGAGCGGTGGAAATGCAGGTCAGGAAAGAGCACGCGCGCATCGAACAGGTGGCGGCGAGTGCCTATACGATCCCGACCGACGCGCCGGAGTCCGACGGCACCCTGGCGTGGGATGCAACCACGCTGGTGCTGGTGGAGATCACTGCCGGCGGACATACCGGCATCGGTTTCAGCTACACCGACGCCAGTGCTGCGTGGCTGGTGCGCGACACTCTGGCTGCGCATATCCGGGGCAGGGACGCCATGGATATTCCGGCCTGCTGGTGGGCAATGCTCGATGCGGTCCGCAACCTCGGGCGGCCGGGTATCAGTGCAACCGCAATCGCCGCGGTGGACATTGCGCTCTGGGATCTGAAAGCCAGACTGCTGGAGTTGCCGCTGGTGAAACTGCTGGGCGCGGTGCGTGAGCGGGTGCCGGCCTATGGCAGCGGCGGCTTCACCTCCTATTCACCGGCACAGCTGGAAGCGCAGCTCGGCGGTTGGGCGGAACAGGGATTCGAACGTGTCAAGATGAAGATCGCGCGCTATCCGGAGCAGGATGAGGAACGGCTGCGGCGTGCACGGGCGACGATAGGACCGGATGTCGAGCTGTTTGTGGATGCCAATGGCGGCTACGATCGCAAGCAGGCACTCGGCTGGATGCCGTTGTTGCGCGAACTGGGCGTGACCTGGCTCGAGGAGCCGGTTTCCTCGGACGATCTGGAGGGACTGCGACTGTTGCGGGATCGCGGACCCGGGCATCTGCACATTACCGCCGGCGAATACGGCTATCACCCCGGTTACTTCCGGCAGATGCTGGAGGCCGGAGCGGTGGACATCATGCAGGCCGATGTCACGCGTTGCGCGGGTATCACCGGCCTGCTGGAAGTCGCTGCGTTGTGCACGGCTTTCCAGATACCGCTGTCGACGCACACCGCGCCCGCGATTCACGCCCACCTTGGCTGCGCCATTCGACCGGTGCGGCATATCGAATGGTTTCACGATCATGTGCGCATCGAGCACATGCTTTTCGATGGCACTCTTGAAGCGGTCGACGGTCAGGTTAAGCCGGACCTGTCGCGAGCGGGCCTGGGTTTAATCTTCCGGCGTAACGAGGCGGTGCAATATGCTCGATAAAGCCGATGATGCTGCAACTCGCTCCCGCAACGCGTATCACACCAGCCCGAGCGCACTGGCACGGCAGCTGCGCGAAGCGGTGCGCGGCGAGGTGTATTTCGACGCCGGCACCCGCGCACTTTATGCCACCGATGCTTCCAACTATCGCCAGCCGCCGATCGGTGTGGTGGTGCCGCGTGACGTTGATGATGTGATTGCCACGGTAGCTGTTTGCAAACACCACAGCGTACCGGTGTTGTCGCGTGGCGGCGGCACCAGTCTGGCCGGCCAATGTTGCAATACTGCCGTGGTCATGGACATGTCGAAGTATATGAACCGTATCATCACTATCGATCCGCAGCGGCAACTGGCGCGCGTGCAGTCGGGCGTGGTGCTCGACGACCTTCGCGACGCGGCCGAAGAACATGGTCTGACTTTCGCGCCGGATCCCTCTACCCACACCCACAACACGCTCGGCGGCATGATCGGTAACAACTCCTGCGGCGTGCATTCAGTGATGGGCGGGCGTACCTCCGATAATGTCCATGAACTCGACATCCTGCTCTACGACGGTATGCGCCTGCAGGTGGGTGCGACCGACGACGCTGCCTTTGAAGAAATCGTCGCGGCAGGCGGTCGGCGCGCGGAGATTTACACGCAACTCAAGTCGCTGGGCGATCGCTATGCCGATGACATACGGAAGCGCTATCCCGACATCCCGCGGAGGGTGTCCGGCTACAATCTCGACGACCTGTTACCGGAACAGGGATTCCACCTGGCCCGCGCGCTGGTAGGTTCCGAGTCCACTTGCGTAACAGTGCTCGAAGCGACCGTGCGGCTGGTTCCGAGCCCACCGGCGCGGGTGTTGCTGGTGCTCGGCTACCCCGATGTCTACAGTGCCGGCGATCACGTGCCGTGCATCATGCAGTATCACCCGATCGGTCTCGAAGGTATGGACATGGGCCTGGTGCGGGATATGCAGCAGGTCAGGTTGCATACCGATGAGCTGAAGCTCATGCCTGAAGGCGGAGGCTGGCTGATTGTGGAATTCGGCGACCAGACCCCGGAGCAGGCGCAGCAGCAGGCGCGCACTGTCATGCACGATCTGGAACAGCAACAGGATGCGCCGCACATGCGGCTGTTCAGCGATCCGCAGGAACAACAGCGTATCTGGCATGTGCGTGAGTCGGCGCTCGGTGCCACCGCGCACATTCCCAATGAGCCGCTGACCTGGCCGGGCTGGGAAGATTCCGCGGTACCGCCGGATCAGGTCGGTAGTTATCTGCGCGATTTGCGCGAGTTGCTGGAGCGTTATGGTTACGCCGGCGATCTGTACGGCCACTTCGGGCAGGGCTGCATTCACACGCGCATTGATTTTGAACTCGCCACCGATGAAGGCATTCGTCAGTACCGCTCCTTCATGAATGATGCCGCTGACCTGGTGCTGAGCTATGGCGGCACGCTGTCCGGTGAACACGGCGACGGGCAGGCACGTGGCGAACTGTTGCCACGCATGTTCGGCGACCGGCTGATGCAGGCGTTTCGCGAGTTCAAGACGATCTGGGATCCGGACGGAAAAATGAATCCGGGCAAGGTGGTCGACGCAGACGCGATCGACCAGCATCTCCGCCTTGGCAGGCACTATGATGCACCGGCGCTGGATACGGCGTTCCGCTTTCCGCAGGATCAGAACAGTTTTCCGCACGCGGTGTTGCGCTGCGTCGGCGTCGGCAAGTGTCGCCGCCAGCACGGCGGCACCATGTGTCCCAGCTATCGCGCCACTCGCGATGAGCGCCATTCCACGCGCGGCCGTTCACGGCTGTTGTTCGAGATGTTGCGGAGCGATGTCATCACCTCCGGCTGGCGCAGCAAAGCGGTGCATGAGGCGCTGGATCTGTGCCTGTCCTGCAAGGGGTGCAAAAGCGACTGCCCGGTGGACGTGGATATGGCGACTTACAAAGCGGAATTCCTGTACCACTACTACAAGGGACGGATCCGGCCCCGTCAGGCCTATGCCTATGGATTGATCAATCACTGGGCGCGCTATGGCTCGCATGCACCACGGCTGGTGAACTTCCTGACGCAGACGCCGGGCCTGAGCGCTGTTGCCAAAGCCATTGCCGGAATGCCACAACAGCGCAGCATACCGGCGTTCGCGCCGCAAACGTTCAAGCGCTGGTTTGCTGACCGCGAGCCGCCGCGTCGCAGCGGGCAGCCGGTGTTGCTGTGGGCGGACACCTTCAATAATTACTTTCATCCGCACATAGCTCGCGCCGCTGTGCAGGTGCTGGAGGCGGCCGGATTCGATGTGCAGGTGCCGCAGGAGCCTTTGTGTTGCGGCCGGCCGCTGTACGATTTCGGTATGCTGGATCTTGCGCGCTCGCGCCTCGAACGGATCATGCAGGTGCTGCACACGCAGATCGATGCCGGCGTACCGGTCGTCGGACTGGAGCCGAGCTGTGTGGCAGTGTTCCGTGATGAACTGCCGAACCTGTTTCCCGACAGCCAGGTCGCGCACCGCCTCAGGACTCAAAGCTGTACGCTCGCCGAGTTTCTCGATCAGCACGCGCACTGGCAGCCTCCGCATCTGCCGGGCAAGGCGCTGGTGCACGCGCATTGCCATCACAAGTCAGTGTTGACTACCGAGGCTGATCATCACTTGCTCGATCAGACCGGACTCGACTATGAGTGGCTGGATTCCGGCTGCTGTGGCATGGCCGGTGCCTTTGGTTTTGAGCCGGACAAGTACGCAGTCAGCCTGCAGGTCGGCGAGCAGGTGTTGCTGCCGGCGGTGCGCAAAGCAGACGCGGACACGCTGCTGATAACCGACGGATTCAGTTGCCGCGAGCAAATCAGTCAGACCACCGGGCGCCGGGCGCTGCACCTCGCCGAGGCGCTGGCGCTGGCGCTGGACAAGGAGGCTTCATCATGATCGGAACCTGCCGCGAGGTAGTGGTGATTACCGGCGCATCAGCCGGCGTGGGACGTGCGACCGCGCGTGCCTTTGCGCGCCGTGGTGCCTGCATCGGTCTGCTGGCGCGCGGACAGGACGGACTCGAAGCGGCGCGCGCCGAAGTGGAATCGCTCGGCGGCAGTGCACTGGTGGTGCCGACCGATGTCGCGGATCAGCGCCAGGTGGAACGCGCCGCCGATGCGGTGGAGCAGGCCTTCGGTCGTATCGATATCTGGATCAACAATGCCATGGCGACGGTGTTTGCGCCGGTGAGCGATACGCGTCCCGATGAGTTCAGACGGGCAACCGAAGTGACTTACCTGGGAGCGGTGTGGGGCAGCATGGCGGCACTCGAACGGATGCGCAAGCGCAACCACGGGACGATTGTGCAGGTGAGTTCGGCACTCGCTTACCGGGCCATCCCGTTGCAGGCGGCCTATTGTGGCGCCAAGCATGCGCTGCGCGGATTCACCACTTCGCTGCGCAGCGAGCTGACACACGACCGCAGTAATGTGCATGTCACCATGGTGCATCTGCCGGCATTGAATACACCGCAGTTCGACTGGGGCCGCACGCACCTCGCGCAACAACCGCAACCGGTGCCGCCGATCTTTCAACCGGAGCTTGCCGCTGATGCGATTTACTGGGCCGCTCATCATCACCGTCGCGACCTGTTCGTCGGCATGTCGTCGCTCAAGGCCGTGTGGGCGAACCGGATTGCGCCGGGGGTTGTCGACTGGTACCTCGCTCGCACCGGGTTCAAATCGCAGAGCCGGAATGCACCGGTACGTCCCGGTCGTGTCGACAATCTGTGGCGGCCGGTTGCCGGCGATCATGGCGCCCGCGGCAGCTTCAGCGCCTCCGCCCATGACCGGAGCGCCCAGCTGTGGCTCACCCGGAATCGCGATCGCGTGGCGCTGGTCGGTGCCATTGTCGGCGCTCTGATCTGGCGCCGCCGCCGACGCTAATGCCTTGACCCGAAGGGTAAGGTACTCGTAATGAACCCCCGAAGGGGTTCTACGGGCGCAGTGACGGGGCAATCACGCAATGACGACGCTGACAATGACAGGGAGACGATCATGCAGGAAATCGGCGCACGGTGCTGGGCAATTGCGGAAGGCTATATCCCGGCTTCCAGCAAGGGTCCGGAACCACAGATGACCAGTCATGAAACGGCCTGCATTCTCAATGCGAGCACTGACGAGGCGCAGGTAGAGGTCATGTTGTATTTCACGGATCGTGACCCGGTTGGACCTTACCGGGTCGCCATACCAGCGGGCCGCACGCGGCATATCCGGTTCAATGAGTTGCAGGACCCGGAGCCGGTGCCGCGGGATACCGATTATGCCAGTGTCATCACCGCGAATGTTCCGGTCGTGGTTCAGCACACCCGGCTGGACTCGCGACAGGCGGAACTGGCGCTTATCAGCACCATGGCATATCCGGTAAAATAGCCGCGTCAGCCGCAGCCGACCGCAGCAAGTTCAAAAGCCTCGATTCCCCTGGACAGACTTGGTAGGCTGCCCGGAGTCTGTCTGAAACTACGGATACAACAATGACGCACAGCTACCAGGTAACCGGTATGATGCGGCGGAGTGCCGAAGATACTACAGCCGGCAGGTAGCAGCATGAAGAAGTCCATGGAAAAAATACTGGCGATTCTGTCGCCGCGGCACCGCCGGCAGTTTTACCGGTTGCTGGTGGTCATGGTCGTGATGGGAGTGCTGGAGGTCGCGGGCATCGGTTCGATCATGCCGTTTATTGCGGCGGTGGCGAACATCGAAGTGGTTCTCGAGAATCGCTACGCGCACGCCGTCTACGAAGGCCTTGGCTTCGGCAGCAGTGAAAGTTTTGTGATTTTTCTCGGCACAGTAGTGCTGGTCCTGCTGATCACGCGCGGCCTGTTCTTCGCGCTGGCCAACTGGCTGGTGTCGCGCTTCACTTTCGCCTGGCGCCAGCAGCTTTCCGAACAGTTGCTGGCGCGCTATCTGGCGCAGCCGTATCCGTATTTCCTGTCGCGAAACACGCTGGAGCTGAAGAGAAAAGTCTGCAGCGAGGCAGAGCGGGTGGTAGGCGGGGTCGTTCTTCCCGGCGTGCATATGCTGACCAGCGCGATCATATCGACATTCATTATCGCACTGCTGATTGCCATCGACCCGGTCGTTGCGCTGCTGGTAGGGACGATACTTGGCGGCAGCTACCTGCTCCTGTATACCCTGGTTTACCGAAAGCTCAACCGTCTCAGCAGCAAGGCCAGCCGGTCGCGCCAGGTTCAGTTCAAGATCGCCAGCGAAGCCTTTGAAGGGATCAAGGAACTGAAACTGTTCGGCAAGGAAGGCGTTTTCGTCAGGGGTTTTTCGGACTGGTCGCGTACCACTGCCAAGCTCGACACCAGCAGTCGCGCCATATCCCAGCTCCCCAGGCACGGTATAGAAATGCTCGCGATGTCGGGCATGATGATTTTTATTCTTTACCTGGTCGCGACGCAGAAGGATCTGGCGCGCTGGATGCCGATACTCGTGGTGTACGTGGTTGCCGGATACCGCATGCTTCCCGCCTTGCAGCAGATCTTCTCCGGACTCACGACCATTCAGTACAACCTGGCGATCCTCGATGAAGTGCATGCAGACTACATGAGCCTGTCACCGGCCGCCGGTGACACTCGCGCCGGAGCAGGCGAGCCGGACCGGTTCGGCGCCATTCAGACGATCGAGTTGCGCAGCATCGATTTCCGTTATCCAGGGGCTGCGGCCGATGCCGTGCAAAAGCTCGATCTGGTTATCGAGCGGAATACCACGGTCGGGCTGGTGGGCCCGACCGGGTCCGGCAAAACCACGCTGGTCGACATTCTTCTCGGCTTGCTGGAACCTTCAGCGGGTCAGTTGATTGTCAATGGCACCCCGGTCACGCCCGCCAATGTCGGCGCATGGCAAACCCATATCGGCTACGTGCCGCAACATATCTTCCTGTTCGATGACAGCGTTGCCAGAAATGTCGCCTTCGGCATTCCCGATGACCAGATCGATCCGGCAAAGCTGGAACGCGCGCTGCGGATAGCCAACCTGTATGATTATGTCATGCAGTCACTGCCGGATGGATACGACAGCCTGCTCGGACAGCGCGGTATCCGTCTGAGTGGCGGGCAACGGCAAAGAATCGGCATTGCGCGTGCTATCTACCGCAGTCCAGACGTTCTGGTGCTCGATGAAGCTACCAGCGCGCTCGACGGTGTGACCGAGACTGCGGTCATGGACGCGATTCAGGAACTGTCGCACCAGCTGACTATTGTCATGATTGCGCACCGCATCAATACGGTCAGGAATTGCGATGTGATTCACTACATCGATGCAGGGCGCGTGGTGTCCTCCGGCACCTATGATGATCTGGCGGGCTCCTGCGTGCCGTTCCAGCAAATGGTTAATTCCTGATCGCGCTATCTTGATCGTCGCCGGCCAACTCCTGCTACTGCTGCTGATTGCCAACGGTGCGCCGATCATCGCTCAGCGTTTGTTCGGTCACCGCGCTGGCTGGCCGCTCGATGGCGGGCGGCGCCTCGGCGATGGGCAGCCCTGGTTCGGGTCGTCGAAGACTGTTCGGGGTATCGCAGCCGCTGTTCTGGCCTGTGCGATCGCGGCACCGTTGCTCGGTGTGCCGGTGCGGGTCGGATTGCTGGTCGCCGCCGGCGCCATGGCCGGCGACCTGCTGTCGAGTTTTATCAAGCGCCGACTCGGAATTCCGCCCAGCGGCAGAATGCCCGGACTCGATCAGCTGCCGGAATCACTGCTGCCGACGCTGCTGGTGGGGGGACAGCTGGGATTGTCGCCGGCCTGGGGTCTGGCAGTGGTGTCGATATTTGTGGTGCTGGAGCTGATTCTTTCGCGGATTCTCTACGCGCTGCATATCCGCAGGCGGCCTTACTAGGCAGTCGTCGCGGCCGCGGCACCGGTGCTGGCTGGTCGCCATCTTCGACCAGCGTGTATACATCAAATGAACGTAATCGCGACCTGGAACAACTGTTCGACCTCAGCGATGTTTCTTTTGTCGCCGAGAAACAGAACAATATGGTCTTCTGATTCGATGACTGTATTTTTGTGCGGGAACAGCAGTTTCTCCCTTCGGGCAATCGCGCCGATGGTCGTTTCCGCAGGCAGGTGCAACTCATCGATGCGTCGACCCACGACCCTTGATGTCTTGTGACTGCCGTGTGCAATCACCTCGATAGCCTCTGCGGCTCCCCTGCGCAACGAGTGGACGGCGACCACGTCTCCGCGACGGATATGCGTCAGCAATGCGCCAATGGTGACCTGTGCGGGTGACACAGCGATGTCCACGGCTGTTCCATGGGCAAGATCGACATAGCCAGGACGGTTAATGATGGACAGAGTCTTGCGTACGCCCAGCCGCCTGGCCAGCATCGCGGACAGAATATTGGCCTCGTCGTCATTGGTCACGGCGCAGTATATGTCTGTATCTTTGATATCTTCCTGTTTCAGCAGTTCTGCATCGCCGGCGTCGCCCTGCAGAATGATTGTCCGGTGCAGCGTCTCGGCAAGATATCGGCAACGCCCGGGGTCGGATTCGATTATCTTGACACGGTATTTCGATTCGGTGAGTTCAGCCAGCCGCTTGCCGATGTTGCCACCGCCGGCGATGATGACCCGGTGGTTGCGCTTTTCGGAGCGACGGAAAGTTTTTACCACCGCCCGGATATCGCGGTGTGCCGCAAGGAAAAAGATTTCATCATCGACTTCAATTATCGCGTCCCCATCAGGAATGATGATGCGGTCGCGGCGAAATATGGCTGCGATGTGCGTTTCGACTTTCGGCAGGTGTCGTGCCAGATTGCGCAGTTGTTGCCCGACCATCGGGCCGCCGGTACAGGCGCGTACCGCTACCAGCTGGGCCTTCCCGTCCAGAAAATCGAGTATCTGCAATACATCCGGTTGTTCAATGAGATGCCGGATAAAGGTGGTCACCAGTTGTTCAGGACTGATAAGCACATCGACCGGCACTGCTGTCGGCGTGAAGAGTTCTGGATGTGCCAGGTAGTCCGGCGCCCGTACTCGCGCCAGGCGGGTCGGCGTACGAAACAGGGAATGCGCTATCTGGCAGGCGATCATGTTGGTTTCATCGCTGTTGGTGACGGCCAGAATCAGATCTGCGTCCTTGATTCCCGCCTGAATTAATACGCTGGGATGTGATGCATGGCCTGTGACAGTCCTGATGTCGAGATGATCCTGCAGCTCCTTCAGCAACTGCGCCTGCTGGTCCACCACGGTGATGTCATTGGCCTCACTCGCGAGGGCTTGCGCGACTGTTGTCCCAACCTGACCGGCGCCGAGAATAATAATTTTCATGTTGACTCCAGCGGCATGCGCAGTGTGCTCAGTGCCGCCAGTACGACGGCAGGAACAG
Organism: Thiogranum sp.; assembly: GCA_032251035.1. Classification (GTDB taxonomy): domain Bacteria; phylum Pseudomonadota; class Gammaproteobacteria; order DSM-19610; family DSM-19610; genus Thiogranum. The sequence goes on along the minus strand of JAVVEV010000005.1, from coordinate 108,639 downwards.
GATCAGCAGCGTAAAGACCTCCAGGCGGCCGACCAGCATGCCGAAGATGCCGAGCCATTTGACCACCGGCTCTACTGTGGCGAAGTTGGACGCGACCTCGCCCAGCCCGGGGCCGAGGAGATTGATCGTGGCTACGACGGCGCCAAAGGCTGATTCCAGATCCAGGCCGGCGGCCATCATCGCAACAGTAAGCAGCAACGCGACAACGATATAGAGGACATAAAAGCCCCATACCGAAAACAGGACCTCTTCTGACACCGGGCGCGTCCCCAGCTTGATAACCGAAATGGCCTGTGGGTGGGAAAGCTGGAAGAGTTGCCGCAGACCCAGCTTGGCCAGCAGCATGATGCGCAGAATCTTGATTCCGCCCGCGGTCGATCCTGCACAACCCCCGGTAAAGGAAAGAATCACGAGGATCAGCGGAATGTGAAGCGGCCACTGGGCGAAAGTCACAGTACCGAAACCGGTGCTGGTCAGAATCGATGCGACCTGAAAGGCGCTGTACCGCAGTGATTCCGCGGTACCCGAGTAGGCGCCGGTCCAGTAGAGGCTTGCGGCGACAAACAGCGTGGAGAACAGAAAGATCAACCCATAGACTCTGACTTCCGGGTCGAGCAGGTACGGAGAGATGGTCTGACGTCGCCAGGCCATGAAGTGGATGGCGAAATTGGCGCCGCCCGCCAGCATAAAGATGATCGCGATAGTCTCGATCGCGGGACTGTCGTAGTAGCCGATACTTGCATCGTGCGTTGAGAAGCCGCCGGTTGCAACAGTGGTGAAGGCATGGCCAATTGCATCAAAAAGCTCCATGCCGGCAATCCAGAATCCGAACGCGCAGGCAACAGTCAGGACAAGATAGATCGTCCACAGGACGCGGGCCGTTTGTGCGATCCTGGGAGTCATCTTCTCGTGCTTGGCTACCCCCGATGCCTCTGCCCGGTACAGCTGCATGCCACCCACGCCCAACAATGGCAGGATGGCTATTGCCAGCACTATGATGCCCATTCCACCGAGCCACTGGATCTGTTGTCGGTGATAGAGGATAGAAGGAGGCAGCTCGTCGAGGCCGACGATTACGGTCGCGCCGGTGGTTGTAAACCCGGATATGGATTCAAATACGGCGTCGGTTATTCCGAGATGAAGCCCCAGCAGGAAGGGCAGGGCGCCGACGACGCCCAGCAAGCCCCAGAACAGCGTGACCACCAGGAATCCGTCACGAATGGATAACTCTTCTTTCCGGGTGCGATTGGGTAACCACAAAAGCAGGCCGGCCAGGGCCGAAATCAACAGCGAGGCGCTGAATGTGTCCCACTGGCCATCGCCGTACAGAAACGCGACTCCAATCGACGGAATGAAGCTGGCGCTGTAAAGCATCAGCAGAATGCCGAACAGGCGTGTTATCGCACGCCACTGCATAACCTGTCCATCGATCGGTAGCTGTGCGCGGCCTGTGGTGCGGGGTCCGTCTCGCCATGTCGTCGTGTCAGAGGTAGTATTGGGCGCCTGGATTCGGTAAGCATATCAGGGATGAGCAACATAACGGGGCTTGCATGAAGTGATTTTCCGACCATCGATTGGGCAAATTATCGGGGCGGCCGCGACTCCGGTCACATAAAAAAAACATAAAAATCTTATGACTTTTTTATCTTGTACAGTGCATGCGCAGCGTTTGTTGGCTTACCTCACTGCTGTCAGTATCGTGGCTGCGACGGTCGCCGCGGCATTCCTGGTCCACCGCCTGATGCCACATGCGAGTCTTTCCCTGTTGTTTCTTACCGGTGTATTGATCGTTGCAGCTCGCACCGGTGTCGGTCCCTCACTGGTCGCGAGCGCGCTGAGTTTTCTTGCCTTCAATTTTTTCTTCACCAAGCCCCACTACACACTCCAGGTTGCCGACCAGGCTGATTTCGCGACGCTGGTATTTTTTCTGCTCATTGCAGCGATTACGGGCAACCTGGCGGCTCGCATGCAGCAGGAAATGGCCAAACGCAAGATCTCGCTTCAGCGGGTCTCGGCCCTCTACGAGTTCAGTCGACGCATGTCATCCGCTGCCGGTACCGAGGCGGTACTGGAAGCGCTCGCCGATCACCTGGCGCATGCTATGAACCGGGGCGTTGCGGTGTTTATTGCTGATCCAGCGGGTGTACCGGCCATTCGGGCGACAGGAGGGGAACGCCGTAGTCCGACTCAGGCCGATATGGAGATTGCCTGGGCGCAGCGTTCAGCCGACCCGGTTACCATTGGAGAATGGACATATTTGCAGTTGGCAACCAGTCGCAAGCCGATCGGGATGGTGGCTGTATTCCAGGAAACCGATGCTGAGCAAATCGATTCGGCACGCAGTTTATGCGACCTGGCCGGAATTGCCCTGGATAGAACCCGACTGGTTGCCGATCTCGAACAGGCCAGACTCGTTTCTGAAACCGAACAACTGCGCTCAGCATTGCTCTCTTCGGTGTCCCATGATCTGCGCACCCCGCTTGCATCAATTATCGGCTCGACCACCAGCCTGCTCGAATACGGCGAGTCGTTCAGCGAACACAACCGAAAAGAGTTACTGGCAACCGTGGTGGAAGAGGCGCAGCGACTGGACCGGCATATACAGAACTTGCTGGACATGACTCGGCTCGGACAGGGAAGCCTGACTCTGAAGCGGGATTGGGTGGATGTGCATGATATTGTATTCAGCGCGATCGACAGACTGGCGAATGTCCTGAAGGGCGTGAAAATCGACATCGATATAGCGCCGACAGTACCGCTGCTGTGTGTCCATGGTGTTTTGATCGAGCAGGCGCTGGTCAATTTGCTGGATAATGCGGTTCGCTTCTCTCCCGCAGAAGGGCACATTGGCCTTTCCGTGCGGCACGATGCCGATAGCGTTGTAATTGAACTTTGCGATGAAGGTCCGGGGATTCCTGGAGATGAGAGAGAGAAGATATTCGACATGTTTTATACCGTGCGCAGGGGTGATCGCGGAGATCTTCAGGGAACCGGACTCGGACTGGCAATATGTCGCGGCATGATTGCCGCCCACGGCGGTTCGGTCATCGCATGTGATGGTAAAAACGGCGCCGGGACCTGTATGCGCATTAGATTGCCGGTGGTACAGCCTGACGAAACGGGCGACGCATGAACAGTCCACCAGGCAAAATTCTGGTGGTCGAAGATGAAGCGCAGATCCGCAAGTTCCTGCGAATCAGTCTCGAAGCGCACGGTTATATTATTGAAGAAGCGCGTCAGGGAGAAGACGGACTCAAGCTCTGCGCCAGCACCCGGCCGCAACTGGTCATACTCGATCTGGGACTTCCCGACATGGACGGGCAGGATTTTATCCTGCGCCTGCGGGAATGGTCGCAAGTGCCGGTTATTGTATTGTCGGTTCGCGCATCGGAGGTGGAGAAGGTGCGGGCGCTGGATGCGGGCGCCAATGATTACGTCACCAAACCATTCGGGATCAGTGAATTGATGGCGCGGGTCCGGGTTGTACTGCGCAGCAGCGAGGGTGCAGCAGCGGCCCCGACAGTGTTTGAGGCCCAGGGACTTCGCATTGATCTGTCTCAGCGAGAGGTCGAGGTCGACGGCGAGCCGATTCACCTGTCAAAAAAGGAATATGAGCTGTTGCGGCTGTTGATCGGCAATCCCGGCCAGGTGCTGACTCATCAGCAGATCCTGCGTGAAATCTGGGGACCTGCCCACCAGGAAGAGACCCATTATCTCAGGGTGCTGGTCGGGCATTTGCGGCACAAGCTCCGTGACGATCCCACCCGGCCGCGCTTCATCGTCACCGTACAGGGCGTCGGTTATCGCCTCGTAGTCGTTTGACCGCTGCACCAATAGCGGACCTGCATCTGCAGGCGTGCACACTGTGCGTGCAGGATCGCATCACGATGTCGGCAGTCGGCGCCGGCAACTCAGGCTATGTCATTGATGAACTTGAAAGTGCTGCAGGGTCTGCTGTATTGGCATGACGCTTGCTCTGCTATCTGGCAGATGAATCAGCGACAGCCGGACACGAATGAAGTTACGAGTCATGCTCGTCGACGAACGGGACGAGCGGGTGGAGTTAGTGAGGGTGCCACTGCAGGAAGCGGGGCATGAGATCATTGCACGCGTTCATCCCGACGATGATCTGCTGGCGAAGGTGCAGGACCTCAGACCCGATGTAATCATCGTCGACATGAATTCGCCCAGTCGCGATACGCTGGAGCAGATGCGCTGTATCCATCGCGATCAGCCCCGGCCGATCGTGATGTTTGCAGAGAATGATGATGGCAACCTGATCCGCGAGGCAGTGAAAGCCGGAGTCAGCGCGTATATCGTCGACGGGCTGGCGCACAAGCGGGTGATGCCGATTCTGGAAGTCGCAATCGCGCGCTTCAACGAATTCCAGACCCTGCGCAGGGAGCTGCAGGAAACCCGGATCAGTCTTGCCGAGCGCAAGCTGATCGATCGCGCCAAGGCGCTGCTGATGGAACAGCGCGCCTGGCCCGAAAAACAGGCTTACCAGGCATTGCGCAAAATGGCCATGGATAAAAACCTGCGTGTCGGACAGGTCGCGGAACAGCTGATTTCGGTATTCGAACTGATGGAGCTGGGACCCGACCCCGACCTCGGCCAGAAGCGCAAACCCTGAACGTGAACTAACAGTAACCGGTGGCTCCAAAGGCGGAGCCGCCGCAACAGCACCGGCCAGTGCAGGCCGGTACCGGACAAAGGCGTCCATTACCGCGGGTTTGAGCAACCTCCGCCGGTGATGGGCGCCTTTTTTTTGGGGAGAGGCAATGTCGGCAAGCGCAGCACAGGTGACGATGGCCATGGCATCCGCGACCGCGGCCGCACATCCCGTGGTCATCGTGGGGACCGGCCCGACGGGCATTCGAACCGCCCAGGAACTGCTGCGCCGTAATCCCGATCTGCCGGTCGTGCTGTATGGCGCAGAACCCTGGGAACCCTACAACCGGGTACGGCTGTCGGCACTGCTCAACGGTGAAGCGCGCCTCGAGGGCATCCAGAATCCGTTGCAGTTACCGGCATCATCCAGTGTGGTCCAGCACCATAACTGTCCGGTGCTGCGGATCGATTGCGAACAGCGTTACCTGATCGATGCGCGCGGCTGCCGGCAGCGCTATAGCGCGCTGGTGCTGGCCACCGGGTCTTCGCCGCATATTCCTGCAGTGGAGGGTATGAACAAATCCGGTGTCTTCACGTTTCGCGATCTCGACGATACCCAGCGATTGCTGGCGCGCCGCACGCGCAGCCGGCGAATCGTTGTGCTCGGCGGCGGGTTGCTGGGCCTGGAGGCAGCGCGCGGATTGCAGCGAGCGGGGACCGAAGTGACGGTGGTGGATCATGCGTCGCACCTGATGGCACGCCAGCTCGATTCGGAAGCGTCAGAGCAGCTGCGCGAACAGATGCTCGGGTTCGGCGTTCAGGTGCTGCTGCAGGATGGCGTCAGCGAGGTGCTGGGCGTTGACTGTATCGGCGGCATCCGCCTGCGCAGCGGACGCCTGCTGGTCTGCGATACGCTGGTGGTTGCGACCGGCATCGTGCCCAATATTCAGCTGGCCCTGGATGCAGGAATCGCCGTGGGACGCGGCATACGTGTCGATGACAGCCTGCGCACCAGTGCGCCCGGTGTCTATGCGGTCGGGGAATGCGCGGAACATCGGGGCCAGATCTATGGACTGGTGGCGCCGGGCCTGGAACAGGCTGCCGTCGCAGCCAGTCATCTGCTGGGTGGGCGCGGTCGCTATCGCGGTTCGCTGGCGGCAACGCGACTCAAGATTGCCGGGCTTCCCGTGTTCAGCGTGGGGCGCACGGAACTCGACGAGCCGCTCACCTCTCTGCGTATGGAGCGCTACCGGGACGCGTCCGGCAGCCATTACCGGAAACTCATTGTCGAGCGCGGACGCCTGAAAGGTGCGATGGCGATCGGCGACTGGCCGGAACTGGGCCGCCTGCAGGAAAGCATCGGGCGCGGCGCGCGGCTTTGGCCCTGGCAGCTGGCGCGCTTTCGTCGCACCGGCAAGGTATGGGCGGAACGCGAGGCCGAACATGTCAGTCAATGGCCGGCTGCGGCGACTGTCTGTCATTGCACCGGTGTCACGCGCGGCCGCCTGACCCGGGCGCTGGCCGAGGGCTGCAGTGATCTGGACAGCCTGTCGCAATGTACCGGTGCCTCCAGTATTTGCGGAAGCTGCAGGCCGCTGTTGCTCGATCTGCTGGGCTCCGATGAACGGCAGCCGGTTGCAGGTAATCGCATACTCATTCTCTCAGCCGTTATCGGTCTGTTCGCAACGGCCGCGCTGCTGCTGGCCCCGGCGATTCCCTATAATGATTCGGTGCAGGCATCGCTGCGCTGGGATGCGCTGTGGCGCAACGGGCTGTTCAAGCAGATCAGCGGTTTCACGCTGCTCGGGTTCGGCCTGCTGATCAGCATCATCAGCCTGCGCAAGCGCGTTACCGGATTCAATCTCGGCAGCTATGACGGATGGCGTGCATGGCATGTACTCGCCGGCGTACTGATCATCGCAGTGCTCGTCACCCATACCGGCCTGCGTCTCGGCTATAACCTGAATCTGTTGCTGATGCTGTGCTTCGCCGGATTGCTGCTGGCGGGTGTGGTGGCGAGCGGCGCGATCGCACTCGAGCATGCGCTGCCGCGAGCGGTGGCGCAACGGACCCGCCAGCTGTCACTCTGGGTGCACATCCTGCTGCTCTGGCCGTTGCCGGCGTTGCTCGGCTTTCACGTGCTCAAGACCTACTGGTTCTGATGATGAGTGACAGCGGGCGTGGCGGAAGAAAAACGCTGTGGCTGGTCTGGCTGGGTTCGGCACTGCTGGCAGCGCTGGCCCTGGCGTATATCTTGCTGAATGGCGAGAACCAGACGCTGTTCATGCCCGGGCCGCTGAGTCCCGGGCATCATCAGCTGGCCGCGGCCTGCGATGCCTGCCATACCGATCCACTGGGCGGCGGCGATGTGTTGCAGGAAGCCTGTCTGGCCTGTCATGGAGATGACCGGAAGAAGCCCGTCGACTCGCACCCACTGGTGAAATTCAGCGATCCGCGCAACGCTGACCGGCTGGCGCAGATCGAGGCGACCCGCTGTGTAACCTGCCATACCGAACACCGTCCCGAGATTACCGCGACCGACGGGCTGACCCAGCCGCTGGACCTGTGCGTGCATTGTCACCGTGATATCGCCGCCGATCGTCCCAGCCATGCCGGTATGCGATTCGATACCTGCAAGGATTCCGGTTGTCACAATTATCACAACAACCGGGCGCTCTACACCGATTTTCTGCTCAAGCATCAGCACGCTCCGGAGCTGCTGGAACAGCCGCTGTTGCCGGCGCGGCAGTTCGCCACGCTGCTCGATGAGTTCGTGGAATATCCACATGACCGCTACCCGGTGGTGGCACTGGCTCTGGAAGATGCCGACGCGCCGCAACCGGTGGACGAAGAGGTTAAGCACGACTGGCTGACCACCGCGCATGCCGCCGCCGGTGTGAACTGCAGCGCCTGCCATCTGGCAGCGAACGCCGAAAGCGAAACGCCGTTGTGGACCGACCATCCCGGCCAGCAGGGTTGCAGCCAGTGCCATGCGCTGGAGGTCGAACGTTTCGGCAGGGGCCGTCACGGCATGCGCCTGGCCACCGGCCTCGCACCCATGACGCCGGAACAGTCGTTATTGCCCATGCAGCCACAGGCGTCGCATCGGGAGCTGACCTGCAACAGCTGTCATCCGGCGCATCGATTCGATACTGCAACTGCGGCGGTGGACGCCTGTCTGGACTGCCACGCCGACGCGCACAGCCTGGCGTATAAAGCATCGCGCCATCATGAGCTCTGGCAACGGGAATTGAAGGGCGAACTTTCCGAAGGCAGCGGTGTGTCCTGTGCCGGCTGCCACATGCCACGCATCGACTTCGATGTGAGCGACTGGCTCAGCCGCATCATGGTCGATCACAACCAGAGCGCCAACCTGTCGCCGAATTCAAAAATGATCCGCAACAGCTGCCTGCACTGTCATGGGCTGCCGTTCAGCCTGGACGCGCTGGCCGACCGGGACCTGATCGACCGCAACTTCAGGGGCCGTCCGCAAGCGCAGGTGCGCAGCATCGGGATGGCCGGCGACGATCAGCGCCGGGCCCTTGAGAAAACTGGCGGATCACCCTGAGTTTTTCACGACAAGTGTTTTTCAACGAGAGGAGCGAGCAGCATGAAGAAAGCAAGCATATCGATTCTGGCCCTGAGCGTCGCTGCAGCGGTGGCAGGTCTGTCTGTCGCCACTGCGGATATGAGTGCCGGTAACGAACCCTCTATCACACCGAAGGTCATGGCGGATGCCCTGCACCTGGTGATGGATTCGGACCGCACCGTGTATACCCAGAAAATCGTCAACCGGCTGGTGAAGAAGGACAAGGTGATTACCGCCAGCGAGCACTTTGAGGATGAGAAGGCGCTGGTGCTGCCGGCACAGATGTTCCGCTTCGGATCGGAACTGGTGGCACAGCGCGCGGCGGACAAGCCGGATGTCAATTTCACCTATTCATTGCAGTCGCTATGGCCGGTAAACAGGCAGAATGCGCCCAAGACTGAAGTGGAGAAAGCCGGACTCCAGTTCATCGCCGACAACGTGGGTCAGAATTATTACGCCGAGGAGGAATTGGGCGGCACTAAATATTTCACCGCCGTGTATCCCGACATCGGCGTGGCACCGGTCTGCGTCTCCTGTCACAACGATCACAAGGATTCGCCGCGGCGCGATTTCAAAATTGGTGATGTGATGGGTGGCGTGGTGATCCGCATCCCGCTGGGCAGCTGAAAAACAGGAGACTGACAATGACACCGGAACAGGCAAAACTGGTTAAGAACAGCTGGGCAATGGTCCTGCCCATTTCCGATCAGGCCGCCGAGCTTTTCTACGGCAGGTTGTTCGAGATGGACCCCGACCTGAAACCGCTGTTCAAAGGCAATATGAAGGAACAGGGCGCCAAGCTGATGAAGATGATCGGCACCGCAGTGAACGGGCTGGATCGCATGGAAGAGATTATTCCGGCGGTGCAACAGCTGGGGAAACGGCATGTGGCTTACGGCGTCGTCGATGCGCATTACGACACTGTCGGCGGGGCGTTGCTGTGGACGCTGGAAACGGGACTCGGGGATGAATTCACGCCTGAAGCCAGGGAGGCATGGGCAAGCGTATATGGAGCCCTTGCCACCACCATGAAGGAGGCTGCTGCCGAGCCGGCGGTGGCCTGAGGAACTCGCCCCGGGCATGGCGATCGGCGCTCTGCCCGGGGGCAGTAAACTGCACTTCACTGGTGCAGCAATGTGTTCAAGTGCACTGCGATGATGCGAATCCTGTGACCGGCAACCCGCCTCTGGTCAGTCGAATGCAGGAAAAACAGAGCGATACAAATCTGGCATGGATGCTGCTCGGTTAACAGCATCAAAAACAGATCGCAATGACGCGATCGGTTACGGAAAGAAAGGCATCCAGCCAGCGACGGGCTGGAAAACGGACAACGGCGTCCATGTGCACGGGAAAATTTCCCGGTTGCACATGGGCGCTTTTTTTTTGCAGGCAGAAAATGAATTGCGGAGAGAAAAATGATGCATACCAGGTTACCGACAGGCGTTTTGATCAGGAAGGTAGTGCGACTGGCGGCAGTCCTGTTGCTGGGTTCGGCGCTGTTTACCGGACCGGCACGGGCGGCGGATGCGCTGGAAAAGGAAGACCTGAAGTTCGGCTTCATCAAACTGACGGACATGGCGCCCCTGGCCATTGCCTATGAAAAGCGTTACTTCGAAGACGAGGGCCTGTATGTGACGCTGGAAGCCCAGGCCAACTGGAAAGTGCTGCTGGACCGCGTCATCGACGGCGAACTCGATGGCGCACACATGCTGGCCGGTCAGCCGCTCGGCGCCACTATCGGCTTCGGTACCCAGGCGCATGTCATCACCGCTTTTTCCATGGACCTCAATGGCAATGGCATCACCCTGTCGAACAAGGTATGGGAACAGATGAAAGCGCATGTGCCGCATGCCGACGGCAGGCCGGTGCATCCCATCAAGGCTGACTACCTGAAGCCGGTGGTGGACCAGTACCGGCGCGACGGCAAGCCGTTCCGGATGGGCATGGTATTCCCGGTCTCGACGCATAACTATGAATTGCGCTACTGGCTTGCGGCCGGCGGCATTCATCCCGGTTACTACGCGCCGCACAAGGGTGACACTTCGGGCCAGATCGAGGCTGACGCGCTGCTGTCGGTGACGCCGCCGCCGCAGATGCCGGCGACCCTGGAGGCAGGCACCATCGATGGCTACTGCGTGGGCGAACCCTGGAATCAGCAGGCGGTCTTCAAGGGCATTGGAGTGCCGGTGATCACTGACTATGAGATCTGGAAAAACAATCCGGAAAAAGTCTTCGGTGTCTCGCGCGCATGGGCGGATGAAAATCCGAACACCCACATCGCAGTAGTCAAGGCGCTGATTCGCGCTGCCGCCTGGCTCGATGCCGACAACAACGCCAATCGGCCCGAAGCAGTGAAGATCCTGTCGCGGCCTGAATACGTCGGCGCCGATTACGAGGTGATCGCCAACTCCATGACCGGTACTTTCGAATATGAAAAGGGCGACCGGCGCGAGGTTTCATCGATCAGGTATTCACCAGCCTGGTCACTGTGGCGACCGGATTTCTCATCGCCAGCATCCTGGCGATTCCGATCGGCATCGCCTGCGGTCTGAGTCCGCTGCTGTACAACGCGCTCAATCCGCTGATCCAGATTTTCAAGCCGGTGTCGCCGCTGGCCTGGCTGCCGATTGTCACGCTGATCGTCAGCGCAGTCTATGTCAGCGATGACCCGGCTTTTTCAAAATCGTTCATCACCTCGGCAATCACCGTCACGCTGTGCTGCATCTGGCCCACCATCATCAATACCACTGTGGGTGTGAGCAGCATCGACAGGGACCTGCTCAATGTCAGCCGGGTACTGCGCCTGGGCTGGATGACCAAGGTCATGAAAATCGTGGTACCGGCATCGATTCCCATGATGTTCGCCGGCCTGCGCCTGTCTCTGGGGATCGGCTGGATGGTGCTGATCGCCGCCGAAATGCTCGCCCAGAACCCGGGCCTGGGAAAGTTCGTCTGGGATGAATTCCAGAACGGCAGCTCCGACTCGCTGGGACGCATCATGGTGGCGGTGTTCGTGATCGGGCTGATCGGCTTTGCGCTGGATCGCCTGATGCTCGCGTTGCAGCGACTGGTGAGCTGGGACAGGAATGCAACGCTGCGCTGAGCGCAGCTTCAGGAGACAGGTTTCTATGAACAAACAGCATCTGGATATCTCCGGGGTTTCGATGGAATTTCCGGGCGACGATGGGCCCTTCAGGGTCCTGGACAATATCAGTCTGAAAATTGCCAGACGCGAATTCGTGTCGCTGATCGGCCATTCGGGCTGCGGCAAGTCGACGGTACTGAACATCGTTGCCGGACTGCACCAGGCGACTACCGGAGGTGTGATCCTGGACGGCAGGGAAGTCGATCAGCCCGGCCCCGATCGCGCGGTAGTGTTCCAGAACCATTCGCTGCTGCCCTGGTTGACGGCGTATCAGAACGTGGAGCTGGCCGTGAAGCAGGTGTTCCGCGGCCGTAAAAGCCGGCGCGAAATGCGCGAGTGGATCGAACACAACCTGGAACTGGTGCACATGGGGCACGCGCTGCACAAGCGGCCCGATGAGCTTTCCGGCGGCATGAAACAGCGGGTGGGAATCGCCCGCGCGCTGTCCATGGAGCCGAAGGTGCTGCTGATGGACGAACCCTTCGGTGCCCTGGATGCCTTGACGCGAACGCACATGCAGGACTCCCTGATGGAGATCCAGCAGCAACTCGGCAACACCGTGATCATGATCACCCATGATGTGGATGAGGCGGTGCTGCTGTCCGATCGCATCGTTATGATGACCAACGGCCCGGCTGCCACGGTCGGCGACATTCTCGATGTGAAGCTCCCGCGGCCGCGCAACCGGCTGGCGCTGGCGGATGATCCCGAATACAACCACTATCGCGCCGCGGTGGTGCGTTTTCTGCACGAGCGCCATGCATTCCCGACGCCGGTTCCGGATGCGTCGGACCAGGACGAATCGAGGGTGCTGGATCTGCGTGTGTATAAGAAGACCCGCCGCGCTGCCGGTCTGAAACCGGAAAAGACGCAGCTCAACATCGGCTTTATTCCGTTGACCGACTGCGCGCCGCTGGTGGTGGCGAAGGAACAGGGCCTGTTCGGGAAGTACGGCCTGGATGTGACCCTGTCGCGGGAATCGTCCTGGGCCAATATCCGCGACAAGCTGAGCTACGGCCTGCTGGATGGCGCCCAGATGCTCGCCGCCATGCCATTGGCCAGCACCGCGCAGGCGGGCGGCAAGCCGATGGTTGCCGCCATGAGTCTGGATCTCAACGGTAATGCCATCAGCGTGTCCAGGAGTTTGTATGCACGCCTGCAGGCTACCGGACAACAGGATCTGCATACGCCGTTGGGCAGCGCCAGAGCACTGCGACGCATCATCGACGAGGACCGCGCAGACGGCGCCGCGCCGCTCACCTTTGCCATGGTGTTTCCAGAGTCGTCGCATAACTATCTGCTGCGTTACTGGATGGCCAGCGCCGGCATCGATCCCGACCAGGATGTGCGCCTGATCGTGGTGCCGCCGCCGCAAATGGTGAGTCATCTGGAGCAGGGACTGATCTCCGGTTTCTGTGTCGGTGAGCCGTGGAATGCGCATGCCGTGCGACAGGGTGCAGGGCACACGCTGATCACCAGCTATGACGTCTGGAACAACCATCCGGAAAAGGTTTTCGGTGTCACTCGCGACTGGGCCGATCAGCATCCCGACAGTCTGCAGGCGCTGCTGATGGCGCTGCTGGAAGCCTGTGCCTGGCTCGACACGGAAGATCATCGCCGCGAAGTCTGCACGCTGCTGAGCCAGCCGGGTTATGTGGATTGTCCGGAACAGGAGTTGCGCATGTCCATGACCGGCACCTTCCAGTTCAATCCCGATGGCGCACCGGAGTCGCGGCCTGACTTCAATGTGTTCCACCGCTATGCGGCTAACTATCCCTGGCGATCGCATGCCCTCTGGACGCTGAGCCAGATGCTGCGCTGGGGGCACATCGGGCAGACGCTGGACCTCGAAGCCATCGCCACGCAGGTGTACCGGCCGGACCTCTATCGCAAGGCCGCGGCGGCGCTGGGATATCCGCTAATCGCAATCGAACACAAATGTGAAGGCGAGCATCAGGGGCCCTGGGTGCTGCATGACGGCGAAGCACGGATACCCATGGGCGCGGATGCCTTCATGGACGGCCGTCGCTTTGATCCGGCGGATGTCATCGGGTACCTGAGCGGATGCAACCCTGTTGCGAACGAGAGGCGGTTCTCTCCTGGAGTGAAGGCATGAAAGAAAAACTGGTATTGATCGGCAACGGCATGGCAGGCATGCGTACCGTGGAGGAACTGCTCAAGATCGACCCGCAGCAGTATGACATTACAGTGTTCGGTGCCGAGCCCTGCGGTAACTACAACCGCATTATGCTGTCACCGGTACTGGCGGGGGAAAAGACCATCGACCAGATCATGCTCAATGACGAGGCCTGGTACGCGGAGCACAACATCACCCTGCACACGGGCAGGGAAGTGCTCGACATCGATCGCGCGCGGCGCCTGGTGAAAGCCGACGGGGGCATCGAAGCCGGCTATGACCGATTGATCCTGGCGACCGGTTCGCGACCCTTCATGATTCCACTGCCGGGGGGTGACCTCGACGGCGTTATCGGGTTTCGTGATATTCAGGATGTGAACCTCATGCTGGCCGCGGCCGGCAAACCCGGTGGCAAAGCGGTCGTCATCGGCGGGGGGCTGCTGGGGCTGGAAGCTGCCAATGGATTGCTCAGTCAGGGCATGCAGGTCAGCGTCGTGCACCTGCTCGACCGGCTCATGGAGCGGCAGCTCGATGAGACTGCGGCCGGCCTGCTGAAATTTTCGCTGGAGAGGCGCGGACTGCAATTCCTGATGGAGGCGCAGACCGAGGCGATTCTGGGTCAGCAGCGGGTCGAGGCGGTGCGCTTCAGGGACGGTACGGAAATTCCTGCCGACCTGGTGGTGATGGCCGTCGGCATTCGTCCCAATGTGGAACTGGCCACGCGCATCGGTTTGCACTGCGAACGGGGTGTAGTGGTCAGCGATACCCTGCAGACCTACGATCCGCGCATCTATGCGGTCGGTGAGTGCGTGCAGCACCGCGGTCAGACTTACGGGCTGGTGGCGCCGCTGTTCGAGCAGGCGCGGGTTTGCGCCAATCACCTTGCGCGTCACGGCATCGCTCGCTATGAAGGTTCGCTGACCTCCACCAAGCTCAAGGTCACCGGCATCGATCTGTTTTCGGCGGGTGATTTCATCGGCGATGAGCAGACCGAGGAACTGTTGTTGCAGGATTCTTCGCGCGGCATCTACCGGAAGGTGGTGCTCCGCGATAACCGTATCCAGGGCGCAGTGATGTACGGCGACACCATCGACGGCACCTGGTATTTCGAACTCATGCGCGATGGCACTGATGTTTCCGCATTTCGCGAAAATCTGCTGTTCGGTCAGGCGCACCTGGGCGATTCCGGTCATGGCGATGACAATCGCGTCGCAGCCATGGCCGACAGTGCCGAGATCTGCGGCTGCAATGGCGTGTGCAAGGGCGAAATCGTCAGGGCCATCAGCGATAAAAAACTGTTCACACTCGAAGAGGTGCGGGCGCATACCAAAGCCTCCAGTTCCTGCGGTTCCTGTACCGGCCTGGTCGAGACACTGCTGGCGCACACGCTGGGTGGTGACTATTCGGCGACACCGAACCGCAAGCCGTTATGCGCCTGCAGCGAATACACCCACGATGAAATTCGTGCCGCGATCCTGAAGCAGGAACTGAAATCGATGTCGGCAGTGCAGCGCTTCCTGGAATGGAAGACCTCCGACGGCTGTCCCAAGTGCCGCACCGCACTCAACTATTACCTGCTGTGCGCCTGGCCGGGTGAATATCAGGATGACAACCAGTCGCGCTTCATCAACGAACGGGTGCACGCCAACATCCAGAAGGACGGCAGCTACTCGGTGGTGCCGCGCATGTGGGGCGGTGAAACCACGCCGGCTGAACTCAGGGCAATTGCCGAAATCGCAGAAAAATACCGGGTGCCGACCGTGCATGTCACTGGCGGCCAGCGCATCGATCTGCTCGGCGTGAAGAAGGACGACCTGCCCGGCATCTGGGGTGACCTGTCGCGGGCCGGCTTCGTATCGGGGCACGCCTACGGCAAGGCCGTGCGTACCGTGAAAACCTGTGTGGGCAAAGACTGGTGCCGCTTCGGCACCCAGGACTCCACGCAGATGGGCATCGACCTGGAGAAGATGATCTGGGGTTCCTGGACGCCGCACAAATTCAAACTGGCGGTGTCCGGTTGTCCGCGTAACTGCGCGGAAGCCACCATCAAGGATTTCGGCGTGGTGGCGGTAGACTCCGGCTGGGAATTGCACGTGGGCGGCAACGGCGGTGTGAAAGTGCGGGCGACGGATTTTCTCTGTGCAGTCAGGACCGAAGACGAAGTGAAGGAATATTGCGCGGCGTTTCTGCAACTGTATCGCGAAAACGCACATTACCTCGAACGCACTGCGCCCTGGATTGAACGCGTCGGCCTGAGCTGGGTGAAGCAGCGGATCGTGGAAGATGACGAAAACCGCAGGGCGCTGGTCGAGCGGTTTCTGTACTCGCAGCAGTTTTCCCAGGTGGATCCCTGGAAGGCGCGCGCCGAAGGTCTGGATCATCATGAATACACGCCCATCAAACAGCTGGGATAAACAATCACAACGAGGATATCGGGATGCAACAGGCTGAACAGGCACTAAACGCCGCGGGTGAATGGCTGGACGTCGGCCGGCTCGAGGACATTCCGCGCCAGGGCGCGCGCGTGGTGCGCAGAACGGAAGGCGACATTGCCATCTTCCGTACCCTCGATGACCAGCTGTTTGCGCTGCGCGATCGCTGCCCGCACAAAGGCGGACCGCTGTCGCAGGGCATGGTGCACGGGCTGCAGGTCGCCTGTCCCCTGCACGACTGGAAAATTCACCTCGACAGCGGACAGGCGGTGGCGCCGGATGCCGGATGTGCGGCGCGCTTTCCGGTGCGCCTCGACGGCGAGCGGGTGCTGCTGTCGCTGTTGCCGGAGGAAGGTTGTCCCGAACGATGAGTCCCGAGGTCCGCACCAGCTGTCCGTATTGCGGCGTCGGTTGCGGCGTAATCGTTAGCACGGCTGCCGATGGCGCAGTTTCCGTCCGGGGCGACCCGGAGCATCCCGCCAACTTCGGACGCCTGTGCTCCAAGGGCGCGGCGCTGGCGCAAACGCTCGATCACGAGGGACGCCTGCTGGAGCCGCAGATCGACGGGCGGCCGGTAAGCTGGGAGCAGGCGCTGGACCGGGTGGCGGAACGCTTTGGCGCCATTATCGATGCGCACGGTCCGGAGGCCGTGGCTTTCTATGTCTCCGGGCAATTGCTCACGGAAGATTATTACCTCGCCAACAAACTCATGAAGGGCTTCATCGGCAGCGCCAACATCGACACCAATTCGCGGCTCTGCATGTCCTCGGCGGTCGCTGGCCACAAGCGGGCTTTCGGTACCGACAGCGTACCGTGCAGCTATACGGACCTCGAGTGCGCGCGATTGATCGTGATCACCGGCTCCAATCTCGCATGGTGCCATCCGGTCGTGTTCCAGCGCATTGCGCACGCGCGCAAGCAGAACCCGGATCTCAGGGTGGTGGTTGTCGATCCCCGCCGCACCAGCACCTGTGACATTGCCGATCTGCATCTGGCCATCCGCCCCGGCAGCGATGCGATGCTGTTCAATGGTCTGCTGGCGCACCTGGTGCGCGCGGGTAAAACCGACAGCGCATTTGTGCAGAACTCCACCGAAGGCCTGCAGGCGACGCTGGAAACCGCGCGCCGCGATGCGGACGATCCTGCCCGCGTGGCTGAGCGTTGCGGACTGCCGCTGGAACAGGTCAACAGCTTTTATCAGCTGTTCGCGGACACCGATCGCACCGTGACCCTGTTCAGCCAGGGTGTAAACCAGTTTTCCACCGGCACCGACAACGTCAACAGCATCATCAACTGCCATCTGCTGACCGGTCGTATCGGCCGTGCCGGTGCCGGGCCTTTTTCCATCACCGGCCAGCCCAACGCCATGGGTGGCCGCGAGGTGGGAGGACTGGCAAACCAGCTTGCCGCGCACATGGAACTGGATAATCCGGCGCATCGTGACCTGGTGAAGGCGTTCTGGTCAGCGCCGCGGATCGCCCGGCAACCGGGCCTGAAAGCCGTTGACCTGTTCGAGGCTGTCCGTTCAGGAAAGGTGAAGGCCCTCTGGGTGATGGCCACCAATCCGGCAGTGAGCCTGCCCGATACCAACCGGGTGCGGGAGGCGCTGGCGGCCTGCGAATGCCTGGTGGTTTCGGACTGCATGCAGCATACCGATACCACGCGCTATGCGCAGGTGCTGCTGCCGGCGCAGACCTGGGGCGAGCGCGATGGCACGGTGACCAACTCGGAGCGCTGTATTTCGCGGCAGCGTCCGTTCACCGCCGCGCCGGGTCAGGCGCGGCCGGACTGGTGGATCATTTCTGAAGTGGCGCGGCGTCTCGGGCATGCCGTCGCCTTCGACTACCCGAACAGCGCTGCCATCTTTCGCGAGCATGCGGCGCTGTCCGCCAGCGGCAATAGCGATCAGCGCGCCTTCAACCTGTCGGCACTCATGCAAATTGATGATGATGCCTATGATCGACTGACGCCGGTGCAGTGGCCGGTGCGCGCCACGCCTGCCGGCCGCCTGTTCGCGGACGGACGTTTTTATACATCGTCGCGACGCGCGCGCTTCATCCCGGTAGCCGCGCACGGCCCGGCCCGGCAGGTCGATGCGCTCTGGCCCCTGGTACTCAATACCGGGCGCCTGCGGGATCACTGGCATACCATGACCCGCACCGGGAAATCGGCGCGCCTGTCCGCACACAACATCGAGCCCTGTATTGAAATCCACCCGCAGGACGCGCAGCAGTATTCCGTTCGTGATGGCGAACTCGTGCAGGTGAAAAGTCAGCGCGGTGCGATCCTGGTCCGGGCCTGCGTCAGCGATCATCAACAACCGGGCTGCGTGTTCATTCCGATACACTGGAATCATCGTTTCTCCAGTCTGGCCAGTGTCGACCAGCTGGTGAGTGCGGTCACCGACCCGATATCCGGACAACCTGAATTCAAGTACACCCCGGTCAGCGTGCAGCCCTGGCCGGCCCGCTGGTACGGGTTCATCCTGTCGCGCCGGCGCCTTGCGCTCGAAGGCGTCGATTACTGGGCCGGTGCGCGGGGCGATTCCCACTGGCGCTATGAAATAGCCGGAAACGAAGTACCGGAGGACTGGTCGGCCAGTATTCAGGCGATGCTGTGCACGCTTGACGCCGCTGTCGAATGGACGGCGTACGAGGATCGCGCGGCCCGGCGCTTCCGGGCTGCGCAGATCCGCCACGGACAGCTGGAAAGCTGTTGCTTCATTGGTCCTGACATCAGGCTGCCTGAGCGCGCCTGGCTGGCCGGTCTGTTCGGCGCGGAGGTTATAAACGATCAGGACCGCCGCGCACTGCTCAGCGGTCAGTCCGCCTCCGGGGTGGAGGAGGCGGGTCCGATTATCTGCGCCTGCTTTTCTGTGGGCCGTAATGCCATCGCCCGCGCCATCCGCGATCAGGCCTGCCATTCCACCGAGGCTATCGGGGAGTGCCTGCTGGCCGGAACCAACTGCGGATCCTGTGTCCCGGAACTGAAGAGTCTGATCGCTGAATACCGCTGATCCGGCAGTGCTGGCTTTACTCGCCTCCAGCTGCTGGTCAGAATGCCGACCAGATAACTCAGTCAAACGCAGTATGAGGTCCGGCTATGTCACTCTCTTCGCGCCTGGTGGATTGCGCGCTTCTTGAACAACTGATTCCCATCAACAGCCTGTCGGCGGCCAACCTGACCGATCTGGCCAGCAAAATGTCCATTGAATACGTGCCGGCGGGCGGCACGCTGTTCAGTGTCGGCGATCGCGACAACCGTTCGGTGTATCTGATTGCAGGCGAGGTCGAGCTGCGCAAGGAGCGCGAACAGCCGCAACGGCTGCACGCCGGCAGCCGCGAGGCGCGCCATCCGGTGGTGCCGCTGCAGCCGCGCCCATGCAGTGCCGTCGCTGTTGGTGATGTCGAAGTGATGCGCGTGGACAATCGATTGCTGGACATGATGTTGACCTGGGATCAGTCGGCCGGATATGTAGTCACGGAGCTGACCGCCGGTGAGGACAGTTGCGATCCCAGCGACTGGATGTCGCGCATGTTGCAGTCGAGTATTTTCTTCCAGGTGCCGCCGGCCAATATCCAGGAGCTGTTCAAGCGTATGGAATCGATCAGTCTGGCAGCCGGTGGCAGCGTCATCCGCCAGGGCGAACCGGGCGATTACTATTATGTTATCAGTCGCGGCAAGGCGCTGGTGACGCGTACTTCACCGACCGGCAGCGAAATTCGCCTGGCGGAACTGGGTCCTGGCGACAGCTTCGGCGAAGAAGCGCTGATTTGCGATGAGCCGCGCAACGCCAGCGTGAGCATGATCAGCGACGGCTCGCTGATGCGCCTGTCGAAACCGGATTTCGACGAACTGCTCAAGGGTCCGGTGTTATGCGAAGTCAGCCTCGACGAGGGACGCGCGATGGCAGCGGATGGCGCCGTATGGCTGGATGTGCGACTGGAATCCGAGCACGCCAACGCGGCGCTTCCCGACAGTCTGAACGTGCCGCTTTGCCTGCTGCGTCTACGGGCCCGGGAGCTTGATCCGGAGCGTACCTACATTGCGTATTGCGACAGCGGCCAGCGTTCCGCAGCCGCTGCATACCTGCTGAGCGAAGCCGGCCTGGATGTCTGCGTGCTGGCCGGTGGTTATCGCGAGGCCGCTCAGTAACCCCTCCGGGTCCATAGATCACGGGCATGACTCTTGCCTGCATCGTTTGAAGCGTCTTTTATCGATAGTTTCTTGACGCTTCGTCGAGACAGGGAGTTGCCCGAATGCGATGGATTTCTGGCCGTGCGGCCGGTTTTTTTATTCTAGTCCTGTTACCTGCGCTGGTATCGGCGTCAAGTGTCGATGAAATCCGCGCGCTGCTCGACACCGGTGACGCGACGGCAGCATGGCAGCTGGCCGCCGGGCGGGCGGACAGCGAAAGCGGTGACCCGCGCTTCGATCTGTGGCTGGGCATTGCGGCGCTCGAGGCGGGCCACGCTGACCAGGCGGTGTTCGCGCTGGAGCGCAGTCTGCTGGTCGAGCCGCGCAACCACCGCGCGCGCCTGGAACTCGGGCGGGCTTTTTATTCGCTGGGCAATCAGACCGCCGCTCGGCGTGAATTCGAGCGGGTGCTGGCGCAGGACCCGCCGCCCAATGTGCGCAGCCGCGTCGAAAAATTTATTACTGCTCTCGATCGCCTCGACCAGTCCCTGAAAACAATTTACAGCGGCTATGTCGGACTGCGCTCGGGTATCGACAGCAACATCAACAGTGCGACTGCAGACTCGGGGGTGGACATTCCCGCGCTTGGCGAGGTGCTGCTCGACGATGCCGGTCGGGAGACTGACGACGAATTTGTGGAGATGGAGGCCGGCTTTGAATTGCAGCGGGCGCTCACCAAGTTCAGTGGTGTATTTGCAAGCGCCTCGCTGCGGCACCGGGAGAATGTCTCGGATGAGGACTTTGACCTGGGAGTTGCATCGCTACGGGCCGGCGTAGTGGCCGCGGTGGGGCGAGATCGATTGCGGGTGCCGGTCACCTGGCAGAAGCTGTTCCTGTCCCAGGACAGCTACCGCACCCTGAAGAGTGTGGGAGTGGAATGGTCGCGACAGCTGGATCCTGTCAATCAATGGACGCTGTTCGGACAGGCCGGTCAGTTTCGCTACAGTGAAAACACCAGTCTCGACGTGGATCTGAAACTGGCCGGTGCCGCCTGGATGCACCGTTGGACGCAGGCCGATTTGCTGATTGCATCCAGTCTCTATGCAGGTAACGAGCGGGCCGAGAACCGCGACGCTGAACATAACGGCAAGGGTTACTACGGCGCCCGTCTCGGACTTGAATGGCAGCGTTGGGCGCGTCACCAGCCGTTCGTCTCTGCGACTTTCCAGGCCGCCGAATACGATGCCAACGATCCCGTATTCGGCACCCGGCGCGAGGATGATTTCCTGGAGCTGCGGCTTGGCTGGGTGTGGAATGTTCGAACGGCCTGGAAGGCCAGCGCGGAAGTCAGCGCGATTCGCAATACATCGAATATCGACCTGTATGAATACGACCGCGACCAGGTGACAGTAGGAGTGCGACATGATTTCTGAACAGAAATGCAGCTGGCCGCACCGCGCGGGCGTATTCATCGGGCTGTATCTGTTGCTGCTGCCGGTGTGCATGGCGAATGCACCGGCGGGCAAGGTGATTATCGCGGTCGGCGAGGCCTGGGCAGCAGTCGGGGAACAGGCTCCGCGCACGCTGAAACGTCGCTCCGAGGTGTTCGCGGGTGACACGCTGTTCACCGGCGCCGACGGCCGCCTGCAGGTCCGCTTCAGCGACGGAAGCCTGCTGGACCTGGCGGCAGGCAGTGAACTGCATATCGACGATTATCATTTCGATGCTGCGCAACCTGAAACCGGCCGCAGCGTCGCAACGCTGGTCAAGGGCGGCTTCCGGACCATTACCGGACTGATCGGAAAACAGGACCCGGACGCCTATCGTATCGATACCCCGGTTGCCACCATCGGGGTGCGCGGCACCCATTACGAGTTACTGCTGTCTGATACTCTGGCCGTGGGCGTCTGGAAGGGCGGAGTGCGGATCACGAATGAGGCGGGCAGCTTCGATATTGGCGAGGGCGCCGCATTTAATTTTGCCCGTATCGATAGTGCGCGCCAGCTGCCGAAGGGACTGCTGGCGCCACCGGCGGCCCTGGAGGGAGAGACTCCGCCACCGCCTGCTCCGGATGCAAATGCGGAAGCGGATGCGGAGCCGCAAACAGCCACAGAAGAAACGGCGGCGACTGACAGCACGGATCCGGTGTCTGCGGATGACAGCGGCACACTTGAGACGGTCGACAGCAGCAGCACGGAAGACAGTCTGATCACGCTGGACAGCTCGAGCAGCGACAGCGGTGAACTGGCTCTGACAACCACCGATAGCGGCACGCTGTCCGAGCCAAACTTTGTGCCTGATCCGATCAGCACCACGCTTACCGACACCACTACCACGACTGTAACCTCCACAGATGCACGCCTGTCGGATCTGGAGAACCAGCGGCTGGCTGATGATCAGCGTGTGGGCATCATGATATTGAGCGGTCCGGAGCCCAAGAACTTCCCCAATGACTTCGGTTCCCTGACCGGCGGCAAGGCGACCGCCAGCGATCTGGGGCCGGTCATCACGACCTCGGTGCTGGATCCCGTGAATGATGGCTTTGACGCATTTCTCGCCGCCGATCTCGAATCGGTGTTTCGTGCCGGAAGCGCCTCGCAATTGCCGCCACCCTCACCAGTGCCGGCGAATCCCGGCTTCAGCGTCGAGTGGGGCGCCTGGGATGCTACAGCGGCTACACCGGTAGAAGTGCAGACCGCCGCCACCGATCCGGGCGTGGTCGCGTTTATCAATCAGCCGGTATTCTGGGCGACCCTGGTGCCGGCGACCCAGACTGCCATCGATGCCCGTTCGGACATCGGCGTTTTCAGTAACCTGGTTGCGGCGTTCGGACATACCTCCGACGGCGTCACCGGCAGCGCGATCCTGACCGGCGACATGACCTTCAATGCAGTTGTTGATTTCAGTACCGGTGCGATATCTTCCGGCGATATCACGCTCGGTTTGAGCCCTTCCAGCCTGCCCGCCCAGTGGCTGGTAAATTTCACCGGTCAGCTGGACGGGCCGCTGCTCAACATCGATCATACCAACGTCACGGGTACCGTGAGCGGCGCGTTCGGGGTACACAGTATCAATGGCGAAGTGGGTGCGCTGTTGACCGGGCCGAGCGTCAACGCGATAGGCGGCGGCTTCAGTTTCCACTCACAGACCGATGGTAACGTGCATGCAGAAGGGGTGTTTGTGGTGACTGAATAGGCGCGGCTACTTCTCGCGTCGATCGTAGACACCGTCCCAGTCATCCGGCAGATCGCGGGCGCGCAGTTCGTCGATCCGTTGCAGGTACAGCGCATACAGCCGGCGGTCCGGATGCTGTGCGGCCAAACGTCCGAACGCGACACTCGCCTGATCCCAGTGACGCTGCCAGAACAGCTCCATTGCTGCGTCATGAGCGGCGAGTTCATGACTCAGGGCATCCGTGAGTTCGCCGGTTCTGCATACGGGTTCATAAACGGTTTCAGCGCTGCGTTTACCCTTGACCCGCACCCGGTCCAGACGCCGGTATACGAAGCCGGATGCCTGCGCCCGCGTCTGTTCACCGACCACCAGTGAGACACCGTAAAATTTGGTCAGGCCTTCCAGCCGCGACGCCAGGTTCACCGCGTCGCCGATTACCGTGTAGGCGCGCCGATAGACCGATCCCATGTCGCCGACATTCATCATTCCGGTGTTGATCCCGATGCCGATGCTGATCTCCGGATAGCCGAGCGCGCGCAGTTCCGGTTGCAGGGTCTTTACCTCGTGCAGCATCGCCATCGCGGCGCTCACCGCCTGGTCTGCATGTTGTGCGGCTGCAATCGGCGCACCCCAGAATGCCATGATCATGTCGCCGACATATTTATCGATGGTGCCGCGGTGATTAAAGATGATGCGCGTCATGGGGGTGAAGAAACGGTTCAGCATCTCCTTGAGATCACCGGCCGACAGCGATTCGGAAATGCCGGTGAAGTTGCGGATATCGGCGAACAGCACCGACAGTTCGCGGCTTTCGCCCTCGGAGTGATAATGCTCCGGCGCGCGGCTCATCTCTTCCACCAGTTCGGCCGGCACATACTGTCCGAACAGGCTCTTGAGCTGATTGCGGCGCCGCGACTCGAACTGGAAACCGTACAGCATGTTGAGCATCGCCAGGGCCACCACCATCAGCAGCGGCGAGGCCAGGTGCAGCGCCAGGCCCTGCTCGCGCCACAACCAGACATTGATCCCGGTCCAGAGTGCCATGATCAGAACCGTCAGACCGGTCAGTGTCAGCGGACCGAGGAAGGGCAATACGATTGCCAGGCCCACACCGACCGCCAGCATGGCGGCGAAGTTCACGCCGGGCGCCCAGGCCGGTTCCATCGGCAGCCCGCCGTTGAGAATACCATCCAGCAGCGTGGCCTGAATCTCGACCCCGGGAAACACGCTGCCGACCGGCGTCGGGCGCAGGTCGGCCAGCCCGATTGCCGAAGTCCCGATGATGACGACGGCATTTTCCAGCAACGTCGCGACTGGCCGTCCGGCGAGCAGATCAGCTGCTGACACAGTGGCGAAAGTGCCGGGTGGACCGCGGTAGGGAATCAGGACGTTACCAGCGGCATCGGTGGGAATCCGCGCGTCGCCCAGGTGCACCGCTTCCAGCACTTCGCGCTCGGCGATCGGCGCCGTCTCCAGACGAATGCTGTCGAGCAACTGGTAGAGCCGGGCGGTTTCCAGCGCCAGCGATGGATACAGGCCGGTGCCGTGGCGAATCAGTAATGGCGAGCGGCGAATAGTGCCATCGACATCCGGCCGCGTATTGAGAAAGCCCACCGCCGGCACGGCCTCGAGCAGGGCCGGCAGCGTTCCGGTGAAGCGCGGCAGGTCATAGGCGGTGAGGCGGCCGCTGCGCAAAGTGTCCAGGACCTGCAAAGGCACCGGCAGCGCGCCGACCGACGGCGAATCCTCGCGATGGAACAACATCCCCAGCACCACATCGCGGTCGCCGAGCTGCGCAGCGAAGCGCCGGTCGCGATCCAGTTCCAGGGACAGGTTCTGCAGCCCGGCGCGCAGTTCGTGTCCCTGGTCGCCTGCCACCAGGTAGTCCAGGACATCGATGGCCGGATTGCGATCCGGTTCGCTGAACAGCACGTCGAACGCAATCACTGCGGCGCCGGCATCATTCAGTCGTTGCATGAGCTGACCGACCTGATCGCGGGGCCAGGGCCAGCGGCCCTGCTGTTGCAGGCTGCGTTCATCGATATCGACAATGACGATACGGGCGGTATCGCGCTCGCGCGGCAGCGGTGCGTAATTGAGCCGGATGTCGTAAGTCAGCAGTTCCAGACGCTCGATCACCTGCTGTACCGGTGGCCAGCTCACCAGTGTGGCAGCGAGTAATAACGCCACCAGCAACAGTCCTGTGCCGGCCGGGAGCCACTTGCCGCCGTGCAGGCGAAACGCGTCAGTCATGGTGCCCGAAAATCCTGCAAATCGTGAAGCCGCCGTCTCTGGTGTGGAAACCGGAGCATAAAGCACCCGTTTGCCTGAATCCATGCGCTCTGTCTGATCCGCGTCAATCGGCTGCGCCAGGTGCTGGACTACACTTTCATATGGTCATCTGATAATCGGGAGAACACCATGAAGAAATCGATGCGTCTGTGGGTGTTACCGGCTTTTATGCTGTTCGGCGGTGTGACTCAGGCCTATGACGCGGAACTGGCTGCGACCCTGCATGAACAGGTCACCGGTAAATTGACCCAAACGGCGCTGGCGTCAGGCAACGCAAAAATCGGTGCCGACAAGGCGCTGGAGATGCTGGCACAAAAGCAGCCGGTGCTGTTGCTCGACGTGCGCACCGCAGCCGAACGGCAGGTGCTCGCGTTCAGTCATCCGGACGCCGTGCATGTGCCGCTGGATCAGTTGTTCCAGAAGCAGAGTCTGGACCGTTTGCCGACTGATCGTCCGGTGCTGGTGATTTGCCACTCCGGCCCGCGCTCGTTCGGCGCGGCGATGCTGTTGCGCTCGATCGGCTTCGACAATGCGCGGTGGGTAGGCGGCGGTACGGTCGCCATGGCGCAACAGCTTACGCCGAAGACCGCACCCTGATACAGCGCCTCGCGGGTGTTCAGTGGTACCCGGCGTCGGTCCTCACCTTGCCGCGGAACACCCAGTAGGCGTAGGCGGTGTAACCCAGGATCAGGGGTAGCAATACCAGCGCGCCGACCAGCAACAATGCCTGGGCGTTGGGTGCGGCGGCAGCTTCCCGGAACGTCAGCTGGTAGGGCACCAGATAGGGATAGATGCCCAGCAGCAGACCCAGGTAGCCGAGCAGAAACAGCGCCACCGTCCACAGGTAGGGCGCATAGATGGCGCCGCCGCGCAGGCTGCGGAACAGCATCCAGGATGAGAAGGCAACCAGCAGCGGAACCGGCGACAACGGCAGTAGCCGCGACCAGTCCGGCATCGGGTACTGGAGTCCCCAGCGCTCGCTTACTGCGGTGTCGAGCGTCGGCACCCAGAGTGTCACGATCACCATCATGATCAACATCACGCCGGCCGCCAGGCGTGCCGCGCGCTGTGCCCAGGCATAAAGTTCGCCCTCGGTTTTCAGAATCAGCCAGCCGGCGCCGAGCAGCGTGTAGCCCCATACCAGCGCAAAGCCGGTGATGAAACTGAATGGCGTCAGCCAGTCGAACAGCGTGCCATTGAAGTGCCCCTGCTCCAGATTTATACCCTGCACGATCGCTCCCAGCACCAGGCCCTGGGCGAAGGCAGTGACCACTGAACCCCAGTGAAACGCCTGGTCCCATATGCGCCGGATTGCGCCGCTGGCCTTGAAACGGAACTCGAAAGCGACGCCACGGAAAATCAGTGCAATCAGCATGAATCCGATCGGCATGTAAATCGCGGGCATCAGTGCGGCATAGGCTTTGGGAAACGCGGCAAACAGACCGGCGCCACCGAGTACCAGCCAGGTTTCATTGCCGTCCCAGACCGGCGCTACTGAATTCATCATAATGTCGCGGTGTTCGTCAGTCTCGACAAACGGGAACAGGATGCCGACGCCGAGATCGAAACCGTCCAGCAGCACATACATGAACACCGCCAGAACCAGCAGCGCGGCCCAGATCAATGGCAGGTCGAAAGCATCCATGGGCACTGCTGCCTCAGTATTCCGGAGCCACGGCAGTCGCGCCATGCGCGTGCGGCTGCGGCTCGGGGCGGTCTGCGGGACCCTGGCGCGCGATCCGCAGCATGTAGAAAATGCCGGCGCTGAAGATGACCATGTATACGAACACGAATACCATCAGCGACATGCCCACAGCGTCGGCGCTTAGCGGGGAAACCGAATCGGCGGTGCGCAGCAGTCCGTACACGGTGTACGGCTGGCGCCCGGATTCGGTGGTGATCCAGCCGGCAATCACCGCGACGAACCCGAGCGGCGCGCTCCATGTGCAGAGGCGCAGAAAGCTGCGCTGTCGCGCAATATCACCGCGCCACAGCCAGGCGCTGCCGTACAGGCCGATTGCCAGCGCCAGCAGTCCGATTCCGACCATCAGGCGAAAGCTCCAGAACACCAGCGGCACATAGGGCCGCTCATCGGCCGGCCAGGTCGTGAGTCCCCTGATCTCACCTGCGAAATCACCGGTAACGACCCAGCTTGCCAGTCCGGGCACGCCAACTTCGAAGTGGTTGGTTTCGGCCTCCTGGTCGGGCAGCGCGAACAACAGCAACGGCGCATTGCGTTGCGTTTCCCAGATGCCTTCCATGGCAGCCAGCTTGGCCGGCTGATGGTGCCGGGTGTTCACGCCGTGTTCATGGCCGGCGATGATCTGTAGCGTTGCGATGATCGCAATGGACGGCAGCGCCATACGCAGCGTTGTACCTGCGGCTTCGGTGTGCCGGCGCCGCAACAGGTGCAGAGCCGCGACCGCGCAGATGACCAGCGCCGTGGACAGGAATGCCGCCAGCGTCATGTGTACCAGTCGATAGGGGAAGGACGGATTGAAGATGACGGCCCACCAGTCTTCGGCATAAAAAACGCCGTCGATGAGAGAATATCCGGCCGGCGTTTGCATCCAGCTGTTGGCGGAAAGAATCCAGAAGGCAGAGATCAGGGTGCCGATGGCGACGATGCAGGTGGCCATGAAGTGCAGGCGCGGGCCGACGCGGTTATGCCCGAACAGCATAATGCCGAGGAACGAAGCTTCGAGAAAAAACGCCGTCAACACCTCATAGCCGAGCAGCGGACCGAGCACATTGCCGGTCTGCTCGGAAAACCGGCTCCAGTTCATGCCGAACTGATAACTCATGACCAGCCCGGATACCACGCCCATGCCGAATGAGAGCGCAAACAGTTTCAACCAGAACCGGTACAGGTCCATGTACAGATCGCGCCGCGTCTTCAACCACAGCGCTTCGAGGAATGCCAGATAGCTGGCGAGCCCGATCGTAAAAGCGGGGAAAATGATGTGGAAGGCAATGGTAAACGCGAACTGAATGCGCGCCAGCAGCAGCATGTCAACGGTATCGGACATCATTGCACCCGGTCCGGGTTGCGCAGCTGCTCAGCCGCGTCTACAGCTGTTGTGCGTGTTTGCCGAGGTAATCGGCCACTCCCTGTGCGGTGGGCTTCATACCTTCCTCGCCCTTGTGCCAGCCGGCCGGACAGACCTCTCCATGTTCTTCGCAAAATTGCAGGGCATCCAGCAGGCGCAGCATTTCATCGACCTCACGCCCGAGTAGCAGATTGTTTACCACCTGGTGCTGCACAATCCCTTCGCGGTCGATCAGGAATGAACCGCGCAGCGCCACGCCATCGTCGTGCTCGATGCCATAGGCGCGGGTGATCGCGTGGGTGATATCGGAGACGATGGGAAACTTGACTGGCCCGATGCCGCCTTTGTCGCGCGGTGTCTCCCGCCAGGCGTAGTGCACGTAGACCGAATCGACCGACACCCCGACCAGTTCCGCTCCACGCGCCCTGAATTCATCGAAGCGGTTATCGTGAGCGATGATTTCTGAAGGACATACAAAGGTGAAGTCCAGTGGCCAGAAGAACACCACGACATAGCGGCCGTGCAGGTCCTGCAGCCGGAAATTTTCGTTGATCGATCCATCAGGCATGACTGCCGGGGCGGTGAAATCGGGCGCCGCTTTGTTTACCAGGGTCATCGTGATCTCCATTCAAATCTGAGTGTCCGTTCGGTAGCGCTGAAACTAGGAAAGATGCGCGGGAGTGGCAATGACAATTCTCAATCGCGGCGCACCCGTCAATTGCGAATTGTCAGTGACGGCTGGTCATACCGGTCTTATGGTGTCTGCTGCTGTGCCAGCCTCTGTGGCGGCGGCAACTTCTCGTTCAATCAGGCTGACGCCGAGGCAATTGCCGGCAAGGAGGGACCCTATGAATTTCAAAATGGCATCCATAGTATCAGGTGCATTGCTGATCGGCAGTGCAATGACAGGTATTCACGCTGCGGATCTGAAGGTGGAGTTGAACAAGGTCAGCAAAGAGGGCGCGGGCGAATCTATCGGCTCGGTCACCTTTCGTGACAGCAGTGAACTGGGATTGCTGATCATCCCTGACCTCAAGGGCCTCAGTCCCGGAGCGCATGGCTTCCATGTGCACGAAAACCCTGACTGCGGACCTGGTACAAAAAATGGCAAGACGGTTCCGGCCGGTGCGGCGGGTGGCCACTATGCCCCGGAAAACACCGGCAAGCATGCAGGCCCGGCAGGCGAGGGGCATCTCGGAGACATGCCGGCGCTGCTGGTCGGGCCGGATGGCACGGCAAACATGGCGATGTTTGCGCCGCGCCTGCAGGTCCCGGATCTGGTCGGTCGCTCGGTGGTCGTGCACGAGGGTGGCGACAACTATTCCGACAAGCCGAAGCCACTGGGTGGCGGCGGAGAGCGCGTAGCCTGTGGCGTGATTGCTGTCGATGCCATTTAATCAATGGGTGTCGCGTCCATTGTGATATCTCAATGACATCGGACGGAAGAATTTCATATGGTGCTGGTTCGCAAAACAGTACCCACAGGATATGGAGGTAATGGCGATGAAAATGACCGTAGAGATGCCCGCAGTCAACGGGTGTTCGATAAAGGAATGTGCATACAACATCGACGAAAGCTGTCACGCCAAGGCGATTACCATTGGTCACAGCAGTATTCCCGGATGTGACACCTTTCTCGAAAACAGCGGTTCCATGCACGTCGACAATCGGCTCAGCGCCGGCGTCGGCGCCTGCAAGATGAGTGATTGCGTACATAATGTGGAGCTTGAGTGCGGCGCCGAAGAAATCTCTGTCGGCATCGGTGACGACCAGATCAACTGTCTGATCTATGCCACACATTGAGCCAGCCACACAGGCGAAATAACCGGGGATGGATGATAAACCGACAATCTTTCTGGTGGATGACGATCACGCCGTACGCCAGTCGCTGTCGATGGCACTCGACCTTGCCGGCTATAACGTGCAGGCGTATGCCTCGGCGGAAACCTTCTTCGAGACCTGCAGTGTCGAGGACCGGCCCGGATGTCTGATTCTGGACCTGCGTATGCCTGGCATGGATGGATTGAGTCTGCAGGAGGCACTCAAAAAGAAGGGTTGCCCGATCCCGGTGATCTTCATTTCCGGTGCCGGCAGTATTCCGGCAAGCGTAAAAGCAGTGCAGCAGGGGGCGGTCGATTTTCTGGAAAAGCCACTGTCGACCGCGACCCTGATTTCCCGGATCGAGGAAGCCGTGGCCGAAGACCGGCGACAGCGGGAACGTGAAATGGCGGAAAGCCAGATCCGGGCTCGTTGCAATCAACTCACGCCGCGCGAGCGCGAAGTCATGCAGCTGGCCACGGATGGCCTGAGTAACAAGGAGATTGCGCGGGTGCTGAATATCAGTCCACGCACTGTTGAAAACCACCGTGCGCATGTCATGGAGAAAATGCATGCCGCCAATATCGCCGACCTGTGCCGCAAGGCGGCCCTGTGCCACGAGTTGCAGGTCGAGCCGGAGCTGAGTTCGGGGTACGAGTTTCCCCGAACGTAATCGCACGGATTCATCCAGCTGCATCAGGGGATTACTGTTAACGACGCCAGTACGCGATAAAAAAACTACCAGGAGACCAGACCAGATGGCACTGCAATATGCGCTTCCCGGCAATCACCCGACAACCGACAGCCAATGGGCTATGCGATTGCTGCTGGCACTGCCGGAGGCATTGCTGACAATCGATCCCGATGGGTATGTACTGTTCCTGAACCCACAGGCGGAACGGCTGCTGCAAATATTCGCTGACCAGGCGGTGGGGCGGCACTGGTCGGAACTGGTAATCCTGCGCCAGATATCAGGTGCAAAACAGCCGCTGACGGTGCTGCCCGAAGGGCAGGAAGGAAGTCGCTCCGAGGGGCATGATCCGCACTACCTGCTCACGCGCGGCGACGGCAGCCGTCGGGTGGTACAGATTGCCAGTGTCGAAAGTCAGGCCGGGCACGCCTGGCAGGAGCGGGTGGTGCTGATCCGCGATTGCACGCGTGCCTACGATCGATTGCGCCAGCTGAAGCGCCAGTGCGCGCGTGACCATCTGACCAACCTGGTGAACCGAAGGGAGTTCGAGCGTCGCCTGAGCGTGGTGCTGGACCGCGCCCGCCAGGACGGATCGCAACATGTGTTGCTGTTCATGGACCTCGATCGATTCAAACAGATCAATGACACGCATGGCCACCTGGCCGGAGATGCGGTGCTCAAACAGGTCGCCGCCACCCTGCGTTCCTCGATCCGCGACCGCGACACTCTGGGCCGGCTGGGCGGCGATGAGTTCGGTCTGCTGATGGAACACTGTCTGCCTGCGGAGGGAGTGCGTACCGTCAGCGAGCTGCGCCTGCTGCTGCAGCAACAGGAGTTCAGCTGGCAGGGCCAGTCGCTCAGCTTCGGTATCAGCATCGGACTGGTGACGATAGACGGCGACAGCGGGACCTTCGAAACAATCTGGGCCCAGGCCGATGCGGCCTGCTACGAAGCCAAGCGCGCAACCGAGGGCGCCGCTCAGCCGTTGCCGGGCCGGATCGAGCTTATGCGCTGCAACAAGAATCGAGACTGAGCCGCGAACGCGTCAATCTGGAGGAGGACATGGCAACACTTGCGATATTCGGCGAAAAATATTTGTCCAGAGTCGCCGCGGAATTCGCCACCGGGGAACAGGCCCGGGAAGCAGCGGATCGCCTGGTCCGGCAGAGCGGACTCAGCAGCACGCAGGTTCGCATCGTGAAGCCGAACGATCCTGCCGTCGAGAAAAAACTGGAGCCCGAAACGCGCGGCGTCGCGAGGACGCTGGTTCTGGCTCATGTGGTGCTGGGTATTGCAGGATTTTTGCTGGGCCTGTTGATTGCCTCGATTCTGGTGACCACCGACATCAGGGCCTTTACTTCGAATCCGCTCTACACCTATGGCGTGCTGGCGGGGTTCGGAACCATCGGCGGATTACTGCTCGGCGGCTTTTTTACACTGCGGCCCGATCATGATGTCGTTACTGCCTGGGTGCAGGACGCGGCGCGTAGCGGACAGTGGTTCGTGGTGGTGCATGCCCGCGACCACGATGAAGAGCAGCGCGCCCGGGATGTATTGAAAGACATGTCAGATAACGTGGTCGGTACGCTCTGAACAGAGCGTTGCTCGCGGGCCCGGGGCGATTGCAGGGGCTTGCGTTTAACAGGCTCTGTGTGGTGCGCGCGGTCCATTCGGCGGCTGAATTCGATGGAGGAAACATGGACGTTAAAGTCAGGGAAGACAGTTTTTCAAACCCGCGGCGCCGGCTGGCGGCGCTGCTGCCACTGAGCCCGGCCGGAATCCGGATGGAGCGTCGCGGTGGCTGATTCATTGCTGATTATTGAATACGAAGAACGACTGGCCACCGAGATGGCGCGTTACTTCTCCCCTCAGGGATGGGAAGTGCAGGTGGCCGGAACACTTGGCGAGGCTCGCAGATTGCTGAGTGACGAGGCCAACGAACCGCTGGTGGTGCTGGCGGACATGACCCTGCCGGATGGCAATTCGCTTGATCTGCTGGAGGATATCCGGGAACAACGCAAGGCCGTCGAGTGGGTATTGCTGACCGGCAACGGCAATATGCCGGATTCGGTGCGCGCGCTCAGACTCGGGGCGCTCGACTTTCTGGAAAAGCCCTGCAGCATGGAGCGCCTGAGCGTGGTGCTCAACGGTGCCCGCCGCGGCGCGACTGCGCAGGGGCGACTGCGCCGGCAATGCGCCGAGGGCGTCAGGCGCTACGGACCGGAAGCCTTCATCGGTGGCAGTAAACAGGCGCAGCAGGTTCGCGACCTGGTGCAACGTCTGCTCGAAGTGCCGATCAGCGGGTTGATCATCAGCGGCGAAACCGGAACCGGAAAAGGCCTCATTGCGCGCATCCTCCATCACGGCGGCCCGCGCGGCGATGGACCGTTCATCGATGTAAACTGCGCTGCGCTGCCACGCGACCTCGCTGACTCGGAGCTGTTCGGTCACGAGTCGGGTTCGTTCACCGGCGCCAGAGGCCGGCACCGTGGCTATCTGGAACAGGCCGATGGCGGCACCCTGTTTCTCGATGAAATCGGTGAGCTGGAACCCGATCTGCAGGCCAAGCTGCTGACCGCCATCGAAGACCGCCGGGTGCGCCGGGTAGGTGGCGAAAAAACCTTCAGCGTCGATGTCCAGGTGATTGCCGCCAGCAACCGGCAGCTCGAGCGCCAGGTGCGCGATCAGCGTTTTCGCGGCGACCTCTATCATCGTCTGAATGTCTTCCAGATCCCGTTGCCATCGCTGCGCGAGCGCATGGAGGACCTGAGACAGCTGGTGCCGGTATTCGTCGAAGAATTCAATGCGATCGCCAACCAAAACATCAGTCATATCAGTGACCGGATCTATCACCAGTTGTCGCGCTACCACTGGCCGGGCAATGTCCGGGAGTTGCGCAATGTGATCGAGCGCGCGGTACTGCTTTCGCAGGGCAATCATCTCGAGGATCGCTGGTTGCAGCTCGATCGCGACACCGGCCAGGCCGACGGACGTGCCGAGGTGGATGGCGACCGGGTGATCATTCCGCTCGACGGCTCGATGGCACTCGATGAGATGGACAGTTACATAATCCAGGCAGCGCTGGAACGCAGTCGCTATAACGTCGCCGCGACTGCAAAGGCGCTCGGCACGACTCGCGAAACGCTGCGCTACCGTATCCAGAAGTACCGGCTTCAGAGTAGCCAGATGGCGGCGTCCGCAGGCCGCGCCGGAGAAACGAATCTGGCCAATCACTGAACATACCTGCACCTGACCGGGATGTCCGAACTGAAACTGCCAGTATCGATCCAGCCGTTCCGGGGTTTCGGTAATGGACGCATGGTGTGTGTGAATGGCCAGGTTACATTTGGCCGCCGGGCCCACATGCGACGACCGATTGGCCGCGATGAACAGCGGCGCCTGTGGACGCGCATTGTCGATGCCACACGGCTCGCGATCAGTCCGCGGATTCCGGGCGCGCGGGTGCGCATTCATTGCGGCGGCGCGGTTCGCGAAGTGACTGCCGACACGCATGGCCATTTTTCTGCGTGCCTTGAGCTACCACCCCGGAATGTCAGATCGCTGTGGCGCGAGTATCTGGTCGAGCTTGTCGAACCGAAGCGGCAGGAAAGCGTCACCGGTCGCGGTGAAATACTGGTGGCAACAGCCGCCGCGCGGCGCATTATCGTCAGCGATATTGACGATACGGTTATCTTCACCGGTGTGTCGAACAAGCTGAGGATGCTATGGCAACTGTTTGCTCGTGGTCCACATGACCGGGTGCCGTTTCCCGGCATCGCCGCACTGTATCGCGGCCTCTATGCGGGACCGGATGCAGAAGAAAAAAATCCGCTGATTTATATTTCGCGCAGTCCCTGGAGTATCTATCCGACCCTGGAGGAGTTCTTTCAGCTGCACGACATTCCGATCGGGCCGGTGTTGCAGTTGCGCGACTGGGGCATCACGCTGCGGCATCCGTTCCCGCGGCGGGCTCCGGGGCAAAAGCGCGAAGTGCTGGAGCGGGTTCTGACAGTCTACCCGGAACTGCCGCTGCTCCTGATCGGCGACAGTGGCCAACACGATCCCGAATTGTACCTGGGACTGGCGAGGCAGCAACCGGCGCGCGTCGCGGGCATCTATATTCGGGACCTGCGTCTGTCCCGACGCCGCACCCGCGAACTGGCCGCCATGCAGGCGGAACTGGCCGCGCTCGATGTGCCGATGCTGGCAGCGCCCACCAGCGCCGAAATCGCCGTGGATGCCGCGCAACGTGGCTGGATATCGGGATCTACACTGGCGCAGGTGCACGAGCGGGTCGAACAGGATACGGCCTGAAAAAAATCAGTCGAAGCCAAATATCAACACCAGGAAACCGCCCAGATAAAACGCCAGTATCAGGATAGCGCGGCACCGAACACGGCTTCACCGAGACCGGTGCTGTCCGCGAGTTGATCGGCAAAGCGGGTCAGGCGCGCACCGATGAACAGAATGACCAGCGCGCTGCCCAGAAACAGCGCCAGGGTTGCGCTCAGCGGCCAGTCTGCAGCCCAGTTCACGGCCGGGGTTTCCGGTAGCCTTCCATGCGTCGATCCCGTTGCGCCGGTTTCGCGGTTTAATTTGAAGCATAGCCTGTGTACCGCGGGCTGGTATGCAGCTTGCTATTCTCTGCAGTATGGAACTGATCCTGTTCGCGCTTCTGATTACCATGCTGGCGCTGCTGGTGGCTTATGCCACACGTGGCAGCGCCGTGCGCCGACTGCGCATAGTCGGCGGGCACGATGCACCGCCGGATGCTGCATCCGAAAGATTCAACATCTATCTGAATCTGCTGACCGGCACGCATGTGACCGGCGGCAACCGGATCGATCTGCTGTTCAACGGTGACGGGCTTTTCGAACGGCTATGGGAAGAACTGCACAAGGCTGAACGGGTGGTCTGTCTGCACGTCTACATGATCGAGCCCGGCTGCCTGGCGACCCGGCTGTTGCAGGTGCTCAGCGAAAGGGCCCAGGCGGGCGTGGAAGTCTTTGTACTGCTGGATGCGGTGGGCGCCGGTAAGCTGGGCAAGGATTACCGTCACCGGCTGGAGGCGGCCGGTGCGCGGGTGGCCCGGTAT
Organism: Thiogranum sp.; assembly: GCA_032251035.1. Lineage (GTDB taxonomy): Bacteria > Pseudomonadota > Gammaproteobacteria > DSM-19610 > DSM-19610 > Thiogranum. The sequence continues at coordinate 72,468 of JAVVEV010000005.1, read as the reverse complement.
CGCCCGCTGACATTCAGCACACTGTACAAGTTCCAGCAGCGCATGCATATGCGCGCGGTCATCATCGACGGCCACAAGGGCATCACCGGGGGCTTTGGTATCGCCGACCAGTGGCTGGGCGACGGTCGACACGACGGCCAGTGGCGGGATACCAATGCATGGGTCGAGGGACCGATCGCCATGCAGTTGCAGGTGGCGTTTTCCATCAACTGGGCGGAGGCCACCGGGGATCTGCTGATCGGTGAAACCATCACGCCATTCACCCGGTCGCCAGCGCCCTCGGAACCGAAGGCGGCCGGCATCATGACCTGTTCGCCGTCGCTGGGCGCCACCACTGCGGAACGGTTTTTCTTTCTCGCTATCGCCTCGGCACGCGAGCGCATCTATATCGCCAGCGCCTATTTCGTGCCGTCTCACGATTTGCGCTGGCTGCTGATGAACGCCGTCGATCGGGGTGTGGACGTGCGGGTGCTGACACCTGGAGCGAACACCGATCAGCCGCTTACCTGGCATGCTGCGCGGGCACTCTATCCGTCGTTGCTGAAGGCCGGCCTGCGAATCTATGAATACACGCCCACCATGATGCATGCCAAGACCTTCGTGGTCGACGGTTGCTGGGCGACAGTCGGCACATTCAATCTCGATAATCGTTCCATGAAGTTGAATGATGAAGTGGCACTGGTGATTCGTGACGAGAGCGTGGCGGTGGAACTCGAACGCAGCTTTATGGACGATCTCGAATACGCGCAGGAAATCCGGCTGGAGACATTTCGACTGAGCGGTCGCGAAGTCTGGAAAAGCCGCCTGGCGCGTCTTGCGTCACCGATTCTCTGAATCGAACCGGAGCAGAGTATGTGGAAGACACTTGCAGGTACATTGCAGGCGCGCAACTGGTTCAGCCGCGATGGGATGTATTATCTGTTGTTTTTTCTGGTCATCGCCCTGGGCCTGTGGGCATTCGCGGAGATCGCTGACGAAGTGCTGGAAGGCGGCAGCCAGGCATTCGATCAACAGGTTCTGGAGTTTTTTCGCACCCCCGGCGACCTGTCCGATCCGCTCGGTCCGGGATGGCTGGAACAATCTGTCCGTGACATCACAGCGCTCGGCGGTACGGCGATACTGACGCTGATCACGCTGGCGGCGGTGGGGTTTCTGGTGCTGGAACATAAACCGCGCACGGTTGCTTTCCTGCTGCTGGCAGTGGTGGGCGGACTGCTGCTGAGCCTGGCGTTGAAGGCCGGCTTTGCGCGGCCGCGACCGGATTTCCTGCCGCACGGCCAGCAGGTTTATACCGCCAGTTTTCCGAGTGGTCATTCAATGAACGCAGCGATCGTGTACCTGACGCTGGCGGCGATTCTGGCCCGTGCGCACCGGTCCCGCGTCATCAAGATCTATGTGCTGACGACGGCGCTGGTGATTACCGCGCTGGTCGGTTTCAGCCGCGTGTATCTCGGTGTTCACTGGCCAACCGACGTGCTCGCCGGATGGAGTGCCGGCGCTGCCTGGGCGATGTTCTGCTGGCTGCTCATTTACCACCTGCAGCGTCGCCGTATGGTTGAAGAGGAAGCCGGCACGACTGATCCTGACACGAGTCCGGATACGCACTCCGAACCGGAATGACAGGCTGCCAAGCTGCCGGCAGCGGGTCCGTTCCTGGTGCTTTTCCACCGCCTCCTGGCTCATATGACAACGCTCGAAGCTCGCCGACGCGGCCATTATTTGCCTTGCCTGGCGACCCGGCAGCAGCGTGCGGCGATCCAGGATTGCGGCACAGTTCTTGATACACACTGATACAGCGAAAGCCTATGTCCATCTGGAGGTCTGACATGCAAGATGAAACCACCCGTTACCCGGCGGATCCCGGGACCCCCGAAACACCGCATGAGGGTGCTGCGCAAGGCGAAGGTGTGCGTGAGACCGTCGGTGAAGTCGCCGGTGCTGTCAGGAACGAGTACGAGACACTGCGCGAGGAGTCGCTGACAGCGGCGCGAGAAACGGCCAGCATGGCGCGTCAACAACTGCATGATTATGTTGATGAGCGGCAGTCCGCAATCGCCGAAAACGTGCAGGCGATTGCAGACGCAATGCAGGAGAGCGCCAGTTCACTCGAGGCGCAGAATCGCGACGCCGTAGCCAACTACTGGCGGCGTGCCGCCGTCGGCACCGAAGACCTGGCACGCTGGCTGGAGGGCAGGTCCGCCCAGGAACTGTGGCAGCAGGGTCAAGCCTACGCGCGCCGCCAGCCGGGCCTGGCGTTCGGCGGTGCGCTCGCGGCCGGCTTCCTGCTGGCGCGACTGCTCAAGAGCTCTGCGCCGGAAGCAGAACCGCGGAGTGAAACTTACGCAACGACCAATCCACCGGACCTTGAACGTTCGGCCTACTGAGTGGAGGAAGAATTATGTCAGCTGAAATGCACGATACGAAAGCTTTTCAACGTGAAAATCGCTCGATTGCCCAGTTGATCCGCGATTTCACGCGCGAGAGCACGGCACTGGTGCAGGACGAGGTCGACCTCGCAAAAGCCGAAGTGTCGGAAAAGATCTCGCAGCTGGGTAGCGGTCTGCGCAACCTCGGAATGGGAGCACTGGTGTTGTTCGCCGGACTGCTGGTGCTGCTGGATGCGGCGGTGGCGGGCTTGCTGATGGTCATTCCACTTGAGCAGGCCTGGGCCGCGCCTCTGATCGTTGGTGGCGTCGTTGCGCTGATCGGTCTGATCATGCTGCTGAGCGGGCGCAACAAGGTCAGGGCGCCGAATCTGAAACCGCAGCAGACGCTGGATGAAGTGCGGCGCGACCGCCGTCTGTTCAGGAGGAATAACACATGAGAAATCCGGAAGCACACGGGAATGGCGATGCGCGCACCAACGGCTCACGCAGTCCGCAGGAGTTGCATCAGGACATCGAACGCCATCGCGAAAATCTGGACCGCACAATTTCGGAGCTTGGCGACAAACTGTCTCCTGGCGAACTGCTGGACGAGGGACTGCGCTACATGAAAAGCGGCCCCGGTGAATTCTTTGGCAACCTGATGCGGACGGCCAGGGATAATCCGGTACCGATGGCGCTCACCGGCATCGGTCTGGCATGGCTGATGGTGGGCCAGCGTAATTCCGGCTCTGATGTGGCAGCACCGAAAGGCGAATACGATGTCGGGGAGACCGCACGGCAGGGCGGCATGGCCGATTTGTATGCCCAGTACCTGGAACAGGAATACCCGTTTGAGGAGGATGAGATCGACGCCATCATCTATGAAGATCTTGGCTCGGAATCCCTGGGCGACTACCAGGCGCGCAGCGGGCGCGGCGGTACGCGTACCGAAGAGTGGCGAGAGAAAGGCAGTTCCGCTGCGTCGCAGGCGTCGGAAAAGGCCGGCGAATGGTCCGAAAAGGCGCGTAGCCGCGCCGGCGAACTCGGCGAACAGGCGCGGGCGCGGATCGACAGCGCCCGGGCGCGGATGGCCGCAGCCAGTGCCGACGTGCGCGAACGCAGCCGCCGGGCGCGCGACAATGCCTGGCGGCGTGCCCGGCAGGCGCGGCATTCAACCGCCAGTCGGGCCCGTTCGGCCGCGCACCAGGCCGGCGACCTGATCGAGCGCTATCCACTGTCTCTGATCGCAGTGGGCCTGGCGGCAGGCACCGCGCTTGGCACCGCGCTCCCGGAGACGCGCCGTGAAGACCGGATGTTCGGGAAGACCAGCGATGAGCTCAAGGGCCGGGCCCGGGACGAGCTACAGGCGCAGACCGAGCGTGGCCGCCGGACTGCTGCTGCGGCGCGTGATGCGGCGATGGCAGAGGCACGCGCCCAGGGTCTGAGCGGCGAAGGCCTGCGAGAGGAAGGGCGCGAACTGCGCGAACGTGCGGAACAGGTGGCCAAAGCCGCGCGTGCGGAAGCGGAGCGCCAGGGTCTGAGCGCCGCCGCGGTCGAAGAGGAAGTGCACCGGGCCAGGGAAAAAGTCGAACGGGTGGCGGCGGCCGCCCGTGATGCCGCACGGCAGGAGCAGCGGGATAATGGCTGAACGCCGCTGCTGTTGCGGGACGAGTGCCATTCAGTGAGCAGTTACGCTGACCTCGCGGAGCAATCCGGTCGCGGCCGTGCCGCGACCAGTCCGCGACAGATTCCCGCACGTGGCTGGAAGCCGGTGCTGAGACGGGTCCGGCACAAGGTCTCGGACGACGATATCGGGCTGGTGTCGGCGGGGGTGGCCTTTTACGGCCTGCTGGCATTGTTTCCGGCGCTTGCGGCGCTGGTCTCGGTGTATGGATTGTTGTCCGATCCCGCGCAGGTCACCGAGCAGTTCTCGCAACTGCGCACCGTGCTGCCCGGACAGGCTTACGAACTGCTGCAGACTCAGCTGCAGCAACTCACGTCACCAGCGAGCAGTAACGCGCTCGGTGTCGGATTGATCCTGGCAATCCTGCTGGCGCTATGGAGCGCGACCAAAGGCACGAAGTCCCTGATCAAGGCGCTCAACATTGCCTATGACGAGCACGAGGAACGCGGCTTTCTGCGCCTGAATGCAGTGGCCTTCACTCTGACGCTGTTCCTGGTGCTGCTCGGGATACTGGTGGTGGGCCTGATCGTGGCGCTGCCGATCGTCCTGAATTTTCTTGGACTCGGCGCTATTGCCGAGACGGCAGTGAACTGGTTGCGCTGGCCGCTACTGGCGGCGATGGTGCTGTTCGGGCTGGCAGTGATTTACCGGTATGCACCGGACCGGCGCCAGGCGCGCTGGCAGTGGGTGTCCTGGGGCTCCGGTATTGCACTGTTGCTGTGGCTGATCGCTTCGGGGCTGTTTTCCTACTATGTCTCGAACTTCGGTAACTACAATGCGACCTACGGATCGATCGGTGCGGTGATCATACTGCTGATGTGGTTGTTCATTACTGCGCTGGTGATGTTGCTGGGTGCTGAATTAAATGCCGAACTGGAGCGTCAGACAGCGCGCGACACGACGTATCAGGACGAGCAGGCACCTGGCCAGCGTGGTGCTTATGTCGCCGACCATATCCCTGGCGAATAGTCCGCAGTATCCAGGGCAGCGTTGGGCGTTCGCCAGTGCATTGCTCCGGGCGATCCTAGCCGCCGAGGCTGGTCCAGATCCAGCGCACCAGCGCCACTGCGGCAGCCGTGACGAGCACCGCCAATGCCAGCACCCCGATCACCAGGACGGCGACAACCAGAGCGCTGCGGCGACGTGTTTTACGCGGTTCGGCGAGCGCACCTTCCAGAAGCGCAATATTGCGGCGGTTGGCTTTCCAGGCAAAGTCGAACAGGTCCCCGACCACCGGCACGGCGCCCAACGCGGCATCGATGAGGATGTTGCCGAACATGCGCATCAGCACCGCACGCGATACGCCCAGGCTGTTCGCCTGTATGACAATGTACGAGGACACAGCCGCTCCAATCGCGTCGCCGACGCCGGGTATCAGTCCGATAATGCCGTCCATCCCGATACGCAGTCCGCCCGGAAGCGGGATCGCGCTGTCCATTACGTGCGCGAGTCGCTGCAGGGTAGCGCGCTGGCGGTTTCGTTCAGCGCCGGTGTCTCTGGCTGGCATAGCCGTATCCTCCGGTTGTGAATGCCGGTAACGGGTTGTCATTTCACTCAAGCAATAACTACGCCGCCAGCTGCTGCTTCGGGAACAGGCATACGACTTGCTTCAGATGCAGGAAAACAACTTGAAATTAAACATAGGAGCCCGGATATGCCTGTTACCGCAACCGATCCGTTCAAAATTATTCTCGCCATACTGTTGCCTCCGGTGGGTGTTTTCACCGAAGTCGGGTTCAAAGGACACTTTTGGTTGAATATCCTGCTCACCCTGTTTGGCTTCATCCCCGGCATCATTCACGCGCTGTACGTTATTATGAAGCACTGAAGTCAGTACGCTGCAGCTCGATGCCTGGCGCACTACCATGACGGACGCTGTTTCCCCTGAATCGGAAGCCACCGCGCAACGCGTTTCGCGCAGGGAACAGTTGCACCGCAATCTGCGGCAGATGCGCATGGTGATGGTAAGCCTTCTGGTGCTGGCGCTGCTGGCGGCGTTGTACGTTGGGCGGCCGGTGCTGCTGCCGATGGCGATGGCGCTGCTGCTGAGCTTTTTACTGCGTCCGGTGGTGCGGCGCCTGGCACGCTGGCATGTGCCTTTACCGCTCAGTTCGGTACTCCTGGTGCTGCTCATTGCGAGTGCTCTGGCGGTCAGTATTCTCAGCCTCCGGGAACCGGCCAGCCAGTGGCTGCTGGAGGCGCCACGCGCACTCCAGCAGCTCCAGTACCGGATCGATGGGCTGACGCAATCCATGGAGGATGTGAAAGCGGCTGCTGCCGAGATGGAAAAGCTCGGGCAGATCGGCGATGAGTCATCGGCGCCTACAGTTACCCTGGAACAAAGTGGCTTCAATGAGCGCCTGCTGCTCCACACCGGCGAGTTGGTAGTCGGCATTTTCACCACGCTTATCCTGCTGTTTTTCATTCTTGGCTGGGGCGAACGACTCTACCGCAATGTGATCTCTAGTCTTCCGCATTTTCATGAGCAGCGTCAGGTTGTGGAGATCGCACAGGAGATAGAAGAGGCGATTGCCCGCTACCTCGCCACCATCACTGTAATCAACCTTCTGCTCGGCGCGGTCGTGGCCGCTGTCATGTACCTGATCGGTATGCCCAACCCGGTGCTGTGGGGTGTTGTTACCGCATTACTGAATTACATGCCATACCTCGGACCGGCCGTGACCGCGGTGATTCTCGGTATGGTAGCGCTGTTGACCTATCCGAGCATCGGCCAGGCGCTGCTGGTGCCGGTGCTGTTCCTGTCGATTACGTCGCTGGAAGGGTATGTCATCACACCGATGGCCGTGGGTACGCGCCTGACCCTCAATCCGCTGTTGATCTTCGTGTCGCTGATGTTCTGGTTCTGGTTGTGGGGCATCGTCGGTGCATTGTTGACGGTGCCGATTCTGGTGTGTGTCAAAGTGACGCTGGAACGTGTCGGCACAGCCAAGTCAGTCGCACGTATCATGGACTAGGGGTCCGAGCGAGATTGCCGCGGCGCTGCGTTCATAAGAACCCTTGGGTCGAGGCATCGCAATGACGAATCTTTCGGGGAAAAAAACGGCGGCCGGGGGCGGCCACCGTAAATAACCCGCATTGGGCGCGGGTCGTAACGCGCTGGTGGTTACTGCTGTTCCTGTTGCTCCATCTGGCCCGGTTGTTTGTATTCGCCATGCTCCTGTTTCTGGCGTTCTTCGAAGGCGCTGAATTCAGCCCGATTGATCTGCTGATCGTTGTTCATGTCAGCGCTCTGCCAGTTTTCCTTCAGACGTTCATGGTCCTGAGCTTCCTGCTGGCTGATGACGCCATCGCCATCGGTATCAAGTTCGGCGAACTGCTGAGCGCCAACCCCGGCGGGTCCGGCAGCAGCAACATGACCAAGGACCTGATCACCTTGCAGCTCCTCATAGTTGGCGGCGACATACTCCGGTTTGTTTTTCAGTTCGTCTTCGCTGAGTTGCGAGCGACTGACCAGACTTTCGTCGCGCAGTTCCAGTTGCTTCAGTTCCATTGGAACCTTCTTGTCGCCGATGCCGAGTACACCGCCGGCCGATATGACCGCGTACAATTCATTGGTGTCGGGATCAATAACGATGTTCTCGACGACACCAATATCTTCATCGTTCTGATTTTTCACGTTCATACCAATGATGTCATTGGCACTCTTGTACATCAGCGGCTGGTCCGGCGCGGGTTGCGTCGTCATCATGCCCTGGCGCTCCTGGCCGGTTTCTGTCTGGGCGCCCGGCTGCTGCTGGCTCTGGTCCTGGGCTGCGTATGCTGCGGTTCCCATTGCGAAAGATATGGCTATAGCCAATGCATGTTTTGTCAGTGTCATGTGTCTTCTCCTCTGTACCCGATTCTGTTAAACCCGGACTGCCCGGGCGGTCCTGCATAAGTTGCAATAGGGGTGCCAGTCTGTTCTCCGCGTAGCTAATGCCTGGCAGCGGCCGGGTTCAGACTGGAGACCCCCAACAGGGGTGATTTGCACCTGTGCCGGGCGTTATCACCCGTCGTTTCAAGATGCAGTCGCGCTCTTTGCTACGGAAGGGAAGCGCTCAACGCACCGGACGACCGCGTCCGGAAACAAACAGGACCAGGGCCACGATGATGCCAATCACGAACAGTATCCAGGCGATGTTGGTGGCTGCACCGGCGACGCCGGAGAATCCGAGAAGTCCGGCTACGATTGCTACTATGAGAAAAATCACTGCCCAATAAAGCATTTTACACCTCCTATGTTCTGCCGTTGGTTTGTGCGCCTGCATCGCCGGCATTTCCGTTGCGGGCAATCCAGGTGCGTCTGTAGAAGAGTCAGCAAACATCACGCCAACACCGGCGGCACCGGTCTTGCATTGCCCACGCAAATGAGGCAAGTGAAAGATGGAGACTGAGCTGCACATGAATGAGGAGACCGAGGGAGACGCGGCGGATGATGCCGTCTCCGGGTCCGTGCGGCGGTGCCTGCTGGTCGTGAATCCGAACAGCCGCAAGGGACGGGAACAGACCGGGACACTGATTGCCGCATTGCATGAAGCTGGCGTGCGGCTGTTCGGCGACGCGCCGATCGTTTGCGATGCTTTGCCGGACACGCTGCGCAAACAGGCTGCGACGCTGGATCCGGCCACAGACCGCATTTTGGTGGCCGGCGGCGACGGGACCATCAATCGCCTGCTGCCGTACCTGGTCGAGGCAGCCGTGCCGCTGGCTATTATCCCCACCGGCACGGCGAACGATCTGGCGCGCACCCTTGGTATTCCCGATGAGCCTGCTCAAGCAGTTGAAGTGGCTCTTGACGGTCCCGTCAGGTCCATTGATCTGGGTCGGGTCAACGGTGTGCTGTTTGCCAATGTCGCCAGTCTCGGACTTGGACCGAAAGTGACTGAGCATCTGTCGGCGCAGCTGAAAGCGCGTGCCGGTGTTCTCGCTTACCTGCGGGCGCTGTTCAGTGCTTATCGCGATATCCGACCCTTCCGCTGCCGCATTGCCGCGGACGGCGGACCGCAGCGACGCCTGCACAGTATTCATGTGGCAATCGGCAATGGCAGGTATTACGGCGGTGGCGCGACGGTATTCGAAGGCGCCGCTATCGACGACCGGCGACTGGATCTCTACAGCCTGTCGCCGCTGCCGCTGTGGCGGCTGTTGCTGCGTGCTCCCTGGCTGGCACTTGGCCGGCATCGGGAGCTGAGCGAGGTGTATACGGTGCAGGGCGCTACCCTGTCGGTGCGGACTTCACGGCGGCTGCCGATTTCGGCGGACGGCGAAATCATTGCGCGGACCCCGGCGCAGTTCGATGTGTTACCCGGCGTCCTGCAGGTGATCGCTGCGCACCGGACGACACCGGGGCTACGGCAGGATGTCGAGAGTGATTATGCATTCTGATTCACATTTGGCCCTGTTGCTCTGGCTGATGATGTCAGCCACTGGCGCGGTGGCAGCTGATGTGCAGGAGCGGTATATCGAAGACCCGCGCAGCTTCTGGACCGGACAGGGATTCACCAGCATGCTGCCGTCCATCCGCCTGCCTACCACACACAATGTCGATGATCTGATTCACGTGTGGTTGCGGGTGCCGGAGGGCCGCAGCATCGATGCCGAATACCTGCCCGGACAGTCGCGCTGGGTGCTGGTGTTTCCGCCCGGAACGCACAGCGATCGTGTCGAGTATTTCCGCATCGCCGGGGCGCCTCCCGACACTGAAGCACTGTTCCTGCCGGCCGCTCCGCTGGAACGCGACAACTGGTCGGTCGTGGATGTGCGCGGCACAGAAATTCACGCGGACGGGCAGTCGTTCCACGTCCTGCGGCCGGTATCCGGCGCGCCGCAGGCGCCGCTGCGTGGCTGGAGCTGGCGGCGCGGAAACAGTCAGGCGCAACAACTGGCCACCGAACGACTGCTTGAATTTACGGCCACTGCTGCGCGCCCTGGTGGGCGGCCGCCGCTCGACAGGAGTGGCCGCCAGCAACTGGCGCGTCTCAACGACTGTGCCCATTGTCATACGCGCGACAAACCCCGGCGCCTCTGGCTCGACCAGGAGGTGTCGATGGAACGTGCCACTGATGCGCACGGTTTCTTTGTGCCACAGGCTGTGCTTTCCGACGATTGCGTCGTCGCGAATCATCGCCCCCGTGATTTGAATTCGGAAGATCCGTTCGTGCAGGTGCGCTGCGGCGATCGACCAGCACGCCTCGAAACACGCGAGAGTGTAGAGGTTTTCGTGTGCCCCGATCAGCGCGTTCCGATCGGCTATCGTGACGTCGGCGCAGGACTTGCCGCCGGACATGACTACACCCGGCAGCTATGTGAATCGCGGCGCTGGTTGTATGAGCGCATGACTGACACGGCACGCGCAGCTTTTACAGGTGCGTTCGCGGTTTGCGGCATCGGTAATCACCCTGAATCGCAGCGTCCGAACGGTTGAAAACACGCTGCGCGCGGTGCATAGCAACCACATCAGGTGGACGGATCCTGAGCACGAATGGCGATGCTGTCTGGCACGCGAACTGCGTGTCAAAGTGGATAGGCGGAGGCAGACCGAAGTACTTCCGCGGCCATTAACGGAAAACAGGAGAATGCTTATGAACTGGGATCAGATCAAGGGTAACTGGAAGCAGGCCAAGGGCGATGTAAAAGCGCGTTGGGGCAAACTGACCGACGACGATCTGACTTATATCGACGGCCAGCGGGAGCGTCTGGCGGGCAAGCTTCAGGAGAGCTATGGCCTGTCGAAGGAAGAGGCGGAACGCGAAATCGATAAAATGCATTAACGTCATTGCGATGCCTCGACCCGGAGGGTGAGGTACTCATAACGAACCCCGAAGGGGTTCTATGAGCGAAGCGCGGCAATCTCGCACGGCGGGAGCGCTGCCGACACTCTATGCATTAACAATATAGCCGCCGTTGGGATGCAGAATCTGTCCGGTCATATAGGACGCATCCTGGCTGGCGATAAACACATAACTGGGCGCGATTTCCGAAGGTTGGCCGGGCCGCTTCAGCGGCACCTGGCTGCCAAAGTTCCCGGTGGCTTCCGCAGGAAAAGTCGAGGGGATCAAAGGCGTCCAGACCGGGCCCGGTGCAACGCCATTGGCGCGTATTTCCCGTTCCGCCAGTGACAGCGCGATCGAACGGGTGAAGGCCACGATGGCGCCCTTGGTGGCGGTGTAGGCAATCAGGTGCGAATTGCCTTTATAGGCATTCACCGACGTCGTGTTGATGATGCTCGAACCCGCCTGCATTTCCGGCAGCGCCGCACGAGTCAGGTAAAAGTACGCATGGATGTTGGTGCGGAAGGTGCGGTCCCAGTGTTCGGGCGTGATGTCTTCCAGTGTATCCACGTCGTGCTGTTCAGCGCCATTGTTTACCACGATATCCAGCCGTTGCAGTGACTTGATGGTTTGTGCAACCAGTTCGCGGCAATGTTCGGCATCGCCGAGATCGCCGCGGAACCGCTCGCAGCGCCGGCCTTCGCGTTGCACCATGGCGCAAGTCTCTTCCGCGTCCCTGTCTTCCTCCAGATAAGCAATCATGACATCCGCACCTTCGCGGGCAAAATGCACGGCGACCGCGCGTCCGATGCCGCTGTCGCCGCCGGTAATGATTGCGACTTTACCGGCCAGCTTGTCGCTGCCGCGATAATCATCTCTGATGACTTCCGGCCGCGGCTCCATCTGATGTTCGCATCCGGGTTGCCGTTCCTGGTGTTGCGGTGGTTGTGTCATACGACCTCCTGTCAAAAGCCGGGCGCCGCAGCGGCAGCGCCGTGATCACCGGATATAGCAAAACGGGTGCCACTGAAGTGGGCCGGTACGCGCGATTCGAATCGCGCCTGGATCTCAGGTCAATCCGTATACGACAGCGACAAAGGTGCCACCGGTTACCAGCAGGCCGACCAGGGCCAACAGGCCGTCATGGGCGATCAGCGACAGTCCGAACAGCGTCAGGGCAGCGCCGGCGCCGTTCGCGCTGAAAGGGATGAATTCCATTGGTGGCAGTGCGAGAGCAATAAGAACGCAGGCCACTGCGATGACCCATGAGCCGAGGCCGCGCGTCAGTGCAGTCAGCCTTTGTTTAGAAATCCGATCCAGAAACCGCGCCACCGGCCTGAGCCATTTCAATACCCGGCATACCTTGCTGCCGTTTACGGAGCGGTTGAGCAGCCAGTGGGGCAGCCAGAAGTGGCTGCGACCAATCACCAGTTGCACTGCTACCAACAGCACCAGTACGCCCATCAGGGTCGGCACCCCGGGGATATCGCCGATCAGCGGCGCCAGCGTTATCAACCCGGGCACCAGCAGCAGCGGGCCGAACGAGCGGCGCCCGACGGCATTCAGCACCATTTCGGTAGAAACAGATTCTTCGCGGCGGATGCTGGCTTCGATACGATCGAGCAGTGTGGCCATATCAGCGGGCTGATCGGATTGCCGTTCGTCCATGCACTATCCTCTTGGTGATAGCTGCACGATCTGCACCTGCCATGCCAGCTGAAACGCCCCGGCACCGGCTGAGTTGCGGGATCAGCTGTGACCGGCCGGTCTATTTGCCTGCACGCGTGGTGCAAATGCCCCACAGGCGTTCGCCGGAAAGATGCAAGTATGAAAAATTCAAGTCGCCATGACACTGCTGAGAAATGAACGCCAGGAGCGGCTGGCGGCGCTGCATTCGCACGGCGAAGAACTCCTGCAGCGCTACCGTAGCGCTATTGCAACCCAGGCTGTCGCCGAGCCGCTGCGCGAGACGCTTGCCGGAATCGAGAGGGAAAGAGCGCCGTTGGTGGAGGCGCTGGCCGAACTGGAGCGGGCCTGTGCGGATCTGCCGCAGCCCGGCGATCCGGAGCGGGCGACGCTCTCGGGCGTGGTTGACCGTTTCGGACCGCTACTGGGCGAACAACGTCTGCTGGTCGAGCGACTCCGTCACGCCGATGAGGAATGGCTGGCTGAACTGGAGCCTGTGTTGCAGATGGAGTGGTCAGCCGACGAGGCTGAGCTGCTTGAACGGCTCGCTCGGCACCTGCGCCAGGCTCGCGAGATACTCGCCGCGGCGGCATGATGCCTGGCCGCGGCAGTTATGTCGGGCAATCCCGCTTCAGGTGGCAGCGCCGCACTCGCTCAGCATCAGCTCGGGAGGTGCGATGGAAAATACAAACGGAGCGGTCTTGCGCAGTGCGCTGAGCCCCAGGATCTGGCGTGAAGTGCCGGGGAATACCGCTGCCTCAACGTCGTTCAGCCAGCAATTGGCCCCGATACTGATGCTGCTGACGATGTAGACAGGCACCCGCATTTCGCTGCCGTTGGCGAGTACGCCTATCAGGTCCTTGTGATACCTGGCCTTGCCGGCTTTCTTCAGAACCGCAAGCGTCTGTTCATTGATGGTGACGTAGCCGGAACCGGTGTCGACCATTAATTCAGTAGGGCCGAAGCCCGCGATATTGGCGGGAACATAAAATGTGGAGGCGGACTTTTCTGTCATGATTACGCGTGTCTGAAAGTCTGCCGTTGGTTCGGCGACGACAGGGGCGCCTGTCAAAGCCACACTTAGCGCGAGAAGTAATGTAAACCGCATCAGCTCTCCGGATTTAATTCATCAGCCCAAACGAGCTTCGAGCTTACAACGGGAAAACCCTAGGTACAAACACTTAATTCGCTATCTGCAGCTGCTGCTGATTTCCCGTAATTGGCATAGTCCATGCTGTTATTGCTTTGAACAGAGAACGCTTTTTTATCTGCCAGGGGAAGATGAATGAAAAATACTCTCGCGTTGATGATCGTCATGATTTTGCTGCCCGCTACCAGCCCGTCAGCACGCGCCGATTGTGCAGCGCGCATCGATGAGCTGCGGGCCGTGCAGGCCGAGGCGCCGTATCTGGATCCGAATCGACCGGATCTGGAAAAATTGCGACAGGTTGCGCAGAACCTGGGCGAACAGGGTCGTGAACAGCTGTGCATCGGCCTGGTAGAAGAGATGGAAGCGCTGGTGCAGGCGCATCGCGAACATGCGAAATCTGTGAACGACGTGCAGAAATACGCAGTGCCGGTGCCAATCACTGCGTATTCAGAGGAGCTGCAGATCAACCGGCTGGTGGGGATGCCGGTCCGCAACCGTCTGGGTGAGGAACTGGGGGTGGTGGAAGATCTATCCATCCGACCGGATCAGGAGCGCCTGGAGGCATTGCTCATCAAGCATGGCGGTTTTCTGGGTATTGGCGAAAGCATCGTGCGGGTGCCCTGGGAAGACGCACTGATTACGCGCGACGGTTCGGCCGTGGTACTCGATAAAACCGGGCAGGAACTGGAGCGCGCCGCAGAGTCCGAATAGCCGCCCGCAGCGGTTTCCGTAAACCGGTTTGCTAGAGTTAAGAGGTGAATGACCTCCCGTTACCTTATCTTCCCTCCGGCGTGCAGGGTCTCGACACCATCCTGAACGGTGGACTGCAGTGCGGCTGCCTGTATCTGGTGGAAGGCAGCGCCGGTACCGGCAAGACCACGCTGGCGCTGCAATTTCTGCTTGAGGGCGTTCGGCGTGGTGAAACCTGTCTATTCATAGCGCTTTCTGAAACTGTGCGCGAGATCGAGGTCATGGCTGCCTCGCACGGCTGGGAGCTGGAGCCGGTTCAGGTCGTGACGCTGAAGCGGATGCCTGACAGCGCGCTCGAGGATTCGCTGTTCGATGTCTCGGATGTCGAGCAGGACGAGCGTGTAAATCAGGTGCTCGAACAGATCAGTGCGACAGGTCCCGGGCGGGTAGTGATCGACACCTTGTCCTGCCTGCGTGCGGATGGTGCACATCCCGTACGTTTCCGGGATGTCATGGTGGCATTGCGGCAGCGCCTGGACGAGATCGGTTGCACCGTGATGATGGTGGACGAGACACAGCGCATCGGACCGCAGGCAGCGCCTTACAGTCTTGCCTGGGGCGTCATTCGCCTCGAACAGGTCATCGACGACTTCGGTCCGCTGCGCCGCCGCCTGTGCGTGCTCAAGGTGCGCGGCCAGGAGTATGCCACCGGTTACCACGACTTCAGCATCCGCCGCGGCGGTCTTCGGGTCTATCCGTCGCTGCTGGCGCCGCCGCCCGCGGTCGAACCCGCGCCCGGCCTGATATCGAGCGGTATCACGGAAATCGATCGGCTGCTCGGCGGCGGCGTCGAACCGGGTACTTCGGTAGGCATTACCGGACCGCCTGGCTGCGGCAAGTCGATGCTGGCACTGCAATATGCGCGGGCTGCCGCCGAACGCGGCGAACAGACAGCCATTTACCTGTTCGATGAATCGCCGAACATGCCGGCGTTGCGAGCCAGGAGCGAGGGCCTGGATCTCAGGACGCATCTGGCCTCGGGACGCATTTACCTGCGTTCGATCAGCCATGCTGAAATGTCTTTTGGTGAGCTCGCGGCGGATATCCTGCAGCGCGTGGAGCAGGGCGTGCGGGCGGTGGTGCTCGACAGCCTGAACGGCTATCGGGATGCCATGAGCGACGCTGCGCCGGTGGCGGCCCGTCTGCTGCTGTTGTTGGGACACCTCAGGGCGCGCGGCGCCGTTGTCTTCATGACCCTGGAGCAACAGAACGGACCGCAGCCGATCGATATCGGTTATCTCGCCGATACCGTGATCATGCAACGCTATTTCGAGACTGCCGGCGCGGTTCGCTATGCGGTGTCGGTATTGAAGAAGCGCTATGGCGATCATGAACGCACGGTGCGCGAGTACAGCATGCGCGACGGCGGTATGCAGGTCAGTGAACCCATGCTCGGCTTTACCGGCGTGCTCGGGGCGGTGCCCGTGTACACGGGCGGTGAGCCGTCGCGCTAGACGATGTCAGCCCCGCAGTTGCCGCCAGGAGATGGACGCGAAGAACGGGTAGTCGTTATGGTCAACGGCGCGCGCGACTCGCAATTGTGCGGGCATGCGCTCCGGCAGCATGGTATCGCCAGCAGTGTGCACAGCGATGCGCAGACATTCAGCGCTGCGCTGGCCGGAGACACTGACGTGATAGTGGTTGCCGAGGAGGTCATGCAAGGGCGGGCCGGCGAGGCGCTCAGGCAGTTTCTCGCCGCGCAGCCTGACTGGTCCGCACTGCCGCTGGTGCTGTTGTGCCGGGCCTTGCCGCCGGCCAGTCTGGATGTGACGAAAGACCACAATCTGCTCGGCCGCGGTAGAGTTACCCTGCTGGAAAGCCCGATCCGCATCACCAGCTTTGTCAGCGCCGTCCAGATGTCACTCTATGAACGGCGACAACAGTTCCGGATTCGTGACCTGCTCGAGGAGCGCGCGGCGCAGATCCGGCAACGGGATCAGTTCATGGCGGTGCTCGGCCACGAGTTGCGCAACCCGCTGGCAGCCATCGTCACCTGCGCCGAGGTCCTGCAGATGGCGCCGGCGGACAGCAAGCATGCAGCTTCCTGCAAGGATATCGTGCAGGAGCAGGCGGCTAACATGAAGCGGATGCTGGACGATCTTCTGGACATCTCGCGCCTGGTTCAGGACAAGCTCACGCTGCGGCGTGATTCGGCTGATCTTGGGCGTGTGCTGGAACATTCGATGGAACAGGTGACGGCGGAATTGAACAGCAACGCGCAGCACCTGCAGGTCGACCTGCCCGATCAGCCATTGCCGCTGCGCGGCGATACCACGCGCCTGCAGCAGGTGTTCGTTAACCTGTTGCAGAACGCCTCGCGTTATTCGGGGGAGGGCGGCACCATCGAGCTGAGCGCACGCCGCACCGACGGACTCGTGGAGGTGCGGGTGCGCGATCATGGCCAGGGCATGACCGCGGAAACTCTCGAACATCTGTTCCAGGCTTTTTATCAGGCCGAAAGCGCCATGCGGCGGCCCGGGCAGCGCGGCCTGGGCCTGGGCCTGCACCTTGCTGCGCGGCTGGTGAGCATGCACGGCGGAATCATCCGTGCGCACAGCGAGGGCCTCGGGCGCGGCAGCGAATTCGTGGTGACGCTGCCGCTGCAGGCGGTTGCCCGCCAGGCAGTTAAACGTCCAGAGCGCTCACGTCCTTCGGCATTCAAACCGGCGCGCGTTCTGATGATCGACGATAACCGCGCGCTGGTGCTGGGACTCAAGGTATTGCTCGAGGACCGCGGACACGAGGTGCGGCTGGCGCATGATGGCTATGCGGGTCTGGAAGCGGCGCATGAGTGGGTGCCGGATGCCGTGGTCATCGATATCGGGCTACCGGGAATCGACGGCTATGAGGTGGCGCGTCGCCTGCGCCGGCTGCCGGCACTGCGCGACACGCGCCTGATCGCGCTCACGGGCTACGGCAGCACCACCGATCGACGCCTTGCGGCCGAGGCCGGATTTTCCTGGCACCTGATCAAGCCGGCCGACGTGGCCGAGCTGGAGGCGGCGATTGCGGAAGAGTGATACCGGGCTGCGATACAAGGTGCAAATGCACCGCCGCCGGTGGAAAAACACCGCGGCCGGAGTCTCTGCGTGGCGCCGCGTCGAACGGCTGTCGAGCCGGCTTTCGCCGGTTACCGGCCCGCCAGACCTGTCACCCTGCCAAACATGACAGACCGCGACGGCCGATGGCGTTGACAACGATCTTGCGCTGACTACAGAAGGCACACGACTTGCAAATGACACCGTTGACGACTGTGCGCAGCTACCTGACGCAGGGCAGGAGGAGGGATATCGAAATGAACGCAAATACCACCACCGACCCCGGATCGCCTGACACGGGCAAGCTTCTCGATTCGGAGACGCCGGAGAGCCTGCTGACCCGCAGCGATCTCGATCGGGAACAGAAAATTGCGGTCCTCCGCCAGTGGGAACTGGATCTGCGCGAGGCGATGGTGGCGGATGACGAGAACATGCCGGCTGCCGAACCGGCGCGCATATCCCTGGACCAGGTTCTGCAGGCGCTCGAGCAGTTGGGAACCGAACCGGCTGCGCGCCCGGTGCCGACCACGCATGGCTGAGTGGCGATGACTGATTCTCTCCTGATTATCGATGCCGGCGAATGGTCTGCCGGCAAGCTTGCCCGGCACTTGCGCAACCAGAACTGGGATGTTGAACGGGTGGATTCCCTGACCGAGGCGCGGCGCCTGTTGTTTGCCGAAGCCCTGGATCCGTTGCTGGTGCTGGCGCATGCGCGCATGCCGGATGGCAATGCGCTCGACCTTCTGGAACAACTGCGGGTGGCCGGTCGGCCTGGCGAATGGGTACTGCTTGCGGACACTGAGGGCACGCCCGATCTCGCCCGCGCCCTGCGATTGGGCGCGCTCAATTTTCTTGACCCGGCCTGCAGTCTCGAACGGTTGACGGTGGTGCTGAACGGTGCGCGCCGCGGCGCGGTGGCGCAACGCCGGTTGCGCCTGCAGGCGGAGAATCTGGGTCGCCAGTATCGGCCACAGGCGTTCCGGGGGCGCAGCGAATCCGTACGGCGGCTGCGCGGCATGATGACGCGACTGGCTGGTATCGCATTCGGCGGACTGGTGATTTCCGGGGAGTCGGGAACCGGCAGGGCGCTGGTTGCGCGCATTCTGCATTATTCGGGTCCGCGTTCAGGCGCTCCGATGATCGAGGTCAACTGTGCGCGCCTGCCCGCGGCGCTGCTGGAGTCAGCGCTGTTCGGCCGGGAAGTGACAGCGCGTGGCCGCCAGCCGGGTTACCTGGAGCAGGCCGACGGCGGTACGCTGTTTCTCGACGAAATCGGGGCAATGGATCTGGTTTTGCAGGGCAAGCTGTTGCGGGCCCTGCAACAGGGCCGGCTCCGGCGGCTCGGCGGCGCCAGGAATATCAGCATCGATGTGCAGGTGCTGGTTGCGAGCAATCATGATCTCGAGGCGCGCGTGCGCGACGGCAGTTTCCGCGAGGACCTGTACCGGCGCTTCAGCGGTTTTGAACTGCAAATTCCCGCATTGCGCGACCGGCTGGATGACCTGGAAGAACTGGTCGCGGCGATGGTCGTGGAATTCAACAGTCTGGTCGGTGGCCGCGTGCAGCGAATCCCGAACAGCGTGTTTGAACTGATGCGGGCCTACCGGTGGCCCGGCAACGTGCGCGAACTGCGCAACGTGGTCGAGCGCTGTGTACTGCTCGCCGACACCGATGTATTTCCACGCCGTCGTCTGCACCTGGCCAGCGGCCCTGCGCTCGAGCGTGTCGGCTCGGGGTCCGGGGCAAGCGCCTGAACCGCCGCGCCTAGCCCAGTCCCCGACCTACCTCGATACGGTCATAGACTTCCCAGACGCCCGGCACCGCCCAGGTGTCCAGCAGGGCCAGCATATGTTCATCTTCGCTCGGCAGCTGCCCGTCGAGT
Source organism: Thiogranum sp. (assembly GCA_032251035.1). Lineage (GTDB taxonomy): Bacteria > Pseudomonadota > Gammaproteobacteria > DSM-19610 > DSM-19610 > Thiogranum. Next base: position 53,142 of record JAVVEV010000005.1, on the reverse strand, counting down.
TCCACGACACCGGCCGCGGTACCGACACGGAGCTGGCCCGCATGCACCAGAGGATCCTTTTCCAGCACGATTTTCACCGCGTCCGTGAGCTCATCATCCGAATCACTTTCCGCCGGCAGCACCCGCAGCTGATTATCGATGCGCTGACAGCCCGGAATCCACCACAGCACGACTTCGGCCAGGCGCATGTGGGTGATGCTCCAGACCTCGCCGCTGAGCGTGACGACGCCGTCCTGCAGGGCAGCCTGAATATTTCCGGCTGCCGGACGCGGGTCCTGCAACAGATCCTCATTGCCATCGGCCACGACGCTGATGCTGTACTCGCCGAATACCGGCTCGCCGAGCAATGCCTCGGCTACCTTGTCGCGCAGTTCGGCGTCGCTGATATCCTGGGTGTTGACGCGCAGGCGGTCGACGACTTCGAATTCATTGCCGCCGATCTGGCGCGCGATGTTTGCCAAAATGCGTTTGCTGACGATGTTCTCGACCTTGCCGTGCAGCTCCAGCGATTTCCCGACAGGACGGATGTCGAGCTGTATGTTGGTCAGGTTGATACGCGTGTCCTGTACCAGGGCAGCATAGATCGAGGTGATCAGATCTTCATGGCCGGTCGCATTGGTTTCGCGCTGCCCACCATTCATGATGCTGCTGCCTGACTGGACTTGCCAGCCTCGAGTCGTTGCAGCAGGGTATCGCAGAACACCGGCAGATCGTCGGGATTGCGCGAGGTGATCAGGTTGCCATCCTCGACCACTGGCTCACCGACCCATTCGGCCCCGGCATTGATCAGATCCTTGCGCACCGATGGCCAGGAGGTGAGGGTCATACCGCGCACTGCTTCGGCCTCGATGAGCAATTGCGGTCCATGGCAGATCGCCGCCACTGGCTTGCCGCTGGCCACAAAGGCGCGAGTGAATCCCACGATATCATCGTCCATGCGCAGATGGTCGGGACCATAACCGCCCGGTATTACCAGCGCATCGTAGTCGTCGACCAGCGCATCAGCACCGCTCTGCTCGATGCGCGCCTTGCTCTGACCTTGTTTGCCGGACACGCTGGCACCGGCTTTGCTGCCCACAATGACGATTTCGTGTCCGGCTTCACGCAGCCGTTCGAACGGAACGCTGAATTCGGAATCTTCGAAATCCTGTCCTACTAACATTGCAACTTTCGCCATGACACACTCCTGCATTTGCATTACGTTGGCGACGCAGAAAACAGCAGGTTAATGGCGCTGCGAACGGCCTGCATTGCGTTTTCTCAACGTTGTGCGGCGGAGGGTGATTTATTCGATGATGCTGCGGAACGGGAATGCCAGTATGCGTTCGGCACCGTCTGAGTCGAGTACTTCCCGCCAGCGTGCCTCTTCACTGGCATCGGTACGCAGCATGACGACATAGTGTCCGTTCTCGACGGCCTGCTGTACCTCTTCACGCTGTTCCTCGGGTATGCCCATGCGACGCATCACCACAACCAGGTGCGACAGACCGGCGGCACCTGCCATCACGCCGCCACCGACCCCGGCACCGGCAGCCGCGCCGACAACGGCTTCGACCACCGGACCGGCGGCGATGATGGGACCAACTCCCGGAATCAGAAACAGCCCCGCAGCGCCGGTGAACAGTCCCCACAGGCCGCCCCAGAACGCGCCCATTTTTCCCCAGCCTTTGGCACGTTCGCCGGCACTCGCATAGTACAATCCAAGCGGGTCGTCGCCGCTGCTCTGGGCCCGGCCCAGAACCGAAAGCATGTCCATGGGGAAATCACGATCGATGAGATCGCGTACGGTGCGCTCGGCCTTCGACTCATCGTCGAACAGGGCCAGGATGACGCGGTGTGATGATGTGTCGGAGTCGTTCATGCACCGTTCATCGTTTTTGCTTTGCGGGGGTTTTTCTCGTCGTCATATGGAACGGCAGGTAACCCGGACAGATGCCGACCAGAGCGGTCACCAACAGCGCCACAGCAATAATTCCGAGAATGACAGCCGCGGTACCGGTGATTTCACCCATGAAATACAGCCCAGCGATCACCACGACGACCAGAGTCCGGATGACGCGATCGACAGTTCCCATGTTTTGCTTCATGTTGGCGCCCTTTTTTTAGACCGAATCTGGGGTCAGAGTAACAATGCGCAGTTGACCCGGAATTGAAAAATCGCAACCCGCAGGGCATCAATTTTCGGCATCGGCATCGGCATCTGGTTTTTCCGAAGGATCGATGCCTTCCGGCACTTCAGCGACATCTTCGAATATTTCTCCGCAGGCGGTGCCGACATTGCGGGCCCGGTTGAACAGTCCCTGAGCGAGTAGTGAAACACCACCGGTAGCGATTGCAGCGCCGATGGTGGCCCCGGTTTTGAGAACCCCTTCCGGGTCGGCCACCGGCTGCGGATTGCTCAGTGTGCCGCCGAGACGGACCAGGCGCGCCAGGTCGCCGACACTGATGCCGAGTCCTTCGCGCGCACTCGGTACCAGATCGATGCGCAGGGTTTCTTCGCTCAGATTGATTTCACCACCGCCGCGAATTTTCAGCTTTCCCGTTTCGATGACGATCTGGTCGGGACTCACGAGCAGGCCGTCGCTGGCCGTAAAGCGAAGCGCCGCGCATTCAAGCTCCGTGCGATCGTCCTTCTTGGCAAACGGATTGATGAGATTGAACGTCTGGGTCAGGATATCGGAGCCGATCAGGTCCAGAAAATCATTGCGGATGGTCGCGTGCTGGACTTCCATCGCCATTTCGCCCTGGAGCGTGGCGGCCAGGTCATGCGGACTCGCTCCATTCGCCTTCAGATCCACCAACAAATCGGTTTCGCCGCCATCGATGAGTCCCTTGTCGCGCCGACCCAGGTCCGCGGGCACCAGTTCGGTAGCGATGAGGCGGGTTTCTACGGCAGCTCCGGAAGCCTGTCTCTGGATTCGCAGATGTCCCCGCACACCGCCCTGTTCCAGATCCGCATCGAACGGCTCGACATCGAGCTTGCCGCCCTGCATCGTTAACTCGGTGCGGACGTTGCGGAACGTTGACTGGTTGAAAGTGAACTGGTCGAGGCGCAGCGCCAGGTCGAGAGTTACGGCTTCGAGCCATGACCAGTCGATGGCCTCGTCGCTGAATACGGGGCCGGACTCTTGTTCCTCATCCTGCTGCTGATCCTCTGTCTCTTCGGCGACACCTTTCGGAATGGTGGTGACGCGGTTTAAATCGAGCGTCGAGCCGTGCAATGTGCCGCTGATTCGTAGGGGTTCACTCGACCTGTCGACGCTCAGCTGACCCTCCACCTGATCGTCACTGAGGGTGACTTTCAGTGGGTCCAGCGTCAGTTGCAACGGCGTACCCTGTGCCTCGGTGGAAAGTTCGATCGGCAGGAATTTCTCCCAGGTGCTGGTATCGATGTCTCGCAGGACAGAGAAATCGTCCACCCGCATCTGCACTTGTACCTGAATCTTTTTATTCGCATCGGCAGGCAGCGGGGTTTCCAGCTCGCCCTCGAGTCCGCGGGTACTGAAGCTGGCGCGCAGCGTGCCGGCGCTGCCATCTTCGGGCGCCGGCTCGTAACTGCCATTGAGTTTAAGCGGTGCCACCAGTTGCCAGGGCGGCTGTTCGGCAGTGGTTGACTCGAGCGCTTCGAGTCGGGCATCGAATTTGACGCTACCGGCGTCGCTGTCGGCCTCCAGCCTGAGGCCGCCTGCCTGGTAACCCTGATACAGCAGTTCATCGATCCGGGCATCGATGTCCAGTGACCAGCGTTCCAGCCGCGCAAGGTCCAGTGGCTCCTGAGGACGCTCATTCTCCCGGGCGTACGGTATCGGGTCGAGGTCGAGGCGCGGTGCCGTGAGGCTGGCACTGAACGACTTTTCACTCCGATCGATGACGCCCTGTGCGGTCGCCTGGCTATCGCCGAGTTGAACTTCCAGGTTTCCCACTTTTAACCTTTCACCCGTGACAGTGGCGGTCGAGTCGACGTTGACCGGATATTTTCCGACCTGGCCCTGTGTCGCCAGTGACCAGTGGCCCGGCTGCGGCGCCTCCAGAGTGGCTTCGAGGTTCAGCGGTGCAAATACGCTCAGATCCTGATTCAGCAACAGGCCCAGGGTCGAAAGATCCTGTGCCCTGGCCGTGATCTCCGCTCTGCCCGGCGTAATGCCATCATGTCCGATCCGGCCCTGCATATGCAGTTCCGTGCCGAACAGCGAGGCATGAAACTCGACATTGCGTGCGTGTTCCGAATCCGGGAGTGCCAGGGTACCGGAGGCGCTCAGTGGCTGGTCGCGGTAGCTGCCGTCGATTGCTATCCGCAGGCGTTCATCGGCCTGTTTCTCCAGCACCAGCTGTGCAGCATGCACATGATGACTTTGATCTTCGATTATGCGGAAAAAGTCGAAGTCGGAAATCGTGACCGAGCGGAAGCTGAATACTCTGGTATCGAAGGGTTCGTCCGGCTCAATCTCTGTGTCTTCGGATTGCTCCGGACGGTACCAGTTGCTGCGCCCGGAGGCATCCGTAGCCGATCGCAGCACTACACCCGAGACTTGCGACCGCCACCAGTTCGAAGCGTTGCCCAGATAGCGATTCGGGTCCGCTTGCGCAGAGAATTGCTCGACTTCCAGCAACGGCTCGCCAAATTCGACATGCGGATTCAGAATCCGCAGATTGCGGGTGACGATAGCAGGGGGAAACAGGTCGAGTTCGAGGTCGTCAAACGTCACCTGCAGTCCGCTGCTCGCCTGCACGGTCCGCTCGATCAGATCAGCGTAGAGCATGGGTGCGACGAAAAGCGCCACCAGCGGCGCGCCAATTACCAGAACCAGCACCAACAGAACAATGCCGAATGCGTGACGCAGGCGCATACCGGTCGTTCAGACCGCAGACAGCGTGCGGTGTGGCTTCTGCGGCCGCATCGAACGGTAGTCAGGCCGCGCGCCACGCCGTGTCAACATGATCTGCCACAGTTGCGAGCGCCCGGAACGGAAACTTGCGGCGCAGCTGTGCAGATAGTATTTCCACATGCGGTAGAAGCGCGGACTGTAGGCGTGCCGCAGGGCCGGCCAGGCGCGGTTGAAGTTTTTCCACCAGGCCATCAGTGTACGATCATAGTCGAAGCCGAACTCGTGCCAGTCGCGCATCACCAGTTCCGGTTCGAGCGCCGCGCTGACCTGCTGTGCCCAGGGCAACCTGCCGTTGGGAAAAATGTATTTGTCGATCCAGGGATCGGTCTGCCCGGCGTCTCCGCTGCTGCCGATGGTATGCAACAGCATCAGGCCCTCGTCGGTCAGCAGGCGGCGTATCACGTCAAAAAATTCTGTATAGTTTTTCGGTCCGACGTGTTCGAACATGCCCACCGACACGATCTTGTCGAAATGGCCGCGCAGGTCGCGGTAGTCCATGAGTTCGATATTGACCGGCAGATTGGCACAGCGCTCGCGCGCCAGCTTCAGCTGCTCCTGCGAAATAGTGACGCCAAACACTTCGACTCCATAGTGTTCGGCAGCGTGATGCGCCAGCCCGCCCCAGCCGCAGCCGATGTCGAGCAGGCGCTCGCCCGGCGTCAGTTCAAGTTTGCGGCAGATCATATCCAGCTTGTCGAGCTGCGCCTGTTCGAGATTCTGTGCATATTCCCAGTAGCCGCAGCTATAGGACATGCTGGAATCCAGCATTGCTTCGAAGATGTCGTTGCCGATGTCGTAATGGCGCTGTGCGACTTCGAAGGCACGTCGCCGGGTCTGGCGATTGATCAGCCGTGCCGCGGCACTGCCGGTTGCCGCGTTCATCAGCAGACGCAGTCGCGGCAGGGTGCGCACCTTACTGTTGACGCCGGCGCGCAGCAGTGCGGTAAACATCTCATCCAGCTGCTGGCAGTCCCAGCAACCGTTCATGTAAGTCTCACCGAATCCGAGCGAACCGCGGGTCAGAATCTGGTGGTAGGTTTCGGCGTCGTGGACCTGGATGTCGCGTGCATTGTTGCCATTGAACTGCACGCCCGTGCCTTCGAGCAGTTCCGTGAGCAGGCGCGGTGGCGCCGGTGGCGCGAGGTGTTCGCGGGTGGCGGAATGACTGGCGCTGCTGACATCTCGGGATTCTGGTGCGTGTGACATGATCGCGCGGCTCCTTCCAGGCTGTAGGTCGGCCACCCACTGGCTCATGGCGTACTGATGCGCTTCATTTTGCCTGCTGCCCGCGCTGCTGCATTGAAAAACTTCAATTGCGTTTGCCGTCGCAGGGCTATTGACATTGCGTTTTCGCAATGCGCTTCCTGAATCTCGGGGATTTACTTTATGTCGGTGTCGAGAAGAACATACACGGAGGTGTCACATGACCGATGTGACCTTGCATATCACTGAAAATACCGATCACGCGCAGAGAGAAAAGCTTCGTGATTCTCTGCTGGCCATGAATGGTGTGATGGCCGCCGCGTACCACGACGAACGGCCGCACCTGATGATAATCGAATATGATCCGAACATCGTCGAGGCGGTGGAATTTGTGGAGCATACCCGGCGCGAGGGTCTGCACAGTCAGTTGGTCGGGATGTAACCGCCGCCGTATAAGATTGCCGCGTCGCTTCGCGCCTCGCAATGAAGTAGAAAAAACATCGTCATTGCGAACGTAGCGCGGCAATCTCCGGGTACCGCTGCGCGGGTCGAACGCCAACCTAGTGCTTGCCCGGTACCAGAGGCACCAGCCGCCGTTGTTCGTGGATATAGGCCTGGAGGGCGACCATGCGCGGGTCATCCAGCGCCAGCGGGTCGGATTCCAGTGGATTCTCTATGCACCAGTTGACCATTTCTCCCAGCACCGCAACCTTTCCCAGCTGTTGCTGGAATTTCGGATAGGTTTCCGGATGGGTGTTGGCGGCATCCGGGTGGCACTGGTCACAGGAAACCGTGTTTTCATTTTCGAGCCCGCCATGAAACAGCTTTTCACCCCTGTCTACAACCGCCATATACTCCTGCGCCCAGCGTTCCAGATCGGCCTCGGTGAAGCGGTCGGCCAGTGCCGCCGGCGCCAGCATGCTGAGCAACAATGCGGCGAGAGCGGCCTGCGTCAACGGATAATAAATCCTGTTCATGAGTTTTCCCTCTGGATTTTTCAGTAGTGATCCTGCGGCGGAATCCGGTTCGACTCTTCCTGGTACAGAGTGTCGACCGGCTGGTCCTGTTGCTCGTTGAAGGCAACTACGCGATTTTCATTGTCGGGTAGCGCGTAGTGCACATCCACGTCTCCCGTGTGCATGTTGATAAACTGCCAGCCGGTGCCGTCGCGCTCGAAAAACGGATCGGCGCGATTCATCTCCACGGTCAGTTTGGGCAGGTGGCTGGCTTCCTGGACAAAGGTTTTCGGATACGGCCAGGGCCAGGCAGTCGCCATGGCCGCATGAAAGCTGATGTTGCCGATCTGGTTGTACTGGATCTGGTGCACGTGACCGTACAGAACGGTCACCTTGTCGAATGGCTTCAGCAATTCCTGAACCTGTTCAGCATCTTCAGTCCAGAAGTTCCAGCCGCGGTAGATTTTCTGCAGCGGCGAGTGCGACATCACTACGATCGGCGTGCTCTTGCTGATATTGGAAAGGTCCTTGCGCAGCCACTCACGCTGACTGTCGCCGACCATGAAAGGTGAGCCATCCGGATTGTCCAGGCGCGCCATTTCTTTCATGCGCTGCATCGGCGTATCCCATTTCCGGTGCGTCCATTCGTCCCAGGTGAGAATGCTGTTGAGCACTACGAAGTGCACGCCCTTGTGATCGAAGCTGTAGTGATCGGGCCCGATGCGTTTGCGCCAGTGTTCGCCGAGGTCGAGGTAATAATCATGTTCACCCATCACATGATGGACGTCGCCGCGCAATCCGCTGAGAATCTCCAGCCCGTGATCGATTTCCTCCGGCGTGCCGAGCTGGGCAATATCGCCACCGTAGAAAATGAAGTCCGGCCGTGGCGACAGCAGGTTCGCCTCGGCGACAGCCTGAATCATGCCGCGATCCCAGTTACGCACGAACCGGTCCCCCTTGATATGGGTGATATGCGAATCCGAAATGAATGCGAAGGTGAAGTCCTCGGGACCCGATTGACCGAACGCCAGTTCGACCAGGCTGAACGGCAGACTGCCGGCGGCCAGCACTGCACCTCCGGTTCTGAGAAATCGTCTGCGATTCATCTGGCTCATGGTTGCTGATCTCCTGTGCTTCCGGTAATGATTTCAGTGCTGGTCACCTGGCTGGCGATCTCCGGACTGGTCAGTGCCTCGAGGAATGCAACCAGATCCTGCTTTTGCTGATCCGAGAGGTCGAGCGGACGAATGCCGCCGCTCAGGAAGGGGGTAAGCGGGTCGGTTTCTTTTTCACGTCCGCCGTTGTTGTAAAAATCGATTACATCTTCGAGCGTATCCAGGCTGCCGTCGTGCATGTAGGGCGGGGTTAGCTCGATGTTGCGCAGGGTCGAGGTCTTGAAAGCTCCCACCTTGTTGATGTCTTCGACGACGGCGAAACGGCCCAGTTCGGAAGCTTCCTTGTCGACCAGCACAGTTTTGTCGACATCCGCACCGGCGTGTTTGGCTTTGAGGAATTCATGGGCAATCTCCGCTTCCCGGCCGCGGATGGCCTTGAAGCCGACGCCGATGTTGTGGAAGCGATTATCGGTAAACAGCGCCTGGGTCTCCTCGATGAGATGGCAGGATACGCAGCGCCCCTGGCCACGGAACACTTCGAGTCCGCGCACGGCGGCTTCGCTCATGGCTGACTCGTCACCGCCATACTGATAACGGTCGAAGGGGGAGTCGCCGGCGATGATGGTGCGCTCGAAGCTGGCGATTGCATCGGCAAAATGATCCGCGGTGATATTTTCTGCATCGACACCGAACACCTTGTTGAACTCTTCGACATAGGAGGGTTCGCTACGGATCTTTTCAACCAGTACGCCAACATCCGCAAGACCGCCTTCCACCGGATTGACGGGCGGCTGTTTGGACTGGCCTTCAAGGTCTGGTTCGCGGCCGTCCCAGAACAGTTGCTCCATGTATGCGGAGTTGATTACTGTCGGCGCGTTGCGGGTGCCGAGCAGTCCGCTGTGCCCTTCCGACAGGCGCCGGTGATCAGTGAATGCCTTCTCCCGTTCATGGCACGTCGAACAGCTTATTGTGCCGTCGACGCTGAAACGCGGGTCGTGAAACAGGCGGTCTCCCAGCGCAATTTTGGCTTCGGTCTGGGGATTGTCACCCGGGATTGGCACGGGCGGCAGGCCGAGGGGTGCGGCAATCGCCATCGGGATGCCCAGCCCCGCTATCAACACAGACAGGGTAACGCTTCGGCGGGGGGTCAGGCGAGTCATGGTGAATGTCTCCGCTTATGTGTGATCGACTGAAAAAGCATGGCACCGGGAATCGCTGGTGCATTGAAAATTGTCAATGTGGTCAGTGCGAGTATCTGGCAGCAGCGAGTTATTGACGATTTTCAATGCAGCTTCAGGCTGCAGCGCTCAGCATGAGCCGGTGGGTCGCGCGGCAGGGAGGGACGCATGGGCACTGTGGTGGTGATTGGCGGCGGGTTTGCCGGAACCGGTGTCGTGAGACGGCTCGAACGGCGCATTCCAGCGGACTGGCAGGTGGTACTGATCAGCGCCGAAAATTTCATGACCTATACACCGCTGTTGCCAGAGGTCGCCGGCGCCTCGTTGCTGCCGGGGCACGCGGTGGCGCCAATCCGGAAAATGCTGCACCGCGCGCGTTTTTACCGGGCGCAGGTCGAGGCCATCGATCTGGAGCAACGACAGGTGCATTACCGCAACAGTGGTTCGCACAGCCTGTCGTACGATCACCTGGTGCTGGCCTGTGGCAAGGTCGCCAACATCGGCTTCGTCAGCGGCATGGCCGAGCACGCACTGGCGCTGAAAACACTGGGCGATGCGCTGTACCTGCGTAACCGCATTATCCTGCGCCTGGAACAGGCGGAACTCGAAGAGGATCCTGACCGGCGCCGCAGCCTTACCACGTTCATCGTGATCGGCGGCGGTTCCAGTGGTGTGGAGGTGGCAGGTGCCATCACTGATCTGGTCAGCGCCGTCCGCGAATACTATCCGCGCACCCAGTCTCCCGATACCAAAGTCGTGTTGCTGGAAGGCGGCGACAGGCTGGTTCCCGAGTTTGCGCCTTCGCTGGGAGAGGCCGCATTGCAATCGATGAAACGGCACGGAGTGGAAGTTCACCTCCAGGCGCTTGCCAGCGAGATTACGGCAACCGGCGTAACGACCGATGCGGGCGATCTGATACTGGGTGCCAACGTGATCTGCACGATCGGAACTGTTCCCAACCCGTTGCTCGGAACGCTCGATGTGAAGAAACAGAAAGATCTGGTTGCGACGGGACCGGATATGTCGGTGCCGGATCAGCCCCGCGTGTGGGCGATTGGCGATTGTGCCGCGATAGTCAATGCACATGACGGTGCGCTGAGTGCGCCGACGGCGCAATTCGCGGTTCGGCAGGCGCGCCAGGTGGCGGATAACATCGTACGCGCCATAGACGGACAGGCGACCCGCCCGTTTCGCTACCGCCCGCGCGGCCAGGTTGCCTCGATCGGGCACCGGCGGGCGGTTGGCGAAGTGTTCGGTCTGCGGCTGTCCGGATTCCCGGCCTGGTTGCTGTGGCGGGCTATCTACCTGGCGATGTTGCCGACCTTCGTGCGCAAACTGCAGGTATTCTCGGAATGGAATCTTGAGCTGCTGTTTCCCCGCGACACCAGTCAGCTGCACCTCGCGCGCACGGCATCACCGCAGATCGAGGCAGATGCAGAAACGCCGGTAGCGTCCGGCCAGTGAGGCTCAGTCGTGCGGTCGCGCGAGCCGCACCGGGTCGAGCAACCGGTCAAGTTCTGCTGCGGAAAGGTCGGTCATTTCTGCGGCGATCTCCCGCACCGGACGATTCTCACTGGCGGCGCGTTTGGCGATTGCAGCGCTTCGATCGTAGCCGAGGGCTTCGTTCAATGCCGTTGCCAGTACCGGGTTACGGGCCAGTGCCGCCTGAAGATGCGCTTCATTAACCTGCAGGCCGGCTATCGCGTGGCTGGCCAGCAACCGACTGGCGCTGGCCAGCAGTTCGATGCTCTGCAACAGGTTGTAGGCGATTACCGGCAACATGGTGTTGAGCTGAAAATTGCCGGATTGACCCGCTATCGCGACGCTGGCGTCATTGCCCATTACCTGCGCGCAGATCATCGCGACCGCTTCCGGAACCACCGGATTCACCTTGCCCGGCATGATACTGCTTCCCGGCTGCAGAGCCGGCAGCCTGATTTCGGCCAGGCCGTGCAGCGGGCCACTGTTCATCCAGCGCAGATCGTTGGCGATTTTCATCAGAGTGACGGCGAGGCCGCGCAGCTGGCCACTGAGTTCCACCGCTGTATCCTGGCTCGAAAGGGCGGCGAAGAAATTCTGCGCAGGCTGGAAGGGCAGGCCGGTGGCATCGCGCAGCGCGGCAGTAAACTGCTCCGCAAAGCGCGGATGCGCATTGACGCCCGTGCCCACCGCAGTGCCACCCTGAGCCAGTTGTTCCAGGCGTGGCATCACCGCAACGAGACGGGCATTGGCGGCGCCCAGTTGGGCGCTCCAGCCGCCGAGTTCCTGGCCGAGCGTCACCGGCATGGCATCCATGAGATGGGTGCGGCCGGTTTTTACTACGTTCTCGAGTTCCACCGCGCGTGCATCGATGGTGGCAATCAACTGCGCCAGTGCCGGCAACAGCTGTTCATGGCACTCCAGGCGGGCCGCCACGTGGATCGCCGTGGGAATCACATCGTTGCTGCTCTGGCCGCGATTGACCTGGTCATTGGGATGCACGCTGGCACCGAGTTGCTGCGCAGCCAGCCGTGCAATCACTTCATTGGCATTCATGTTGGTGCTGGTACCGGAACCGGTCTGAAAAACATCGACCGGGAAATGCGCGTCATGCTCGCCACCCGCGACCTGTTGCGCAGCTGCGCCGATAGCCGCCCCGACGGCCGGTTCGAGCTGTTCCAGGCCGATGTTGGCTTCAGCGGCACAGGCCTTGATCAGCCCCAGCGCGCGAATGAAAGCGCGTGGCATGCGCAGGCCGCTGAGCGGAAAATTGTCCACCGCGCGCTGGGTCTGGGCGCCGTACAGGGCGCCTCCCGGAACCCGGACTTCACCCATGCTGTCCTGTTCAACGCGGTAAGGTATTTCTGTGGACATGCGGGCCTCCCGGGCTTGGCGGATTCGATTTGTAAGTGTGGCTGGCGAGCATGCCAAACCGGCACAATATCACAATACGATTTCCCATATGAGGCGATCACCTGTAATTGAGGTTTATCAATGCGCAGCTTGCAGCATCTGCATAGGCTGCTACTGTTCGCCGTCATTGCGAGGATGCCTTGACCCGAAGGGTAAGGTACCCGTAATGAAACCCGAAGGGTTCTATGGGCGCAGTGACGCGGCAACCTCAGTCAATCACCAGGAATGGAGATGGACGCCAGGCGGCTAATACATGATGCAGCGTGGATCCGGAAAAAACGGGCGGGTGCTGTCGAAAACGAACAGCGCAGCCATTCGCAATGACGTGCATTCCGCAGCGCGGCTGCGGCATTGCGTGCTGCACGCCGTGGACGGCGAAGTCGGCGTGTTGCAGGAACTGTATTTCGATGACGTGACCTGGACGCTGCGTTACCTGGCCGTGGCTGCTGGTCATTCCCCGGATCAACAACTGCTGATCCCCCCGCTCGCTGTCGGTGAGATTTTCGAGCACCGGAACCTCATCCATATCGAGCTGGAACATGAGCAGATCGAAGCGAGTCCGCCAGTCAGCAGCAGGCGATCCGTTTCACAGGGCGATGAGGAGCGTCTCTACCGGTACTACGGCTGGCCGCGTTACTGGGATCCTGCGCTGACTGACGTGCCGCGTTCCACTCACCGCCGGACACCCGCAGTCGAGATGCCCAGAGTCCCGGTATTACGCTCCGAACAGACCCGGCTGCATGGTGCGGGAGAAATTACCGGTTGCACGCTGATGGCGAGCAATGGCGAGGTGGGTCGGATTCGGGACATTGTGATCGACGCACGTTACTGGGCCATACGCTATCTGCAGGTGGACGCGGGCGACCGTCTGCTGGTCATCAGTCCCGGATGGATCGAGATGGTGGACTGGGTGCAACGCAGCCTGCGCGTCGACCTGACTCACGAGGCGATGTGCAGTGCCCCGCCTTATGATCAGAATTCTGTCGAACGCGATTACGACGTGCAGCTGTCCAGGCACTACCGGCGGCATAATTGCCGGTAGTTTGCGCTGCCCGCCTGGCGTTTCCCGGCCAGGCGGGCACTACGCGTTCAGTGGGCGCTACTGGTTGACTGCGCGACCGCCCTGTTGCTGTTCGCTGGCGGTCAGAAACTGCTGGTTCACAAATTCCCAGTTGACACGTTTCCAGAACGCCTTCAGATAATCTGGACGGCTGTTGCGGTAGTCGAGGTAATAGGCATGTTCCCAGACATCGCAGGTCAGTAACGGCGTCGCTCCGTTACGGATCGGCGTATCGGCATTCCCGGTGCTGAATACTTCAAGCTGACCGTTCGACTGACGTACCAGCCATACCCAGCCGGACCCGAACTGTCCGGTGGCCGCTTCGTCGAATTTTTCGCGAAAAGCTTCGAATGAGGAGAAATCCCGCTCGATGGCCTGCGCCACTTCATGTTCGGGTGCGCCGCCGCCCTCGGGACTCAGGCAGCTCCAGTAGAATGTGTGGTTCCAGACCTGCGCCGCATTGTTGAATATGGCGCCGTCGGCGGTTCTGACGATGTCCACCAGTGGCATGTCCGAATACTCGGAATTCTCGATCAGTTTATTGAGTTTGTTCACGTAAGTTGCGTGGTGCTTGCCGTAGTGGTATTCCAGAGTTTCGCGCGAGATCTCCGGTTCCAGCGCGTCCAGTTCGTAGGGCAGGGGTGGTAATTCGTGAGTTCTACTCATGTCGATCTCCAAACTGCGGTTACCTTGTCAAACTGATATTCTAGAAAAGCCCGCACGGCCATAGCATTGATAAATTTCATTGCGCTCTGGTATGGTAAAAAAGCGCTGAGGCACCGACAGTGGAGATGATATCGATGCGACAGGAAGAACTAGCCGTCAGGCAACCACCCGCAGGAGTACGCGCAGCGGAAGAACTGCGCCGCGCCGGCGTCGACGCCAGGATCATTGATCTGTTACGGCAGGAGCCGGTACTGGCGCGGTCGAGCGTCTATCAGCCGGGCGAAACGCTGTACCACGAGGGCGCCGATGTCGACGTGGTGTATGTGCCCCGTCGCGGCAAGGTAAAGTTACTCAGTTATCTACCCGATGGGCGCGCCCGCATTGTGCGCCTGCACAAACGCGGCAGCGTACTGGGCCTCAATGGGCTGCTCGGTGACGCGCACGGACACACGGCGATCGCCGTCGATCAGGTCGAGGCATACCAGATTCCGATCAATGCGCTGCTCGCGCTGAAAGACGACGATCCGCTTGCCTACAGCCAGTTGCTGGAACAGTGGCACCGTTCCCTGAGCACCGCCGATACCTGGATCACTGACTTCTCCACCGGCGCGGTACGTGGCCGGGTGGCGCGGCTGGTGCAGTTTCTTATCGACATGGATGACGAACATGGACCCTGCGAAGTGGCCCTGCTGACGGGCGAGGAAATGGCAGAGGTGCTGGGCGTGACGCCGGAGAGCATCAGTCGGACGCTTGCTGATTTCAAGCGGCTCGGGATTCTGATACCACTGGATGATCGCAATGCGGAATGTTTCCGCTGTGATCTGGACGCCCTGGCCAGTGAGGCCGAGAGTTAACTTGTGCGGCTGCCCGGATTTTGCCTGGTATGGCTCAGCAGTTGCCGGGAGAGCAGGTAACCAGCGACCAGGATTATCAGGCTCACCAGGATCAGGGTCAGGACATTGGTCCAGCCCGGGTCGCGCAGGCTGGCGGTGGCGCGATCAACCAGCAATACAATCGCGAACATACCGGGGATCATTCCGAGCGCAGTACCCAGAGTGAAATCGCGTAGCCGGATATGCGAAGCACCGGCTACCAGATTAATGACTGTGAACGGCGCCACCGGCACCACGCGCGACACCATGACCGCCAGTAAACCGCGTTCACCCAGCCGGTGGCTCACGATATTGATGCGTTTTCCGACCAGCTTGCGGACGCCATGACGCCCTATCGCGGTACCTGCCGCGTAGCTGGCAATAGCGCTTGCCAGAGCGCCGCTGAAGGCATAGGCGAAACCGTAGAACGGCCCGAATACCACTGCCGTGACGATCACCAGGACCGTCAGCGGTACCAGCAGAAATCCTGCGATTACGAAGCCGGCGATCAGAATCAGCGGGCTCGCAGGTGCACTGCGCAGTTGTGCCATGTGCTCGCTCAGCAGGACCGCGTCCACCCAGTCTGACATATCACTGAAATGCCAGGCCGCCACTGCCGTCATCAGCAGGGCGAACAATGCCAGCAGCCAGCCGAGTACTCTGCGTCCGGCCGGCCGGGTGTCCTGAACGGCTACCAGGCGATCCAGCAGCGTATCCGGACTGACCGGGCGCTCGGGGTCGATCAGCTCCGCATCACTGAAAGGGCTGTGCTGGACGTGCGCCAGCTCCGGTTCCAGCTCGTGCAGACTGCGCCCGTTGCTGCGCAGGGATTCGATGGCCTGTCGCAGCGACTGATGCCGTTGTTCGGCCATCTCGATGGCTTGCGAACTTACCTGCAGGTGTTCTCCCAGGAGCCGGTTGCGCAACGCGCGTATCGCGTCGATCACCGGCTGTTGACCGGCTCTGGCCTCGATGGCGAGGTCGCATTCGGTATCGAGTCCGAAGGAGCGGTTGTTGAGATTGGCTGAACCGATACGCAAAAACCGGTCATCCATGATAAACAGCTTGCTGTGCAGGTTGACGGGTTCGGCGCGTCGCTCCGGCAGGTGCGGATAGTAGATCGCCAGTCGCTGGTGCCGGTCAGCCGCGCGCAGCTGCTTGAGCAGACGAACGCGCATGACATCCATGGACAGATTGGCGAACCAGCCATCGGTGGCAAGCGGCAGCGTGATGATAATGTCCGGTCCCTCGGGAGCTGCCAACCGGGCGGCAAGTGCCTTTGCCACTGCCGGGGCAGTGAAATACTGATTCTCGATGTAGATGTAACGTTCGGCCGCTGCGATGGCATCCAGGTACAGATGTTCGACTTCCCGCACTTCGTTGTAGTCGCCGCTGATCGGTTCGGTACGTGCTATGGCCACATCGACATCTTCCAGATCCACCGTCAGTCCAGTCGGCCAGACGTCCGCACCGGCGCGCGCGGAGCGGGGAAGAACCTGGCCAGTGGCGCGTCGCCAGCGCTCCCGGGCCAGATCGCCGAGCGCTCCGGCGACCGGACCGGATACTGCCATCTGTACGTCGTGATAGGGTCGCCCGCGGCTGCCATCCACGGCTTTGCGGCGGGCATCGCGGCGCCGGTGTTCGCTGGTGTCCCAGCGTGCGCGGGTGAGATCGATGCCGCCTGAAAAAGCCAGAGCGTCATCGATGACGACTACTTTCTGGTGATGCGATGAACCGATCGGAACCTGGTCGTCGAGTTTGAAATGCACCTGGGCATGGGTCGACCAGTCGAGCCGGTGGGCGGGCAGCCATTCGCGCGACAGCGTGTGGAAGACAGAATAGTCCCAGTTCAGCAGGTAAAACTGCAGATCCGGATGCCGCTCCACCAGCAGGTTCAGCAGCTCCGTGAGATCGGGGCGCTTGCGGTTACTCCGGTCCGGCAGTCCGATCAGTCGCAGGCGACTGTAGATGTCCCAGGACAGAATCAGCACCTGGTCGTGCGCCAGGTTCAGAGCATCGTAGAGGGTTTCGAAGTAGGGTGCGGGATCGATCAGAAAGGCAACCCGGTCGGCACGCCGGATGCGCCAGCAGTTCCTGCCTGGCTTCAGAAGGTGCTGCTGTTTCATGGGGGATTCCGGCACCTGCCTATGCTGTGCCTGCCGTGGACGCGGTGCATTGAGATTTTTCAATGCATCGCGGAGGTTATCCGGTTGCGCCTATTTCTCCAGCTCCTGCCGCCGCTGCTGGTATTCCTCCGAGCCGATTTCGCCGCGCGCATAGCGCTTCCTGAGAATCTCCAGGGCGTCCTCCTCCGGCGGGCCGGACGATCGGCGTCCGCCGCTGGTGTTGGTGGCCAGATACCAGATTGCGGCAAACGTCAGAATCACCACCAGCAACCAGAAGATCCACATGAAAAAGCCGCCGAAGACCATGCCGCCGTCAGTATGGAACATACCAGCCTCCCGTTGTTCGATACCTTATCAGAAGTTAATTGTAGCGTAGCGCCGCGGTGTTATTCCCCACCCGTCAGAACCAGCAGCGGTGGTGTCATGTCGCCCCCGTCGTTGCGAACAGTCTCGAAGACTCATGACGAGCACGGCCTCATCCCTTTCTCCTGGCTCGCGGCCAATATCCTATTCTCCGCAAGCTGGTTCAAGCATAGGATGACGGGGCGGTTGTCTTGATTGCGTGGTGCACTGCGCTTGCGAAGTGGGTGATTTGCACCTGCGCCTGTGCCGCAATGGCACGCTGCGCCACGCAACCGGGCGTCGCACCTCGTTTTTCCGTAGCCCCCCGGCTGGCATGCGTTCTGCTTGAAGCTTTCCTGCAGGTTGCACGCGAGTGACAGGAGAGGCTGGTGGCGGGTCTCGAGGACTACCACAAAAAGCGCAACTTCCAGCGTACCCCGGAACCGGCGGGCGAGGCGGGTGCGCGCGCCGAACCGGAGGGCGGGCTGTTCGTGGTGCACAAACACGCGGCGCGCCGCCTGCATTACGATCTGCGCCTGGAACAGGATGGCGTACTAAAGAGCTGGGCGGTGCCGAAAGGCCCCGGCCTCAAACCCGGCGAAAAACATCTGGCGGTGCGCGTCGAAGATCATCCGCTGGAATATGGCGACTTTGAAGGAGTGATTCCGCAGGGCGAATACGGAGCCGGCACGGTGATGCTATGGGATCGCGGCCGCTGGGTCGCCAAGTGGCGCGACAGTGATCGCATCGATTTTGTGCTGGAGGGGCAGAAACTGCGCGGCACCTGGTCGCTGGTGCGCATGGGCGGCCGCGCCGCCGAAGACGGTGACAACTGGCTGCTGATCAAGCGCAGTGAACCCGCAAGGCAGCGCAAGTCGGCGAAATCGAAAAGCGCAAACCGGAAAGCCGCGCTGCCGGAAAATGTCAGCGTCGCCACCGGTCGGACCATGGAGCAGATCAAGGTGGATCGCAGCCGCACCTGGAGCTCGCAGGGAGAAGCGCACACAGCGCCGCCCGTACCGGATGCCGCAAAGCTGGCGGGTGCGCACCGCAGGCCGCTGCCGCGCGATCCGCGTCCGCAGCTCGCCACGCTGGCTGAGGCGGCGCCCGACGGTGACGCCTGGGTGCATGAAATCAAGTTCGACGGCTACCGGATTCTGGCGCGCATCGAACAGCGCGCAGTGCGGCTGATCAGTCGTAACGGCCTCGACTGGACCTCCCGCTTTCCGGAGATCGCGGGAGTGCTCGAAGCCTTGCCCGTCGATGACGCCCTCCTGGATGGGGAAGTGGTAGCGCTCGGCGCCGACGGCGTCAGCAGCTTTGGCCGCCTGCAGGAAGCGCTGAGCGCGGGTCGCACCGCGCGGCTGGTGTACCAGGTGTTTGACCTGAGGCACCTCAATGGTGTCGATCTGGATGCTGTGGCGCTCAGGGAACGCAAGCGCGCGCTGGAACAACTGATGGACGCTGCGGACCTGGTCGGCAGCGCGACGATCCGCTACACCGATCACATCGCTGAAAGCGGCCAGATGTTCTTCGAGCATGCCTGCCGCCTGGGTCTCGAAGGCATTATCTCGAAACGCGTCGCGGCCCGGTACCGTGAAACGCGCAGCAAGGACTGGTTGAAAGTGAAATGCACGCAGCACCAGGAACTGCTGATTGGCGGCTACACTGACCCCGGCGGTTCGCGCACCGGTTTCGGCGCGCTGCTGCTCGGCGGCTGGCGCGGTGAACGGCTGGTTTACGCCGGAAAGGTCGGCACCGGGTTCAGCGAACGGCAGCTGAAGGATCTGCTGGCGCAGCTGAAAAGACGCGCTGTGAAAACCTCACCGTTTGACACGCCGCCCGCCGGTAAAGGCCTGCACTGGGTGCGCCCGGAACTGATTGCCGAAGTCGAATTCTCCGAGTGGACGCGCGATGGCGCGCTGCGCCACCCCAGGTTCCGCGGCCTGCGCGAAGACCGCAATCCGCAGGAGATCCAGTTGCCGCAACAGTTGTCCTCCTCGCAAGCATCGGCGCCGGCTCCCGGTACCCGGCGCCGCAGCGGCGATACGACACAAGTCGCCGGGGTGCGTCTCAGTAATCCCGATCGCGTACTGTATCCGCAGCAGGGGCTGACCAAACTCGCGCTTGCCGAGTATTACGCGGATATCGAGGACTGGATTCTGCCGCAACTGGCGGAGCGGCCGCTGTCGCTGCTGCGCTGTCCGCAGGGCCGCCACAAGGAATGTTTTTTCCAGAAGCATCCGCAGCAGACGCTGGCAAAAGACTTTCCAAAGTTGGACATCATGGAAAAAAACGGGCTCGAGACGTACGTGTATGTACGTTCCCTGCCCGACCTGGTGGGGCTGGTGCAGGTGGGCACGCTGGAACTGCACGTGTGGGGCAGTCGTGTCAAAGACGTCGAGCGTCCGGATATTCTGGTATTCGATCTCGATCCCGCCCCGGATGTGAAGTGGACGGAAGTGCTGCGCACTGCGCGGTCGTTGCGCGAACGGCTGCAGACGCTGGGGCTGGAGAGTTTCGTGCGCACTACCGGCGGCAAAGGTCTGCACCTGGTGGTGCCGCTGGCGCCGCGCGCCGACTGGGAGGCAACCAAAGCCTTTGCGCGTGCTCTCGCCAATGCGCATGCGCGCGACGATCGCCGGCGCGTCACCACTAACATGTCGAAGGCGAAACGCGAGGGACGCATCTTTCTCGATTACCTGCGCAACGGCCGCGGCGCCACCGCTATCGCGTCGTATTCCACGCGTGCGCGGGAAGGCGCGCCAGTAGCGGTGCCAGTGCGCTGGGAGGAGCTGAATGCCGCGCTGACCAGCGACCGTTACACGGCGGACAACCTGCGGCGGCGTCTGTCGGCATTGCGCGGCGATCCCTGGGACGGCTTCGAAGAGGCGCGCCGGCCGCTGGACAGCAAGCTGCTGAATGCGGTCGGCGCCGGGGACAAGGCATGAGCCGCTCGCGAAAACAGGGTCCGCGCCTGCCCTGGTGGCTGCAGGCGGGGCCTGACAGCTGCGAATTCTGTTTCCATGCCTACCACGTCGAGGCCGGTTATTACTGTTTCGATTGCGATGCGCCGGTGTGCCCGCTGTGCGTGGTGGCAGTGCGCGAACGCCGGGTTGTGCTGTGCCCGCATTGCGCGGAAGGAGGCGGGGACTGATGGCCACCCGCGCCATGTGGAAAGCGGTGTTGCGCGTCGGCGGGTTGAACGTGCCGGTGAAGCTGTATGCGGCCATCGAGGATCGCAGTGTGCACTTCCGTCTGCTGCACAAAACCGATCATGCGCCGGTGAAACAGGGACTGGTGAATCCGGTGACCGATCAAGTCGTGGAATACAGCGCCGCGCGCCGCGCCTGGGCCAGCCCCGAGGGCGACCTGGTGATATTGAAAGACGAAGAACTGGCCGAAACCGAGCCGCAGGCGTCGCGCGATATCGAGGTGGTGCAGTTCCTGCCGCCGCAGGCCATCGATCATCGCTGGTATCTGCGTCCCTATTATCTTGGACCTGACCAGGGCGGAACGGCGGACTATTTCGCGCTGGCCGGTGCCCTGGCGAAAAGCGGCCGCGAAGGCCTGGCGCACTGGGTGATGCGCAAAAAAGCCTATGTCGGCGCGTTACGCCTGCATGCGGGTTATCCGATGCTCATCGCGCTGCATAACGCCGAGGATGTGGTTTCGATCGAAGACCTGGAAGCCCCCGCCGGACCGGCGCTGGACAGGAAGGAACTGGGCATGGCGCAGCAACTCATGAGTATGCTGGCCGATGATTTCGAACCGGCGGCCTACCATGATGAATACCGCGAGCGCGTCGAGCAATTGATCGCGACCAAGCGCAGCGGCGGCAAGGTGCGCACCCTGCGTCCGGCGAAACCCAAAGCTTCCGAAGATCTTACCCGAGCCTTGCAGGCCAGCATCAAGGAACGCAAGCATGCCTGAGTCCAAACATAAAAAGCGCGATGTACAGCGGCCGCGCTCGTTCTGGTCCGGTACAATCGCCTTTGGCCTGGTGAGTATCCCGGTGAGCCTGTATATCGCCAGTCGCAGCGGTGGCATCTCGCTGCGCATGGTCGACCGGGATGGCACGCCGCTGCGCAGGCGCTATTTCTGCAGCAAGGATGCCGGGCCGCTGGAAGCCGATGACATCGTGCGCGGTTACGAAGTCGAGAAAGACCAGTTCGTGATTGTGAAAGATGAGGAACTGGAAGCGCTGGCGCCGGAGAAGTCGCGCGAAATCGATCTCAAACGTTTCGTACCGCTGGATCAGATCGATCCCATCTGGTTTGAACGCGGTTATTTTCTGGCGCCGGACAAAGGCGCGATGAAAGCCTATCGATTGCTCGCCAACACCATGGAGCAGAAGCATCGCGCCGGCATCGCAACCTTTGTTATGCGTGACAAGGAATACCTGGTAGCGATCATCGGACAGCAGGGACTGCTGCGCGCCGAGACGCTGCGCTTTCACGACGAACTGCGGACACCGGATGACATTGGATTGCCAACGCCGGACAAAGTGGATGCCGCGCGTATCAAAGCCATGCAAAAAGAAATCAGGGCGCTGTCCTCGGATGACCTTGACCCGGAACTGCTGTCAGACGCGCACCGGCATCAACTGCGCGAACTCATCGACCGCAAGCTGGCGGAAGGCACCGACGTCGTCGAGGCGCCGGAAGCCGCGGAAGAGGAGGAACCGGAGAGCGCCGAGGTGGTGGATCTGATGGCGATCCTGAAGCAAAGCCTGGGCAAGTCGGACGGCAGCCCAGCGAAGCGCGGCAAAGACAGTGCGCTTGACGATCTTTCAAAAACCGAATTGTACGAACGCGCCAGAGAGCTGGACATACCGGGGCGCAGCAAGCTGAGTCGTGAACAACTCATCGAGGCGATCCGCGCGAAAAGCTGAGTTTCGTGCTCGCCGCGAGATAATGCGCACGGGATGTTCTACTCGTACTGCATGCTCTGAAAAGCTGGGCCGAATCGCACATGCTGCCCGGAATGGAAGAACACTGGCGGTTGATTCCGGAGAGCTTGACAGCACCTGTATGTTGTCCTAATTTAAGTGAACGTTCACTAACTTATCTGGGAGAACATCATGGCGACTTTCGATCAGGAACTGGATGCCCGCGGTCTCAATTGCCCCCTGCCGATCCTGCGGGCCAGGAAGAGCATTACCGGCCTGGGGGGTGGACAGGTGCTGCGTATCCTGGCCACCGATCCCGGTTCGGTGAAGGATTTCGAGGCCTTCTGTCGTCAGACCGGGAATGAACTGCTGTCGTCGAGCCAGAACGACGGCGCGTTCGAATTTCTCATCCGCAAGGCGGGCTGAACGCCCGGCTCATGGCGAAGCGGCTCCAGGCGGCTGAACGTCGCGCCTCGATCCTGGCAGTGGCCAAGGTGTTGTTTGCCGACAAGGGGTATCACGGGGTCTCGGTGGACGAGATCGCCGTGCGCCTCGCCGTGAGTCCGGCTGTCCTGTACCGGCATTTCCCTTCCAAGCTGGATCTCTACGAATCAGTTCTGAGCGCGATCGCCTGCAAGCGCGAGAACTACGTTGATATCGTGGTGCGCGGGCCAGACGACTTTGCCGGTCTGCTGCAGCGCATGACGCTTATGTATGTGCAGAGTGTGGCGCGCGATCCGGATTATCTGCGCATGGAACTGCATGCCGCGCTCGCCGGCAGCCAGGCCGCATACCAGTTCTTCGAGAATCGCTGGCGACCGTTTGCGGACTATATCGAATACGGCCTCGGCGAATTGCGCCGGGAAGGACGGGTGCCGGCGGTGGATGCGCGCGTTGCGGCGCTTCTGTTTCAGGGCATGGTGCGCGAGGCGCTGTATGCGAAGATCGTCCATCAGGCGGACCGCTACCGCAGCTACAGTCTGGAGGATCTGGTGCGGCAGCTGGTGATACTGTTTCTGCAGGCGGTGCGGGTAGCCTGAAGACACTTGTGATCCGTACGAAAAGCTGAACACGGACGCAGGCTCCACGACCCGTTCATTCACACTGAACCCCATTGAGTCCAGCCGTTCGCACGAGCGCGCGGTGTCAGGCCGCATAGCCGCGCCTGCTATACTCGAATGCAGGACTACAGGTGAATGCTCAAGCTCGAGCAAGTATCCCTCATACGCGCGTCCATTCGATTCATGCCACACGCCAGGGAGGGCGAAGCATTTGAAACGTTATCATCCGATGCCTTTCGGCGCCGAATTTCAGGGCGACGGCCAGGTGCATTTTCGTATCTGGGCGCCGGGCGTGCAGGATCTGGCGCTTGAAGTGGAACATGCGGGGCAGTTCCAGTCAGTGCAGCTGACGGCGCAGCCGGACGGCTGGTTTTCCGGTCGCACGGACCTGGCCGGTGCAGGCAGCCGCTATCGTTATGTTCTGAACGATGGAACCCGCATTCCTGATCCCGCGTCGCGTTTCCAGCCGGAAGACGTGCACGGGGCAAGCGAAGTGATCGATCCCGCGGGATTCGACTGGTCGGACAGCGACTGGCGCGGCCGCCCCTGGGAGGAGGCGGTCATCTATGAACTGCATGTCGGTACTTATACACCCGAAGGCACTTTGTCAGCGGTGCGCGACAAGCTGACGCACCTGGCGCAACTCGGCGTCACAGCCGTCGAGCTGATGCCGGTGAGCGACTTCCCCGGCACGCGCAACTGGGGTTATGACGGGGTGCTGCCGTTCGCTCCCGACAGCCAATACGATCGCCCCGAAGACCTGAAGGCGCTGGTCAATGATGCACATGCGCTGGGCATGATGGTATTCCTGGATGTGGTCTATAACCACTTCGGTCCCGAAGGCAACTATCTGCATCTGTATGCGCCGGATTTTTTCACCGATCGCCATCAGACGCCCTGGGGTGCCGGTCTCAACTTCGACGGCCCGGGCAATCGGGTGGTGCGCGACTTCTTCATACACAATGCGCTGTACTGGCTGGAGGAGTATCACATCGACGGACTGCGTCTCGATGCGATCCACGCCATTCAGGATGATTCCCGACCGGACATCATCGAGGAACTGGCGACTACGGTGCGGG
Organism: Thiogranum sp.; assembly: GCA_032251035.1. Lineage (GTDB taxonomy): Bacteria > Pseudomonadota > Gammaproteobacteria > DSM-19610 > DSM-19610 > Thiogranum. The sequence continues at coordinate 28,815 of JAVVEV010000005.1, read as the reverse complement.
CTGGACCGGGCCGGCGCCGGCAGATTCACCTGGTGCTGGAAAACGATGACAACGCTGCACACTATCTGGCGCGCGACGAGCAGGGGGAACCGCCGTGGTACGTGGCGCAGTGGAACGACGATATACATCACGTCTGCCACGTGCTGTTCACCGGTGAGACGCAGGGCTACTACCGCGACTATGCCGATGACCCGGTGCGTCACCTGGCGCGCTGCCTGTGCGAAGGCTTTGCTTTTCAGGGTGAACCCTCGTCTTATCGAAATGGCGAACGGCGCGGTGAACCCAGCGCAGACCTGCCGGTAACGGCGTTCGTTGCCTTCGTGCAGAACCACGATCAGGTTGGCAATCGCGCCTTTGGTGAACGGCTGGCGGTGCTGACATCACCGGCGGCGTTTCGTGCCGCCACGGCGCTGCTGCTGCTCGCGCCGCCGCCACCGCTGCTGTTCATGGGCCAGGAATGGAACGCGCGTCAGCCGTTCCCGTTCTTTTGTGATTTCGGCGCGGATCTGGCCGACGCGGTCACTGAAGGCCGTCGCCAGGAGTTTGCCCGGTTTCCGGAATTCCAGGACCCGGAGTCACTTGCGCGGATTCCGGACCCGATGGCCGAGGAAACCTTCGAGCTGGCAGTGCTGGACTGGGCGGATGCCGAATCCGCAGAGGGAATCGAGTGGCTGTCACTGCATCGCGAACTGCTCGGTCTGCGTCGCGATCACCTGGTGCCGCTTCTGGCTCAGCCGGTGCGGACCGGCTGGGAGCGGTTGGGTGCCGACAGCCTGAGTGTGCGTTGGGAATGGCCGGACGGCGCTACGCTGACACTGCTGGCTAACTTCAGTGACTCGGAGATGACGGGCCCGGTGCGACCGCCTGGCGACTGCCTTTATGCCACTCACGCAGTACTGCAGGATGACTGCGCTCAGATTCCAGGCTGGGGGCTGGCGTGGTATCTGGAGGCCGGGCGGATTCCGGACCAGGCGGCATAATGGCGATTCCGGTCACGCCAGCCGCAACTTACCGGCTGCAGCTCAACAAGGATTTCGGATTCGACGCGGCACGCGGACTGGTGCCCTATCTGCACGCGCTGGGCATTACCCACAGCTATGTTTCACCGTACCTCAAGGCACGCCCGGGCAGTCTGCACGGCTACGACATCGTCGATCATGGTTCGCTGAATCCAGAGATTGGCGACCGGGACAGCCACGCCGCCTGGGTCGCGGAACTGGCTGCTCACGATATGGGCCACATACTCGACCTGGTGCCGAACCACATGGGCGTCGGCGGCCATGACAACGGCTGGTGGCTCGATGTGCTGGAACATGGTGAGGCATCGGTCTATGCCGAATATTTCGACATCGACTGGCAATCGTTCGTGCCCACTCTGCACGGCCGGCTGCTGTTGCCGGTGCTGGGTGATCATTACGGCGCGATTCTGGAAAGCGGCGATCTGCAACTGCGCTACGCGCCCGAAGAAGGCAGCTTCAGTGTCTGGTACCACGAGCACCGGTTCCCGCTGGATCCGGTCAGTTATGCCGTTGTTCTGGACACGATCGTCGCCGCGCTGGGTGGCACGCGAACTGATGATGCACAGCTGCCGGCGCTGCAATCTTTGTCCGGTGCATTCCGCAGCCTCCCTGCCCGTGATGCGCGGGATTCCCATCAGCAGCAGATACGGCTCGAGGAAAGCGCCCGACTCAAGCGCGAGCTGAAGGCGCTGGCGAGCGACTGGCCGGCACTGCAAGAACAGATCGATGCGACAGTGCAGACAGTGAGCGGTAAACCGGGCGATCCGGCAAGCTTCGATTATCTGCACGGACTGCTGGAGGCGCAGTGCTACCGACTGGCATTCTGGCGGGTTGCAACGGATGAAATAAACTACCGGCGCTTCTTTGATATCAATGATCTGGCGGGCCTGCGCATGGAGCAGTCGGGGGTCTTCGCTGACACTCATCGGCTGGTGATGGAGCTGGTCGGGAGCGGCCAGCTACAGGGGCTGCGCATCGATCACCCGGACGGACTGCGCGACCCGCGCGGTTACCTGTACCGGTTGCGCGCTGCTCTCAGGGATGTCGGCGCCAGCGAGGAGTTTTACCTGGTGGTGGAAAAAATCCTGATGCCGCATGAACATCTTCCGGAGAGCTGGCCGGTGGATGGAACTACCGGTTATGAATTCTCCGCGCTGGTAAACGGTGTATTTGTCGATCCCGCCGGTGAACAACCGCTGACGCGTCTGTACGTGCGCTTCACCGGCAAACCGCGCGATTACGAAGTGCTGCTGTACGGGCGCAAGAAACTCATTATCCGCAGCGTGCTGTCCAGCGAACTCACAGTGCTTGCGGCACAGCTGAGCCGCATTGCGCAGCGCAACCGCCACACCCGCGATTACACGCTGAATGGATTGCGTGAAGCGCTGTCGGAGCTGGCAGCCAGTTTTCCGGTGTATCGAAGCTATGTGGATGCGGAAGGAGTGAGCGAGCAGGATCTTCGTTTCCAGGACTGGGCGCTGATTCACGCCGAGCGCCGCAGCCGCAATGTGGATTCCAGTCTGTTCGCATTCCTGCGCGACATGCTGCAACTTCGCGGCCTGGCGGAGCAGGATGAAGAGCTGCGCCGAATGGCGCTGAATTTCGTAATGCGCTTTCAGCAGTACACGGCGCCGGTCATGGCGAAGGGTATGGAAGATACGACCTTCTATATCGACAACCGGTTGATATCGCTCAATGACGTCGGCGGCGATCCATCTCACTTCGGCGCTTCGGTGCCGGCGTTTCACTACGCCAACCAGGAACGGCAACGGCGCTGGCCGCGCGCGATGCTGACCACTTCCACGCATGACAGCAAACGTGGTGAGGATGTGCGCGCGCGACTCAACGTGCTGTCGGAACTGCCGGACCTGTGGCGCCGGCACGTGGCGCGCTGGAGCCGCATCAATGCCTCGCGCAAACAGCTGGTAGCCGGCCTGCGCGCGCCGTCGCGGAATGACGAATACCTGGTATACCAGACGCTGCTCGGGGTATGGCCATTGGGCGAAGTTGCACAAGCCGGTATGGAATCACTCTGCGATCGGGTGATCGCGTACATGATCAAGGCGGTGCGCGAGGCCAAGCTTCACAGCGCCTGGTTGAATCCGGATATGGAGTACGAAGCGGGTGTGGAGAATTTTGTGCGCGCACTGTTGCGCAATGCACCGGCCAATGCTTTTCTCGCCGACTTTCTGCCGTTCCAGAAACAGATCGCCAGGATCGGTGTTTACAACAGTCTGGCGCAGACGCTGCTCAAGCTGACTGCGCCGGGTGTGCCCGACATCTACCAGGGCTGTGAGCTGTTCGAGTTCCGGCTGGTCGATCCTGATAATCGCCAGCCGGTGGACTACGATCGACGGCGCCGCCTGCTGAAGGAGCTGGAACCGCTGCTGGCCGGAAGCGGCGAGCAGGCCGAGGCGGTTCGGCGGCTGCTCGATACGCCGGCGGACAGCCGCGTGAAACTCTACCTCATCGCGCGTCTGCTGCGGTTGCGCCGCGCCTGGCCAGGGCTGTTCACCGACAGCGATTACGTCGCAGTCGAAACGGAAGGCGCGGGCGCCGCGCAGCTCTGCGCATTCGCCCGCACCGCGCCGGACGGCAGTAGTTCGGTAATCGTCGCGCCCTGCCGGTTCGGCGCCCTGACCGGGGAGGGCGCACGGATGCCGCTGGGTCATGAAGTCTGGGATGACACTGCGATCATCATGCCTGAAGCCTCATCCGGACTCGCTGCATCGGTTCCGGAAGGCGAGTGGCATGAGCTGTTTACCGGACGCCGGTTCCAGGCCGGCTCCGGCCGCGACGGCCGCTCGCGCCTGGCACTCGCACAGCTGCTGGACAGTCTTCCGGTGGCCATGCTGTTGCACGGTATCGATCTGCGGTCGCTGGCCTAAAACGATCCCGGTATTGGACGCTAAGTTGCCCGTCGGAATTACCCATCTGCAGGAACCGCAAGGCATGTCGCGTCGTTATACCCGGAAAGAAAAACAACAGGCCCTGGATGCAGTGGCCGCGGGCGAGAGCCTGCCTTCGGTGGCTACGGCGCAGAATCTCAGTGTCAGCACGCTGCGGCGCTGGACGAAAGCTGCCGAACCTGCCGCAGTGGCGGATGTCCTGCAGCTGATAGTGATCGACACGGCCAGCGACATACCGAAAATAGCCCGCATCCTGACTAATGAGCATCTGACTGTCACAGTCACTGCACTCGTCGATCATAGCCACGCACAATATGTGGATGAGCGATTTGCGTGGAAACGGGCCGGCTGTGTGGTCGATCTCGACACCGCTTCGGCTCGACGTACGTTCGATCTGATTCAGCGTGGCGGCAGAGATCTGCCGGCAGTCGTGCTGGCAACCCCCGGTCAGTTCCTCCCGCTCGATGAGCAGCCCCTGATAGCGCCGCCTGTGTGGCTCGATACCGATTCTCCGGGCATGCTCGGGGCGATGCTCGATCGCGAATACCAGCTGTTCAGACAACGCGCCCGCATCGCGGATTACGAGACGCATATTCGCCAGTTGCAGAAGTGCTACCAGAATACTTTCACTGCGTCACCGGAGGCGGTGGCGATCGTCACCGCCTCCGGTCACTGCTACGCCAATCCGGCGTGGCTGCGACTGGCTGGCGGTCAAAGCCTGGAGCAGCTGAAGGATGTTCCGTTCACCCGCCTGCTGACAGATCAGTCGCTGCAGGATTTTCTCGCGTTACTGGAGCAACTGGCGCAGCCCTGTGCGAACGCCAGGATTGACCTGGAGCTGCAATCCGGCACCCGAGGCAGGGCCGAAATTACCCGGCTGCCGGGAGCCGAGGGCGAGTTTCAGGTGATGTTCGTTTCGATCGCAGCGGCGCAGCAACAGTCGGTTTTGAGCCGGCCGGGCGCGGCGGACATTGCGGCCGCTGCGATAGCGCCCGCGGCCACTGTGCTGGAAGATGAACCATCGGTCTGGAATGGGCGGCTGGTGCGAGCACTGCAGGATGAGCAGCTTTTTTCCCTCCTGTATCAGCCGATCGTGGGCCTTTCAGGTGGCGCGTCGGGTATGTACGAGGCGCTGTTGCGGCTCTCTGACAGCAAGGGCGGGGAATACCTGCCGGGCAGCTTTATGCCGGCCGCGAAATGCGCCGGGTTGATGGGGCGTATCGATCGTTGGGTGATCCAGCGCGTGCTCAGGGTGATGCAGGCGCAGCATGCCGCGAGTCTGACCCTGTTCGTCAATCTGTCCGGTGATTCGCTGCTGGACCCGACGTTCCCGGTGTGGCTGAAATCCGCCATCGACACTGCGGGCGTCGATGCCAGACACATCGTGCTGGATATCTCCCGGCGCGATGTCATCCAGGGCCGGACGCCGGCATGTGCGGCGATCAGCGCGATTCGTGCCATCGGCTGTGCGGTTGCGCTGGATGATTTTTGCGTGCAAAGCGCCGCTGCGGGACTGCTCCGCGATTGTGCTGTCGATTTTGTGAAATTCGAGCGCAGTGCAGTGGTGGAAGTGGCGCACTCGGATACTCATCTCGAACAGATCAAAATGATCGTTGAGGTAGCCGCGACCGCGGGTGTCAAAACCATCGCCAGTTATGTACAGGAAGCCGATAGCGTTTCGCGCTTATGGCATTGCGGTGTCGATTATGTGCAGGGATATTTTCTGCAGCATCCTTCACAGGCGCTGGATTACGATTTCGCCGATGAAGAACAGGAAGAGTCGGAATCCAGCCGCTCGGTTTTCTAGCAAATCCCTTGTCATTGCGGGGCGCGCAGCGACGCGGCAATCTTTAAACCCCGAACGGTTAACTCACCCTTTCCGGCAGCAGCGGCGGCAGCGGACAGTGCAGGATCGCGCAGATCGCCCGCAATAATTCCGCTTCGCTGAGCGTCACCTTGCCATCGTGCGAAATGGTTCCGGAAAGCGCCTTGATCAGTTCCTCCTTGAGCAGCATAGACAGGTTATCCAGCTGGCTCAGGGCCTGATCCAGTTGCTGCGTCCACTGGCCGGGAGCCTGATACGGCGGCCAGTCCGCAGCGCTGGTCAGTAACGCCAGCATGCCGGCCTGATAGGCATCCCGTGCCGCGGCTCCATTTGCAGGGTGGCCCAGCCAGGCGACAACCGAAAACAGCGTGTGCAGCTCGGCGACACTGTTACTGAGCCGGACTCTCCGCTTGCTGCCGCCCGCCTGTTGCGGATGCCCGGCATCACGCAGATGTGACATCAGGACGCGCGATAACAGGTATTCGAAAGTATTCACCTGGCCGTTTGCCGCTATCAACTGCCGTACCTGCGCCAGCAGCTGCGAGAGCTGTTCGCGCGGGCGTTGCCGGAGCGCCGGGAAGGCCATGTCCAGAATCGGTAGCCGGAACTGCGCTTCCGGTAGCTGTGCCGCATCGTACAGTTCCCGGATGCGCGACAGCTGTTCCTGATTGAATGCCGGCGCCAGCAGTGCGAGCTGCTGTTCGCGAATGGCGTCATCCCGATCGAGTAGCAGTGCCGGCACCAGCAGCATGGCGCCGGACGCTGAATGTGCGGCTTCCCGGATCGTCGGCGGGATCAGGCGCCGCACGTCGGCGGCATGCTGGATATGCGCTTCACCCGCATTGCCGATCGATCCGCTTATTGCAGCGGGCGTGAGGATCAACAGGGATTTCAGCAGTTGATCGAGCCGTGCGCGGGCTTCGGTCGGGGCGGCATCACTTTCCTGCTGCGCCAGCGTCTGTTCATCGGCAGCGGCCTTGCGGTGCAGTTCGCTGACATAGACATCGGGATCGAAATTCGGCTCCAGTGCCCGGATCCGCGCTTCGACAGGCGGGTGAGTGGCATACAGGCTGGAAAAGCGGCGCAGACCATTGGCGAACAGCATGTGACTCACTTCTTCCACATCCGTTTCTTCCAGCGCCGAGGTTGCACCGTAGCCGATCTTTTTCAATGCATTCGCAATGCCCTGGGTCTGCCGGGTGAACTGAACCGCCGAGGCATCGGCGAGATATTCGCGCTGCCGCGAAACCCCCGCCTTGATCATACGCGCGAACAACAGGCCGACAAATCCAATCACGGTCAGCGCCGCACCGACAGCAATGACCGCCCCCATGCCACCGCCGCGGTTACTGGAGCGGCTGGAAAAACGGGAATAGCGCATGCTGCGTAGAATCGTGCGACCAATGACGCTGATTGCCAGGATGCCGAACAGAATCCCCATCAGTCGCATGTTGAGACGCATATCGCCATTGAGTACATGGCTGAACTCATGCGCGATCACACCCTGCAGTTCATCGCGGCTGAAAGTCTCCAGGCTGCCACGGGTCACGGCAATGGCGGCGTCACCGGGCGCGAACCCCGCGGCAAAGGCGTTCAGGCCCGCCTCCTGCTCCAGTACATAGACTTCGGGGACCGGCACGCCGGAGGCGATGGCGATTTCCTCCACCACGTTGTGCAGGCGCTTGCGCAGTGGATCAGGTGTATCCGGTGTGATGAGCGTGCCGCCCAGACTGCGCGCGACCTTGCCGCCGCCCGCGCTGAGGCTGGCAATACGAAAGGTACTGGCAAGTGTAATGAATGCCGCAGTGACGAGGCTGGTCAGGGCCAGAAGTCCGGTATGTTCGTGCAGTGAAAAAGCTGCCGGTGCGCCAGTGGCGCTGTCGACGCTGTTGGCGGCAACCAGAAACAGCACGACAAGGTCTACCGCGACAATGATGGCGATGACCGCGGCTATAAACAGCACCACCAGCGTGCGCGTCTGGCGGCGAGCCCGATCCTGCTGCGTGAAGAAATCCATGCGTCAGAATGAAACGGCGGGGACTTCGCGTTTCTCCGGCGCTTCGATCTCGAGAAACTCGGCGGGTCCGAAGTTGAAGCTGTTGGCGACGATTGAGCCGGGAAAGTTTTCCCGGGCATTGTTGTAATTCATGACCGCGTCGTTGAAAGCCTGGCGCGCGAATGCCACTTTGTTTTCAGTGCTCGACAGTTCTTCCTGGAACTGCATCATGTTCTGGTTCGCCTTGAGATCGGGATAAGCCTCTGCGAGTGCGAACAGTCGGCCCAGTGCACCGTTCAGCGCACCCTCGGCCGCGCCCAGTTCGCGTATGGCCTTCGGATTGGCGGGATCGGCTGCGGCATTTTTCAATCCGCTGACTGCACCGTTGCGCGCCTGAATCACTTCTTCAAGGGTCGCGCGTTCGTGCTTCATATAGCCTTTCACCGATTCCACGAGATTCGGTATCAGGTCATGTCGGCGGGTAAGTTGTACGTCGATCTGGGCGAATCCGTTCTTCACGCGATTGCGCTGATTCACCAGGTTGTTGTAGAGCCCAATACCGTAGACCACGAGCGCGGCTGCAATTGCAAGGATTACCAGGAATGTTGTCATCTGTGCACAGCCTCCGTGACTGTAATGGGTGTGATAAATATCAATCGAGAGCCTCCAGTACAAGGGTGCCTACGGCAGTATGCAGGCGCGTCACTTTATTATGCATCAGCAACATGTTGCAATGCCTTGAAAAAAACAAAAATCAGGATTTGCAACCGTTTTATGCTGTGGCAGATTTACAGGAGACACCCTACAATAACGGATACCGGCTCAGCACAGTGGCCAAAATAATAAGCGGAGGAGAACACAGCAGATGCGTAACACTCGCATGCCACGACTGACCCTGTCGCTTGCCGCACTGCTGGCGCTGTTTGGCTCGCCCGTTAAAAGTGCCGATCAGGATGTGTTCGCCAGACCCGAAGCATTGCAGCCGGCAATCGCTTTCTGGACAGCCGTATACAGTGAGATCGATTCGCTTGCCGGCTTCGTGCACGACAACAGGGATCTCGGCAAGGTCTACGAGACACTGCGATTCAACTGGTATGACAGTCCGACGCTCCAGGAGCAGCAGATCAATACTGCGGTAGAGCGTTACCGCAGCGCATTGCAGTCGCTGGCCAATGGCAAGCGCGAGGATCTCGATCAGAACGAGCAGAAGGTGCTGGCGCTGTGGGGAAACGATGTCGAAGTGGCGACGCTGAGCACCGCTGCGGATAACCTGCGTTTTCAGCGCGGGCAGGCAGATCGGCTGCGCGAAGGTATAGTCCGCGCCGGCGCCTGGGAACAGCACATTTACCGGACCTTGCGCAATGCCGGTTTGCCGGAAGCACTGGCGGTACTCCCGCATGTTGAATCGTCGTATAACCCTCGGGTCCGCTCGCATGTCGGCGCCGCCGGACTGTGGCAGTTTACCCGCTTCACCGGGCGCCATTACATGCGCGTCGATCATGTAATCGACGAACGCCTGGATCCGCTCGTATCGACTCAGGCGGCCGCCCGTCTGCTGCAGCGATATCATGCAAAGCTTGGCAGTTGGCCGCTCGCGATTACTGCGTATAACCACGGCTTGTCTGGTGTGCGTCGCGCCGTGCGCGAACTTGGCAGCACCGACCTCGGAGACATCGTGCAGCAGTACCAGGGACCGCGGTTCGGTTTCGCTTCGCGCAATTTTTATGCGGCATTCATTGCTGCGAACGATGTGGTCAGCAATGCTGAAAAACATTTCGGGGTGCTCGAACGTGATGTGCCGGATGACTACTGGATCGTCAGGTTGCCGGCTTATATCGAGGTCGGTGAACTGGTCGACCATTTGAAACTGGATCTGAAATCACTTCGGTCGTTGAATCCGGCGCTCCAGGAAGCGGTTTGGGAGGGCAGCAAGTACGCGCCGAAGGGCTACCCGCTGCGCCTGCCGGCGGCCACTGCAAGTGCAACTGTGAAATATGTGCTGAACAGTGTTGAACGCTTCGCGGAACAGGTGCCGGATTATTATTACACGGTCCGGGCCGGTGACACGCTGTCGGGAATCGCACAGCGACACAAGCAGAGTGTTCGCGATTTGATGGCGCTGAATAATTTCAGTAGCGAGCACCTTATCAGGGCTGGCGATTCATTGCGTCTGGCGATTCCTGCGGTTCCCGAGAAGACCCGGATCGCTGCCATGGAGCGGGGCGGGGATGATGTTGAAACCCGGCAGTCGTCAGCTTCATTAAGCGAAGTTAAATAAATCAATAACAGATAGTTACAAACAATATCTTATTTAGAGCATTAGATGCAGAACCCGGTTGTTCTGCTTTCATTCCAGAGATTCGTTAAGATGGCCCGCGTGGTCGCAGGCGCCGCATTATAAAAAACAGAATCGAGCAGGAGTGATGCATGGATTTTGCGCAAGCCCTCGGGTTGGAAAAGACCCTCGAAAGTCCCGAAGACGAACGTCAGAAGCTTCACCTGTACATCAACCTCAAGCTGGCGTCATCAGGACAACCCACCATCGTTCCGGAAGAAGTGGAACGGTTCTTCGGGATTTCCCGCGACCTGTTGAAGAGCTATCGCGAAAAGAACCGCCTGCTGTCCGACTACCATTGCTGGGTGGACCAGCGGATCCAGAATTTTCTGACCCGCTATCTGGAAGACCTGGATCTGGAAACCTTTCCGGTCTTGCCGACCCAGAGTTTCATTCTGGATCGTCACGGCGTCGCACGCGAACTGTCGCTGCCGATGGGCAAGGATGAATTTCATTCCGATATTGTTTCGAGTTACCGGGTCAAACAGGGGGTGCTGCATAATCCAGCCAGCGATCGCCGCACTACCCAGGGCTCGTTTCATATCGCCGAAGGCGGACTGCCGATCCCGGGTGACAAGAAGGCAGTGCCAAAGCGTACTTTTGCACTACTGCTTAATCATGCGTTGAATCCACCACGCGATCTGCTGACGGTTCCTTTCACCGCAGACCTGCCGGAACCGGCACGCATGTTTACCTCACTCCTGTTGCGGCCGGTGGTATGTCCCGAAGTACCGGATCGCGAACCCGAAAAAAGCATGGAGATTCGCTTCTTTGCGCCCGGAAATCTGGTCAGCAATCTCGATTTCGTGGAAAGCATATTCGGCAACGCCGGCAATCCGTATCTGGCCGAATGTGACGCCGGCCTGGACGTCGAGCACTGGACCGGGCATACCGGCTGCGCCATCCTCGCGCCGCACCTGGTTGGATTGACCCGGCAGGAACTGGGACTGCCGCACTGGGATGATGCCAGTGAACAGCAACGCCGCGACGGCATGTGCTGGAAGCAACCGGATGAGCTCTACAATGACGGACAGGCATTCAAGCTGACGGCGCGCGATGAGTCGGGCGTGATCGTGACGCTGCTGGCGGACAATTACTTTGGTTACTGCAAGAAGGAAGTCAAAACCCAGATCGGTTTTTCCGCCAACCTCTTCGGGCTGGCAGAGGAAGAACATGCCGGCGGTGCCCTCGCTTTCCCACGCCGCAATCACGGTGAGGAGTTCGGTGCCGACAGCCGCACCCAGAGACCCGGTTATTCCTTCGAGGATATGGCTGCCCGCTATGGCGATGTCATGGATGTGCAGCCGCAGGGTTACGCCATCGATCGCAACTATCCGCAGATCATCTATGTGCCGCAGAAAGTGCGGATGGATCTCAATGCCCAGACCATCAGCTGGGAGAGCGGGGGCGAACTGCGGACCATCCGGCTGCAGCCCGGCAACATCTACATGCAGCCGAGCGGCTACAAGATCGAAATGGAAAAACATCCGGGCGCGCCCTCATGGCGGCTGGTCGGCACCAACTCCGAGGGCACCTTCTGCCATAAACCGTCCACGGTATCGGGCGGCGGTAAATCGGAAATTTCCAAATCACTCATCGACGCCGTCATCTACAGGCCGCTGTTCGTCGACGATCTGCACAGGGATCTGAATCATGTGCAGGCGATCCTGGACAAGGACTATCACCAGCGGTTCAAGCCGGGCCATGAGGACGATGATCGCGATCCCAGCCGCAAGCCGCTAAATCCGGAGCGCAGCCTCGGTTCGGTAATCAAACTGCTGACCCCGACTACCACCTATACGGATGAATATAACGAGTGGCTGGCATCGATTCCGCCGCGCATCCTGGCGCTGGTGTTCCTGATCAAGCGTTTCTACCGCACCGAGTGGGGCAACGACTGGCGCCACCACCTGTCGGTCGACGAGATCGATGGTGCGCCGGCACATGAACTGAAGCTCGATGGCCGCAACATCGTCGCGTCTTACCTGCGGGTGGGGTTCGATCGCGATGGCAAGTGGCGTACCTTCAAGCTGCGCCAGGATTTCATGGCCACTGAAAAAGTGCAGATGGAGGATGACATCACGGTGTCCGTGGTGGTGCCTCCGGAATGCATCGCCAGTTGCGGACCTGCCCACGACGGACGCCACAGCGTGAAGCTCACAAAGAACTGTGAATACCGGCTGTTCCAGCGTCCTGATGATGCCATCCATCCGGGCTTCGACAAGCAGACCGAGCTGGACATGTCGCAGCCGGGCAACTTCTTCGCCAATTATGAACCGCTGCACGGCGAGCGGCTGAACGATCTGGTCGGCGATGTGCATACGTTCTGCCGTTTTACCCAGCCCATGCAGGACCTCCTCAACTCCAGCTACCAGGATGGCAAGGGCTATGTGGTGTCGTCGGCGCATCCACGCATGGTCGATGGCAAGCCATCCAAAAACCCTCGCTATCTGCAGACGCGTCCCGACCTGATGAATCCGGTGCGCAAATACACCGCGAATATGAGTACCCGTCTGTACCGCAAGCTCGATATGCATAACACAGTCTGTCATCCGGTCGATGCGGTGCTGGCAGGGCGTCGCAATAATCCGTCCGAGCCGGGCGTGCGACCGCTTGCCGTCTACAATCCCATCCATTATCAGGAATTGCCGGAACTGTTCATGGAGTTCATTTGCAGCCTGACCGGGAAGTCGCCTTCCACTACCGGAGCCGGCAGCGAGGGTGCGCTCACAAAGGGTCCATTCAATGCGCTGCGCGCGACCGCCGATCTGAACAACGCGCTGGTCTCGTTCATTCTTACCGGCTACCAGGGTTTTACGAGTTCCGCCGGCTATATAGGCCCGTATGTGCGGGTCGATCACGATATCAGCCTGCTGGTGCCGGAAATCTGGGCGCGTATCGAACCTGCACAGCGCGATGCAAACTACCTGATAGAGCACGGCTACATGGAGCCGCTGGAGGATTTTCAGCACGCCGGCAAGGTGGTCTACGCCAGCCGCCTCGGCTATCGAATCACCGAGCACTTCGTGCACGGTTTCATCGGCAAGATTTTTGATAATCCGCAGGCGGTGTTCACAGAGGAGATACTGAAGCCGGAGACCCAGGGGCTGGAGGTATTCGTCGACGGCATCAACAACATAGTGGAGGCGCAACAAAGGGTGGCGCAGCGCTATCTCGACGACGGCAGCATCGAGGATGCCTGTCCGCCATTACAGGCATTGCTGCATATCATGGCGAACGGTGTGTACCAGGGCCGGGATGTGCTCGACCCGGCCATTCGCATCATGTTCACGCGCGACTATCTGTTGCAGTCCGACTGGTACCGCGAGCGCCTGAAGGTCAAACAGTTGCGTGACATCGAACTGTGGAAGCGTCATGTCAGTAATCTCCACACGTTCCTCGACGATGTGCATTTTGCTGATGAAGCCGAGCGCCTCGGTATCGCCGGGCGTCTGGAGCGGGTCAATGCCCGGTTACTGAAAATTCAGCGGGACGAGTATGTGGATACACTGGTCGGAACCCTGGGAGCCGATCCACTGGCGCCACCCGCCATGGCCGAAAAGCGCGTCATCCACTGGAGCCGCATGATCACGGCATTCACCAAGGACAAGAACGCGGAGAATGAAGCGGAACCGCTGGGTGCGGAAAAAATCCCTTCGTTGCTGGAACGCTTCAAGGCGCGTTTTCAGCGCGCGCGGGCTGGCTAGCGATGGCTGGCCTGAAACAGGCCCTGTGTGCAGGCATGCACGCCATGCTGCTGTTCAGCGCTTCTACGGTGCCGGCCAATGAGCGTATCGAAGCCGGTGCTACGACAGCGCTCAGCCACGAACAGGGTGAGGCGATTCTCCATGAGCTGAAAAGTATCCGGCAACTGCTGGAAAAAATGGAGAAACAGGCTGACGCGCAGCCACCGGCCGGGCGTCCTGCCGCACCCCGGACGGCGACTGTCAAAGTCGAAAGCGATCGCTTCAGCCTGGGTGCGGAAAGCGCTGTCGTCACTGTGGTCGAATACACCGATTATCAATGCCCTTACTGCCGCCGCTTTGTGCAATCGACCTTTCCCCTGCTCAAGCGCGATTTCATCGATACCGGAAAAGTGAGCTGGCAGGTGCGCGATCTTCCGCTGGGCTTTCACAAGGATGCGCGCAAGGCGGCGCAGGCGGCCCTTTGCGCAGGCGATCAGGAACACTTCTGGCCGATGCCCGACAGCCTGTTTCGCGACAGTGCGAGTCTTGGTATTGAATAGTTGAAGGGATATGCAGCGGAACTTGGCCTTGATCAGGCTGGCTTCGCGCTCTCGGTGAGCGAGCCAACGGTGCCGGTCCGGCGCTGTTCGCAGGTCGCAACAACCAGCCGACTGATGCCATACGCCGCGCGCTGGTGTACTTCGACGTCGCCGTGGCACTTCCGCCACGCGCCATCATTGTTCGGGTATTTCCCACACTGCACCTGTCGCCGAGTAATGCGGCAGCGATAGATGTAGCGCTGCATGCGGTTCTGGAAGACTGGGATGAGGGCCGCTCCTTCAGTGCCGGTGGCGGCGGCGCGCCCGCGGAGTCCGGCGATGTCACCTGGATCCACAGCAGCTATCCCGACCGGTTCTGGACCCTGCAGGGCGGGCATTTCGTGAGCGCTGCCAGCGCCACTGCCACGATCGAAGGCACTGATTTCTACACCTGGCAAAGTACTCCGCAACTGGTCGCTGACGTGACCCGCTGGTTGCATGCGCCATAGCGCAACCACGGCTGGATGCTGGTGGCGGATGAAGCACTGCCACAATCGGTCAAGCGATTCGACAGTCGTGAAGCGGGAGACGCCGCGTTACGTCCTTCATTGACGATCGAGTACCGGTTACCAGGGCCTGGAGAAGGTCTGCATTGAACCAGATTTCGAGGGAGGGACACTCTATGCGAACTCTGTTTCCAGGCCTGCTGGCCAGCCTGCTGTGTGTCACCTCACTCGCCGCATCGGCTATCACCGTCACCATCAATCCGTCGAAAGATAATACTGTCTTTGGTGGTGCCGGGTTTGAGACCAATAGCTGCGGCGCCGGGCCGAACGTATTTTCCGGTCTGACCGCTGACGGTTTTGCCCGGCGCGCGCTCCTGCAGTTCGATGTCGCCGGCAGCGTACCGGCGGGTTCTGTCATCGACAGTGCAACGCTGACGTTGACCATAACCCGTACCCAGGCCGGAGGGAATTCACTCATGAGCCTGCACGCGCTGTCGCGCGCCTGGGGTGAAGGGACAGTCAACTGCGATTCCGTGCGCCAGGGCGGGCAGGGCGCGCCGGCCAATGACGGCGACGCCACCTGGCTTTCGGCGTTGCATAACCAGATCGCCTGGACCGCGACCGGCGGCGATTTCGGTGTTGCCAGCGCTACGGCGTCCATCAGCAGCGCCAATAATGCGAGCGCCATCTGGAGCAGTGCCGGTAATCCTGGCATGTTGGGCGATCTTCAAAACTGGCTGGACAACCCGGCGGCGAACTTCGGCTGGATTATGATTGGCGATGAAAGCCAGACCTCGACAGCCCGGCGCCTGAACAGCCGGGAGGGCAACCCGGCGCCGGTGCTGACGATTGATTTCACGGCCACCAGCGACGTCTTCAGCTGTTGCTTCGCCGACGGAGTCTGTTCGATTACCGGCGAGGCCAATTGCATCGCAGCGGGCGGCATACCAGATGCCGGCAGCAGTACCTGCAGTCCCAATCCCTGTCCACAACCGACAGGCGCCTGCTGCAATACTGACAACAGTTGCTCTGATGGTCTGGCGCGGGATGTCTGCGAGAGCGGCGGTGGAAGCTTTCAGGGCGGCACCAGTGCCTGTTCAGGCCCGGCCGTCAACTGCGGCCTCGAACCATTCGTCGACGCGCTGCCGATTCCTGCGCCGGTGGCTCCGGTCGGTGTCCGGGCCGACGGCGTGCCGCGCTATGAAATCACTATGAGTGAAGTGCAGCAGCAGCTCCATCGCGACCTGCCGCCGACCACCGTCTGGACTTACAATGGCACCTATCCCGGTCCGACCATCGAGGCTGTCAGCGGTCACCCGATCGAAGTGAAATACATAAACAACCTGCCTGTCGGGGGACATGAGCTGGCAGTCGATAGCTGTCCACATGGCCCCAATTACTGGTCGGATTCATCGCGCACAGTGACACATCTGCACGGCGGTCATGTGCCGTCCCGGTTCGACGGTCAGCCGGAATACGACTTCATGCCGGGCGAGTTCGACGTCTACGAGTACCCGAACAATCAGGAGGCGGCAACGCTCTGGTATCACGATCACGCGCTCGGTATCACCCGATTGAATGTCTACATGGGCCTGGCAGCCTACTATCTGCTGCGCGACGACCATGAGAACAGTCTGGGGCTTCCGGACGGCGAGTTTGAAATACCCCTGGCCATTCAGGATCGCGAGTTCAACGCCGACGGCTCGCTGTTTTATCCGGCTGCTCTCGAGGATGGCTTTTTCGGCGACCGGGTTCTGGTCAATGGCAAGGTCTGGCCCTATCTGAACGTCAAGCAGGGCAAGTACCGGTTTCGCCTGCTGAACGGCTCGCAGGCACGCAGCTATGCATTGCGTCTCGAAAATGTGGCTGATCCGGCACAGGTGATTCCGTTCACT
Organism: Thiogranum sp.; assembly: GCA_032251035.1. Lineage (GTDB taxonomy): Bacteria > Pseudomonadota > Gammaproteobacteria > DSM-19610 > DSM-19610 > Thiogranum. The sequence continues at coordinate 12,105 of JAVVEV010000005.1, read as the reverse complement.
CTGATCGGAACCGATGGCGGACTGATCGACGCGCCCTTGCCGCTGGCTGCGCTGTCCATGGCGCCGGCGGAGCGCATCGATGTGGTGATCGATTTCTCGGCCTTTGCACCCGGCACGGAAATCCTCCTGCGTAATGACGATGGGGCATTACCAACGTTGCCAAATGTCATGAAGTTCATTGTCGCCGGCGAGAGCGGCTTTAGTGGAACATTGCCGACGCTGTTACGTCCGGTCGAACCGATCCTCGAAACCTCCGCCGCCGGCACCCGGCGGTTCCGGCTGGAGCGGGTTGCCGAGCCCTGCGCCGGCGGTGAGTGGCTGGTCCAGTCGCTGGATACCGCAGGCAATGTCATTGGTGAACACTGGGATGACATAACCGAATACCCGGTGCTCGGCAGCACCGAGATCTGGGAGTTCGAAAATGCCAGCGCCATGATGCACCCGATGCACGTGCACCTGGTGATGTTCCAGGTGCTCGACAAGACCGATCTGGCTACCGGGCAACCGATTGCGCTGGAGCCCTGGGAAATCAATACCTGGAAAGATACCGTAAAAGTGCCTGGCAACAGCAAGGTGCGGGTGATCATGCAATTCGAGGACTACCCCGGGAAGTTCGCTTATCACTGCCACATTCTCGATCACGAGGACCACGAGATGATGCGGCAGTTCCAGGCGACTTTCGACCCGGCCGGCTGCAATAACGATGGCATTTGCGACGCCGGGGAAGATTGCGTGAGTTGCGCCGCCGATTGCGGAAAGGTCAGTGGTGCGAGTTGTGGTAACGGCCTGTGCGAGGCGGGCGACGGCGAGAACTGCGTGACCTGCGCCGCGGATTGCGCCGGTCAACAGACAGGTGGTGGCAAGTTCTGCTGTGGTTTTGACGACGGCTCAGTGCGGGGTCCAATCGGTTGTGGTGTGGACGCGGCCGACTCGCGTTGTATCGACACCGCTACCGAACGCTTCTGCCGCATGATGCCACGGGCGCAGGCCTGCTGCGGTGACGCGCTCTGTGAAGGTGCCGAAGACAGTGCCACCTGCGGCGCTGATTGTCTCGACACCGACGCCGATGGTTTTCCCAATGTGGTTGATTCCGACACCGACAATGATGGCGTGCCCGAGAGCGCGGATGCCTTCCCGCTCGATGTGAACGAGTGGCTCGACAGCGACGCTGACGGCATCGGTAACAATGCCGATCCCGATGATGATAATGACGGGCTCTCCGATGTCGACGAAGCCATTGCGGATTCGGACCCACTACGGGTCGACAGTGACGGTGACGGGCTGGTGGATGGTGTCGATGGTCTGATTCCGGTCTCGGCAGTGCCCGGCGGCGTGGATGCCAATGGCGACGGTTTTGCCGATGGTGAGCTGAATTTCGGAACCAGCCCGATTCTGGTCGACAGCGACGGCGATCAACTGGCGGATGGACTGGAAGTCGCAAACGGGTCCGATCCCATGGATCCGGCCAGTTGGCCACACCTGGCGGATGCCGATCTGGCACCGCTGAACAATATCGATGGGCAGGTGAATCTCGGCGATTATGTGGCGGCGACGCGCATCGCCATAGGTACTGTCGCGGCCGGGCCCCTGCAGTTGGCGCACGGCGACATGAACGGCGACAACATCATCGATGTGGCAGACCTGCTGATCATTCTGCGTCAGCACCTGCTGCCCTGAATGCGATTCTTCGCACCGGCGTCAAGGCCATCGGCGACCAGCCGATATCCCGGGCGTTTGCAGCAACCCTTTGTAAGCAGGGCAGCAAATGGACGGTGAATCAAGGACACTAGCCCCGACGGCTGACCCAGTCGCAACAGCCACTATTCTGGTGGTGGATGATAACGATCTCAATCGGGAACTGCTGGTTCAACGGCTGGAATATGCCGGGCATCAGGTCGTGCAGGCTGCCAATGGGCTTGAAGCACTGGGCGTGCTGCGCAGCACTCCAGTCGACCTGGTGCTGCTGGACATAATGATGCCGGTCATGGATGGTCACCAGGCGCTCAAGGAACCGGACGTCGTGCAGGCTTTCCTCAACAGCGAGCAGGAATTCATACGCGTTCGCAATCAGTTCCACGATCCGGGTGAGGATCAGCAGGCGGTATAAACACACATACCGGCTTCACCATGTTTATCTCGCAGATCTTTCGGCATGTATCTTGCCGTGCTTCGTGTCCGGTTACGCGGAGGACAGCACATGAAAGCACTGGTATGGCATGGCAAACGCGACGTGCGTGTGGATACGGTGGAAGATCCGAAAATCGAAGCGCCCACTGACGCAATCGTACGCGTCACAAGTACCGCAATCTGCGGTTCCGATCTGCATCTTTACGAGGTACTGACGCCGTTTCTGGAAGCGGGTGACATTCTTGGCCACGAGCCCATGGGCATTGTCGAGGAAGTCGGCTCTGCCGTCAGCAACATCAAACCCGGAGATCGCGTGGTGATTCCTTTCAACATCAGCTGCGGGCATTGCTTCATGTGCGATCTGGGAATGTACTCGCAGTGCGAAACGACTCAGGTTAAGGAGCAGGGCACCGGCGCAGCGCTGTTCGGATACACGAAACTGTACGGCCAGGTGCCGGGCGGGCAAGCGGAACTGCTGCGCGTGCCGCACGCGGATTTCGGTCCGATCAAGGTACCGGAAGGCCCGCCCGACGACCGCTTCGTTTACCTGTCGGACGTGTTGCCGACGGCGTGGCAGGCAGTAGAGTATGCATCGATTCCTGCCGGTGGCAGCGTCACAGTGTTCGGCCTCGGACCGATCGGGCAGATGAGCGCGCGCATCGCCCGCCAGCGCGGTGCGTGCGTTCTCGCTGTCGAGCCTGTCGCCGAACGCGCCGCTATGGCGCGGCGTCACGGCATCGAAGTCCTCGACTCAGCTGAACACGAGGACATCGGCTCTGCCATCCGTGACATGACCGACGGTCGCGGCAGCGACTCGGTCATCGACGCTGTCGGTATGGAAGCGCACGGCGCGCCGCTGGCGAAGTTCGCACAGCAGATGACATCGCTGATGCCGGACGCAGCCGCACAAGCGCTGATCGAGAAAGCCGGGATCGATCGCCTCGCCGCCCTTTACAGCGCCATCGATGCGGTACGCCGCGGCGGCACAGTGTCGATCACCGGCGTGTATGGCGGCATGGCGGATCCATTGCCGATGATGACGCTGTTCGACAAGCAGATCACGCTGCGCATGGGGCAGGCTAACGTGAAACGCTGGACCGGTGAGCTGATGCCATTTCTTACCGGCGATGACGATCCGCCTGGCGTCGAGGACCTGGCCCGCGCCCGCTCTGTCTGCTGGTTGAACTTACCTACAGCTGTCCGCTGCAGTGTCCCTATTGTTCCAATCCGCTGCAGCTGGGCAAGCGCGCACAGGAACTGTCCACCGACGACTGGCTGCGGGTGCTGGGCGAGGCACGCGCTTGGTGCCGCGCAGCTGGGTCTGTCCGGCGGCGAACCGCTGCTGCGCCGGGATCTCGAGGTGATCGTCGCCGAGGCAAGGCATTTCGGTTATTACACCAATCTGCTGACCTCGGGTATGGGCATGGATGAGGCGCGCATCGCAGCGCTCCGGGAGGCCGGGCTCGATCACATCCAGATCAGGTTTCGACATGCCGAGGCACTGGTGCAGGACTACCGCCGACGACTCGGCGAGCGCTCGATCCCGGACGCTGCGCCGACGCGGCGCGGGCTGTAAAAAAGCTTTTGCCGTTGCTTGCCTGCAGTGCCGGATTCATTGCTAAAATGGCGGCATTCAACAGGATCGAAGGACCCTAACAATGCACAAGACTCCGCATCTGGCTGCCGTCATGACGCCGTTTCCCTACTCCATTGAACGCGATGCCCCACTGACAGAGGCGCTGGCGCTGATGGAGGAACACAAGGTGCGGCATTTGCCTGTCACAGTCGGACACGAAGTGGTGGGCGTGCTTGCTGAGCGTGACATTCATGCGGCATTGCACCGGGAAAGTAGCGACAGTGACCTGCGGGTCAGGGATATGTATGTGGATCATCCCTACATTGTCAGTCTCGACGAACCGCTGGACGCGGTGCTGCTCACCATGGCGGAACGGCACATCGGTTCGGCGATCGTGACCCGGGGCGGCAAGCTGTCGGGTATGTTCACCAGCGTCGATGCCTGCCGGTCTTTCGGTGAGTACCTGCGCGAACATTTCCCCACCCCCACCGGGGACGAAGTCGCCTGACAGCCGTGCTGCGCCCGCAACGACCAGGGGATGTCATTGGGAGGTGCGTTAGCGACGCCGCAATCTCGGAGTGATGCCACAGAGATTGCCGCGCTGCGCCCACCAGTGACGGCGACATTATCTCGATTTTTTCTGTCGTACGGATTGTATAAATTGTCTTAAGTCGTATCCTGAAAGCAACGATGTGCCATTTTGGCGCCGGCGAGTGATTTGCTGGACCGAAATTGAAAATGCATCGCCCGGGAGGCTGCTATTTTCCTGCTTCAATCCAGCTCGCGAACCTTGCTGGTCGCGGCATTCACTACCGTCATGCTGCTAATGAGCTTGTTGATGGTGATCGGCCTGTCCATTGTCAACAGCAATTTCAGTCGCATCGATAGTCTTCTGCTGGAGAAAAAAGAAAAGATAGCCCTGATTGCAAAGATGCGTCGCGCCAGCCGCGAGCGCACCGTCAGCCTGCAGAAAATGCTGATGCTGGACGATCCGTTTGCGCGTGACGAAGAGGCGCAGGTGCTTCGCTCATACGGTGCACAGTTCATTGCCGCGCGTGATGGTTTGCGGCAGTTGCCGCTGACCGCAGATGAGGAGCGTCGTTTTCAGGCCATTCTGGAGAGGGTTTCAGTCAACGCGCCATTCCAGCTTGAACTGCTCGACAAGATACTTTCTGGTCGAACCGATGGTGTGTGGCGGACGCTGCACGAGATCGCGATACCACGACAGGAGATCATCTCCGAGATGCTCAGCAGTTTTATCAACTATCAGGGGCAGGTGGCTACCGACGCTGTGGCGGCTACACGCGGCGCCTACACCAGGGCCTTGTACCTGATGAGTCTGCTGGCCGGGCTGGTGATTCTGCTCGCGGCCACGATTGCTGTGTTCGTGACTCGTCATATCGCAGTCGCCGAACAACGGCTTCAGAATGAACGCGAGCGTGCGCAGATCACTTTGCATTCCATTGGTGACGCAGTTATTACTGTCGATCACCTGGGCCGAATTGAACAAATGAATACGGTGGCCGAACAGCTGACCGGCTTTACGCTAAAGCAGATCCGGGGACGGCCCAGCGACGAAGTGCTTGAGCTCGCGCACGAGGCGCCGGGCCTGCCCATGCTTGCGCCGCTGGCCGGCGCGTTGAGCCGGGGGGAGGTTGCCAGGTCGGATGGTGATGCATTGCTGGTGCATCCGAACAACAGCAGACTGGCGATCCAGTATACGGCCGCGCCGATTCATGATCCGAACGGCACTGTCACCGGCGCCATCCTGGTGTTTCGCGATGTCACTGACATGCGAAAGCTTACGCACCAGCTGGAGCATCAGGCGCGCCACGATGAACTGACCGGTCTGTTCAACCGCCGCGAAATGGAAGCCTGCCTGGAACGGGAGCTGGCCGAAGTGCGGCGTTATCCGGACAAGATCTCCTGGTTGTGCTTTATGGACATGGATCAGTTTAAGCTGATAAACGACACCTGCGGCCATGCGGCCGGCGATGAATTACTGAAACAGATCGCCAGCATCCTGGCCCTGCGTTTGCGCGCGGTCGATCTGGTCAGCCGCATCGGCGGCGATGAGTTCGCCTGGTTGATCAGCGATTGCAGCAGGGAAACCGCGGTCGGTATCGTGGAAAGTATCCGTTATGCCATCGAACTGCAGCACTTTTCCTGGGAAGATAAAACTTATTCACCGACAGCCAGTATCGGCATGACGCCGGTGACGCCCTGCGGAGGCAATCCCATCGATCTTCTGAGTGCAGCCGATGCCGCCTGCTATGTATCCAAGGAAAGCGGGCGCAATCGCCTGCATGTCTATGAGCAGAACGATGTATACATCGAGCGGCGCACCGGAGAAATGGAAATGGTGCATAAGCTGAACGGTGCTCTGGAGCGGGATGGTTTCACATTGTACGGTCAGCTGATCAAACCTCTCGCCGATGGGACTTGCCGGCTGCACATCGAGATCCTTCTGCGGATGCTGGGCGAAGCAGGCGCACCTGTTCTGCCTGGCGCATTCATTCCAGCAGCGGAACGCTACAACCTGATGCCGCGCATCGACCGCTGGGTCGTAAGCAACACCCTGCGCCAGTTTTCGGCGGCGGTCGGCCCCGACTTCCACCACAGTTGTTGCATCTGCATCAACCTGTCGGCGCAGTCTATCTGCGAAGACGGATTTCTGCCGTTCGTGCTTGCTGAGCTGAAACACTCGAGCCTGCCGCCCGCCGATGTGTGTTTCGAGATCACAGAAACAGCGGCTATCGCCAACCTGAGCAAGGCCATGAAGTTCATTGGTGCCGTAACCCGAACCGGCTGCCAGTTTGCTCTCGATGACTTTGGCAGTGGCCTCAGCTCTTTCGCCTATCTGAAGAACCTGCCGGTGAATTTTCTCAAAATGGACGGCTGTTTCGTGCGCGATATGATGGTTAATCCCATCGATCAGGCCATGGTTGAATCGATCAGCCAGATCGGGCGCCTGATGGGAATGGAGACGATTGCTGAATGTGTAGAAGATCCCGCCGTTATCGATCTGCTCAGGCAGGTGGGTGTCGATTACGCACAGGGATATGCGGTTGGTCATCCGGTTCCGATAGCAGGGCTGTTACAGGAAGGCTCGTTCGGGCTGACAGCCTGAGCGACATTCACGCTATACTTCAGGTGTGATAACCGAGGGAAAAAAAAGCAGGATCGATAACGCGTCGGAAGCGGAGAATTTCGATCCTGTCTATATCAGTGAACAGCAGTTCAACCGCGCCCTGGTTCATATCAAGGATTTCAGGAAAGGCCTGGTCGATTTTCTCAAGCAGCCGAAGCGAATCTATACCGTCAATTTTCCTGTCGAACTCGACGACGGTTCGGTGCAGAGTTTTCAGGGCCATCGAGTACTCCATAACCGCGTCTTCGGCCCCGGCAAGGGCGGCATCCGCTACCATCCCGATGTCACACTGGAGGAAGTTGTGTCGCTTGCCAAGCTGATGACCTGGAAATGCGCACTGGTGAACATCCCGTTCGGCGGCGCCAAGGGCGGCGTGATATGCGATTCCAAACAACTCAGCGAAAGTGAGTTGCGGCGGCTGACGCGGCGTTTTACTGCAGAGATGGCTGATGTGTTCGGTCCGTTCACCGATATTCCGGCGCCTGATCTCTACACCAGCGAACAGACCATGGCGTGGATTTTCGATACCTACGACGTTCTCCATTCCGGTGCAAATAACCGCTCGGTGGTCACCGGTAAACCGGTCAGCATGGGTGGGTCGCTTGGCCGGCATGAGGCTACCGGACGCGGGTGCGTGTACGCGGCCCGCCGCTTTCTTTCGAAGGCGCTGTTGCCGGATCAGCAGGACCTGGGCGGTGCGCGGGTGGTGATCCAGGGATTCGGCGACGTCGGTGCGGTGGCGGCCACCGACTTCTGTCGCCAGGGAGCGAAGGTTGTCGCGGTGAGTGACAGCCAGGGCGGCGTGTTCCGCGAAGACGGACTGGATCTCGATGAGGTGAGTGCATTCAAAGCGGCGCATGGCACCGTGGTCGGCACGCCCAACACGCTCACTGTCACCAACGAAGAGTTACTGGAACTCGATTGCGAAATCCTGATGCCGGCCGCGCTCGGGAACCAGATCCATTCCGGCAACGCCGACAGGATCAAAGCACGCCTGATCGTTGAAGGGGCCAATAATCCCACCACACCGGCTGCCGACAGCATCCTCAACAGTCGCGGCATCTATGTGCTGCCGGATATACTCGCGAATGCCGGTGGTGTGACTGTCAGCTACTATGAGTGGGTCCAGAACCAGGCCAACGAGCAGTGGGAAGCTGAGGAAGTCGACGCAAAGCTGCAGAGCAAGATGTATCGGGCCGTGGATGCCGTATTCAACCGCTGGCAAGGCTTCGTGGTCGGCGACGAAGCCGCGGGCGAGCGGGATGCAACGGCCGTCAATCATGAGCGGCCGCTGGATTTTCGCACTGTGGCACTGATTATCGCCATTGAACGCGTTGCCGAGGCGACCTTGATGCGTGGCATCTGGCCCTAGGTTTTTCGCGCGTCGGTGAAGTATTAAATTCATCGGTGAAACGCGCTAGGATGACAGCCATGAAAAAACTCAAACATGAAGCTGAACTGGTCAGGGAAGCGATCCGTATGGGAGTCGAGTACGGGGAACGACGCGGCGTGGTCGAATTCGAGGCGACCGACTCGGCCAGTGAAAAGCTCGAATACATCTATCGGCTGCTGGTGCATGACAAGCTGATTCAACCATTGCCCGAAGACCAGATCTCACAGCAGACCATGCGCCATCGGCTGGCGATATGGGCTTCCAAGCAGCTGCCAAAAGAGCATCCCCTGTCAAAATAATTAATTTTTTAACAGCTAGTTATATATGTTTGTTAAAGCTTGATGTCAGGCTAACTTTCCAGGCATTCATAAAAGGCGTGAATACTCCGGTTGATTTCTTCCGGGGTGCTTTCCGGCATCTCGTTCACCTGCTCATTACAGCGTTCGATTTGCGCGGCATCAGGTGGCTGAGCGGATTGATAGCGGTAGAACACCAGTGTAAAGACAGCCAGCAGCAGGGTGGCGAGAATGACGAAACGGCGTTCCACGGTGGTTAGTACCTGCCTTGTCGATCGCGTGTAACTGGTCAACACTATACCTCATGCGCTATCTGAAAAAACTGCCCAACTCTCGACGTGCCGCGCCAGGCCTGGAGCGCAAACTGTTGCGCAAGCTGCCGATGCTGGTGCTCGGTGGCACGATGATCCCGCTGCTGGTGGTCATCGGCAGCCATCTGTGGCCGTCGGCCGGCGACGCGCTGGATGTTGCCCGTCACCTGAAGACGATCACCTATTTTGCGGTCGCCAGTGTGATAACGTTCTGGACGCTGTGTTTTACCTTGCTGGTCGGCTGCATTGTCGTGGTCGTCATGAAAGGACCAGCCTATGTCGCTGATGCCTACGAGCTCAGTGATGCGGATGAGCCGGGTAAGCCCCGCAGGCGCGAGATGTAAGCTTGCGGGATTCCGCAACAGTTTTTCACAGCCAGGCGGCATCCCATAAAGGATAGTCGCCGATGCGCGTTACCAGTCCGACGCGTAACGGACTGGCAACCACATGACGTGCGGTGGCCAGCAGATCTTCTTCCTCAGACAGCGCGCGATCCTGATAGCCGGTTTCCCAGATTGACCCGCGGCGTTGCAGATGGCGATTGATCCGCCAGTTGCTGATACTTTTGACCGAGCGCATCAGGCCGCCGAGCGTCGCATTGTCCTGTAGCTGAATAAGCCAGTGCAGGTGGTCGGGCATGATGACATAGGCGAGGGTGCTGGCGCGTCGGGTTTCCTCGTTCAGCACCTGTGCCAGCAGACGACCGCAATGCCAGTCGTCGAACAGGGGCTGGCGCCGCTGTGTTACACAGGTGATGAGGTAGATGCGTCCGGGTTCGGAAACCCGGGCATAGCGAAGATGCGCGGCACGCGCTGTCAGGTTGTTCATGTCACCTCCTTGTGACGCTTTTTAAAGTACTGGCTCGGGCTGCCCAGCCGGGCCGGCAGCCTTAACCAGCTGTTACGGTGTTACTTCAGACGGTACTGCTTCCGACTCTTCAGTTTCAGTCTCGACTTTTTCCACCCCAGTTTTTTCACGCATCCAGGCCGCTCCCTTGCTGGCGCCTTCCCGGGTTGCGTCCCAGGCCTTGCCCGATGTCTCACGCGTCCAGGCGGCGCCTTTACCAGCGCCTTCGCGTGTCGCCTCCAGGGCCTTGCCGGATTTTTCGCGAGTCCATTCAGCGCCCTTCGCGGTGCCGTCTTTGGTCTTGTCCCACGCCTCGCTGGATTCTTCCACCGTGCGTTCCCAGAGCGTGGTCTGGTCTGTTTCCGGCGACGCGGCGAACAGTGTGACCGGGGTAGCGAACGACAGTGTCAGCAGGGGCAGGGCGTACAGTCGTAGCTGGTGCATGAATGTGTATCCTTTATGAGTGGACAAGGAAAAAGATTCTAGCGCGATCGGACGCAAATAGCGCGCACCGCACCGGGCGTCATTGCCAATCCCTCATCGCGCGACCATATTTTAAGTTATGAATGGCAGCCCAATGCAAAGCGACTTTCCGGCGCTCGCAAACGTCTCCAGCGAAATCATCGACTCGGTGTTGTCGCAGGATCGACGCCTGTTGCTCTATGGGCCGCCTGGTTCTGGAAAGTCGACACTGGCCAGGCAGCTGGCCGAGGCGCTCGCACAGCGTGGCCGCGCCTGCCAATGTCTGGGTGCCGATCCCGGCTCCCCGGCTTTTGGCGTGCCCGGTACGCTGGCGCTGGGGCAATGGGAGAAAGATCACTGGCACCTGATTGCGGTCGAAGGGCTTGGCAGCCTCGATGCAGGTCGTTTCCGTCTGCCACTGTTGCTGATCGTGCAGCAGTTATTGCGCAGTGCCCTGGCCGGCGTGTTGCTGATCGATGCGCCAGGTGTCGTTCGCGGTGCCAGCGGGAGTGAACTGTTCACTGGTCTGGTGCAGGTCTCTGCCGTGGATGCCGTGCTGAGTCTGTACCCGGCTGGCGGTCAGCCGGCGCTACCGCAGGAGTGCGCGGCATTGGGCGTGGAGGTGTACGCGGTGCCAGCAGCCGCGGCGGCGCAGCGGCCCGGCAAGCGGGCGCGCGCGCGGAGACGCACCCGGCAGTGGGACGCGTGGCTGGGTAAGGGCATCGAACAGCAGATCGATCTGGCCAGTACAGCGGTGCTTGGCACACCGCCGCCGACTGGCGTAGCGAGCGCCTGGAGCGGGCGGCAGGTCGTGCTGCTTTATAACGGCCGCACCCGCGCCATAGGGGAGGCGCAACAGTTGCTGGACCAGCGTCTGACGCTGCGGCTCCCCGCACCGGTGCCGAAATTCGATGCGCTCCTGTTGCGCGATGCTAGGCGCAGTGCGGATGGCATGTTTGAAACTGCGGCGCGCTTTTCGTCGGACCGGTTTACCTGGCAGCCCTCAGCTGATCTGTTGCCGCCCGGCACCGGCGCAGGCGGTGTGCGTCCGGCCGGTCGGGTCGGTGCGCTCGATGTGGCGTTGATAAACGGTGTATTCGGTGATCCGCTGTTGCATGTACGGCAGCGCCACAGCGGTCGCAGTCTGCTGTTTGATCTTGGGGAAGGCGCGCGTCTCGGCGCCCGCGTTGCGCACCAGGTGAGCGACGTATTTATCACCCATGCTCACCTGGATCATATCGGTGGTTTTCTCTGGTTATTGCGTTCGCGCATGGGCGACTTCCCGCCCTGTCGACTGTACGGTCCGCCGGGACTGGCGCAACACATCGCCGGTTTCATCCAGGGCATCGTCTGGGATCGGATCGGCCAGAGCGGACCGGTGTTCGAAGTGGCGGAACTGCACGGTGACAGCTTGCACAGATTTCGTCTCCAGGCAGGTGTTGAGATGCGGACGCGCCCGATGCAGCCGATCAGCGACGCCGTCATTCTCGATGAGCGCGGATTCCGGGTGCGCGCGGTAATGCTCGATCACCGGCACACACCGGTGCTGGCATTCAGTTATGAACCGGTCGCGCAACTCAACGTGCGCAAAGACCGGCTCAGGCAACGCGGCCTGGAGCCCGGGCCCTGGCTGAATCGCCTGAAGCAGCACCTGTTGAGCAATGAGACTGCCGCGCAGGTGGATCTGCCGGACGGCAGTACTGCCACCGCGGGTGATCTCGGGGCGGAGTTAATTCTAACAAGCAGCGGTAAGAAAATTATATATTCTACTGATTTTTCAGATAATAAATCAAACAGAACGCGCCTGATCGAGCTGGCTCAGCAGGCGCATACGCTGTTTTGCGAATCGACTTTTGCCGAGGCGGATGCCGAACAGGCCCGGCGTACCGGCCATCTCACGACGCGTGCCTGCGCTGAAATCGCCGCCGCGGCGGGTGTCGCGC
>JAVVEV010000059.1:0-1038 GCA_032251035.1 Thiogranum sp. | reverse complement strand
GCTATTGTCAGTGTTCCCCGCGCACGCGGGGATGAACCGGCATAGCCGATGCAATGGCCGATCAGTGGGGGGTGTTCCCCGCGCACGCGGGGATGAACCGGCCATCGAGTACAGCGCAAAATATTTGCACCGGTGTTCCCCGCGCACGCGGGGATGAACCGCGAAGGGGATAACTCCGACGGGTATTCCATATGTGTTCCCCGCGCACGCGGGGATGAACCGATATTTACCCGCACATTCCCGTTGCCGGTTATGTGTTCCCCGCGCACGCGGGGATGAACCGGTTGGCAAGACTACGCTCGCATGTAATGCGCCGTGTTCCCCGCGCACGCGGGGATGAACCGTCAGGGTTGTCCAGCGTGTCATACGATTCGTAGTGTTCCCCGCGCACGCGGGGATGAACCGCGGTCTATTCAGATATGGCCCTGGTAATTAAAGTGTTCCCCGCGCACGCGGGGATGAACCGTTTTAGAGAACCGGAGAAATGGCCGGAGGTGTGTGTTCCCCGCGCACGCGGGGATGAACCGGTGCCGCGCGGGCTTTATTTTCACAAGTATGGGTGTTCCCCGCGCACGCGGGGATGAACCAGGAGACGATGGCCGGGCACTTGATGACCCTGCTGTGTTCCCCGCGCACGCGGGGATGAACCGATCAACATCAGCTCATTGACCACCGGGGTTACGTGTTCCCCGCGCACGCGGGGATGAACCGGCCTTTCGGGATGGGAGGCATTTTGTTGTCACGTGTTCCCCGCGCACGCGGGGATGAACCGGCAATGGAACAGGTGATGTTAAAGCATCAGGAGTGTTCCCCGCGCACGCGGGGATGAACCGGTATCGACAAAGAAACAGCCGCAAAAGATTGGGTGTTCCCCGCGCACGCGGGGATGAACCGTTCAGAGTTCACCGACGTTACGCTTTACTGTGGTGTTCCCCGCGCACGCGGGGATGAACCGCTCGTCATCCTGAAGCCAACCCGACCAATCAACGTGTTCCCCGCGCACGCGGGGATGAACCGCTCGTCATCCTGAAGCCAACC
>JAVVEV010000058.1:0-4512 GCA_032251035.1 Thiogranum sp. | reverse complement strand
GGTATTACCATTGATAGTGAGATCACCTTCGTCCGGCCGATCGGCGTCAAGTACCGTCATGCTGATGGTGGCTGTCAAGGCATCAGCCGGTTTGTTTACATTCACCATAACCCAGGCTTCTTCCGGTGCTGTCCCGCGCAGATCAACCGGGAATGCCGTGGTGGAAGGAACTGGATCGGAGGTCGGTACAGGTTCCACGATCGGGTCCGGTTCCACGACAGGATCCGTTACCACAGGATCCGTTACCACAGGATCCGGATCCACGATGGGATCCGGTTCCAGGACTGGCGCTGGATCAAGCACAGGATCGGAAGTATCTGACGCAGTTCCAAAGTCAATCGACTCGACCAGAAACTCCGGGCTGCCGTCGGTGCCTATGAGGACACGTTCATCCTGCATCAGGGCCATAGTATCTTCAACCAGGTAACCCGTGTTCGGGATGAGCAGCTTCATGCCATTCTGATTGATGAATGCAGCATCGATGCCGCCGATTGGGGTTCCATGTGAGGCATTATCGATAACGCCATCGTTCAAATCTCTCGCCAGCATTTCGATAAACATTTCGGCGCTGACTGACTGGAGCGACTGTACCGACATATGCACTTTTGCCGCGAAAGCTTCTGCAGCCGCGCGGTGATGAACGGCCGTTTCCTGCTCTGCCATCTGATCGGTAAATTCATTGATGACCAGCGGCGAGCGGAGAACATCGAAATCAGTCCGCAGATCGACGTTGAAGGTGCGGGCGATCAGCGCTGAAGCCTGACCAAGCTTTTCAAGAAATGCCGTTGCGTCAGTGGTGGAGGTAGAGTTGTTACGAGCCATGTTGAAGGCCAGTGATGTAAGCGGTGAAGCGTATACAGGTTGAGTTATGGTGAAATCACTGCGTACCTTCTGGAGCATGTCCTCAGTAACCACCGTAACGAGGGTGGAAATGACGGGCGCGGTGCCGGTATTCAGATCGATGGCATGCGCACCACCGATTGTCAGAATAAAGGGCGGTTTCAGTTTTTTCGGTGAGGAGAGTCCGCTCATCTCGGCGTACTGTGAAGTGATAGTTGAGGAGATGGGCGAATTTTTATCGTAAAACTCAGAAAAGGATGGGTCGAAGGCGAAAAGCTTCGCGTCTGCAAATGCCAGGGGGCCTTTTATACCGGCGCCACTCACCTGGACCTGTTCCTGATCGATGATGTCTGTTGAAGCTGAATCGGTACTTTCGCCTATACAGGCTGTTAGGAAAGCGGCTGCGGAGAGGCCCTGGAGAAGTCGAGCAAAAACTGCGTGCATTGAGACTACCTCGGTTACTGCATAAAAAAGTCACGGGGTAGTCGGACCGAACAGAAGAACCGCGAGCGACGGACGTCACAAAACCGGATAGAGATGCAGGCGGAGAAGCCACTTTCGGCCGTGTTTGTCGACTGGTCCACAAGCTGACCGGAAAACATTACAGAGCGATTGGGCTATTGAGGTGGCGCGACTGTCAGACGTGCCAGTTACCTCTGCGGGAGGGACGCGGGCCGGGCCTCATCAGTGGTGGCGTCTTTTAGAGACATGCTGGGATAGCTAAATCTCCGTACTATCAGAGCGTAATATGCTAAAGTTCTATACTGTTCTAGATATATTTGCTGCGGGGCTGGAGTGGATGACGCGCTGGTAGAGAGACGGAGCCTGAACGCGACCTCGCCCTGGAATGTCGGTAGAATTTACATAAACTACTGGTGCTGACGGCAAATTTCTTTCATCTGCCGGCGCTTGGGGCTATTGTTTAACTCGCCGTGAGACAGGATGGAACTAGGCTATATAAAGTACTGCATGCTATTTTGCGGAAAGGGGCTATATGGACAGTGAGTTGCTGAAAAGTATCAAGTTAAACCGTGTATTGTCGCAATGGACAGGGCTGTTTCTGTTGCTGGTCATGGTGGGTTATTCACCGGCTTATGCCGCAGAAGAATATAAGCTGGGCGGCGGAGATACAGTAACGATCATGGTGTACGAGCAGCCTGACCTGAGTGTTGAGGCGCGGATCAGTGAGGACGATGGAACGATTGGTTATCCGCTGCTTGGACGCGTGGCGCTCCGCGGACTGACGCCGGAATCAGCGGGCAAAAAAATTGCGACACTGCTGGAAAGTCGCGGTTTCATAAATAATCCGCAGGTCACGTTGGCGGTAAAATCGTTTGTCAGCCAGAAGATCCCTATCATGGGCCAGGTGAACAAACCGGGTGAATATGCACTAACTGGCGAAAGCCGGGTAGTTGACCTCCTGTCCCAGGCGGGCGGTGTAAAAGAGGATGCGGCCGACACTATTGTGGTGGTCAAGAACAACCCCGAAGGACGTCAGGTACGGCACGAGATAGATCTGTTGCAGTTCTATGCGGGTGACATGACACAGAACATCCAGGTCCAGGAAGGCGATTTTATTCTGGTTCCGAAGATGGATACATTTTACATCCACGGGGAAGTCAAAAGGCCGGGATCCTACCGTCTTGAACGTGGCATGACAGTCATGCAGGCCCTGTCGGTAGGTGGCGGTATCACTGATCGTGGTTCCACACGGGGCATGAAAGTTACCCGCCGCGGCGCCGACGGATCCACGGAAAAAGTGAATGTCGAACTGACGGACGAACTCAAGGCAAATGATGTGCTTTTTGTAAAAGAACGGCTTTTTTAGCATTTCAACAGGGACTATTGTAATGCCGGCACATGAAATCAGCATCGGAAAGTTTCTCCTCATACTGCGCAAGCACCAGCGCCTGATCGTGGGTATATTTTCCGCATGCGTACTGATTGCTATCGCAGTGACACTTCTTACACCCGATATCTACCGGGCCTCGACTTCAGTGAATTTCGATTTCAAAAGTGCCAATCCCCTGGGAGTGGGCGACCGTTCACTGGAAGAGGAGGCGTATCTTTTTACTCAGATCGACATCATAAAAAGCCAGAGCGTGGCACAGAAGGTCGTGAATGGCCTGAGCCGGTATGAGCGAGAGCGCCTGCTTGCTGCACTGGAAGGAGAGAAAACGATCATTGATGAAGTGATGCGTAAGGTCAGCAGGATGCTATCGTCTGCTGGTGGATCTGGCAACGAGAAATCCGCATCTGGCTCAGCGAGTGGTGCTGAAAGGGAAGTGCTCGACGTAACCTCGGCCTTTGGCTGGCTTGCACGAGCGGTCGGCTACAGAGTAGAAGCCGTGCCCAGGTTCAGCAGCCGCATCGTCGATATTTCATATGCGACGGCAGATCCGCAGGTGGCGGCGCTGATGGTCAACCGTTTCGCCGAAGCTTACATCGCAACGAATCTCGAAATGACGATCGATCCCGCACGCAAGACCAGTATCTGGTATGACCAGCAACTGAAGGCATTGCGCGGCAAGCTTGAAGAAGCGCAGTCAGAACTGACGGCATACCAGCAGCAGGAAGGCATAGTGTCGTCCGATGAGCGACTGGACACGGAAAATTCCCGTTTGATGGAGTTGTCCAGCCAGCTTGTAGCCGCTCAGCAGGCAACCCGGAATGCAGTTACCGAGCAGAACAAACTCAGGGAGATCTTTGAAAGTGGCGCATCTCTGATGACCTTTGAGCCGGTATTCAGCAATCCGGTTGTGAGCAACATCAAGTCGGAAATACGCACCCTGGAAGGGAAGCTGGTAGAGCTGTCGAGCAGTTATGGGAAAAATCACCCGGCTCGGAAACGCATCACATCCGAGTTGTCTGCCGCACGCGGACGACTGCAGGCGGAACTCGATGCGATTACCAGCGGCATCAATAATGCGGCGGCACTTGCCCAATCGCGCGAGGATGACCTTACCGCTGCGTTGGCGGCCCAGAAACAACAGGTGCTTGACTTGAAAAAGGAGCACGACCGGATCGCAGTGCTGCAGAGGAATGTCGAGAGCGCACAGTCCACTTACAATGCTGCTCTGTCACAGTTGAATACGGCCAGCATGCAAAGCCTGGTCGATCAAACCAATGTGTCGGTCGTTGATCAGGCGAATGTGCCTGGTCACCCATCTTCTCCGAACTTGACGAAGAATGTTGTTTTGGGCGCTCTTGCCGGGCTGTTGCTGGGTCTGGGGCTGGCGATTCTCCTTGAGATGATTGTTCGCCGGGTTCATTCCAGAGACGACCTGTTGCTGGAGCTGGGCGTTCCGGTGCTGGGACATTTGCGGAAAATATAAACACGATAAAATGGCAGCGTCGATATGAAAATCAAGAATCTAATGGACATCCTCAACAGGGATTCTGACGAGACCCGCGATACATTAGCCGAACCATCCGGGGCGCCATCATCCCGCGACGAGAACGTCGTATATATCGAAAATGCGCGGCTGGAAACGGTCAGTGAGCAATCGGAGCGGAAGGCTTTGCTTGCCGGCAGATCGCAATGGGCCGACCGCATCATCGGCGACATCCTTGTTGATATGGGCAAGCTGGAGGAGCCTGATGTCGACAGAATACTCGAGCATCAGCGTTCGCAGGGTCTCTATTTTGGTGAAGCTGCGGTTTCATTGAAGC